>SBGU01000035.1 GCA_006226495.1 Alphaproteobacteria bacterium
CCGTTTCGACAAGCTGGCGTCAAACTTCCTCGCCGCCGTCGCCCTCGCTTCCACAAGACTCTGGATCAGAAATTATGAGTCCAGAACCTAGATCGCGCCCGTATAGATCAGGCCGAACAGCGCGAGGCCGAGCGCGACACGGTAGACCACAAAAATGGTCATGCTGGCGTGCGCCAGCCAGCGCATCAGGAAATGGATGGCGGCCAGCGCCGCGAGGCACGACAGCAGCGCGCCGAAGAAAGCCTGCCGCCACACGAAGGCGTCGGCATTTTGTGCAAGCTCAAGCCCGCCCAGCACACCGGCGGCCAGGATGGTCGGGATCGACAGCAGCATGGAAAAACGCGCGGCTTCCTGCCGGTTGAAACCCAGGTAACGCGCGGCGGTCATGGTGATGCCGGCGCGGCTGGTGCCCGGGATCAGCGCCAGCACCTGCGCGAGGCCGATGATCAGCGCCGGCTTGACCGCCATGCGGTCCAGAAGCTTTTCGGTCGTGCCCATGCGGTCGGCGACATACAGCAGCAGCCCGAACACGATCGAGGTGCCGGCGATCACACTGGCGGTGCGCATGGCTTCCTCGATGCCGGTCACGGTCAGCACCCCGCCCAGGATGACGACCGGAATGGTGGCGATGATCAGGGCCCAGAACAGTTTGCCATAAAGCGTGCCTTCGACCGCGCGCCGCGCCGGTGCGATGCCGATGGCGCCCAGGCCGGCGAGGGTCAGGCCCTTGGTGTCTTCCCGGAAATACAGGAGCACGGCCGCAAGCGTACCCACATGCACCGACACATCCATGAACAGGCCCTGGTCGGGCCAGCCGGTCAGGATCGGCACCAGGATCAGGTGGCCGGACGAGCTGATGGGCAGGAACTCGGTAATGCCCTGCACAATGGCCAGAACGAATAGATGCAACGCCGACATGGTGACCCCCTTCTCCCCCGTTTTGATCCCGCTTCCGGACCCCGGTTTTTTGTCGGCTTTCTGTATAGCAGGCCCTGATTCGGCGAGCGAGGATTGATATAGTACCATAACGGTACCAAAAATGACGTGATTTCGCCCGGGAGAATCGTTATAAAAAGGGCACTTACGAAAAATAAGTCAGTATTTATGACCTATAATATATTTTTTGCGTGAAATTACCGCTTTTTGAATTTATAGTGCGTTTAAAGGTAACCAAAGTTACGAAAATTACTTGGATGCACAGAGGCTTTGCCGACGACCCCGGGATGGGACCGCCGCAGCCTCTGTTAGTGCCACAATAAGGACCGGTCAGGCGGTTCCGAAAGGGTAGTAGAAGATGGCTGATGATCTTTTGAAATTCGTCTCGATCGAGCAGCGCATGCCGGCCAAGCGTGCCGCCGCCGAACGCCTGAAGGATTTCGAGGAGGTGTATGCAGAGTTCGACACCAAGGGCGCCAAGGAACAGGCCAGCCGCTGTTCGCAGTGCGGTGTGCCTTTCTGTCATATCCATTGCCCGCTTGGGAACAATATCCCCGACTGGCTGCGCCTGACCGCCGAAGACCGGCTGGAAGACGCGTATGAAATGGCGGCGTCCACCAACAACATGCCGGAAATCTGCGGCCGCATCTGCCCGCAGGACCGCCTGTGTGAAGGCAACTGCGTGATCGAGAAGGATTTCGATTCGGTCACCATCGGCAGTGTTGAGAAATATATCGCGGACACCGCCTGGGAAAACGGCTGGATCAAGCCGATCACCCCGCCCCGGGAACTGGAACAGTCCATCGGCATCATCGGTGCCGGCCCCGCGGGCCTTGCCGCCGCCGAAGAACTGCGCAAGCAGGGCTATCAGGTGCATGTCTATGACCGGCACGACCGCGCCGGCGGCTTGCTGATTTACGGCATCCCCGGTTTCAAGCTTGAAAAGGATGTGGTCGGGCGCCGCACGGGGCGGCTCGAACAGTCCGGCATCACCTTCCATCTGGATTTTGAAGTCGGGCGCGAAGCCGAACTGGGCGAGCTCAGGGAAAAACACGATGCGCTGTTGATCGCGACCGGTGTGTACCGCGCGCGCGGCCTGAAGGTGCCGGGTGTCGGCATGAAAAACATCCGCGAGGCGCTCGATTACCTGATCGCGTCCAACCGCAAGGGCCTCGGTGACACGGTGCCCGAGTTCGAAAGTGGTGCCCTGGATGCCAAGGGCAAGAATGTGGTTGTGATCGGCGGTGGCGATACCGCGATGGACTGTGTGCGCACCGCCGTGCGCCAGGGCGCCAGGTCGGTCAAATGTGTGTACCGCCGCGACCGGGAAAACATGCCCGGTTCCGTGCGTGAAGTTCTGAACGCCGAAGAAGAAGGCGTTGAATTTGTTTGGCTCGCGGGCCCCGAGGCTTTTGTCGGCACCGACAAGGTCGAAGGGGTGCGCGCATATAAAATGCGTCTGGGTGCGCCCGACGCGACCGGGCGCCAGACGCCTGAGCCCGTGCCGGGGTCGAGCTTCACGCTCGATTGTGACCTGGCCGTGCTCGCGCTCGGTTTTGAACCCGAAGACCTGCCGGCCCTGTTTGGCGCCCCTGAACTCAGGGTCACGCGCTGGGGCACGGTGACGGTCGACCATTCCACTATGATGACCAACCTGCCGGGCGTGTTCGCCGCCGGCGACATCGTGCGCGGCGCTTCGCTTGTTGTGTGGGCGATCCGCGACGGCCGCGATGCCGCCAGCGCCATTCACAGCTTCCTGCAGCAAGAAGCCGTTCAGGCCGCCTGAGTATATAGGGGACACACCATGCGCTATTTCAACGACCATATCCCCGGCCCGCAGGGCCTGTATGACCCGGCTGATGAACGTGATGCCTGCGGTGTCGGCCTTGTGGCCGCCATGGACGGCAAACCCAGCCGCAAGGTGGTGCTGATGGGCATCCAGGCCCTGAAGGCTATCTGGCACCGCGGTGCCGTGGATGCCGACGGCAAGACCGGCGACGGCGCGGGCATCCATGTGGAAATCCCGCAGGAATTTTTCAAGGAACATGTGCGCGCCACCGGGCACGAGCTGAAGGACGGCAAACTGGCGGTCGGCATGGTGTTCCTGCCGCGCATCGACCTGTCGGCCCAGGAAACCTGCCGCACCATCGTTGAAAACGAAATCCTGCATTTCGGCTATACCATCTATGGCTGGCGACAGGTGCCGGTCGATATCGATGTGATCGGCGAAAAGGCCGAAGCCACCCGCCCCGAAATCGAGCAGATCATGATCGCCAATTCGAAGGGCGTGGACGAAGAAACCTTCGAGCGCGAACTGTACCTGATCCGCCGCCGGGTCGAACGCGCCGTCATCGCCGCGCAGGTGAATGAATTCTATATCTGTTCCCTGTCCTGCCGGTCGGTCATCTACAAGGGCCTGTTCCTGGCCGAACAATTGTCCACCTTCTATCCGGACCTTCTGGACAAGCGTTTTGTGTCGTCGTTCGCGATCTATCACCAGCGCTACAGCACCAACACCTTCCCGCAGTGGTGGCTGGCCCAGCCGTTCCGCATGCTGGCCCACAATGGTGAAATCAACACCATTCGCGGCAACCAGAACTGGATGAAAAGCCACCAGATCCGTATGGCGTCGATCGCCTTCGGTGAAAGCTCGGAAGATATCAAGCCGGTGATCCCGCATGGCGCGTCCGACAGCGCGGCGCTGGATGCCGTGTTCGAGGTCATGGTGCGCGCGGGCCGGTCCGCGCCCATGGTGAAAACCATGCTGGTGCCCGAAGCCTGGACCAACAAGGCCAGCATGCCGGAAGCCCACCGGTCCATGTATGCCTACACCAACTCGGTGATGGAACCGTGGGACGGCCCGGCTGCGCTTGCTGCAACCGACGGCCGCTGGGTCGTCGCCGGCCTTGACCGCAACGGCCTGCGCCCCATGCGTTTCACGGTCACCAACGACGGTTACCTGATCGTGGGGTCCGAGACCGGCATGGTCACGGTGGAAGAAGAAGACGTGCGCGAAAAAGGCCGCCTGGGGCCGGGCCAGATGATCGCACTCGATCTTGCCGAAGGCCGCTTCTACCATGATATGGAGATCAAGGACCGGCTTGCCGCGTCCCAGCCGTTCGAGGAATGGGTCAAGGACCTTGTCTCGATCACCGAGCTGCCGGGCTTCCGCGGCCCCGAGGAACCGAACTTCACCGGCGAGGAACTGCGCCGCCGCCAGATGATGGCCGGCCTCAGCCACGAGGACCTGGAACTGATCCTGCACCCGCAGGTGACCACGGCCAAGGAAGCCATCGGCTCGATGGGCGACGATACGCCGATTGCCGTGCTGTCGAGCCAGTACCGCAACCTCAGCCATTATTTCCGGCAGAATTTCAGCCAGGTCACCAACCCGCCGATCGACAGTTTGCGCGAATACCGGGTCATGACCCTGAAGACACGCTTCGGCAACTTCGCCAACGTGCTCGACAGTGGCCACACCCAGGCCGGTGCCCTGGTTCTGGACAGCCCGGTGATTTCGAACCGCGAATGGAAGGTATTGCTCAGCCACTTTGGCGACACCGCCCAGGTGATCGATGCCACCTTTGATGTGAAGGAAGGCCCGGGGGCGCTGCGCCATGCCATCGACCGCATCCGGCGCGAGGCCGAAGATGCCGTGCGCGCCGGCCGCGCCCATATCTTCGTAACCGACGAAAATGTCGGCCCCGGTCGCGCGCCCGTGCCGATGATCCTGGCAACCGGCGGCCTGCACACGCACCTGATCAAACAGGGCCTCCGCACCTTCACCAGCCTGAACATCCGCGCCAGCGAATGCCTGGACCCGCATTATTTTGCGGTGCTGATCGGCGCCGGTGCCACCACGGTCAATGCCTATATCGCCGAAGACTGCATCATCGAACGCCATGCGAAGGGCCTGTTCGGCGACATGGATCTAAACACCGCCATCGTGCGGGCTTGCGACGCCATCGACCAGGGCCTTCTGAAGATCCTGTCCAAGATGGGTATCTCGGTCATCTCCTCCTACCGGGGCGGCAACAATTTCGAGGCGCTTGGGCTGTCACGCTCGATGGTCGCGGAATTTTTCCCGGGCATGCCGACCAAAATCTCCGGCATCGGCCTGTTGGGTATCGAGAAAAAGATACTGGAACAGCATGCCAAGGCCTATGGCGGCGACAAGCCGGCCCTGCCGATCGGCGGCCTGTACCGCTTCCGCCGCGGCGGTGAAGTGCATGCACATGACGGCCAGTTGATCCACCTGTTGCAAAGCGCGGTGGGCGAGGACAATTACGCCAAATACCTGACCTATTCGAAGGGTATTTCCAAACAGCCGCCCATCAACCTGCGCGACCTTCTGGATTTCCGGAAACCGGCACGTGTGGTGCCTCTCGAACAGGTCGAATCCATCACCCAGATCAGGAAACGCTTCATCACGCCCGGCATGTCGCTGGGGGCCCTGTCGCCCGAAGCGCATGAAACCCTGGCCATCGCCATGAACCGCATCGGCGCCAAATCGGTGTCGGGCGAGGGCGGCGAGGACAGCAAGCGCTACAGACCGTATGAAAATGGCGACAATGCCAACAGCCCGATCAAGCAGGTGGCCTCCGGTCGTTTTGGTGTCACCGCCGAATATCTGAACGCCTGCGAAGAGCTGGAGATCAAGATCGCCCAGGGTGCAAAACCGGGTGAAGGCGGCCAGTTGCCGGGCTTCAAGGTCACGGAAATGATCGCGAAACTTCGTCACTCCACCCCCGGTGTGACCCTGATTTCGCCGCCCCCGCACCATGACATCTATTCGATCGAGGATCTGGCGCAACTGATCTACGACCTGAAGCAGATCAACCCGCGCGCCAAAGTGTGCGTTAAGCTGGTGTCCAGTGCCGGCATCGGCACCATCGCCGCCGGTGTTGCCAAGGCCCATGCCGACGTGATCCTGGTGTCCGGTCATTCGGGCGGCACGGGTGCCAGCCCGCAAACCAGCATCAAATATGCCGGCACGCCGTGGGAAATCGGCCTCGCTGAAGTGAACCAGGTGCTGTCGCTGAACGGCCTTCGCCACCGCGTCAAGCTGCGCACCGACGGCGGCATCCGCACCGGCCGCGATGTCGTGATCGCCGCCATGCTGGGGGCAGAGGAATATGGCGTCGGCACCGCGTCCCTGGTGGCCATGGGCTGCATCATGGTACGCCAGTGCCATTCCAACACCTGCCCCGTGGGCGTGTGCACCCAGGACGAAGCCTTGCGCGCCAAGTTCGACGGTACGGCGGAAAAAGTGGTCAACCTGTTCAGCTTCATCGCTGAGGAAACCCGCGAAATCCTCGCCGAACTGGGCGTGAAGCACCTCAATGACATCATCGGTCGCACCGATATGCTGCATCAGGTCAGCCGCGGTGCTGAACACCTGGACGACCTCGATTTGAACCCGCTCTTGGTGCAGGTCGGTGGCCGCAACCGCCGTTCCATCTGCACACTTGAAGGCCGGAACGAAGTGCCGGATACCCTGGATGCCCAGATGCTGGAGGACGCAAAAGCGGTCTTCAGTAAAGGCGAGAAAATGCAGCTCACCTATTCGGTGCAGAACACCCTGCGCGCCATCGGCACCCGCTTCTCGTCCGAAATCACGCGCACCTTCGGCATGTTCGGCCTGAAGCCGGGCCATGTGACCGTGCGTCTCAGGGGCTCGGCCGGCCAGTCGCTGGGGGCCTTTGCGGTGCAGGGCCTGAAGTTGCAGGTGGCGGGCGACGCCAACGACTATGTCGGCAAGGGCCTGTCGGGCGGCACCATCGTGGTCAGGCCGTCCAACCGCTCCAGCTTCAATGCGCGGGAAAACACCATCATCGGCAACACGGTGCTGTATGGTGCGACCGCGGGCAAACTGTTCGCAGCCGGCCAGGCCGGGGAACGTTTTGCGGTCCGCAACTCGGGCGCCGATGTGGTGATCGAAGGCTGCGGTGCCAACGGCTGCGAATATATGACCGGCGGTCACGCGGTCATCCTTGGCTCGGTCGGCGACAACTTTGGCGCCGGCATGACCGGCGGCATGGCCTTCGTCTTGGATGAAGAAGCCACGTTCGAAGAACATGTGAACGGCGAAACCGTGCTCTACAGCCGGCTTCAAAGCGCGCATTGGGAACAGGTGCTGAAGGACCTGATCGAAGAACATGTACGCGAAACCCATTCCCGCTGGGGTGCCACCATCCTGTCGAACTGGGAGGCCAAAAAAGGCGCCTTCTGGCAGGTTGTGCCCAAGGAAATGGTCAGCAGGCTTGCCCATCCGATCGCGGATGAGGCCGAAGAAGAAGCCCTCAGCGCCTGATCGGGGCGCTTAAGCGGCGGTGCGGGCATGCGTGCCCGTCCTGCAATCGCACATAAGCCTTCGTTTGGTCATTGGCGGCCCGGTTTTCTTGGGCTAAGAAGGGGCTGCCATGCCGACCCTTTATCATCATTGGCTGAGCCCCTCAGCCCGTTTCGTGCGCGTGCTTCTTGGTGAGAAGCGCGTCGATTTCGATTTGCGGCTCGAGAAGGAATGGGAACGCCGTCCGGCCTTCCTGGCGCTCAATCCCGCCGGCGAAGTGCCGGTGCTGGTGATGGACGACGGTCATGCCTATTCGGGCGTGATGGCCATTGCCGAATATCTCGAGGAAGTGATCCCCGAGCCGCCGATGCTGATCGGCGACGCGGACGAGCGCTATGAAATCCGCCGCCTGACCGGCTGGTTCCATACCAAGCTGGGTACTGAGGTCACGCGCCATGCAGTGGCGGAAAAGCTGTACAAACGGTTCCTCGGCATGGGTGAACCCGATTCGGAAGCGATTCGCTGTGCCGCGCACAATATGCGCACGCACCTGAAATACATCACCTATCTGGTGGAACGCCGGCACTATCTGGCTGGGCCGCAATTCACCATGGCCGATGTGGCCGCCGCCGCCCATATTTCGGTGGTCGACTATTTTGGCGATATCGCCTGGGAACACTGGCCCATGGTGAAGGACTGGTATGTGCGGGTGAAATGCCGCCGGTCTGTAAGGCCGCTGCTTCTTGATCGCATCACCGGTCTCACGCCTCCCAAACATTACCAGGAACTGGATTTCTGATCATGGACGCGCCCGGCGATATCCGCGCCGCGCTTGTGGTCAAGGCCAGGGAGATCGGGTTCGACCAGATCGGCTTCACCCGCGCGGTCACGACCGACCAGGTGGTCGAAGGCCTGCGCGCTTTTGTGGCCGAGGGCCGGCACGGCAGCATGGGCTGGATGGCCGAACGCCTGCACCATAGGGAAAGCCCGGTCAACCTGTGGCCGGAAGCCAAAACCGCGATCATGCTGGGCGTGAATTACGGCCCCAAGGAAGATCCGCGCCTGCTTCTCGAAGAAAAGGATTGCGGCAATATCTCGGTCTATGCGCGCGGCAAGGACTATCATGACATCGTCAAGAAACGCCTGAAGGCGCTGGGTCGGCATATGGCCGAAACATGGGGTTGCCAGCTCAAGGTGTTTGTCGACACGGCGCCCGTGGCGGAAAAACCGCTGGCGGCGCTGGCGGGGCTCGGCTGGCAGGGCAAACATACCAACATGGTGTCGCCCAGCTTCGGTAGCTGGCTGTTCCTCGGTGCCATTTTTACAGACATGGAACTGGTGCCCGACAGTCCGCACCGGGACCAGTGCGGCAGTTGCCGCGCCTGCCTTGATGCCTGCCCGACCGACGCCTTCCCTGCGCCGTACCAGATCGATGCGCGCCGCTGCATCAGTTACCTGACCATCGAACACAAGGGGCCGATCCCCGAAGAATTCCGCACGGCCATGGGCAACCGCATCTATGGCTGCGACGACTGCCTGGCCGCCTGCCCCTGGAACAAGTTTGCGCAAACCGCCGCCGAAGCCGCCTTCCATGCCCGCGCCGAACTGGGCGCGCCGGCGCTCGCGGACCTGGTGGCGCTGGATGATGCGGGTTTCCGTGAAATCTTCTCCGGCAGCCCGATCAAGCGTATCGGGCGCGACCGGTTTGTGCGCAACGTGCTTTATGCCATCGGCAATTCGGGCGACCCCGCGCACTTGCCCGCGACCCGCCGCTTGTGCGACGATACCAGCGACATCGTGCGCGATGCGGCCCAGTGGGCCCGCGCACAGCTCGGGGATGGGGCTTAGGGGTAGGCCGCGCCCGGGTATGGTTAGGGGCCATCAGGGGGAAAGCATGAAAAAAGTGACCATCGAATCGGTGACCGGCCAGAAGGCCGCGCCGAAAGCGTATGAACCTATCCTTGAGGCGCAACCAATGCCGGTGCGCCCGCGGTCCAAGGCCAGCGAACTGGACGAAGCCGCCAACAAGGCGACCCATGCCATCATGGCCTGTTTCATCGTCTCGGGCCTGTTTGTGCTGAATGCGCTGTTGATGGCCGGCACGGATGTACCCATCGGCTTCGTGGCGGCAGAGGCCGAATCCGTGGCGTCGCTGGTGCTGATGGCGGTGGCCATGGCAGGCTGTGGTGTGCTGGGCCTGAAACGCTGGCGCGGGGCGCTGGTGGCGGCCCTGGTCCTCTATGGCCTTCAGTCCCTGTGGGTGCTGTGGCTGTTGTACAGTTTCGGCGATACGATCAGCACTTCCGGCGCCGGCCTTGGCCTGATGATCGGTCGCAGCCTTCTGGTGCGCGGTGCCATCCTGGGTGTCATCTATCGGGGCATCGACGGCCTGAACAGCTATTACCGCCTGCGCGACACCATGGTCACGCAGGGCGCCGCATCGTGACACGCGCCGCTGCGGCCTTCCTGGTTATCTGCATGGTGGTACTCTGGTATGTGCAGCGCGTGCCCGACAAACCCGCGCGTGTTGTCGAGGTGACAGTGCTGGCGCTTGAAGACGCACCGGACGGCATTGGCGCCCGCCATATCACCGTGCGGTTTCCGGACGGTACCGAACGGGTGATCGAAACCTTGGCGCCCTTTTTCTACAAACCCGGCTATATCGCCCGGGTTGGCATTTTTGAACGCCCCCTGTTCGAAGATGTCTATGACTTTGTTGCCGATCCGGCCATAGGATAACCCCCGAAACAGCAGCTTTATGCTTGATCCGACCCCTGCCGAGCCGTAGATTGGTAGCGCTACCATAAAGGGAAAGTCGGGAAACAGGGGATATGGGGATGGATACAACAAGGCGTGATGCCTTCAGGATGCTGCTGGCTGCACCGCTGGCGGGAACGGCCGTTGCGGCGGGTGCAGTGCCCGCGCAGGCGCAACCCTGCCCGACCGGCACGCCGGCACCCGCGCCCCGTTGGGGCCGGGGCTTCGAGGGCCAGCGCATCGCCGACCTGGGCGACGGCACTTTCCTCAATCCCATCGTCGCGGGCGACCATGCCGATCCCACGATCCTGAAGGACGGCGACGACTATTACATGACCTTCTCGTCCTTTTCCGCCTACCCGGGTGTGGTGATCTGGCATTCGCGCGACCTGGTGAACTGGGTGCCGGTGGGACCTGCGGTGCGCACGCCGGTCGGCAGCATCTGGGCCATGGACCTGATCAAGCATGATGGCCGCTATTTCATCTATATCCCCTGCGACGGCGGTGGCCGGTTCGGCATCTATGTGGTCTGGGCCGACGATATCCGCGGGCCCTGGTCCGAACCCATCGACCTCGGGCTCTATGGCCATATCGACCCCGGGCATGCGGTGGGCGAGGATGGCAAGCGCTATCTGTTCGTGGCGGGCGTCAAACGCGTGCGCCTGGCCGACGATGGTTTGGCGACCGACGGCGACCTCGAACAGGCGTTCGAACCTTGGCATTATCCCGCCGACTGGGTGGTGGAAATGTTCGCGCCCGAAGGCCCGAAGATCGTGCGGCGCGAGGGCTGGTTCTACCTGATCACCGCCGTCGGTGGCACGTCGGGTCCGCCCACCAGCCATATGGTGGTGGTGGCACGTTCGGCTTCCATCCATGGCCCGTGGGAACATTGCCCGATGAACCCCCTGGTGCGCACCACAAGCGCGGACGAACCCTGGTGGTCGCGCGGCCATGCATCCATTGTTGAAGGCCCGGCGGGCGACTGGTGGATGGTCTATCACGGCTATGAAAACGACTTCCGTACCCTCGGGCGCGAAACGCTTCTTGAGCCCATCGACTGGACCGACGACGGCTGGTTCGTGGCACGTGGCGGCGACCTGTCGGCCCCGATGCCGAAGCCGGTGCCGGGTCCCGCGGGGCCAGCCGGCTTTCCGCTGTCGGATGATTTCAGCACCGATCGGTTCGGTGTGAACTGGAGCTTCCATGCCCCCGCGCAGGGCGAGATGGCACGGGTAAAATATGGCACGGGCGGCCTGACCGTCGCCGGCAAGGGCACCGGCCCCGCCACCTGTTCACCCATGACCTGCATCGCCCCCGACCTTGCCTATGAAGCCACGATCAGTTTCGAGCTGCAGGAAGGCGGCGAGGGTGGGCTGTTGTTATTCTATGACGACCGCATGTTTGTGGGTGTGGGCTTCAGCGGCAGCGAAATGCGCACCTTCAATTATGGCCAGGAACACAGCTGGATGCGCATGCCCATGCAAACCGGCACGGTCTCCATACGGCTTCGGAACGACCGCAATGTGGTGACCTTCCACTATTCCCATGATGGCGGTAAAAGCTGGGTCCAGCATCCCTGGCAGATGGAGGTTTCGGGCATGCACCATAATGTGCTGGGCGGGTTCCTGAGCCTGAAGCCCGCCATCTATAGCGCGGGCGATGGTGCGGTGCGTTTCCGCGACTTCCGCTACCGGGCCTTGCCCTAGTCCCTGATGGAAAGGATCGCGGTCGGCGCCGGTTTGGCGCCGTCCTTCAGCACCCCGCCGGGGGCAAAGCTCGGCCAGTGGCTGGCGGCGACAAAATAGTATGTGCCGCCCCTGCTGGTGCCCAATGTCGGCTCGTCGAAATCGGGCAGCGCCTGTGCCAATATTGTTGCATCTGCGACAGTTCTGCCGTCGGCCGACAGGCGGATGGTTACCAGCCGCTGTGGGTTCACCCCGTTCTGGATGGCCACCAGCCGGTCGCCGTGGCGCGCCAGCCCGTCGATGCCGACAAGGCTGGTGCCAGCGGGGACCTCGATCAGGGTCGGCTCGCCGCTCCCGGTGTTCAAAAGCCACAGGCCGCGGCCATAATCCGCCAGAACCAGATGCCCGGCACTGTCTTCGGCGATGCCCTGCGGGCTCATGAAACCCGGATGTCGGTAGGCGGGCACCAGCCCTTCGCCCTCGAGCCGGTATACCGCCTTGCCCTTGGCGTCGCTCACAAAAACCGAACCGCTGGCCGTGATGGTTACATCGGCCACCTGCGCGTTTTCGCTGGTGCCCGGTAAGGTCCATTGCCCCAGTACCTGGCCGGTCGCAGGGTCCAGAAGCAACAGGCCGGTTTTGCTGTCGGCTGCGGCGATACCCGGTGTTTCATCGATGGTTGCGAAAGTGGCAAAAAGCCCGCGGCCTTCCTGGTAGGCGAGGCCGAAAAAGCTGCCGAGGCCTGCCGCCGCGCCATCAAAAATCTTGCGCACCTGCCCGTCGCTGGCGCGGGCATACAGGGCGCGCGACACGATGGTGCCAAAATAGAGCGTACCGTCCGCTGATGCCGCGATGCCTTCCACCAGGCGCAAGCTGTCGGGCAGGGATGCGGCAAGCTGCGCAGTGCCCACGGCGGCAGCATTGGCATCGAAGCGCGCCTGCAAGTTTTGCCAGGCGTCGCCCGGCAGCGCCTTTTCGAGCGCCGCACGGATATCGGCGCCGGGTACAAGGCCAAGGTCGGCATAGCTGTTGGCAGCGGCAAGCGCCAGTGCCGGATCGCCGGTTTCGGCGGCCAGGTAGGCGACATAACCCAACAGGAGCGGATGGCCCGGTCGGTAGGCAAGTGCGGTTTCCATATGCCGGAGGGCGGTGGGCAGGTCCTGGCTGCGAAAGGCGGCCACGGCGTCTGCTCGGGCGGCCTGGCTGGCGGCAAAGTCGTCTTCCGAGTCGGCCATGACGGCAGGGACTGGCGCACCAAGGCCCAGGCAAAGGCTGATACAGAGGACAGGCAGATATTTTCCCATGGCGGTTATCATAGGGTTTGCGGGCATTCCGGCAAAGTGCATTCGCCTGCACGGTTGAAATATATGTGCTTAAGCGCAACAATGACGGGTGCAATCCGGGAGACGGGACCAGTGGCAGAAGCGGATTATCCGCCGGGCACTCAGGCAAGATACAAGGCCAGCCTTCATGAGCTCGGCAATCTGAAACAGGACATGCCGGGCGATCCGGCCTGGAAAGGGTACGCCAGGATCGTATCCATATGGGTGGCGGCGCTGGATGCCGGCGCTCTGCCAAAACGCGCGCAGCTTTCCTTCCGGGGATTTTCCGGCTGGCATTCCCGCATGATCATGTCGGCAATGGAAGAAAACGGCGATCTTCAGTTCCGGCTGGTGGGCGAGGATGTCGCCCAGATGTTCGGCAATGACGTGAAGGCGGGCATGCGCTTTTCCGACCTCCCCTATTTCACTTTCGAAGACTATGCCGACTATTTCCGAGCCATTCGCGCCGATGGTGTTTTTGGCCGCTATTCCGGGGTTGTCCCGTTCAAGGGGCGGGAACACAAGGCCTTTGATGTCCTGGACCTGCCGGCCCGCAACGAAGCTGGCGACGTTGCGTATCTGTACAGTTTTTTCCGGCCCAAGGCGGCGCGCTGAAACAAAAACGCCCGGCACATTGGCCGGGCGTCTTTCAGTGTCGGTTCAACCGCGTCCCTTTCAGGCAGCGCGCTTCTTGAACATCGGCTTGTTGCCGCCTTTGGCGACCGCTTTCTTGCGGGGAGCGCCCTTGCCGGCTTCGGTTTTTTTGCCGCGACCGATTTCGGTGCGTTTGCCCATTTCGCCACGCTTGGCTTTGAACTCGCCGCGCTTTTCGCCGTCGAAACCTTCACGTTTCGGGCGGAATTCGCCGCTGCGTTTTTCGCCATCGAACTCGCGGCGCTTGCCTTTGAATTCGCCCCGGCCTTCACGGTTTTCACGACCTTCGCGGCCTTCACCTTCGAAACGGTCACGCTTGGGGCGGAAGTCACCGCGCTGCTCACCGTCGAATTCACGGCGTTTCGGACGGAATTCACCACGTTCTTCCCGGCCCTGGCCTTCGAACTTGTCGCGCTTGGGGCGGAATTCACCACGCTGCTCGCCATCGAACTCGCGGCGCTTCGGGCGGAATTCGCCACGCTCTTCCCGGCCCTGGCCTTCGAACTTGTCACGCTTGGGGCGGAAGTCACCGCGCTGCTCGCCGTCGAACTCGCGGCGTTTCGGGCGGAATTCGCCACGCTCTTCCCGGCCCTGGCCTTCGAACTTGTCGCGCTTGGGGCGGAAGTCACCGCGCTGCTCGCCGTCGAACTCACGGCGTTTCGGGCGGAATTCGCCACGCTCTTCCCGGCCCTGGCCTTCGAACTTGTCGCGCTTCGGACGGAATTCGCCGCGTTGCTCGCCATCGAACTCACGGCGCTTGGGGCGGAAATCGTCCCGGCCTTCGCGGCCTTCGCCTTCGAAACGGTCACGCTTGGGGCGGAATTCACCGCGCTGTTCGCCACCGAACTCGCGGCGCTGGCCGCCCTTGGCATTGTCGCCGAAGCATTTGCCGCCTTGCGGGCGACCGGTGCGGCCTTCGGGTTTTACGAAGCTGCGCTTCTTGCCGATAACCTGCGGGAACGGGTTGTTTTCCTCGACCTCGATCGACTGTTTGATCACACGTTCAACCGCGCGCAGCAGGCCGATTTCGCCACGGCTGCAGAAAGTGAAGGCTTCACCGCTGGCGCCGCCACGGGCGGTACGGCCAATACGGTGCACATAGTTTTCCGATTCAACCGGCACATCGGTGTTGAAGACGTGGGTCACGTCCGGCACGTCGATGCCGCGGGCCGCCACGTCGGTTGCCACCAGGAAGTTGATGCGGTCGTCGCGGAACGACTGGATGATACGCTGGCGCTGGCGCTGTTGTTTGTCGCCATGGATGGCGTCAGCCTTCAGGCCGTGGTCCTGCAGAATGTCGCACAGTTCGTCGGCATCGGCACGGGTACGGGTGAACACCAGCGCCTTGTAGACACCGCGTTCCTCGATCATGTGCAGCAACAGGTCGGTCTTGTGCTCACGCGCGGTGAACAGAACCTTGTGGGTCAGGTTGTCGGCGATGCTGGCTTGTGCCGCGACCTGGATATGTTCCGGCTCGTTCAGGAGCGTATTGGCCAGTTCCTTGATCGCCGGGTTCATGGTGGCCGAGAACATGACCGACTGGTGGCCAACCGGCAGGCGGGCCGAAATCAGGCGCACGTCGTCGACAAAACCCATGTCCAGCATGCGGTCGGCTTCATCAAGAACGAAGTAGCCGGTTTCATCCAGATAGATGTTGCCCTGCTTCATATGGTCCATCAGGCGGCCGGGGGTGGCGACCAGGATGTCGACGCCGCGGCGCAGGATGTGAAGCTGGGTACGGTAGGGCGCACCGCCATAAATGGTGCAGCTCTTGATCGGCAGGAAGCGGGCCAGGTCCTGGATCGCGGACGTGATCTGCATGGCCAGTTCGCGGGTCGGCGCCAGGATCAGCGCACGCGGCATGCCGGGCTTCGGCTTCTCGGTCTCAAGCGCCAGGCGTTCCAGCATGGGGATCACGAAAGCTGCGGTCTTGCCGCCGCCGGTCTGGGCCACGCCAATGACGTCGTTGCCGTTCATCAGCGCCGGAATGGTGGCGGTCTGAATGGCTGTCGGGGTGGTAAAATTCTGGTTTTCGAGTGCGCGCAGCACCGGTTCGCTCAGGGAGAGCGCCGAGAAGTCAGTCATCAATTTTCCAATCACGGTTATGGGCCAGCGGCCATCAGGCCGGGAGCCAACTTTTCATCTTGGCGGGAACGCCATTTCCATAACCTGACAGGAAATACACATCGTATTCAGACTGACGCGGGCTGTGCGACCATCGCACGGAAACGTTGTTCAAACAAACAGGCCCCGACATCGGGGCCCTGGCACCCGGAACAGCCGGGTATCGTTTTCGCCGGGGCGCTCTATGCCCGCAATGAAAGCGAATGTCAAGAAATGCTTTTGGGGTGGTTCTGTTCAGCGGGGCGCGGCGCGCGCGCCCCGACAGGCATCAGGGCATGCTGGCCTGGATCACCTTGGGCCCGATATCAAGCGCCATGCTGGCCGCCCCGATGATGGGGCCATGGCCATAACCCTGCTGCAACAAGACGGCCACATGGTCGGCGCCGGCACCATGGCCGTCGGCGGGATCGAGGCTCAGGGTCACGGCACGACCGTCCCAGTCCTCAAGCACGTCGGAACGGCGCACCACGTTGGTATAGTGCAGCAACCGGCCGCGGTTTTCGCCGTCGCCGATCTCTACCTCGGCGTCGGCCAGGTACCAGACGATGCGCACGGAGGTGGTTTCATCCAGGGTCGCCGCCGGCAGGGTCACGCTGATGCGTTCGCCGTCCGTGGTCAGGCCCAGCTTGGGGGTCACCGGGTCAGGGCGTTCCTCGCGCGCGGTTTCGATCGCGGCACGGATCTGTTCGGGTTTTGACCCCACACACTGGACCTTGCCGTCGAACACCATCTGCGGGGTGAAAACACCGCCTCGGCCCAGGCGCTTGTTGTAGGCGGCCTGGCGAAGCGCATTGTGCGGGTCGGCGAACGTGTCTTCCCAGCCAAGCCGGTCCCAATAGTCGACCGGCCAGGAAAGGGTCAGCACACCCGGGCGGTCCCTCAGCGAGCGTAGCGCGGCATCGGCCGGCGGACAGCTCGAACAGCCCTGGCTCGTGAACAGTTCGACCACCGTCGGGCTTTCTGCCGCCGGCGCGTCATCGAATGCCTGGGCAGCCGTGAAGGCGCCAAACATGCTGAAGAATACTACTGTTAACCACTTTCTCATGTTTTCAACTTAACTTTGAGCAGGGTCACTTACCAATCACCTGTGTGTGAAAATTCTGGCACCTATACAGAAAAGTGGCCCGCGAATGAACCCTTATCTAAAGGCGCGGGTAATATTGTGTTGATGTTGCGTCAGTCCCTGGAACGTGCGGAGCGGATCAACCGCCCCGCAGGACGTGTCTATTATTTTCCGCTGGAAGCCGGTCTGCCCGACCTGCCCATCTTCAAGGAGGTCATCGACCTGTATGCGCGCAAGTGTGGCGGTGCGCGTGTGCCGCAGCGGTCGGCCTTTGACTTCAAGGACTTGCGCGGCTGGCACGCACAGTTTTGCCTGACACTGTTCCGCGAGGACATGTCGGACGGCGAAATCCGCATCCTGGGTGAAGGCTATCGCGGCCTGTATGACGGGGCCTTGTGGCAGGGCATGCGCATGAGCCAGACCGATCACCTGAAGCTGCCTGACCTTGTGGGCTATTTTTCGGAAATGCTCAGGCGTCCCGCCATTGGCTATTTCACCGGCGGTCTGCCAAGCGAGGGTCGCGAACATGTGAATGTCGATATCCTCGACCTGCCGGCGCTGGACGCCGACGGCCGGTGCCGCTATGTGCTGTCTTTCATCAGGGAGCAGTCGCCCTATCGCGGCGATTGACGGACCGCGGGGCCATTGGCTCTGCGGCCCTTCCAATAACTGGTGCCACAAATGGCGCCGCACCGGCAGGGTCAATACCGGCAGGTCAAGAATGCAGAAACGCCAGCACAGGCAACCCCTTTCCGCCGCCCGGATGCAGAAACGCCCGCGGGGTCGGCGCTATCTGTTCGACCTGCAAGCGGGCTTGCCGGACCTGCCGCCGTTCACCGGCATGCTGGACCTTTATGAACGCAAGCGCGGGCAGAATGCCGTCATGAAACGGTCCGAGCTCGATTTCCGCGACCTGCGCGGCTGGCATGGCCTGTTTGCCCTTTATGAATTCGATGCGGCGCTTGACGGCGGTTATTGCCGGCTGATGGGCGAGGAGTACCGGGGCTTCTTTGGCGATGCCATGAAACAGGGCATGCGGTTCATGGATGTCGAGGACACGGTGCGGGCCGACCTGTTGCATTATCTGCGCGGTCTCCTGCGTGCGCCTGCCGCCGGCTATTTCACCGGGCACATGAGCTACCGGGGCCGCGAACATGTGGCGGTCAGCGTGCTGGACCTGCCGGCGGCGGATGCCGAGGGCCGGGTGCGCTATCTGCTCTCCTTTGTTGCCTCGGCGCTTTTTGCCTGAAGAGAAAAGGGCGGCCCGACGGTCGCCCTTTTTTTGTTTCCGCCGTCTGGTGCTCAGGCCGCCAGGCGCCGCAGCACATAATGCAGGATGCCGCCATTGCGGTAATATTCGACCTCGTTTTCGGTATCGATGCGGCACAGCAGCTTGATGGCTTTCTGGGTGCCGTCGGCATAATGGATGGTCATATCCACATCCTGCGCCGGTTTGATCGTGCCTTCGATGCCGGTGATGTCGAAGGTCTCGGTGCCCTTGAGGCCCAGGGTCTCGCGCGTGTCGCCGTCCTTGAACTGCAGGGGCAGCACACCCATGCCAACGAGGTTGGAGCGGTGGATACGTTCGAAGCTTTCGACAATCACGGCCTTCACGCCCAAAAGGTTGGTGCCCTTGGCCGCCCAGTCGCGGCTTGAACCGGTGCCATATTCCTTGCCGCCGATCACCACCAGCGGAATGCCGGCTTCCTGGTATTGCATCGAAGCGTCATAGATGCTCATCACGTCACCGGACGGCTGGTAGGTGGTCCAGCCGCCTTCGGTGCCCGGCGCCATCAGGTTCTTCAGGCGGATGTTGGCGAAGGTGCCGCGCATCATGACCTCATGGTTGCCGCGGCGCGAGCCATAGCTGTTGAAGTCGGCCACCGCGACGCCCTTGCCCTGCAGGTATTTGCCGGCCGGGCTGTCCGGTTTGATCGAGCCCGCGGGCGAGATATGGTCGGTGGTGATGCTGTCGCCCAACAGGGCCAGCGGCCGTGCGCCCATGATATTGTGGGTGTCGCCCACCTCGTGCCCCATGCCGATGAAATAGGGCGGGTGCTGCACATAGGTGCTTTCGGCGTTCCATTCATAGGTCTTGCCTTCGGCGACCGGGATTTCCTGCCATTCGGGTGTGCCGGCGAAGACATCGGCATACCGTTCGATGAACATCTCGCGGGTCAGCGATTTGGCGATGGCGTCATGGACTTCCTTGTTCGAAGGCCACAGGTCCTTCAGGTATACGTCATTGCCGTCCTTGTCCTGGCCCAAGGGCTCGGTCGCGATATTGATGCGGATCGAGCCTGCGATGGCATAGGCGACCACAAGGGGCGGCGACGCCAGATAGTTGGCCTTCAGGTCCTGGCTTACGCGGCCTTCGAAGTTGCGGTTGCCGGACAGGACCGACACACAGACCATGTCATTGGCGTTGATCGCCTTCGAAATCGGCGCATCCAGGGGGCCCGAGTTGCCGATACAGGTGGTGCAGCCATAGCCCACCAGATTGAAGCCAAGCGCATCCAGATGTTCTGTCAGGCCCGCCTTGTCGAGGTAATCGGTCACTACCTGGCTGCCGGGGGCCAGCGAGGTTTTCACCCACGGCTTGCGCTTCAGGCCCAGTTCGTGCGCCTTTTTGGCGACAAGGCCGGCGGCGATCAGCACACCCGGGTTCGAGGTGTTGGTGCAACTGGTAATCGCCGCGATGCAGATATCGCCGTTCTTCAGCTTGTAGTTTTCGCCTTCAACCGCAAATTCCTTGGTGCCGTCCTTGTCGAAGGAGGCCATGACCTTGTCGAATTCGGTGGCGGCGTTTACCAGTTCGACCCGGTCCTGCGGGCGCTTGGGCCCTGCGAGCGAGGGTTTGACGGTCGAGATATCCAGCTCGAGTGTGTCGGTGAACACCGGTTCGGGCGAGCCTGCATCGCGCCACATGCCCTGTTCCTTCGCGTAGGCTTCGACAAGCGCCACGGTTTCGGCGTCGCGGCCCGTAAACGTCAGGTAATTCAGGGTCTGTTTCGAGACCGGGAAGAAGCCGCAGGTGGCGCCATATTCCGGGCCCATGTTGGCAATGGTGGCCTGGTCGGCGATGGTCAGCTCGTCAAGGCCGGAGCCGTAGAATTCCACGAACTTGCCGACCACGCCCCTGGCGCGCAGCATCTGCACCACGGTCAGCACCAGGTCGGTGGCGGTGATGCCTTCCTGCAGCCGGCCGGTCAGCTTGAAGCCGACCACTTCGGGGATCAGCATGGACACCGGCTGGCCCAGCATGGCGGCCTCGGCCTCGATGCCGCCTACACCCCAGCCAAGCACGGCAAGGCCGTTCACCATGGTGGTGTGGCTGTCGGTACCGACACAGGTGTCGGGGTAGGCCAGCGTGCGGTCGCCGTCCGGCGCGGTCCAGACCGTCTTGGCCAGATACTCGAGGTTCACCTGGTGGCAGATGCCGGTGCCCGGCGGCACGGCAGAGAAATTGTTCAGGCTGTTCTGGCCCCAGCGCAGGAATTCATAACGCTCGCGGTTGCGCTCCATCTCCAGGTCGACATTTTCCTTGAAGGATTTCGGTGTGCCGAACTTGTCCACCATCACCGAATGGTCGATCACCAGGTCGCACTGGGCCAGGGGGTTGATCTTTTCGGGGTCGCCGCCCATTTCGGCCATCGCCGCACGCATGGCGGCCAGGTCGACCACTGCGGGCACACCCGTGAAATCCTGCATCAACACCCGGGCGGGGCGATAGGCGATTTCATGGTTCATCCGGCGCTCTTTCTGCCAATTGGCCAGGGCCTGGATATCCTCGACCTTCACCGTGTCGCCGTCTTCGAAGCGCAACAGGTTTTCAAGAAGCACTTTCAGCGTGTAGGGCAGGCGCGAGACGTCGCCGATGGTCGCCTCGGCGGCCTTCAGGCTGAAATAGTCATATTCCTTGCCGTTTACCGTGAGGGTGCGGCGGGTTTTCAGGGTATCTTGGGGAGCGGATGCCATGGGTCGGAGCCTTCCGTATCAAAAGGTTTGATATAGGCCGAATTTGCGCATTGAAAAGGGCTAAAATTGGCCGAAAACCGTAGTTATTTGAGCCGAACCTTCTTGCAAGCAGGGGTGTGTTGAAATAGTATGCGCCAGCCCGCTTCACCCCTTGCTTGGCAGACCTCTCTGCGGCCCGGGTTTCAAGCTTCCTCTAACACTTTTTGTCAGGACAGTCATGGGTTTGTACACCGAATATTTGAAAGAGATCGAAACTCGCAAGAACCAGGGATTGAATCCGAAGCCCATCGATGATGGCGCACTGGTACAAGAGATCATTTCCCAGATCAAAGACCTCGCGAACGAACACAGGAAAGCGTCGCTCGAGTTCTTCATCTACAACACCCTGCCCGGCACCACGAGTGCGGCCGGCGTGAAAGCAGCCTTCCTGAAAGAGATCATCCTTGGTCAGGCTGAGGTTGCCGAAATCACCCCGGATTTCGCCTTCGAACTGCTGTCGCACATGAAGGGCGGCCCGTCGGTCGAGGTTCTTCTCGACCTGGCGCTCGGTGACGACGCGGCGGTTGCGGCCAAGGCAGCCGACGTGCTGAAATCGCAGGTGTTCCTCTATGACGCCGACACCGACCGGCTGGCCGCGGCCTTTGCCGCCGGCAATGCCGTCGCCAGGGACATTCTGGAAAGCTATGCGAAGGCCGAGTTTTTCACCAAGCTTCCTGCCATCGACGAAGAGATCAAGGTGGTCACCTATGTCGCCGCCGAAGGCGACGTGTCGACCGACCTTCTTTCGCCCGGCAACCAGGCCCACTCGCGTTCCGACCGCGAGCTGCATGGCAAATGCATGATCTCCGAAGTCGCGCAGGCCGAAATTGTGGCCTTGCAGAAACAGCACCCGGATGCCCGCGTGATGCTGGTGGCGGAAAAAGGCACCATGGGTGTGGGCTCAAGCCGCATGTCCGGCGTGAACAACGTCGCGCTCTGGACCGGCAAACAGGCCAGCCCCTATGTGCCGTTCGTGAACATCGCCCCCATCGTGGGCGGCACCAACGGCATTTCGCCGATCTTCCTGACCACGGTTGACGTGACCGGCGGTATCGGCCTCAACCTCAAGAACTGGGTCAAGAAACTGGATGCCGACGGCAAGCCGGTTCTGGACGATAATGGCGATCCGGTTCTGGAGCAGACCTATTCCATCGATACCGGCACGGTCTTGACCATCAACACCAAAGCCAAGAAGCTGTATGACGCATCTGGCAAGGAACTGGTCGATATCTCGGCGGCCCTCACGCCGCCGAAGCAGGAATTCATCAAGGCTGGGGGTTCCTACGCCATCGTGTTCGGCAAGAAGCTGCAAAGCTTCGCGGCCGCGACCCTCGGGATCGAGGCGCCGGCTGTGTTCGCCAAATCGAAAGAAGTGTCGAACCCGGGCCAGGGCCTGACCGCGGTCGAGAAAATCTTCAACCGGAACGCCGTTGGCGTGGCACCGGGCAAGGTGCTGCATGCCGGCTCGGACGTTCGGGTGAAGGTCAATATCGTCGGTTCGCAGGATACCACGGGCCTGATGACCTCGCAGGAACTGGAAGCCATGGCCGCCACGGTGATTTCACCGAAGGTGGACGGTGCCTACCAGTCCGGCTGCCATACCGCATCGGTTTGGGACAAGAAGGCCCAGGCCAACATCCCGAAACTGATGAGCTTCATGAACCGGTTCGGCCTGATCACCGGGCGTGACCCCAAGGGTGTTTACCACCCCATGACCGACGTGATCCACAAGGTCCTCAACGACATGACCGTTGACGACTGGGCCGTGATCATCGGCGGCGACAGCCACACCCGCATGTCCAAGGGCGTTGCCTTTGGTGCCGACAGCGGCACCGTGGCGCTGGCGCTCGCAACCGGCGAAGCCACCATGCCGATCCCGGAATCGGTGAAGGTCACCTTCAAGGGTACTCTGAAGGACCATATGGACTTCCGCGATGTGGTACATGCCACCCAGGCCCAGATGCTGAAACAGTTCGGCGAGAACGTGTTCCAGAGCCGTGTGATCGAAGTGCATATCGGTACTCTGCTGGCCGATCAGGCCTTCACCTTCACCGACTGGTCGGCAGAGATGAAAGCCAAGGCCTCGATCTGTATCTCCGAGGATGCGACCCTGATCGAATCGCTGGAAATTGCGAAAAGCCGCATCCAGATCATGATCGACAAGGGCATGGAAAACGCTGCCGGCACGCTTCAGGGCCTGATCGACATCGCCAACCAGCGCATTGCCGACATCCGTTCGGGTGCCAAGCCGGCGCTGGCGCCCGATGCGAACGCGAAATATTTCGCCGAGTTTACGGTGGACCTGGATCAGATCGTCGAGCCGATGATCGCCGACCCGGATGTGAACAACGCCGATGTTTCGAAGCGCTACACCCACGACACCATCCGCCCGGTTTCCTTCTACAAGGGCGAAAAGCAGGTGGACCTGGGCTTCGTGGGCTCCTGTATGGTGCACAAGGGCGACATGAAGATCGTCGCCCAGATGCTGCGCAATATCGAAAAGCAGAAGGGTGCCGTTGAATTCAAGGCCCCGCTCGTCATCGCACCACCGACCTACAATATCGTCGACGAACTGAAGGCCGAAGGCGACTGGGAAGTGCTCCAGAAATATGCCGGCTTCGAATTCGATGATGCCGCGCCCAAAAGCGCCGCCCGCACCACGTATGAAAATACCCTGTATCTGGAACGCCCGGGCTGTAACCTCTGCATGGGCAACCAGGAAAAGGCCGCCAAGGGCGACACCGTGATGGCAACCTCGACCCGCCTGTTCCAGGGCCGTGTTGTAGAGGATGCCGACAACAAGAAGGGCGAATCGCTGCTGGCATCGACCCCGGTTGTTGTGCTGTCCACCATCCTTGGCCGCACGCCGACCGCCGAAGAATATGAAGCTGCGGTTGACGGCATCGTCCTGACCAAGTTTGCCCCGCCGCTCGGCAAACCGCCGGTCAGCGCGCTGCACGGCTAACGCTGGTCCCGGGGTAAAACCCGGGCCGATGAAACAGTATGAACCGGCAGTGTCCCACTTGGGGCACTGCCGGTTTTCTTTTTGCGGCAGCAACGTGCTTCACCGGCGCACAAATGTCCGATATGACATCTGGGTGCCATCAAAACGGGGGATATGATGCTCAGGCTGCTCTGGAGTTTTGTTATTAGTTGTTCATTGCTTGTGGGCTGCACGGCAGAACCTGATGAGCCGCTGCTTGCCCTCTACAAGCGTAATCCCTGGCTCATGGTCATCGGGTCTGATTCTCCGGTGTTCAGCTATTACCCTGATGGGACAGTCATTTTCCTGAATGCGGAAGGCCGATATTATACCGCCAACATTGACGGTACACCTGCGGAAGCAATGCTCCAATCGCTGATGGCTGCCATGCAGCCCCGCGAAAAATCCGTTAGAATGTCAATGTATTCAGACCAGCCGCGCTATGAATTCGTCATCCGTGACGGTAATGCACAGAAGACGGCTGGCATATATGGCGATTTTGATCAGGCAAGTCTGGATGCTGAACGGCAACAGCGCCAAGTATATTTCGAAGAACGCTGTATAAACAGCGATGTTGGAAGGAACTGCACGCAACTTTCCCAACAATTGGAAGAGCAACCGATATTGCCGGCTGATCTTGCCGATCTATGGACCTTTGCCATGTCGGGAAACTGGGTGGACGCCAAACCCTGGACACCGGACTATATCGAAGTGATGTTCTGGCCCTACGAACATGCGCCGGGCAAATCTGTCGTCTGGCCGGATCGTTGGCCGGGACTTGAGCATTCCACCACGCGCAAACGCGGCGGCAATGCTTTCAGCGTCTATCTGCCCCAGTCTGAAGCCGAAGCCTTCAAGGCTTTGCTCGCCTCCAAGCCGGAGCGATCAGCGGTGCTGGTAGAAGGCCACAAGATGTCTGTGTCCTACCGCTTGCCGTTTCCGCATGAACTGACCGGTATCGAAGCTGGCGCGAAATAGCCTGCCGCTGAAACGATTGTGCCGGTTTTCTTTTGGAATCTGCGGTTTCCCAAAGCCCGGGGCCTTGAAGGCCGTGCCGGGCGTTCCCATTAAAGATGCACACGACACGAGAAAAGGCTCCGGACGCCGGTCGGCGTACCAGGGCTGAAAAGAACCAAAGACTCCCTAATTTCATCACGTTTCTGCCCAAATGTTCCGTGAATTTAGGAAGGACAGACAAACAACGATAAAAAGGTACGATAAAAATGACCGAATTTACGACAGCAGACTGGACCCTCAGCTTCATCCTCCTCGCCGTTTCGGTGGCGGGTTTCTGGTTCTCGAGCACACAGGGTCGCCGCCACTTCTGATAAGGACGATCGGGTGGGCAAGCACGGGGTACCGATTGCCGGTTTCCTTTTGCTGCTGGCAGCCGCCAGCGGCCCGACCCACGCCGCCCCCGTTTATGGCTGGCGCGATGGCCCGGTCGGCACGGACACGCTCGACACCCGTTTCCCCACGCCAAAGGGTTTCCGCCGCGCCGTGCTCGCCGACGGCAGTTTCGCCGAATATACGCGCCACCTGCCCATGAAGGCCCAGGGCGCGCCGCTTCGGCTTTACAGCGGTACCGAACTGTGGCTGACCCCGCATGTTGCCGGCGTCATCGACCTTGATGTGGGCCCGCGCGACCTGCAGCAATGTGCCGATACGGTTGTGCGCCTGCATGCCGAATATCTTTATGCAAACGGGCAATTGCCCGCACTTGTTTACCGCTTCACCTCGGGCGATGCCTTCAGTTATGCCGATTACCTTGCCGGGCGCCGGCCGGTGCCCAAGGGCCGGGGTGTGAGCTGGAGCCAGGTCGCACCCATGGCAGACAGCCGCGCCGCGTTCCGGGGCTGGCTTGATATCATCTTCACCTATCTGGGCACGGCTTCGCTTGCGCGCGACCTGAGGCGCGTAGCTGCCGCCGACATACGGCCGGGCGACGTGTTTGTCGCGCCCGGCTATCCGGGCCATGCCGTCCTGGTGGCGGATATGGCGGTCAATGACGCAGACGAAAAACGCCTGCTTCTGGTCGAAGGCTTCACGCCCGCACAGGACGCCCATGTGCTCAGGCACCTTATGCCATTTGGCGACAATGCGGCGTGGTTCGCGTTCGAGCCCGACGGCAAACTTGAAACTGCGGTGTGGACCTTCCTGCCGGGCGAATTGTACCGCCTGCCCTGAAGGCCCTGCACGGTGTGAAAGATTCACACCGGTGTCGACACCGCCTTTACCAATCCGTTACCATTGGCGCCGTACCATGGTGTCACGGACGGCTGGCGAAAGGAATAAAGCCATGACTGCAGAACTGCTGCTGATCGTTGTCACACTTGGGGTTGCCTATGCGCTGTTCCCCATGCCGAAAGCCCGCCTGATCCCCGTGCGTGTCGACCGCCGCCGCAAACAGCGCTGATCGCTGTCTCCGGTCGGTTGACGGTCAGGCCGGTATGTCGGCCTTGACCGACAGGGCGTGCACACGGCCGGCCATTTCGTCCTTCAAAACCGACATCACCATGCGCTGGCGCTCCAGCCGGCTTTTGCCTTCAAACGCATGGCTTTCGACCACGACCCGGAAATGCGTTTCACCACCTTCGCGGAAACCGGCATGGCCACGATGGCCTTCCGATTCGTCAATCACCTCAAGCAGTGTGGGTGCAAGCGCGGCGTTCAGTTTTTTTTCGATTGTGCTGGCGACTTCGCCCATGTCTGGCCTACCTTCCGACGGGTTGCATATGCCCGGTTGCCTGTTGGCCGCCCGGCTGATTGTTGGTAAATGCTTATGGCATCGGGGGCGCCGCTTCAACGGCGGCATTGTTGAAAGACAGATTTTTTCACCATGGCGACGGTCTATTTGTTCGACCCGGGGCTCGCGGGTTATAACGGCCACTATGCCCGCTGGGACCAGGAATTCGTCGGCCTGTTTGCGGCGCGCGCTATTCCGGTGCGGGTGTTCGGGCACCAGCGTTTCCCGGACCCGAGCCTCGCGGGTGCGCCCGTGGTGCCGCATTTCAGCCAGACCCTCTGGCACATGGACGACCGCACCGACCTTCTGAAGAACTGGGATACCTATTTCCGGTATAACAAGCTGATGACCGACGAACTGGTCGCGCTCGGCGCCGGCAGGCACAAGGGCCAGCCGGGCTGGCGACCGGGGCGCGGCGACCTGGTGATTGTGCCCACCATATTGCAGTTCCAGCTCAGCGGCCTTGTGCAGTGGTTCAACATGCTGCCGGAAGGCGACCGGCCGACCATGCTGTGTTACCTGATGGGCCCGGCGGGCTGCACGGCTGAAGACGGCGGGCAGAAAGCACGGATCTGGAGCGTCGACACAGCGCGTTTCTACAAGCTGGCGTTCCGTGCGGCGGACAATAATGCACCCGGCATCGACTTTTTCGCCTGCGGCGAAAGCCTGGCCGAAGACTATAGCGCGCTCAGGGGGCGCACGGTCGAACCCTATGCGCTCCTGAATTCCGGCCTCAGGCCCGACGCACCCTTGCGCCAGACGGACGGGCGCCATGCCCTTCTTTATGCCGGTGGGCCGCGCCTGCAGAAGGGGCTTGATCTGTTGCCTCAGATGGTGCGCACCCTGTGCAGCCGCCATCCGGACTGGACCTTCAGCATCCAGGCCTGTTCCCATGTGGTCGATGCCCAGCAGAAAAAACTGGAAGCCGCACTGAAACCGCTGGCAGACCGGTTTGGCAATCTGCGCCTCTACCTGGACCGCCTGTCGGACGATGCCTATTTTGACCTGTTCGACACCAGCGACATTGTCGCCGCGCCCTATGCGCGCGACTATTATGCGCATAATACGTCGGGCGTGGTGTGGGAAGCGGTCGGGGTCGCAAGCACCCTGGTGGTGCCCGCAAACACCTGGCTTGCGCGGGAACCCGCGCGTCTTGGCGCGGGCTATGTCACCTTTGGCGACCATACGGCGGCGGCGGTGGCGGACGCTGTCAGCCGCGCGATCGAGGCCCCGCCGCTTGACCGCGCAGGCCGGATAGCCGCAGCGGAACGCTTCAAGGCCCGCAACCGGCGCCAGACCCTGGTGACCCAGATCGCGGCGCGCTGGCCGGCGCTTGCGGGCCAGGCCGGCTGATGGGCCGCTTGCCCGCGTGCTTTTGTCGCGTTTTTTTTGATTCTTCTGGTGACATCGCGATCATCTGCCTTACTTTCACTGCAAAGAAGGTGGCACAAGCACTGTTCACAGCCGGGGCCGCCGCTGGTAAATGCTTGTGGCATTCCTTAGAATGGTTATCAAAACCGACGAAACAGATGTCGAACTGACAAGAGGATGAGTAGATGACCGCCATCGCGGCCGAAAAGTTGCCGAGTTTGAACCTGCCCGAAAAAAAGATATCCGTGCGCGAGACGTTCGGGCTTGATTTCGATATGCAAGTGCCGGCCTTTGCCGAACGCACCGAACATGTGCCGGACATCGACCCGGCCTATGTGTTCGACCCCGATACCACCCTGGCCATTCTTGCGGGTTTTGCCCACAACCGCCGTGTGATGATCCAGGGTTACCATGGTACCGGCAAATCGACCCATATCGAACAGGTGGCGGCGCGTCTGAACTGGCCGACCATCCGGGTCAACCTCGACAGCCATATCAGCCGGATCGACCTTGTCGGCAAGGACGCCATCGTGCTTCGGGACGGCAAGCAGGTCACCGAGTTTCAGGAAGGCATTCTGCCCTGGGCACTGCAAAGCCCGACCGCGATCGTGTTCGACGAATATGATGCCGGCCGCCCGGACGTGATGTTCGTGATCCAGCGTGTGCTGGAAGTGGAAGGCAAACTGACGCTTCTGGACCAGAACCGTGTCATCCGCCCGCACCCGGCCTTCCGCATTTTTGCGACCGCCAACACGGTGGGCCTTGGCGATACCACGGGCCTTTACCATGGTACGCAGCAGATCAACCAGGGCCAGATGGACCGCTGGAACATTGTCGCGACCCTGAATTACCTGCCGCACGACACCGAAACCGACATCATCCTGGCGAAAGAGCCGGGCTATGACAGCGACGAGGGCCGCAAGACCATTTCGAACATGGTGCGCGTGGCCGACCTCAGCCGCACCGGTTTCATGGCCGGCGATATCTCGACGGTGATGAGCCCGCGGACCGTGCTGACCTGGGCCCAGAACGCCCGTATTTTCGGCGATGTCGGTTTTGCCTTCCGTGTCAGCTTCCTCAACAAGTGTGACGAGGCGGAACGCGCGATCGTGGCGGAATATTTCCAGCGCTCGTTCGGCACCGAACTCAAGGAATCGGCGGCAAACCTGGTGATCGGGGCCTAAGGGCCGGGTGTGGCCATGGCAGACGGCGGCAACAAGGCAAAAGAGATTTTCGAACAGGCGCTGGCCGCCGCGACCCGTGCGGTGGCGGAGGACCGTGCGCTCGAGGTGAAATTCACCGCCGACCAGCCGGGTGTGGTCGCGGGGGAAGCTCGTGTGCCCTACCTGCCGCACAAGGTGCGTGCCAAGGACGTGGCCGAAGTGCGCGGGCAGGCGGATTCGCTGGCACTCAAGCACCGCTATCACGACCCCAAAATGCACCAGAAGCTGGCGCCCGCCGGCAACATTGCGCGGGCGGTGTTCGATGCGGTCGAAAACGCCCGGTTTGAAGCCATCGGCGCGCGCCAGATGCCGGGCATGATGGCCAATCTTGGCGCCCTTGCCGAAAAGAAAGCCTACGAGGCCGGCCTCGCCCGGCCCTCGTCCGACGAAAGTGGCAGGCTCGCGCATGTGCTTGGCCTCATGGTGCGCGAACGACTGACCGGTGCGCCGCCGCCCGACAGCGCGGTGCTGGCGGTGGAAAGCCAGCGCAAGTGGCTCGAACAGTCTGTCGGGCATCTTCTCGACCAGCTTGAAGACAAGGTCGGTGACCAGCGCGCGCTGGCGGTGCTCAGCCGCACCATCATCGCCGAACTGATCGGTGGCGAAAGCGGCGACAAGCAGGCCGACGACCAGGACCAGCCCGACGCCGACGAAGACGACAACAGCCCCGCAAGCCCCGAAGGCGAACCGGGAGCCGAAGAAGGTGACGAATCCGATGGCGCCGAATCGTCCGACGATGGCGACGGCGAAACCGCCGACGATGATGCCTCATCGGAAGCCGCGCTCGACGAACTGGACGATACCGAAGCCGAAACCGGTGAAGGCAAACATGAAGGCACCATCCCCTGGCGCCCGAACCGGCCCCTCGAAATGCTGCCCGACACGCCTTTCTACAAGGTGTTCACCGAAGACTATGACGAGGTGGTCAAGGCCGAGGAACTGTGCGACCTCGATGAACTTGAGCGCTTGCGCAAATATCTCGACCAGCAGATGGCGCATCTGTCCGGGGCTGTATCCAAGCTGGCGAACCGGCTGCAGCGGCGATTGCTTGCCCAACAGCAGCGCCATTGGCAGTTCGACCTCGAGGAAGGCATCCTGGACGCGGGCCGGCTGGCGCGCGTGGTGTCGGCGCCGACCAAGCCCTTGTCCTACAAGCTGGAATCCGACACCGAATTCAAGGATACGGTGGTCACGCTGCTTCTCGACAACTCGGGCTCCATGCGCGGGCGGCCGATTTCAATTGCCGCCATCTCCGCCGACATCCTGGCGCGCACGCTGGAACGCTGCGGCGTGAAGGTGGAAATCCTCGGCTTCACCACCAAGGCCTGGAAGGGTGGGCAAAGCCGCGAAAAATGGTTGCAGGCAGACAGGCCCAAACAGCCGGGGCGCCTCAACGACCTCCGCCACATCATCTACAAGACCGCCGATGCGCCCTGGCGCCGCGCGCGCCGCAACCTCGGCCTGATGATGCGCGAAGGGCTCCTGAAGGAAAACATCGACGGTGAAGCGCTTCTGTGGGCGCACAACCGCATGATGGCGCGCTCGGAAGAACGCCGCATCCTGATGGTGATCTCGGACGGGGCCCCGGTTGACGACAGCACGCTCAGTGTCAATTCCGGCACCTATCTCGAGCTGCATCTCCGCCAGGTGATCAAATGGATCGAAGCCCGGTCGCCGGTCGAGCTGATCGCCATCGGCATCGGGCATGATGTCACACGCTACTATAAACGTGCGGTCACCATCCTGGACGCCGAACAGTTGGGCGGCGCCATGACCGAACAACTGGCCAGCCTGTTTGAAGAAACGCCGCCGCGCCCGCGCGGGATGCGCTGACCCAAATGTTCGGGCGTTCAAAGAACCATCTGGCAATCCTGGCGCTGACCGGGTTCATGGCCTGTGCCTATATGATCCTGCCCACGGGTGGCCGGGCCGGGGCCGAACTGGGTGCCCGCAATGCCGATGTGCATGCGGAAGCCGTGCCCCTTGACCCGCGCGACCCCAACCGCCGGGACATCGGTGCCCTCACTTATGTGGCCGGCTGGTCGCTGCGCTCTCCCGACCCGCGTTTTGGCGGCTGGTCCGGCCTTGTGGTCACCGATGGCGGGCGCAAGCTGGTGGCGATCAGCGACCAGGGCGACTGGCTGAGTGCAAAGCTGGATATTTCGGCGCCCAATCCGCTCAGCGACAGTGTGCTGCAGCCCCTGGACCCCAATCTGCCGGGTGCTACCAAGATCGCTTTCGATTCCGAAAGCCTGATCGAGGCACCCGATGGCGGTTTCCTCGTCAGTTTCGAACAGATGCACCGCCTGCTGCGCGCAAGCCCGGGCGGCCCCATCAGCAACACGCCCTATAACAAGATCATCGATTTTGAAGGCGTGCATTCCAATTCGGGCATGGAAGCCATCAGCTTCCTGAACGACGGGCGCCTGATGGTGATGTTCGAAACGCCGCTCAAAGGTGAAGAAGGCTCGGACAGCCGGCTGACCGGATGGGTGGGCGACGAGGCCGGCGGCGGTCGTTTCTGGTTCCAGCGCCCGAAGGATTATTCCGCCACCGATGCCGCCACCATGAAGAATGGCGATATGCTGTTGCTGATGCGGGACTATTCGCCGCTCAGGGGTGTCAGCGCCAAGATCCTGCGCATAAAGGGCGCGGACATCAAGGCCGGCGCCACCATCACGGGCGAAGAACTGGCGACCCTGAAGCCGCCCCTGACGGTCGACAATATGGAAGGCCTGGCGGTCGTGGAACGCGATGGCCAGCCGCCGCTTCTGTTCCTGATCTCGGACGATAATTTCCGCATGACCCAGCGCAGCTTGCTGCTGGTGTTTCAGCTCCGGGCCGGGTAAGCAGGCACCATGGAAAATACAAAAGACACCGACATCAAGGCCCTTGTTGCAAAGGCCGAGGCCCTGATCCTTGACGAAAAGCCCGAAGCCGCGCAGGCGCTGATCGCGGCGGCGCTTCAGGACCGGGACCATGTGCGCCTGTGGCGGTTCCAGCGCCGGGTCCTCCTTATGCTGGGGGACGAGGCGGCGGCAGCCGGGGTGATGCAGCGCATCATCGACAAGATACATGCGCCCACACCCGGCGAACTGGCGCTGGCAGGGTCACCCCGGTCGGCCTTCACGGCGGTCCGCAAACACAAGATCCTCTATCTGCATGTGCCCAAATGCGGGTCCACGACCGTGAAGGACATGCTGTATTTCATGCTGACCGGCGAACGCGGCGAAGGCCACGCCCATACGCTTGTGGCCAAGCGCGCGCCTTACCAGTATCTGGACCGCACGAAACTTGCGCACAGCCACCCGAACTGGTTCCGCTTCCTGGTGGTGCGCGATCCCGTTGCGCGGCTCCGGTCCTATTACCGTTTCAATCTGGTGTTCACCAACGACCTCTCGAAGGAAGTGCCGGGGCGCGAGACGTTCCTCGGTCTGCCGCTGCAGCCGGACTATGACACGTTCCTCCGCCACCTGGACCGCTATCGGCAGGTGTTCCGCACGCTCCGTGCCCACACCAACGCCATTACCGACATCGCGGGCACGGACGCCGGGCTTTACCACTGGATCGGGTCGGTGGGCGACATGGCGGCCTTGCGGGCGAAGCTCTCTGAACGCGCGGGTGTCGCGATTCCGGAAATCCACAATTTCCGCTCGGCCGAAATGGCTGCGATTGTACCCGATGCCGATCTGGAGGCTGCGGCCCGCGAACGCTATGCGGCTGATTATACCGTCTATGGCAACTGGTTCGCCGCCCGCTAGGTCCCCCAAAAGAAAAACGCCGCGGCGTATGCCACGGCGTTTCCCGGAATTCTGTCTGAAGACAGGCCTTAAGCAGCAGCTTCGGCTTTCTTCTTCTTGATGTCCTTCTTCAGCTTCAGCGCAGCAGCCGACAGGTCGGTGTCGCGAGCTTTCAGGAGGAAATTGTCCAGACCGTCGTTGTGCTCAACCGAACGCAGCGCGTGCGTGGAAACACGCAGGCTGACCGAACGGTTCAGGACGTCGGAGATCAGGGTTGCTTTTACCAGGTTCGGCAGGAAGCGACGACGGGTTTTGTTGTGAGCGTGGGACACGTTGTTACCGGTCATTACACGCTTGCCAGTCAGTTCACATACGCGCGACATGTTCGTTATCCTTGTTTTTCTGTCGGGGACATTGTGCCCCGAGAATCTTTATGAGCCATGTAGCCCGGGCCGGAATTGACCCGAACTGGCGGCGTGGATAGGCGATTCGGGGCCACCGGTCAAGCTTAATCGGCCAAAACCGGCCATTTCTGGCCATTCCCGGCAAATGCGGGGGATTGATCGGCGCCCTGATTGCAGGCAAACTGTCGGGTGTGATCGGGGGTTCACCTTATGAATAACGATACCAACGCTGCCCTGTTGCGGGCGAGTGAAAGCCACCAGTTCGAAACCTACTGGCGGTCCATCTGGCCGCGCACCGGCATGCCGACAAGCGACCGGATCGACTGGGACACCCTGGGCCCCCTCAAGGATTTTGTCATCGAAGGCCGGTTCACGCCGGGGCCCGATGCCACCATGATCAACACGTTCGTGGGGCGCGGCATCACCGATGGCCTGAATGCCGATGTCACCGGCCAGGAATATTTCGCGACCGTGCGCGACCAGGACCGGGCGCTGATCATCCGGGTGTTCGAAGCCATGGTGGCCCAGCCCTGCGGGCGCTGGCGCATCATGCATTACACTTTCGAACGGGGCGTGCAGATCCCGATGGATACCACCTTCTTCCCGTTCCGGGACGTGGCCACCGGCGGTATCGGGATCGGGGCCTTGATCCTGCCGCTTGACGATGCGGCACCGTCCAAAATGGCGGGGCGGGTGACGGGGGCATCGGCCGGCACGGCGGCACAGTGGATCAATATGGGCGCCGGCATCCCTGCCGATGCGATGCTGGTCTAGCCCAGCGCCTGGACCGCGCGCCGGTAGTGGCTCGTGGCCAGGATATCGAAACAGACAAAACGCACGTCCTCGACCCCCGTGCCGGGGTTCGAAAACAGCCAGGCATGGGTGGCGGCTGCGGCCACCTGTGCGGCGTGTTCGACCGGATACCCGTAGGCGCCGGTGCTGATGGCGGGAAAGGCAATGGACTTCAGGCCATAGTCTGCGGCCAGCACCAGCGACCGCCAGTAACAGCGTGCCAGCATGTCGGCCTCGCCCCTGTCGCCGCCCTGCCATACGGGGCCGACGGTATGGATGACATAACGGGCGGGCAGGGCATAGGCCCTGGTGATCTTGGCATCCCCCGTGCGGCAGCCGCCCAGAAGCCGGCATTCGGCCAGAAGCTCGGGCCCGGCAGCCCGGTGGATGGCGCCGTCGACACCGCCACCGCCCAAGAGGCTGTTGTTGGCCGCGTTCACGATGGCGTCCACCGGCACGGTGGTAATGTCGCCTTCGGTCACGCGGATGGTCACAGGCCTTCCTTCGCGGTCAGTTCAGGCCGGTTGGCGGCAAAATTCAGGCTGCGCTCCAGAAGTTGCCCGACGGCGATCAACTGGTCTTCCCGGAACAGGTTTCCCCACAGGGTAATGGCATGCGGCACCACCCGGTCGGGCACCGGAATGTCGCGGCGCGCACCTGTGAGCGGCAGGGTCGGGCGTTTTTCCATGCCCACCGGCAGGGTCAGGCTCGGGTAACCGGTGAAATTGCTGATCACCAGCATGTCGCCGGCAAAATGCGGGCAGACGATCAAATCCACCTGTTTATAGACCTCGGCCATGATGCCCATGGTGCGGCGGCGGAACCGGTCCAGTTGCAGCGATTCGACTGCGGAATGGAAACGGGCGGCCCGGAAGGTATTGGGCCAGGCGGCCGCTTCCTGCCAGCTCATCAGGTCGTCCCGGCCGGAGAGGGTCAGCTCTTCGAACATGGCGGCCGATTCGACCTCAAGGTTGGTCAGCATGGTATTGTAGGGCAGTTTCGGCAGCTCGATGGGCACCAGGCGGAAACCCAGTTCCTTCAGGGTTGCCAGCGCCTTGCGGTCACTGCCGGTGGCACCGTCCGCGAACCAGGCCGGGTTATAGCCGATGCGCAGTTCTTCCTTCTGCACACTGGGGCCGTCATAACTGAAGCCGAAATCGATGGCGCTCGGGTCCATATTGTCGGTGCCATTGAGGACCGACAGCACGAGCGCGGTGTCCTCCGCGCCCCGGCAGATGGGCCCGGCTTTGTCGAGCGACCAGCACAAAGGCATCGCGCCCGTGCGCGGCACCCGCCCGAAGGTCGGCTTCAGCCCCGTGGCGCCACAGCGCGCCGACGGCGACACGATCGAGCCCATGGTTTCGGTACCGATGGCAAAACCGCACAGGCCGGCGGCGGTGGCGGAGGCTGAACCCGCGCTTGAGCCCGACGCGCCTTCGTCGCTGTTCCAGGGGTTGCGGGTAATGCCGCCAAACCATTTGTCGCCGTAAGCCAGCGCACCCAGGGTGGTTTTGCCCAGCATCACGGCGCCGGCGTCCCTGAGGCGGGTCACGATGGTGGCATCGGTCGCGGGCATGCGGTCCTTGTAAGGTTCTGCGCCCCAACTGGTGCGCACGCCGGCGGTGTCGAACAGGTCCTTCAGGCCGTAGGGGATGCCGTGCAGGGGCCCGCGGTAGCGCCCGCTTCTCAGTTCCACATCCGCCTTGTGCGCCTGTTCGCGCGCCAGGTCGGCGGTTATGGTCACAAAACATTCCAGCTTCGGCGCATAACGCTGGATACGGTTTAGATACAGGTCCGTCAGCCGGCTTGAGGTGATCACCCCCGCCTTGATCCAGCGGCTGAGGGTCACCAAGGGCGCAAAGGCGATCGAGGCTTCGTCGCTGGGCAGCGCGGCCTGCATTGGTGCGGCCAGCAGCACCCGGTTTTCCTGCGGCGCGAAGCTCATGCCCGGCAGGCGCGGGTCGAAGGTCATGGCCGGGGCGTCGGCCTCTGTCAGTTGCACGGCGGCGCGGCGGCGGCGAATACGGTCGACCATGCCCTCAAGTTCGTCGAAAATCAGCGCCCGTTCGTCGGCGGTATAGGCCACGGCGTCCAGCCGTTCGCAGGTCGAAAGGTCGGCGGGGCTGGCGATCGGTGGTGCTGCATTGGCCCGCGAAACTGTTGCACCTGCAACAGCCGCGCCGCCAACGGCTGCCGCGCCCTTCAGAATCTGCCGGCGGTTCAGAAGGCTCGAGGCCATAGGCTTGTGCTCCCGGGTTTTCTGTTTCGATGGTATCTGCCGCTTCAGGTTCAACTATAGGGTTTCCAACTGGCGACCGGAACAGCTATTAGGCATAAAAGTTAACGGTTTGTATTCTCTGGTATCACTGCGGGCGTTTTATGGCAGGCATTATCAAGGCGGTTCTGGGGCCCACCAACACGGGCAAGACCCATTATGCGGTGGAACGCATGCTCGGTTATGCCTCGGGGGTCATGGGCTTTCCGCTCCGGCTTCTGGCGCGGGAAGTCTATGACAAGGTGGTGGCCATCAAGGGCGCGCGCCAGGTCGCGCTCTTGACCGGGGAAGAGCGCATCGTGCCGGAAGGCGCGCGTTATTTCCTCTGTACCGCCGAAGCCATGCCGCGCCACACCATGGCTGATTTTGTTGCGATCGACGAAATCCAGATGGCGGCCGATGCCCAGCGCGGCCATATCTTCACCGACCATCTGCTGAACACCCGCGGCCGGCACGAGACCCTGCTTCTGGGCTCCGGCACCATGCAAGGTATCCTCCGCCGCCTGATCCCAGAAATCGAGATTGTCGGGCGCGAGCGTTTTTCGAAACTGTCCTATATCAAACCCGCGAAAGTGGCCCGCCTGCCGCGCCGCAGCGCCATTGTCGGTTTTTCGGCCAGCGACGTATATGGCCTTGCCGAACTGCTCCGGCGCCAGCGCGGCGGTGCCGCGATTGTGATGGGGGCCCTGTCGCCCCGCACCCGCAACGCGCAGGTGGAAATGTACCAGTCGGGCGAGGTGGAATATCTGGTCGCGACCGACGCCATCGGCATGGGCCTGAATATGGATATCGGCCATGTGGCTTTCTCCGGCCTCTCCAAATTCGATGGCCGCAGCTTCCGGGATCTGACCGCCGCCGAAGCCGGCCAGATCGCCGGCCGCGCCGGGCGCTACCAGAAGGATGGCACTTTCTCGACCCTGTCGGGTAGCGAACCGATGGACCCGCTGATGGTGGCCCAGCTTGAGGAACACCAGTTCGATGCCGTGAGGCGGCTTTACTGGCGGAATCACCGGCTCGATTTTGGCTCGCTCAGGCGGCTTGAACGCTCGCTCGAGGAGCCGGCGACCATCGAGGGGCTGCACCGGGTCCGGGATGCGGTTGACCATATGGCTTTGAAGGCCCTGATGGCCGACCAGAAGATCGCCGACCGGGCAACAGATGCCCAATCGGTCGAAAGGCTTTGGAATGTCTGCCAAATTCCGGATTTCAGGAAACTGTCGACCGACGATCATTTCAGCCTGCTGCGCCGAATCTTCGTCGACCTGATGGGCCCGGCGGGCGTGATCCCGCACGACTGGGTCGCCGCACAGGTGAAGCGCCTTGACAATAGCCACGGCGATATAGATACCTTGGCCGGTCGAATCGCCAGTATCCGTATCTGGACCTATGTGTCGCACCGGAAAGGCTGGCTTGAAGACGCGGCCCATTGGGCCCACGTAACACGCAGCGTGGAGGATAAACTCTCCGACGCGCTGCACGAAAGGTTAACCCAGCGCTTTGTGGACAGGCGCACTGCCGTCCTCATGCGCTCGCTCAGGCAAAGGGACGCACTCAGCGTGAGCATCGATAGTGAAACGAACCAGGTCTCTGTGGAAGGCCACGAGATTGGTCAACTGAACGGTTTCTCCTTCCGTGTTGATCCCAGCGCCGGTGGCGACGAACAGAAAACCCTGCAGGCAGCGGCGGAAAGCGCCCTCCAGGTCGAACTGACCCGGCGCGCCAAACTGTTCGCCAATGTCGGCTTCAAGACCCTGAGCTTCGACTTCGCCGAAGGCCTGGCGTTCCCGAAACTGATGTGGGAAGGCGCCGCCATCGCCACCGTGCATGACACCGGCGCCCTGTTTGCCCCGCGCGTGAAGCTGGTTGCCTCCAGCCTGCTGACCGGCGAACTGGCCGACCTCGTGCGCACCAAGACCCAGGAATGGCTTGATACCCGGATCGCTGAAAAGCTCGAACCGCTGATCAAGCTCGCACAGGAACTGAACGGCGACCTGGAAGCCCCCGAAGGCGCGGCGCCGCTGTCCGGCTTGGCTCGCGGTGTTGCTTACCGGCTTGTGGAAAATTACGGCGTCATCTCGCGGGCTGCGGTCGACGGCGACCTGCGCCAGCTTGACCAGGATGCCCGCAAGGGCCTCAGGCGCTTCGGCATCCGCATTGGTGCCTCCAGCCTTTATATCCCGCTCATTCTGAAGCCGCATGCCAACGAACTGCGCCTGATGATGTGGGCGATGGCCGGCAAGCTGAACGGCCTGCCGCCGATCCCGACACCGGGCATGGTTTGGGTTGAAGCCGAAGCCACCGCGCCGCGCGAATTCTATGAACTGGCCGGTTTCCAGGTCGTCGGCAAGAAGGCCGTGCGCATGGACATGCTGGAACGCCTGGCCGACGCCGTGCGCCCCTTGGGCCAGGGTGCGGACTGGTTCGAGGTCACGCCCGAGATCATGGGCCTTGTCGGCCTGTCCGGTGAAGACTTCGCCGAAGTGATGCAGGCCGCGGGTTACCGCCACGAGGTCCGGCAGGTACCGGTGCCCCAGAAGGCCACCGAAGCAGCCCCGGAATCTGAAGCTACTGAAGCCGCAGCAGAAACCCCGGCTGAAGCCACCGACGCACCGGCAGAGGCTGCCGCCGAGGTTGCCCCTGAGGTCGCCCCGGAAGCAGCGGTCGAAGCCGCCGCTGAAACCGAAGCGCCCGCAGAAGAAGCTGCTGCCGACGCCGGCGCCGAAGCCGCGCCGGAAGCAACCGATGCAACCGCCGAACTGGTCGACCGCTATTTCTTCCAGTGGGCGCCGCGCCGCAAGGCCCGCCCGCAGGGCGAAGGCCGTGGTGAGGGTCGCGGTCGTGGTGAAGGTCGTGGTGAAGGCCGGGGCCGCGATGGCGGCAAGGGTCCGCGTCAGGGCAAGGGCGAAGGCCGCGATGGTGGCAAGGGCCCGCGCAAGGGTGGCAAGGGCCGCCCCGAGCGTGGTGAAGGCCGCGGTGAAGCTCGGGGTGAACGGGTCATGAGCGCGCGTCCGCCCAGGAAGGACAAGCCGATCGATCCCGATTCGCCGTTTGCCGCGCTGGCCGGCCTCAAGGACCAGCTCTCCAAGAAGAAATAATCATGCCAGGACCCAAAAGGTCAGGGCCTGAAAACACCGGTGCGGCGGATGTCGCACCGGGTGCCACCCCGGGGGCATCTGCGGGCCGCATCCGGCTCGACAAATGGCTGTGGCATGCGCGCTTTTTCAAATCCCGCTCCCTGGCGGCCGCCGAATGCCGCGCCCGCCATGTGCGCATCAACGGCAACCATGTCACCAAAGCCAGCGCGACCGTCGCACCCGGCGACATCCTCACCTTCGCGCGCGGCGAGCGCATCTTCACCGTGCGTATGCTGGCCCCCGGTGAACGCCGCGGCCCGGCGCCTGAAGCGCAAACTCTTTATGAAGACCTCAGCCCGCCACCCGTGAAAACCGGCGACGCCCCCGAAACCGCGCCGGTCGCCGAACGCGACCGCGGCACGGGCCGCCCCACCAAAGCCGAACGCCGCGCGACCGACAAGCTCAGGGACTGGGACTGAGGGCTATTCCAGAACCGTGACATGGTCTGTCAGCCATTTTTCGGCACAGGCCTGATTGCCGCCCTTCACATGAAAGAAAGTAGGATTGGCCTGCGTCTGCTGATCCTTGGGTGACGAAAAGGCGGCAAAAATTGTCGGTTCAAACACGGTGCTTGGTAGCCGGATTGTGTACAGGCGTGGCCTGATTTCATGGCCAAGGAGGTTTTTCAACTCCGGCTCCGAGTTTTGCGGACTGTATGTACCGCGCACGGTCATGCCACGGCAGGCTTCGGAGCTGAATCTGAGCGTAAAGATATCAAGGTCTGATTGCATTTCCAGCCCGTCCAGTTTGCCAGTGTCATGGAACAGCACATTCATGAACTGGATGCCGGACCCGGCAAACAGCCGCGCCGGCGGTTGTGGTGCGGCGCCAAGCTGGCTGAAGGCCAGAAGGGCGGACAGGAGGGCAAGGCCCAGCATTGTGGCAGTTGCTTTTAACAAGGGCGAGTGTCTCCATCTGGGATCAGGCGCAGAATTGCCGGTTCATCGCATATGAGATCGTCGCCCCCTTCACACAAGTTCCACAATCTTTCCTGTTAAGAATTGCTCGCACACAAAGGCGTTGCCCCGGGCGGCGCTTTTGGGCATAAAACCATTGAATCATGTGCATATTTACCTGTCGCGCAGACGCGCACGCGGGTGCCTTTTCCAAGAGGGATCAATCATGACCTACATCGTCACCGAGGCCTGCATCAAATGCAAATACATGGACTGTGTGGAGGTGTGTCCCGTCGATTGTTTCTATGAAGGCGAAAACATGCTGGTCATCAACCCCAACGAATGTATCGATTGTGGCGTTTGTGAACCGGAATGCCCGGCCGAAGCCATCCTGCCCGACACCGAAGACGGGCTGGAGGAATGGCTGGAACTGAACACCAAATATTCCGAGGAATGGCCCAACATCACCACCAAGGGTGATGCCCCGGCCGATGCCGAGGAATGGAAGGGTGTGCCCGGCAAGATGAAACATTTCTCCGCAGCACCCGGCAAGGGCGACTGAGCCAGCCACCGCCTGCCAAATTTGCCGGGATGCCGAGTCCCGGCCCGAGTCCCCGCCCATGAGGGGCGAAAATCGCCTTTTCCGCGTGTCGGAACCCGGGTTTTTGATACCGTTGTCATTTTTTTGACACGGGATAGAGCCATGGTGGGACCGTCCCGCATCGGCCCCAAAATGCGCTCTAAGCCCCGGAAAGCCATGGGAAATACCGCCTTCGGGCGCGTGCGGGGGTGGGGTGCCAGGGTCCGTGAAACACGTGAAAACAAGGCTCACAGCCAATTTCGCGCGCCTTTCCCCTGTAAATTGACCAAAAATTGTGCTATATAATCACGATTGGCGCGGCGTGCCCGTTGGCAGGCCGTTCCCGTGGGTGGCTGGCACCACCATAAAATCAGACGCGTCAAAAGGTCCCGCTGTGTCCTCATCAACACGGGGTTTTTTTTCGCCTCACGGCAGACGGGGCGCGGGGATACCGGCGTCCCGCGTGGGTTCAATACCCCTGAAAAGGGCCTGAACCGCCTTCAATGCCACGATTATGGTGCCAACGAACCAGCCCAGTGTTTTTGCGGCCCGGCAGATCACCACCTGCCAAAGCGGCCGGAACCAGTTTGAAAAAGGACAATGGACCACCATGGCAAAATCGAACAAGCATCCTTATGCGGTTGGCGATTATATTGTATACCCCAAACATGGCGTTGGCCGGATCACCGAGCTTGAAACCCAGGAAATCGCGGGCCTCGCGCTCGAACTGTATGTCATCCGCTTTGAAAAAGAGCGCATGACCCTCCGGGTCCCGACCAACAAGGCAGAACAAAGCGGCATGCGCCGCCTGTCGTCCGACGCCACGCTCAAGGAAGCTTTCACGACCCTCAAGGGCAAAGCCAAGATCAAGCGCACCATGTGGTCGCGCCGTGCTCAGGAATATGAAGCCAAGATCAATTCGGGCGACCTGGTCTCGATCGCCGAAGTGGTGCGCGACCTGCACCGCGGCGCCGACCAGCCGGAACAGTCCTACAGCGAACGCCAGATCTATGAAGCCGCTTTGGGCCGCCTCGCCCGCGAACTGGCTGCCGTCGAAGACATCGACGAAGCCGCCGCCATGGTGAAGCTCGAAAAAGAGCTGGCCGCGTAAGCGCCCACCGCTTTCGAGCGCAGAAGATCAAAAGACCCGTCCCGCAAGGGGCGGGTTTTTTGTTTGGGGGGAAGGTTGGCGTTCGCTAGGGTGGCTATGCAGGAATTGAATGCATGGAAACTTGGATGTCAGGAGCCTAGCCGCGTGAAAGCCCAAATCAAATTAGGCCCTTTCAGTTTTGACCTGCCTGTTGCAGACTCCAGCATGCCGCCGGACCCGGCGGACTGCTGGGTCAATATTGTCGCGGATATCGGCCTCGAGCACGCGCCGGGTGGCGACCAGTTCATGTTTTCCTTCTGCACCGTGAAACGCATTGCCAGTATTGTCGCCGCGGGCAAACCGCTTTTCATTTCTAAAACCATTGTGCTGGACATTTTCAGTTGGGACGCCGTGACCGTGGAGATCAAGGCGATTGTTGAGAAGGCAGAGGGTAACACCTGGGACGAACTTGCGGCAGATTTAAGTCGCTATGCTGATTGGGAATTTCAGGACTATAGGGAGTAACGTGGAAAGAGCGCGCTGCCAGCGGGCTTTGGGCGGAGAATTAAAATGGACCTCTGCATCGTCGCCGGTTTTCCGAACCAGTCAGACCTGGTGCTATTGGGCGGCTTTCTGGCCTATGGCCTGTATTTCCTAGTGAAAGCCAGATCGGCACCCTATCTGCCTGTCGCCACCAAGAACATCTATTCTCCAAAGTGGCATGAGAAACTTCAGCGCCTCGCGTTGCTGCTGGTGAACTGCATGATGTACGTGCCGCTGATCGCGCTTGCGACAGCCTTCCTGTTCTACCGGCTGAAGTGCCTTGTCGCGGGCTCGTCGGCGCTCCCCATCTTCACATGCGCGGCTTTGGCCGTTGTAATGACGGTGGCACTGGCCGTCAGGTACCCCGTGCATCGGATGCCCGGAACAAAACAGTAGACGCGCTTCCCCCATACAATTTCTTACAATTTGGCACAGTCCCGGCATACTTTTGCGGGCGGGGTGCGCTAGAAGGTCGTCTGTAGGGCCGCGCCCAGTGCGCGGCGGTCGCTTTCTGATTGGGGGTCATTTGTGCGGCAGGACAGGCGATACCAGACCGCCGGTGCGGTTTTTTCCACGGCGGACGAGGGCCGCGTGCGGGACGAGATGCGCCCGCGCGGCGCGGCGGAACAATCCGTCCCGCATCGCCCGGCGCCCACGCACCGCCTGCCCCGACCCGGCATTCAACCCCGATCCGACATTCAACCGATTACCCGCACCCATGACGCCCGTCCCGCCGCCTGCCCCGTGCCGGACGGAGCCTATGGGGCGGGCACGGTTGTGCGCCTGCCGTGGCTTGCCCCGGCGGGCCGGACCCGGCGCGCCACGATCCCGGCGCCCGGGTCCCTCGTTTCCTGGCCGGCCGGCAGCCTGGACGGTTCGGGTGGGCCCTTCAGCGGCCGGCTCGGTGGCCGGCAGGCGGCGGCGGGGCCCGATGTGCGCCGCTGTGTGCACTGTGGCTCGCTGATGACCACATCGCGCTACAAACGCCGTTTTGTCCGCTTCGTGCGGCTTTATGCCTGCGATGGCTGCCATCGCCCGTTCGAACAGGATACCCGCGGTTTCCAGGCCTTTGTGCTGGCGCTGGTGCCGGCCATCGCCGCCCCCGCGGTGGCCGGCCTGTGGGCGGCGGGTGTTGGCCCGGTGGTGCCCGGCCTTGTGATGCTGCTGGCCCTGTGGGCCCTGCTGTCGCGCATGCGCGCCCATGCCCGCGCGTTCCGGGCGGCGCCGGTGGTGCGGCGCATTGGCGGCCATGCCGGTGGCGGGCGCCTGTTGCCGCGCTCCAGCGGTCGGTGCCTTGTGGGCCGCATCCTGGGGGGCGACAGCCGGTTTGCCGGTTTCCTGCTCGGCCTGAGCCTTGGCCTTGGCGGCATGCTGGCCCTGTCGGTCCTCAGCGGCCTGTTTGCGGTCATGGCCGCGCGGCTTTAAGGGCCGGTCCTCAGGTCCCCAGGTTTCAGGCCGCCCAGGTTTCAGGCCGCCCAGGTTTCAGGCCACCAGGTCGCCGCGCAGGCGGTGCCACCAGTACATCAGGGCACCAAGGGGCACCGACAGGCTGAAGACCCAGGGGCTGAAGGGGCCCGCGTTTGCGACCCCCGCGCCCAGTAGGCTGATATGCAGCATGCTGGCGGTGTAGGTGCCGGCGCTCCAGTCCAGGGTCACGGACGCCAGGCCGAACAGGCTGAAGAAAAACCAGCGCCACGGATACTGCATTTCCTTGCGCCCGCGCACGATCAGGGTCGCGGTCACCAGGATGAACAGGATGTTCGCCGCCATCAGCACAAGGAAGGCGACCCTGCCCGGTGTGGCTGTGTCCATATCCACACGGTTGAGGACCCGCAGGTCACCCGGCAGCGGCGTGATGCTCAGGTGCACCAGGCCGCGCCGGCCTTCGCTCTCGCGCAGGATGATGCGCATCAGCATCCAGCCGCCTTCCATCCGGTACTGGTAGACAAAGGCATAATCCTTGAAGTCGGGTTGGCCGGACTGGACGGTGCTGTTCACATGCACGCCCGCAAGGCTGCGTTCCAGCGCCGCCCCCGGGGGTATCTGCTGCCACATGGGCTGGATGCGTTCGGCGAAATCCGGGCCCACGATGCCGGGCAGGAACAGGGGCTGAAGCGCCGCGGCATCATGCGCGAGCGTCAGGTCCGCGGCCTGTTGCACCTCGGCACGCACGGTGTCGCTTGTCAGGGTGCGGGCCAGGTCTTCATAATCGCCGCCGTCCGCTGGCAGGCAGGCGGCCAGAAAAAACGACGCCAGGACGGCAAGCGCGGTGCCCATGCCCGTGCGGCTGCGAACCTGATGAAACATGGCGCAAATCCCCCTCTGCTGCCGCCCGCCGGGCCGGTGCTGTGGCCCGAATGATTCCGCCACTCTAGGCAGGTGCCGGTGAATTGCAAGTGCCGGGGCGCGTGGCCGGCCATGGCTTGACGCTCCGGCGCCCGGGGTCCAGATTGGTGCCTGCCCGTGGGCACGATCACATTCGCTCGATTGCCACAAAATTGTCGGGCTAGGCCAGACAGACTGCTTGACAGAAGACGGTCATAATGCATAGCATTAATCAAGGTCATTAAATCGGGAGGGGAAGGATGTCCCGGCTAAATTGGGCCACGGGTGAGGACAGGCGCCTCATTCGCTTCGCCATGCGTGCACCCATGCTCGACCGCGAGGAAGAGTCGGAACTCGCGATTGCCTGGCAACAGGAACGCGACGAACGTGCACTCAGAAAACTGACGGAGGCGCACCTGCGCCTTGCTGTCGCGTCTGCCAGCCGCTATCGCCATTATGGCCTGCCGGCGGCCGATCTGATCCAGGAAGGCACTGTCGGCCTGATGGAAGCCGCCTACCGTTTTGAACCTGAACGCGATGTGCGTTTTTCGACCTATGCTGCCTGGTGGGTGCGTGCCGCCGTGCAGGATTATGTGCTGAGGAATTGGTCGATCGTGCGCACGGGGACCACCAGCGCCCACAAGGCCCTGTTCTTCAACCTCAAACGCCTGAAGGCCCGCATGGGGGTCGATCCCGACCGGCCGCTCAGCTTCGCGGCCCGCAACCAGATCGCTGACGAAATGGGCGTGCGCCTGTGTGATGTCGAAGCCATGGAAGGCCGCCTGACCGGCGCCGACCGCTCGCTCAATACCCCGGTCGCCGACGAATCGGCCCAGGAATGGCAGGACCTGCTGGTCAGCGAAGAAGCCCGGCCCGACGATGCGGTGATGGACCTGCGCGACGGCGACCGCAAGGCGGCGCTGCTTCGTGAAGCCATGACCCACCTGACCGAACGCGAAAGCTACATCATCCGTGAACGCCAACTGAAGGACGAAGGCGTAACCCTGGCGGTGCTTGGCAACCAGCTTGGCATTTCGAAGGAACGTGTACGCCAGCTAGAAGTGCAGGCGCTGCAGAAACTGAAAGATGCGCTGGTCGCCACCGTGGGCGACCCCGTTACCGCGGGCCTTGCCAACGGCTGAGGCCGGCGCGCGCGCTGAACAGATTCCCGTGACACTCTCCTGCCCCGGTCAACTGGCCGGGGCTTTTTCTTTGTCTGCGGTGTCGTCCAGGATGCGAATCTGCCCCGGACCCTGCAACAACAGGCGCGGCCCGGCCTTGAAATCGATCCAGCCGCGAACCTCGATACGGCGCCCGGCGAGCGAGAGCGGGTCAAGCCCGGCTTTTTCATAATAACGCAGGGTATTCACCGGAATTTCGGCGGTGAAATCGCTGCGCCAGTCGTCGCCGAAATTCAGGAACACGGTCACACCCACCCGTTCGGCTTTCACCACTGTGCCTTCAACCAGTTGGAACCAGCCGGTGCGCACGCCCTTGCCTGTGGCATCCACCGGCTGCAGGTTGTCGAAGGCCCACAGGCCGCGCCGGGCCGCACGGGCCACCGCTTCGGCGGCATACAGGTCGGCAAGCCCGGTGCGCCGGGTCGGACGCGGGAACACGAACACCGTGCCGGCCTCGGCCAGGTCGCCCTGCAGCCACACACCGTCCGGCAGCATCACATGGGCGACGATATCACCCTGCCGGTCGGTCTTCGGTCCTTCACAGAAAAGGGTCAGCGCCTGGCCCTTAAGGCGCGCCATCAGGGCGTCGCGGGCTTCGGTGGCATAGGGCCAGTTGCGGTACGTGCCGTCCGCACCCCAAAGTTCAGGTGCCTTCACGAGCGCAAGGCGTATAATGCGCCCGTCGGTCGCGCGGAATCTGGCCCCGTCCAGCGCCGCTTCGGCCACGGCGTCGCCACAGGGGTCCAGTGCGGCGGTATCGAGCGCAGGCGCGGCCCAGAGGGGACGCGCAAGGGCCAGGAAAAGCAGGGCGGCGATCAGTGAATTTTGCATATTTTATCCAATCTGCTTCCTGTGCTATGCGTTATTGCGAGGAACAGGCAACAGGGGAAAAGCCTTGGCACACGGCACACACGACTATGTCGACGACCCGCGCAACCGGGACATCCTGATCAATATAAACGGCCTTTTGCATAAACGCGAGGACGCCAAGGTGTCGGTGTTCGACAGCGGTTACATCCTGGGCGACGGCGTGTGGGAGGGCTTGCGCCTGCATGACGGCGTGGTCGTGTTCCTGGACCGGCACCTGAGGCGGCTGTATGAAGGCGCGCGCGCCATCGATATGGACATGGAACTCAGCCCGTCCGAGCTGAAGGGCCGCATCTACGAAACCCTCGACGCCCAGGGCATGACCGACGGTGTGCATATCCGCCTGATGGTCACGCGCGGCATCAAGGCCACGCCCTACCAGGACCCGCGCATCACCATCACACCGCCGACGATCGTTATCATCCCCGAATACAAGGCGCCCCTGAAGGCGACGACCGACAAGGGCATTCGCCTGCATACCGCCCATGTGCGCCGCGGTTACCCCGATGTGCAGGACCCGAAGCTGAACAGCCATTCGAAGCTGAACTGCATCACCGCCTGCATCCAGGCCGCCAAGGCCGGGGCGGACGAGGCCCTGATGCTGGACCCGCACGGTTTTGTCGCCACCTGCAATTCGACCCATTTTTTCATTGTGCGCCGGGGTGAGGTCTGGACCTCGTCCGGCAACTACTGCCTCGACGGCATCACCCGCCGCAACGTGATCGAGGTGGCGCAGGAAGCGGGCATCCCTGTTCATGAGCGCGATTTCAGCCTGTCCGATGTCTACGGCGCCGAAGAAGCGTTTGTCACCGGCACCTTTGCCGGGCTGGTGCCGGTCCGGGAAGTGGATGGCCGGGTGCTGGGCGACGTGATGGCTGCGGGCGAACCGGCATTGCCCGGCCCGATGGTCACACGCCTGCGCGAGCTTTACCGTGCGCGTATTGCGGCCGAAGTCGCAAAAGGCCGCGGCTGATGACCGCCGGCGCAGACGGCGTCACCCGCATCGCCATGTGGTCGGGGCCCCGGAATATCTCGACCGCCATGATGCGCAGTTTCGAAAACCGCGCAGACACCGTGGTGGTGGATGAACCTTTTTATGCCTGTTACCTGAAGGCGACCGGCATCGACCATCCGGGCCGCGACCTTGTGCTGGCGTCCCAGCCGACCGATTGGCGGCTGGTGGCCGACAGCCTGCATGCGCCGCTGGATGGCGGCAAGACGGTTTTCTATCAGAAACACATGAGCCATCACCTGTTGCCCGACATGGGGCGGGACTGGATGGCGGGCCTCAGCCATGCCTTCCTGATTCGGCATCCGGCGCGCATGCTGGCAAGTTATGTGCGCACCCGCGCGGAAGTCAGCCTTGCCGACCTTGGGCTTGTGGAATTGTCGGAATTGTTTGACCGTGAAGCCGACCGGCTGGGCAAGGCGCCGCCGGTGGTGGACAGTGCCGCCGTGCTTGAAGACCCTGAGACCATGCTGACGCGCCTGTGCGCAGCGCTCGAAATTCCGTTTGATGCGGCCATGCTGGCCTGGCCCGCCGGCAAACGCGACAGCGACGGCGTGTGGGCGCCCTGGTGGTACAAAAGTGTCGAAGCCTCAACCGGATTTGCCGCCCCCGGCCCGACCGGCATGCCGGTCCTGGATGCGAAGTTGCAGCGCATCGCCGACGCGGCCATGCCGCATTATGAAAAACTGGCGCGCCACGCGCTTGGCTGAGCGTGGCCGGGTCAGTCCGGCAGGTTCTTGGCTTTCACGCGCGCAGGGAAGACCAGGCTGACTGTGGTGCCGATGCCGGGTTTGGAGCCGATGTGCATATCGCCGTCCAGCACCGCCATAAAACGGCTGACCAAGGGCAGGCCAAGGCCCGTGCCGCGGTGGCTGCGGGCATATTCATTCTGTACCTGGCCGAACACCGTTAGCGCGAGGTTTATATCTTCCTGCTTCATGCCGCAGCCGGTGTCCTTGATCTCGATACGGTACCCGGCATCATCGATGCGGCGCCCGATGATGGTCACCTGCCCGCCCGCGTCGGTGAACTTGATGGCATTCGACAGGATGTTCAGCAGCACCTGGCGCATGATGCGTTCGTCGGTGCGGATCATGCCTTCCTCGCAGTCGAACTGCAGTTTGATGCGGCGTTCGCTGGCGCTGGCCTCGACATATTTCAGGCTGGCGGCGGCGACACCCGCGGCCTGCACATCTTCGTCATAGACATCATAGCGGCCGGCTTCCAGTTTCGACATATCGAGGATGTCGTTGATGATGGCCAGCAGGTGCTGGCCGCTGTCGCGGATCAGCTTCAGATATTCCTTGTTTTTCTTGCCTTCGACCTTGCCATAAAGTTCGAGCGATACCAGTTCGGTGAAACCGAGAATGGCATTGAGCGGCGTGCGGATCTCGTGGCTCATGGACGCAAGGAACGCCGATTTGGAGCGGTTGGCTTGCGCCAGTTCATCCACCAGCCTGCCGGCCCGGCGCACAAAATAGGCCATCGACAGGGCAACAAGGGTCAAGAGCAACAGGGCCGGCACCACCATGTCGCGCGCCAGCCGCATGCCGGGCCGCGCGGGCACCCAGCCGAATTGGCCGATCAGCCCGCCAAACGGGTCCGTCACCCCAAGATGCGACTGGATAGGGTTCACAAGGCCCGGATCGGTTTCCCGGGCGCTCAGGTAGGTCAGGTTCCGGATGGCATTGTCGCTGCCGATGCTGGCCAGCCGGCCCGGCGACATGTCACCGACAAAAACGATAACCGGCGTGCTGGCCGGCATGGGCGTCTCATAATGTTTGATGCCGCCGGGCACGACACGGCTGGCGCCAAAGGCCAGCAGCCGCCCCTCGACTTCCATCAGCCCAGACAGGGTGGAGGGTGTGTCGGCGCTGCCCGGCGCCATTTGGGTGGGCAGCCGGTCGAAGCCCGCGTCCAGCATCACGTGCGGCGGCGGCAGCTTGCCATCGGACCGGCTGTAGATCACCCGGCCGTCGCCCCGCAGCACAAGCACACCCTGGATATTCGATACGCCGGCGACACTTTCGCCCAGGGTCTCGTCGATCCAGCCGATGTCTTCCTCAAGCACGATATGGTCGACGGCAATGTCCCACCAGGCATTGTCTTCCGCCAGCACCCCCAGTTGTTCATGGACCGCGGCGATGGTGCGACCCACGACCTTGCGCTCGCTCGACAGCGATTCGGCATCGCGCAGGTGTGCGGCGGCGATGCCAAGGCCGATGAAGGCGATGACACTGGCCGCGACGGCAATGACAACGGGTGTTACAAGTTTGCGGAAATGCACCGTGGTTTCCTGATTTTGCCCAGGTCCTATCTGAGGGGCAAAACCTTAATTATCGGTAATCCACCATGCTAAAAAAGGTCGTTGCGGGTCGAAAAGTCGCGATTTCCGGCCTGTTTGCTGCGCGAACACGGTCGGGGAAGCACAGGTGCACCCCCGCATTGATCAGCCGGCCCCCCTATGCTACAAGGCCTGCGGCTCTGGCACATGGTCCCGTAGCTCAGCTGGATAGAGCATCAGATTCCTAATCTGAGGGCCACTGGTTCGAATCCAGTCGGGATCACCAGAGCCGCCTTCATACAATTGTCAGGCAAGGACCGGACGAAACGCTACCTCACACCGGTGCGTTGGGGTCGGCGAGGCGGTAGGTGAGGCTGTAGCGGTCGCCGTCCACGGTCTTTACCATATGCTGGCAATGATTGCGGCTGGTGCCGGCCAGCACATAGGCCGAGCCGGGCTCGAGCTCGACGGCAAATTCCGCCTCTTCGGTGCCGGTCCTGCGCAGTTGCATGGTTGCGGGCACACCCAGACTGATGCCGACGATGATTTCGCCAAAACGTTTGCCGTCCGTATGCCAGTTCACGCCGGTTCCCTTCGGATAATGCATGAACACACACTGGTTGAAGGGCCAGTAGGAGGGCACCACCTTCGGCGCGGCACTGACCAGCAGGTTCCGCAGCACATCCGGGATCGGCGGCGCGTCGTCGCGCGGGGCGCCGGTGATATGATAGGCGACGCCAAACTGCCTGTAGCCGCGCACCAGGACCTGGCCAGGCCCCTTATAGCCGCGCGCCCGGGCGTTGTCGCCATATTGCTGGTGTTCAAGCTCGACGGTTTTCAGGAAATCGACGGCAACCTGTTGTTCTTCTGCGCTCAAAACACCGGGCACATACAGAAAGCCCTTATATTCTTGTCGGGTCATAAAGGGTCCTGATATTGATTAGGGCTGTGGGGCCGCAGCCGGTGCCGGCTGGCGCGCCGACGCATGGGGTTCCAGCATCGGCTTCAGGCGCGCACCCAGCTCGCCGGATGTGACCTTGCCGCAAACCTCGGCATAACCGCCCCTGAGGTCGCCGTCACACACCAGCGCCATGGGCATGCATTCGCGGTGCGTGCGCGGGTGGATGACCGGGTCGCCCTTGAAGGGGCGGTAACCCAGCCGCTTGTAATAGTTCACGAGCTGCAGCCGCACGACGATCATGTCGGCCCGGATGCCGGCCGCCACCTCGTGCTCCCACACCTTGCGGGTGAAGGCAAGGGTGCGGGCAAAACCTGCTTTCGACAGGAACACCGACGCCGTGGCCATGTGCGGCCGGTCCTCGGGGCGCGGTTTGTAGGGCATGACACTTTCGATATCGAGCGGCGTTTCATGCCAGCGGGCGATGCGCACGGTGAAGAGGGGCTGGCCTTCCTGCATCACATAATAATGCCGGGCATGGCGGTCGATCTCTTCCTCGAGCACATCATAATTGAAGCTGGCGCGCAGCTCGCGGATCAGCTCGAACTGCGGTCCGGTGCCAAAGAAATGTTCCAGGGTAAAACTGCTTTTTTCCGTCGGTTCCGTAAGCTGTTCGATGATGGACATGATGGTGCCCTGTTATGCCGACCTGCTGTCCAGGCCCTTGGTGAAACGATCGATACTGCTGCTGCCATACAGGCTTTTGAAATAACCACGCTCCACACGTTCATAGTGTTTGCCGACAATGCGGCGCGTGAAATTCTCAAGCGCGTCTTCTTCCGAATTTGAGCTTTCGATCCAGTCCAGCCGGAACTGGGAACGGCTGCCCGAAACCTGGTGCCGCAGCATGACATCGATCTTGCTGGACTTGGGTTCGGCCCGGTCCTCGTTTTCGTCGAGGAAATAATGTTCCCAGTCGTAATCGGTCTGCACCCGGCGGCCGATACGACGGTCGTAGCTCGGGTCGACGATCATGTTTTCGGCATATTTGAGGATGCTTTGAAGTTCGTCCCAGGTGCCATATTCGGCCATCAGCACACGCGCGAGCGCCTCGTAGAATTCCCTGACGCCGTTCGCGAACTTGAAGTGGAAATATTCCTCGACATTCACATAATAATCGAAGTGCGGCATGTCCTCGATCGGCAGGGCTTCGACCATGTCGGTGCCTTCGTCCGAAATGAAGTCGGCGATATGGCTGTAACAGCGGTCATAGACCGTGTTCCAGTATTCGTCCCCGGGCTTGAACATCTTCTCGATCAGAAGATTATAGAAGTCCTTGTAGGCGATACCTTTGCTCCGGCGCAGGTAGCGCGACACCAGTTGGGTGAAGCCGTTATTGTGCAGGGCGATGATCAGGCGGCCATGCACATACATGTCGACAAAATCCTGCCGGTTATAGCTGTTGGTCGCCACGATGATGGTGGAATAGTCATGCACCGCCAGGTTGGGGTCGCGCTTGTTCACGGCACCGATGCGGGTGACGGTTTCCACCTGCCACTGTTTCTGGAACGACGGCTGCGCCGCCGGCGAATTGGGGATCACATCGAACGGATAGGCGACATATTCATCATGCACGCCCATTTCCATCAATCCGGTCAGGGAACCGAGGAACCGTTCCGGTGAATCGTTGGGCGCACCGAAGATAAGCTGCGCCACACACGGGATCTTGGTTTCCTTGATCTCGTTGATCACGCTCATCAGGCGGTGGCGCGACACGGGCGCCCGGTTCATGGTCTTCAAGACTTCGTCGTTCAGGTGCTGAACCGACAGCACATGGTTGTTCACCAGGCCGGCGCGGAAGGCGCGCTCGTTCATGCTCACCACCCGGTCCACATTCATCTTGGCATTGTTCCAGATGAAGACGTTGGGATAGCCATATTTATGCTTGGCGTCGATCAGGGCATCGAGGATTTCCTCGTCGCGCTTGTCGATGCCGAAGTTGGCGACCGTGATGAAACAGACCTGGATGCCGTTTTTCGAAATCCACTGGACCTCTTTTTTCACGCGCTCGAGCGGGATGTTGCGGATCGACGAGCCGGTGTTCGAGCCCCAGTCGCAGAAAACACAGGCATAGGGACAGCCGCGGTCAATCTCCCACGGGATACCGATGAAACGCTGCGGGTCGGCGGCCTTCAACTCGGCAATCATGTTTTCGAAAAACGCGGCATGTTTCAGCCAGGGCGATTCTTCGTCGAAGGTTTGCGGCAGGCTGGGTTTTTCGGTCATGCGGTGCTTGCCGTCGTCATCGCCTTCGCGGGGCGGCAGCACAAGACCGGGCACGGCGTCCAGGTCGACCTTGCCGTCGACCACCTGTTCCAGGATCATCTTGAACGGGATTTCGCCGTCCTTCAGCACGATGGCATCCAGGTACGGATGCTCGGCGAAAATGTCGGTATTCTTGTAATCCAGGTGCGGGCCGCCGGCGACGATCACGCAGTTCGGATATTTTTCCCGGATATATTCGGCCAGCACCATGTTGGTATGGGCATTCCAACTGTAGCAGCTCAGGCCCAGCACATGGATTTCCTGCCCGCCATAGGGCGCCAGCAGCTTCTCCGGCACGTCCTTGCCGATGATGGGGTCAAGCCAGTTGATCTCGGCGCGCAGGGTGTCCGACTTGTCGGCAAACGTTTTCAGGTTCGCCCAGATGGTCGGCAGGTAGATCACGTAACGCGGGTTGTTGGCCGGAACGGAAATCAGGACATTTTTCATAATCGCCTCCTGCTCCTCCCTCAGGCCGTTTCTTTGCGGGCATGGCGCATTTCGCGGACACGCGACCGCAACTGGCCGCAGCCGGCATCCAGTTCGACACCCATGCTGTAATCGATCGAGACATCGAAACCTTCACCCTTGAGGCCGGCTTCGAAGGTCTTGAAGCGTTCAAGCGGCGACGAGGTCAGTTCGGTCTCGTCGATGGTGTTCCACTGTTTCAGTTTCACCCGGTACAGGGACGGGTCCAGAAGCCCGATCAGGCGCTCAAGATCGGCATCGCTGTCGTTCACGCCGTCGAACATCAGATAGTTCATGATGATCGGCATGTCGGTGCTTTCGCGCAGGTCGCGTGCGGTCGCCAACAGGTCCTCGATCGGGTATTTTTTATTGATCGGGATCAGCCGGGTGCGGGTGTCATTGTCGGTGGCATGCAGGGAAATGCTGAGGATCGAGAAGGGCGATTCCTTCAGTTTCTCAAAGGCCGGCAGGATGCCCGATGTGGTGACGGTCACATGTTCGACCATCTCGTCCTCAAGCATCGTGTAGGCAGCTTCCTTCAAGGCATCGATGTTCAGGAGCGGTTCGCCCATGCCGGCCACAATGGCGGTATCCAGCTTTTTGAAGCCGGGGTCGGCGGCGCGCCGGTCGTCATTGACGGCGGCAATCTGGCGCACGATCTCGCCGGCGCTCAGGTTGCCGAGAACCTTCTGTTTGCCGGTTTCGCAGAAGACGCAGCCAACCGTGCAGCCGATCTGGGTCGAGATGCAGGCGGCGGGTTTGCCATTGATGGTGAAATAGACGCTTTCGACGCTTTTCACCTCGTCGGGCATGCCCCAGAGGAATTTCACACTGCCGTCCTGCCCGAACGACTTGTTCAGAAGCACCATGTTGGAAGCCTGGGGAGCAACGTTGATATTCATGCGACGGGTGTCCTCTCAATGCCAATACCGCACTGCTTGGGTTTCTGGTGCGGGACGCCACTCATGACGTCGTTTCGGGTTGGAACCGGGTCGAAAAACAGACTTTGGATAAAGTCCGGGTCGTTGCCCGAGAAGAAGGGGCTTTGCAGCCCGCGATAGGAAAACGGCACCGACGTGGTGGTCGGGATGCGCAGTTTGTCTTCATACAGCCGGCCGCACCAGACATCGGTGCTGTCCTGCAGCTTGGCCATTTCCGTGGTGTCGAGCGAATCGATGATGCGCGCCCCTTCATTGACCCTGAGCGAGTTTTCGGCGGCCAGGAAATCGTTGGTGGCGAGGAATTCGACAATGGCGTCCTGGCGTGTGTTCAGCGCCGGGTTCTTGAAGCGGGTGGTGATGACGAGCGCAATCACGAAGCCGCCCTTTTCGCGGAAGGCATGCATGAATTCGAACCGGTGCTTGAGGTAAGCATCGGTGTCAAACGCGCTCATCGACAGGCGAATTTCGGCGCCCACGTCGATCAGCCGCTGCATCTGGGCGTCGGTCGGCACATTGAAGCATTTGGAGATGAAGATCATGATGCGCCCGGACGCATGGGTCAGGGTCGCAAGGTCGATCGCCTTGTCCCAGTCCCAGGACGGGTCGCTGTTCCAGCCGTTGCGCACATAACCCTGTTCCTGGGGCAGCGCCGCAAAATCGGCATTCAGCACGGCTTCGTCGAAGATGTTGGGTACACGCTTGCCGAAGTCGTACCCGGCCTTGTAGGAGGCGATGGCGGCAAAACAGGTGCCATAACAGGCCAGTTCCGCCGGCAGGCAGCCGGTCATCACATCGGTGCTCAGGGTGTCGAACGGCAGGCCGCCCGCCTTGCCGACCCGCATCTGCAACGGATCGGGCACAGCCAGCGCCTTCTGGGCGAAGCAGCTATTGCTGAACTTCACGTCCTGGCGGGATGCCTTGACGGTGGTCTTGTCCGATTTCAGGACGTCAAATATGTCCCTGGACTGTTTGATACTCATCTCGCCCCCGTTCACCATCGAGTTGTCTGACAATAAAGCCGTCCGGTACTGCAAACATCTGTGCGTCGGCGTAGATTTTGGTGGCCTTCAGAAGCCTGGGCCCCTCGAACGCCTCGCGCCGGTGAATGACCTGGCTGTTGTCATAGAGGATGTAATCCCCCGACTGCCATTCATGGGCGTAGATATTGGTCGGCTTCAACACAGCCGCCATGAAATCCTTCTTGAGACGGGCGCTTTCGGCGTCCTCGATCTCCATGTATCTGACCAGGTTTTCGCTGACATAGACATAGTCGCGCCCGGTCACCGGGTTGGTCAGGATCGCCGGGTGCGCTACTTCCACTTTGGGCACGTTGTCGTGCGTGGTGGCGGGTACGCGGGTCGACCAGGTGCCGCGCACCTTTTCGATATCCGTCTGGGGCACATTCAGCGACGACACCGCAGTACTGGCAAAACTGGTTTGGCCGCCGATCGGGCTGGGCAGCACACAATAGATGGACGCCAGGATCGCCGGATTTTCGCGGAATTCCTGGTCGGAATGCCAATAGTCGGTGTCGCGCCCCGGGAAGCCCATGAAACCGCCGTCCTCGTAGCGCAGGTTACTGAGGTACACGACTTCCTTGATGTTGCGGCCATGGGAAATGCGCCGGGCCGACGGCTCCAACTGGCCGTTGCCGACCACGCGGCCGACAGCAACCAGATCATCGTCGGTCAGGATCTGTTCGCGAAACAGCAACAGGCCCTTCTCGGCAAGCAGGGTCCGAACACGGTCGGTCAGCTCGCCCTGGATATCCTTGAGCCTGACCCCGGAGACGACGGCCCCGAAGTTTTCATGCAGATCTGATACAAACACGCTTTCCCCCCGAAAGTCGTTGTTCAGGTTTGTCTGGGTTCCGTCAGGTGCAGCAACAGCCCCATGAGAATGGGGGTCAGCAGGATGCAAAGAATGACGGTGATGATATAGCCCATCCGCCGGTCACGCCCCAGCATGCCGACGATGAAACACAGGGCAAGATAGGCAAGCACTGCAAGGACGATCATAGAACTTCAACCCCCGAAGCGAGCCTGGCCGGCCGGGATCAGGCCTCTGCTGCTGCAGGGGCCTCATCAACGACCAGATCGTCTTCCCGCTTTTTCCTGATCAGTTTTTCTTTGGATTTGTTGAACCATTCCTTCACGGCGCCGGTGTCGATATCGACAATGGCCCGACCGTCGCGGAAATGGTTGGCGAACACACGCCCGATGAGGCGGGTTTCGATATAGGCAACCGACGAGGCCACCACCATGCCAACGCCGGTGCCGATGCCCGGGATCACCTTGGCGGCGGAAGCCAGCCCCATGGCCGTGCCTTCACGGGCCAACTGCGGTACCGCGCCGCCGACAATCGCGGCCAGAACCATCTTGGCGCGTTTCTTGTCGACCCGCACGCCGTGCTCGTCGGCCAGGTCCAGGATCATCTTCACCTGCACGGTGAACAGGATACCGAAGTCCAGGACCGGCAGGGGCAACAGGCCGCCGCAGGCTGCATACATGGAATATCGTTCGACGATCCGGATATCGTTCGCCGTCATATCGTCTTCGCTGAAGATCGACATGTTGGTTTCAACGGTTTCAGCTTCACCATTGTCAACCGTGGGCTGCTCGTCTGCTGCCACTTCAGGCTGATCAACTTTCGGGTCTGCCGAGGTGTCACTTGCTGTGTCGGATTTTCTAGGCATGATCGCGCTCCCGCCCTTAAGTAGTTGAAGCATAATTTCGATTCTTGAAACGTGTCAACCATAAACTGGCCGTCATCCAAGAATAGAAAACAAGTATATTGCGCGTTGCAATATAATCATGGCCCTGTGAAGAAGTGTTTTAGGGCGTGTGAAAGATTTAAGACAATACAAATCTGTCCCGGCGGTCGCGGGACTCTGGACCGCAGCCGGATGGCGCGGCACCAAAGGGCAAAATACTGCACGCCCACAGAACAGGTGCGGGTGGGGTAAATGATGGTTGGTGCAGGTAAATTTCATTATGCGCTGGACCAACGTTTGAAAACATTTCAAGATCGGCCCGCGCGCCCGGCAGGGCGGGTCAACCCAGTGTTGTCGGGCTGTAATACTCAATTCTGAAATGGAACCGGGGCTGTTCCAAAGAATTCGAGGCGGGGGAACGTGCTGATTTTCTTTAAATTCGTCATGCGCGAGGCGCGCAGGCCGGTCCGGAACATGGCGCTGATGGCCGTGATTGCGGGTGCCACCAATGGCCTTATCCTTGCGATCATCAATTATGCGTCGGAAGCCATCACCTACGGCGTGCACGAACCGGTGCTGTTTGTTGCTTTCCTGGCCGCGATCCTGATCGTTTCCTACACCCACAAACGGCTGATTCGCCTGGGTTCCAAGCAGGTGGAGCGCATCCTGCACCGGCTGCGCATGGACCTGACCCGGCGCATGGCGCTCTGTGAATTGCAGTCGGTTGAAGAGGTTGGCAAGGCCAAGTTCCTGACCGCAATGGTGCAGGAAATCCAGGTGATATCCCGCAACGTGCCCCAGATCGTGAACGCCTGCCAGGCCGCCAGCCTGACTGTGTTCGGCAGCATCTACCTGATGTTCATTTCTTTCCCCGCCTTCCTGGTGCTGGTCGCCGTTGTTGGTATCGGGGTGCTCCTGTACCGTGTAAAGACGCAGGAGCGGAACGAGCTTCTGGTCAAGGCGTTCAAGAGCGAATCCGCGGTCGTGCACCGGTTGCATGACGTGCTGGACGGCGCCAAGGAACTGCGCCTCAACCGCGACAAGGCCCGCGACCTGGTGGAGGATTTCGAGCAGGTCTCGATCAAGGGGGCCAACGCCAAAAGCGATGCCATGATCTGTGTCGCCGAGGATTATGTCACCGGCCGCAGCCTCTTTTATATCATCCTCGCGATCCAGATTTTCATCATCCCCAGCTTCGCGGCCAAACTGGGCCTCGACCTGCAGAAATCAACCGCGGCGGTCCTGTTCCTGCTGTGGCCGGTCAACAGCGTGCTCTTGGCCCTGCCGGTCATGGAAATGGTGTCAGTGGCGCTGCAGAATATCGAAACCCTGCGCCGCAAGGTGAAGTCGATCGAGGTCGATGCCGCCGCGCACCAGGAAACCCGCGATTTCGAAACCGTGGAACTGAAGGATGTTTCCTTCACCTACCCGGCGCGCGGCCATGTGGTGCCCTATACGATCGGGCCCATCAACCTGACCCTCAGGAAGGGCGAAGTGGTGTTTGTCACGGGCGGCAACGGCTACGGCAAATCCACGCTTCTGAAGGTGTTTTCGGGCCTCTATAAACCGAGCGCAGGCCAGATCCTGGTTGACGGCGCCATGGTGGAACCCGATGCGGGCTACCGGGCGCTCATGACCTCGGTCTTCAGCGACTTCCACCTGTTCCACAAGCTTTATGGCCTCGAGAATTATGACAAGGCGCGCGCGGGCGAATTGCTGCAGCTTCTGGAACTGCATGACAAGGTCGCGCTGGAAAGCGGCGCCTTCTCGACCCTCGCGCTGTCGTCGGGGCAGCGCAAGCGGCTGGGGCTGTTCGTGGCGGTGCTCGAGAAGCGCCCGATCCTGATTCTCGATGAATGGGCGGCCGAGCAGGACCCGATCTTCCGGCGCAAATTCTATCAGGAAATCATCCCGTGGCTGAAGGCGCAGGGCCAGACCGTTTTGGCCGTCACCCACGACGACCAGTATTTTTCGACCGCAGACAGATGCCTTGTGATGCACAAGGGCCAGCTAACGCAAGGTTACAGCGATGACTGAAAACAAGAAGCAGGACATCCTCCTCGATCTCGACGCCGAAACGGTCGATGACGACGAGGGCGCGAAGAAAAAGAAACGCGGCTTCCTCGCGCGCAATTTCAGCGGCTTCATCCTTACGATGCTGATTGTCATCATGCTGGGTGCGGTATCCTATCCGCTCACGGTCTTCACCGTGCCGGCGGGCCATGTCGGCGTGCTGTTCAGCCGTTTCGACGGTGGTACGGTCACCAACTATATCTTCAACGAAGGCCTGCATTCCAAATGGCCCTGGAACTTTGTCTATGTCTATGACGCGCGCCTGCAGGTGATCACCGAACGTTATGACGTGCTGACCCGCGACGGCATCTCCATCGATGTGGAAATGGCCTACCGCTTCCGCATCGAAAAGAAGCTCGCGCCCTATCTGCACCAGCGTGTCGGCAAGGATTACCGCGAGATCGTGCTCAACAGCGAAATTGGCTCCAAGCTCCGCGCCGTGCTCGCGAACTACAGCCTCGAGGATGTCTATGCCCTCAACCGGACCAAGCTCGAACAGATGGTCATGGAAGATGCCTCCAACGATGTCGAACGGCGCAAGAAGGTGTTCAAGGACCTGCCAGAAGACCCGGAATATGAAGAAGACCTGAAGCTCATCCATATCGACGGTATCCGGATCAAATCCATCAAATTGCCGAAACGCATCAATGACGCCATCGAGGAAAAGCTCGAACAACTGCAGATCGCGCAGGAATATTCCTACCGCATCCAGCGTGAAAAGCTGGAAGCCGAGCGCAAGCGCATCGAGGCCCAGGGTATCCATGATTTCCAGGAAATCGTGAACAAGGGCATCTCGGACGCCTTCCTGCGCTGGAAGGGCATCGAGGCGACCCTGGAGCTGTCGAAGTCCGAAAACAGCAAGATCATCTTCTTCGGTGCGCCCAAAACCGGCCTGCCGCTGATTTTGGGTGACCTCGAATCGAAAGCCAACGCCACACCGACAACCACGATGGGCGGGGCGGGTTACGATGAATATGTCACCGTGAAGCCGGATACGGGCACAAAGCCCAAGACGGGCAACTAGCCCGGACGGAACGGTGGCAGGCAGCGCACAGGGTGGCGCTGCCACCTGCTCCGGGGCAGGCCCGAAAGCCGGATTTGGTTTTACTGCAAGGTGCCGTCCAAACGGTCGGCGTAAACTGGCGGGTGCCTGTTGCACCAAAACAAAAAGCCACCGAAACGGTGGCTTTGTTACTCTCCCTTTCGGGAGAATGGAGCGGGCGATGAGATTCGAACTCACGACCCTAACCTTGGCAAGGTTATGCTCTACCCCTGAGCTACGCCCGCTCAATCAGCGTATGTCGCTTGCGGTCAGTACCGCTTGCGTGGCGGGATAATAGCCATACGACTTGCCTTTGCAACAGTTATTTTTACATTTTTGTTTTTTTTAGTTAAACCATTGAAAATATTTTGATTTCTGTCGTTTTCGCCCTCATTTTTGCCTCATGGGAGGAAAAAACAGCATGGACTCAGCCACCGATGAAGCCGGCCTGATGGCCTTTCTTGAAAGTCTGGGAATCGCCACCAGCACGGTCTGTCACCCGCCCGTCTTTACGGTCGATGAAGCCCGGGCCAACCGGGGCGCCTTGCCGGGCGGCCACTGCAAATGCCTGTTCGTGCGCGACAAGAAAAAGCGCCGCGCGCTTGTGGTGGTGGACGAGGACAGACGGGTCGACCTTGCCGTCCTGGCGGAGAAAATCGGCTTCGGGCGCCTGAGTTTCGGCAGCGCCGACAGCCTCAAATCCATGCTCGGGGTGGTGCCGGGGTCGGTGACCCCGTTTGCGCTGGTCAACGCAAGGGTGGCCCCCGGTGACGCGCCGCCGCTCCTGGTGGTGCTGGATGCCGCTATGCTGAAGCAAAGCCCGCTCCATTATCATCCGCTCCATAATGCGGCGACCACGGCAATTACGCCGGATGACCTGATGCGCTTCGTGCGCGCCTGCGGCTACGAACCCCGGATTGTGGATATGGATGCCTGAGACGGCAAAGCGGTCAAATTGCCCGCAATCGACCCATAATCTTCATTGGCAAAAGGGGGTGCCTCGTCCTATGGTGCGGGGAAACGGGCCCGGCCCGTCGCTTCCACCCGGGGCCACATTTGCCGGGACAGCGTCCGAAAACCACGCGTAAGAGCAAGTAAAGACCATGAATGAAATGATCGCAGGCAGCGGCGACCAAGGTGCCGATGCCTTTATTAAATCGGCGGATATCAAAAGCTTCGGCCCTGACGTGGTGGTGGCATCACGCAGTGTGCCGGTTATCGTCGATTTCTGGGCCGACTGGTGCGGCCCCTGCAAGCAGCTTATGCCGGCGCTTGAAGACGCGGTGAAGGCGCACAAGGGGGCCGTGCACCTTGTGAAGGTGAATGCCGACCAGAACCAGACCCTGTGTGCGCAATTGCAGGTCCAAAGCCTGCCGACCGTGCTGGCCTTCTGGCAGGGCCAGCCGGTGGACGGTTTCCAGGGGGCGATCCCGCCCAGCCAGGTGAAGATGTTCGTCGACCGGCTTGCGCAGCTTTCGGGTGGCGCCATGCCGGGGGGCGAGGATGATGACCCGCTCGCCGACGCGCTGGCGCATGCGGGCGAACTGATGGAAGCCGGCCAGGTGGGCCCGGCGGCCCAGCTTTACCAGCAGATATTGCAGCATGACGAAAACAACATCGAGGCGCTTGTCGGCCTCGCCGAAGCCGCGCTGAAGCTCGGCCAGGCCGATCAGGTACCCCAGGTGCTTGAAGCCATCGACGCCGAAGCGCTGAAGAAGGATACCAGGCTGACGGAACGGGTAAACCGCCTCAAGACCGCGCTTGAGCTCGCGGAACAGGCCAGGGGCTTTGATGCGCCGGAGGTCTATGAGGCCGAAATCGCGGCCGACAGCAAGAACCACCAGGCGCGCTATAATCTCGCGCTCGCGCATCAGGCGCGCGGCGACATGGCGGCGGCGGCCGAGGCGCTTCTGGGCATCATCATGCGCGACCGCGAATGGCAGGAAGATGCCGCGCGCAAGCAACTGGTGAAGCTGTTCGAAGCCGCGGGCCCCACCGATCCCTTCACCCTCAAGTATCGTCGGCGCCTGTCGTCGGTCCTGTTCAGTTAAGGAAGCGCGCATGACGGAAAAGGCACAACGCACCCTGGTCCTGCCGTCCGTCATTCCTGTCTTTCCGCTGACCGGCGTCATTCTGCTGCCCGGCTCCAGCCTGCCGCTGAATATATTCGAACCCCGTTATCTGCAGATGGTGCGGGATGCGGTGGCCGGCCATGGCCTTATCGGCATGATCCAGCCGACAGAACCCGAAACCGGCCGCGGCGCACCGCCCCTGTGCCCGGTGGGCTGTGTGGGTGTGCTGGGCGACGTGAAGGAAACCGGCGATGGCCGTTTCCTGATCCGGCTGCGCGGCGTGTCCCGCTTCCGGGTGCTCAGCGAACTGCGGGTCACCACGCCTTACCGGCAGGTGCAGGCGGACTGGGACAATTATTCCGCCGACCATGCGGTGCGGCGTGAGGGCGACCAGGGGGTGGCACGCGGGCCGCTGCTCGGTGCGCTCAAACGCTATCTGGACCTGCGCGGCCTGGATGCCGATTATGATGCCATCGCGTCAGCACCCGACACGGTGCTGGTGAACACGCTTGCGATGATCGTGCCCATGGGCGCGCCCGAAAAACAGGGTCTTCTGGAAGCCGGCAGCATCGCCGAACGCGGTGATATGCTCACGAGCCTCCTGATCATGGCGGTCACCGCCAACATGCAGAACACACCCGACGCCCGGCACTGAAGCCGACGTCATGCCAATTGTCAGAGAGTCTCATGCCGAACAAGAAACCCAGCAGCACCGACCCCAAACTTCTTGAAATCCTGGTCTGTCCGGTCACGCGCACCACCTTGGAATATGATTCCGCCGCGCAGGAACTGATCAGCCGTGCCGCTGGCCTCGCCTTCCCGATCCGGGACGGTATCCCGATCCTTCTGGCCGACGAAGCCCGCGAACTGGCGGACTAGGAGGCGGCAGCCGCACCCTGCATCCTGCCCTTCGACAGGCTCAGGGCGAACGGTTTTAACCACCGGCCTCGTCAGCGCGTAGCAGACAGGACCGTGCAGAAGTCACACCGCCGTTCGTCCTGAGCCTGTCGAAGGACAGGACATGGGGTGCCGCCCGACCCGTTCAGCGTACCAGCATCGGGCCGAGCGGCTTGCCGCCGAAGATATGGATATGCAGGTGCGGCACTTCCTGGTGCGCATTGGTGCCGGCGTTCGCGAGGATGCGGTAACCCGGTTCTACCAGCTCCAGTTCCTCGGCCACCTTGCCGACCGCGCGGAAGAAGCCTGCCACCAGTTCGGCGGGGGCTTCTGCGGTGAAATCGGCCATTGAGACATATTCGCCCTTCGGGATCACCAGCACATGGGTCGGTGCCTGCGGGTTGATGTCATGGAACGCGAGCGAAAATTCGTCCTCATAGACCTTCTTGCAGGGAATCTCCCCCCGCAGGATACGGGCAAAAATATTGTTGGTGTCATAGGCCATGATGATGCTCCCCTCACTGTCACAGTAGCCCTGTCATACCGGGACTTGATCCCGGTATCCAGTCGCTATCTCAAATACCCGGCTCGTGGCCGCTGCTGCATGGACCCCGGGATCAGGTCCCGGGGTGGCATGCTACGTGAGCTGGACAAGCCGCGCAATCGGGCTGCGCACCGGTACTATTGCCGATCATTATTCAGCGGCAAACCGTGAGCTGCAGACCAATATTTGCGGATTGCGTCTTCGATTTTCCTGTTTGACGCGCGAAACAGCGACACGTCGATCCGGTAGATTGGCCGATCCGGGAGGTCTTCAGATTGCAGGTGACGCCTGTTTTTTAGCGAGTACGCCGCTTCATCTCCCTTGCCTTCGAAGCCAACGGATATGAATCTATGTGTCCTGGTTTTATTGCCGTAGCAGGTTTGAACTTCGCTCCAGTTGTAGCTGTCGGGTCCAAATTCGAACCCTTTTTTGTGAAGAACAAGTTTTGGGCGCTCAAAAGCATCTTTGACGGTGTCGTAAATGTTCCAAATACCAATCAAACCGACACCTATGACCCCGACGATTGAGCGCCCTTCCTCTCCGCCTGGCAAGAAGATGGAAATGCCGGCGCCAACAAATAGAACCCAGAAGGCAACGGCACCTAAAGCTTTTGCTGTCGAGATGCCAAACGCCACCTTTTCTGGAAGTTCTGACATTGGGTTCCTCAAGGATGCGATCTGCAGTCGCTTACAGAATGAATTTCGACAGGTCGGTCTTGCTGCCCACGTCGCCCATCTGTTGCTGCACGAAGGCGGCGTTGATGGTCACCGTGGTGCCGCTCTGGTCGCTGGCGCCGAAGGAGATATCCTCCAGCACTTTTTCCAGCACCGTGTGCAGGCGCCGCGCGCCGATGTTTTCGACCGTTTCGTTGAAATGGGCCGAAATGCGCGCCAGTTCCTTGATGCCGTCTTCGGTGAAATCCAGCGTCACTTCTTCCGTGCCAAGAAGCGCCACATACTGGCGGATCAGGCTGTAATCCGGTTCGGTGAGGATGCGCACGAAATCTTCTTCACTGAGCGGCGACAGTTCGACCCGGATCGGCAGCCGGCCCTGAAGTTCAGGCAACAGGTCCGACGGCTTGGCCAGATGGAAGGCGCCCGAGGCGATGAACAGGATATGGTCGGTTTTCACCGCGCCATGTTTCGTGGAAACCGTGGTGCCTTCAATCAAGGGCAAGAGGTCGCGCTGCACGCCTTCGCGGCTGACATCACCGCCCCGCATGTCGGTGCGGGCGCAGATCTTGTCGATCTCGTCGATAAAGACGATGCCATGCTGTTCCACCAGATAGATCGCCTCGCGGGTGATGCTTTCTTCGTCGACCAGCTTGTCGGCCTCCTCGGCCATCAGTTGCTCGTAGGCGTCGGACACCTTCAGTTTTTTCTTCACCTTGCGGCCGCCCATGGCCTTGCCGAACATGTCGCCCAGGTTCAGCATGCCGACGCTGGCGCCGGGCATGCCCGGTACCTCGAATTGCGGGAACGGGTTGCTGCTGTCCGCCAGTTCCAGCTCGATTTCCTTGTCGGCCAGGTCGCCTTCCCTCAGCATCTTGCGGAACTTCTGGCGCGTGGCGTCGCCGGCGCCGGGGCCGGTGAGCGCATCCAGCACCCGTTCTTCGGCATTCAGTTCGGCCTTGGCGGTCACTTCGCCGCGCTTCTTGTCGCGCATCATCAGGATCGCGCTTTCCACCAGGTCGCGCACAATCTGTTCGACATCGCGGCCCACATAACCGACCTCGGTGAATTTGGTGGCTTCGACCTTGATGAAGGGTGCTTCGGCGAGCTTGGCCAGCCGGCGCGAGATTTCGGTTTTGCCGACCCCGGTCGGGCCGATCATCAGGATATTTTTGGGCAGCACCTCTTCGCGCATCTGGCCCTCAAGCTGCTGGCGGCGCCAGCGGTTCCTGAGCGCCACGGCCACGGCGCGTTTGGCGTCCTTCTGGCCAATGATGAAGCGGTCGAGCTCGGACACGATCTCGCGCGGGGAAAACTGGTTCATGGGGTTACTCCTGACTATCGCTGTCGAGGTTTTCGACCGTGACATTATGGTTCGTATAGACACAGATATCGGCGGCAATGCCCATAGCCTTGCGGGCGATGTCCTCGGCCGCCAGCGGCTGGTCATAAAGGGCGCGCGCGGCCGCCAGTGCATAGTTGCCGCCCGAGCCGATGGCGACAACACCATGTTCTGGCTCCAGCACGTCGCCATTGCCGGTCACGACCAGGGATACATCCTTGTCGACCACGATCATCATGGCCTGCAACTGGCGCAGGTATTTGTCGGTCCGCCAGTCCTTGGCCAGTTCCACGCAGGCGCGGGCCAACTGGCCGGGGTGGCGTTCAAGCTTGGCTTCCAGGCGTTCGAACAGGGTGAAGGCGTCTGCGGTCGCACCGGCAAAACCGGCAATCACCTTGCCGCCGCCCAGGCGCCGCACCTTGCGGGCGTTCGCCTTCATCACCGTGTCGCCGACCGACACCTGCCCGTCGCCGGCGATCACCACCTTGCCGTCCTTGCGCACGCTGCAGATGGTGGTGGCGTGCCACGAAGGAAGCTTGTCGTTGAATTGGGTCATGGAATTAGTTTTCCTTTTTTATTCCGATGCTTCGAGCAAGGATATATGAAGCAAAGCCGCTTCTTACAAGCTTGTTGGCCGGAAACCCGCTTAAAGCCTTGCGTCCCGGCGTCATTCCACATAAACGCTGTAGGGGTTGAATTTCTGGGCTGGAAGGCAATTACAGAAACCGTTTGAAGGAGTGGCAGATGCGTACCGCCGCATATGAGAGGAAAACGAAGGAGACGGAGATTTCCGTCGAGCTGAACCTGGATGGCACGGGCGTTTATGACGTGCATACCGGCATCGGCTTCCTCGATCATATGCTCGAACAACTGTCGCGCCATTCGCTCATGGACCTGACCGTCAAATGCAAGGGCGACCTGCATATCGACGGGCACCACACCACGGAGGACTGCGGCATCGCCATCGGTACGGCGGTGAAGAAGGCGCTGGGCGACCTGAAGGGCATCACGCGCTATGCCAGCGCCTATATCCCGATGGATGAAACCCTGACCCGCGCCGCCATCGACATTTCGGGCCGGCCTTTCCTTGTCTGGAAGGTCGACTTCCCGCGCGACAAGATCGGCGAGATGGACACCGAACTGTTCGAGGAATTCTACCGTGCCTTCGCGTTTGCCGCCGGTGTGACCTTGCATGTGGAAAACCTGTACGGGGTGAACAACCACCATATTATCGAAAGCTGCTTCAAGGCACTGGCCCGGGCGCTGCGCACCGCGGTCGAGATCGACCCCCGGAAGGCAGACCAGGTTCCCAGCACCAAGGGCACCCTGGGCGGCAGCCTCTAGTCCAAGCGGAGAGCAAGATGACCGAAACCGTTGCCATTATCGATTATGGCTCGGGCAACCTGCGTTCCGCCGAAAAAGCGCTTTGCCGCGCTGCAGTGGACGCCGGGCTTGATACCCGTATCCTTGTGACCGACCGGCCCGATGCCGTGGCCGCCGCCGACCGCATTGTGCTGCCGGGCGTGGGCGCCTTTGGCGACTGCCGGCGCGGCCTTCTGGCCATCGATGGCCTGAAGGACGCCATCCGCGATGCCGTACGCGTGCAGGGCCGCCCGTTCCTGGGCATCTGTGTCGGCATGCATTTGCTGGCGCGTGAAGGCCACGAACATGGTGTGCACCAGGGCATGGGTTGGCTGGACGGTGTTGTGGAACGCATGGTGCCTGCGGACAGTTCGCTCAAGATCCCGCACATGGGCTGGAACGAGGTGGTGCTGTCCGACGCCGGCCGCGCGCACCCGGTCGCCCGTGTGCTGGAAAGCGGCGACCATGCCTATTTTGTCCACAGCTATCATATGGCGCTCAGTGACCCGTCGGCCCTTTTGGCCACTGCCGATTATGGCATGCCGGTCACGGCCATCGTCGGCCGCGACAATCTGGTCGCGACCCAGTTCCACCCGGAAAAAAGCCAGCGGGTGGGCCTGAAGTTTCTGCGTGCTTTTCTGGAGTGGCGGCCATGATTACCCTGTATCCCGCAATCGACCTGAAGGACGGCAACTGCGTGCGCCTGTATAAGGGCGACATGGACGCGGCCACCGTGTTCAACGACGACCCGGCGGCCCAGGCCGAAGCCTTCGTCGAAGCCGGTTGCAAATGGCTGCATCTCGTCGACCTCAATGGCGCTTTCGCAGGCGAACCGGTAAACGCCGCGCCCGTCGAAGCCATCCTGAAACGCGTCAATGTACCCGTGCAACTGGGCGGCGGCATCCGCGATATCGCCACCATGGAACGCTGGATCGGTGCCGGCATCAGCCGCCTGATCCTGGGCACCCTTGCGGTGAAGAACCCTGACCTGGTGAAAGATGCCTGCAAGCGTTTCCCCGGCCAGATCGCAGTCGGCATCGATGCCAAGGGCGGCATGGTCGCCGTCGAAGGCTGGGCCGAAGCCAGCGAGTTGGAGGTCACAGAACTTGCGCGCCGGTTCGAGGATGCGGGGGTGGCCGCCATCATCCATACCGACATCGACCGCGATGGCACCCTGCAAGGCGTGAATGCCGATGCCTCGTCCGCACTGGCGAACGCCGTCAGCATCCCGGTTATTGCCTCGGGCGGTGTGCGGGACCTGGACGATATCCGCCGCGTGGTGCATGTGGGCAACCTTGAGGGTGTGGTCACCGGCCGCGCCATCTATGACGGCGGCATGGACCTCAAGGCCGCGCTCAATATTGCGGCAGGGGGTGTCTGATGCTGAAAGCACGCATTATCCCCTGTCTTGACGTCAAGGACGGGCGTGTTGTGAAGGGCGTCAATTTTGTTGACCTCAAAGACGCGGGTGATCCGGTTGAACAGGCCCGGGTGTATGACGCCGCGGGCGCCGACGAGCTCACCTTCCTCGACATCACCGCCAGCCACGAAAAGCGCGATATCCTCCTGGATGTGGTCAGCCGCACGGCCGAGGCCTGTTTCATGCCGCTGACCGTGGGCGGTGGCGTGCGCACCGCCGAAGACGTGCGCAAACTGCTGCTCGCGGGTGCCGACAAGGTGTCCTTGATGACCGCTGCCGTGAACAACCCCGCCATCATCGGTGAACTGTCCGAAAAATTCGGGGCCCAGTGCATTGTGGTCGCGGTCGACGCCAAACAGGTCGCGCCCGGCAAGTGGGAGGTCTTCACCCATGGCGGCCGCACCGCAACCGGCATCGATGCGGTCGAATATGCCAAGGAAGCCGCGCGCCTGGGCGCGGGCGAGATATTGCTGACCAGCATGGACCGGGACGGCACGCGCGAAGGCTTCAACATCGAGCTTACCCGCGCGATCGCGGATGCGGTGCCGGTGCCGGTGATCGCGTCCGGCGGTGTCGGTACCCTCGACCATCTGGTTGAAGGTGTGCGCGACGGCCATGCGTCCGCCGTGCTCGCGGCCTCCATCTTCCATTTTGGCGACTATTCCATCGCCGAAGCCAAGGCCCATATGGCACGGGCCGGCATTCCGGTGCGGGAGACATTCTGATGAGCGACAGTTTCGAAACCCTCGTGCGGCTGCAGGCCCTGCTGGCCGAACGCAAAAGCGCCGATGCGGCCACCAGCTATGTCGCCAAGCTTTACAAGAAGGGCGACCGCAAGATCGCCCAGAAGGTGGGTGAAGAAGCGGTCGAGATCGCCATGGCAGTGGCGATGGACGACCAGGTGGGTGTGGTGAATGAAGGCGCCGACCTTCTCTTTCACCTGATGGTGCTATTGGAAGCCCGCGGCCTCAGTCTTGCCGACATAGCGGGCGAACTGGCCCGCCGCGAGGGCCTGTCCGGCCTTGCCGAAAAAGCATCGCGCGGCGACGGCTGACCGTCGCGCGCACCCGGCATGCCGGCAATATATTTTTGACCAATCGTGGCCTGCTGCGTATAGGAAACAAGGGTGTTTTCCCTGGCCGGTCGTGTCCTGTTGTCATTCAGGCAGCGGCCCGGTCCCGGGAAGCGCTATTTTTTCCGGTATTTTTTGAATTCTATGCGGGTGGGGGATTGTGGTTCATCAGAATGAAACAGCCGGTACGGCAGTGCCGAATGGCCAGCCGGGCGGCACGGACGGGCACCTGAAACACCCGAAGTATCGGCCGGATATCGACGGCCTGCGCGCCATCGCGGTGCTGGCGGTTGTCATTTTCCACGCTTTCCCGGCCAAGCTGAAAGGCGGTTTTGTCGGGGTCGACATTTTTTTCGTCATTTCCGGTTATCTGATTTCGACCATCATCTATGAAAACCTGAACCGTGGCAGTTTCAGCTTCGCCGAATTTTATGCCCGGCGGGTGAAGCGGATTTTCCCGGCGCTGCTTGTTGTGCTGGCCGCCTGTTTCCTGTTCGGCTGGTTTGCCCTTCTGGCGGACGAATTCACCCAGCTTTCCAAGCATATCATGGCCGGTATCGGCTTTATCTCGAACTTTGTCTTCTGGAATGAAAGCGGCTATTTCGACAGTGCCGCCGAGGCCAAGCCGCTTCTGCATCTCTGGAGCCTGGGGATCGAGGAACAATTCTATATCTTCTGGCCGCTGGCGATCTGGCTGGCCTGGCGCAGCAGGATCGGCATGCTGCTGGTTACCGCCGGTGTGCTTGTGCTGTCGTTCGGTTTCAATATCCATGGTGTGTCCCACGATACCGTGGCCGCCTATTATTCGCCGCAGACCCGCTTCTGGGAACTGGCGGCAGGCGGCGTGCTGGCGTACCTGACGGTCAATGGCCGTATCAGCGCCGACAGGTTTTCGCCGCTTCAGGCCAACGGCCTTGCCCTGGCGGGGTTCCTGATGCTGGGTGCCGGTGTCCTGACCATCACCAAGGCGTCGGGTTTCCCCGGCTGGTGGGCGCTCCTGCCCGTGGGCGGCACCGTGCTTCTGATCATGGTCGGCAACCGGTCCTGGCTCAATCGCCATATCCTGTCGAACCGGGTCGCGGTCTGGTTCGGGTTGATCAGCTTCCCGCTTTACCTGTGGCACTGGCCGATCCTGTCCTTTGGCCGGATCATTGAATCACAGACACCCGGCCGCAATTTCCGGATCGCCGCGGTCCTGGCGTCCATCCTGCTTGCCTGGCTCACCTACCGTTTTGTCGAGCGTCATATCCGCAGCCGAAAGGGCTATCGCGCCGTCGCGGCCCTCATGACGGCGGCGGTTTTGCTCGCGTCCGCCTCGGCCTATGTTTATGTGCGGGACGGCCTGCCGGCACGCAGCGCCGTTGCGGGCACCGATTTCTCGAGCGCGGCCCAGCAACAGCTTGTGGGCCCCTTGTGGGCATACACCCGCAACGACACCTGCATGCAGGCATATCCGTTCCCGGGCGCCGAGAAGCTGGCCTGGTGGTTCTGCATGCAAAGCAGCGCGCAGAAACCGACCCTGGCCATCCTGGGCAACAGCTTTGCCAACCAGCTTTATCCCGGTTTTGTCCATAATGACCTGCTGGCGCACCATGTCGTCCTGTCGGTCGGCACCTGCGATTTCGGCGCGGCACCGGACAACCGTGACCAGAACCCGAACAATCCCTGTTTCGGACGTCATGCCGAAGCCCAGCAACGGTTTATCGACGGCATTGTGGCCAACGAGCGCTCTATCCGTTTTGTGGTGATCGACGGGCTGAGCCGCGAGCCGGATGCCGCCTATATCCAGCGGGTGCAGGCGCGGATATCCTATCTGGAAAGCCTGGGCATCCGGGTGATTGTCTTCACACCGCACCTGCGGCCCGAATTCCACCCGAAAGCCTGCTACCATACGCCGATGAAATCGACCGCACGGGACTGCAGCTTTCCGCTATCGGTCCGCGCGGCGCAGGACGCCAGCTTCCAGCCGCTGATGGACGCGGTGGCCGCCAGCAATCCGCAAGTCCGCTTCTTTGACCAGAACGACATTTTCTGCGATGCCGGGACCTGTAGTTTCATCCGGGACGGCATGCCGCTGGTGCGTGACGAGGTACATATGTCCGAGTTCGCGTCCGACCTGGTGCAGGGCAACTTCACCCTGTGGGCCAAACAGAATGTGCCTGACATATTCGATCCCGGCCTGCTTGAGACGCCGCGCGGTGGCAATTGAGGGTCGCTGCGCACCGTCCCTATGGCGCCAATCGTTTGATTTCAGGTGAAAACTGGCTAGCATGAGCCCGGCGCCCCGGGTACAGGGTTATCGGGGGCCGGTTTAGGGGAACAGGGTCATGGCGGCAGGGCTTGGGCGGTCCTTATATTTTTCCGGCCTGTCGTCGGTGGTCGGGGTGGCGGTCCAGTTCGGCCTGTCGGTCATCGTGGCGCGGCTCCTGACCCCCACCGAGATCGGCAGTTTCGGTGTCGCCATGGGCGCCTCCGCCCTTATCCGCGCGTTCGAAAGCGCCGGCGTGAACAATTTTGTCGCCAGCTACAAGGACCTGACCCCCAGCCTGATGCGCACGGTCTTTACCGCCAACATGGGGCTCAATCTCATGCTGGCCCTTGTGCTGTTGCTGCTGGCCTACCCCGCAGGGGCTTTTTATGAAAGCGAGATGGTCACAAGCCTGATCCAGCTTCTGGCGCTGGCGGTGGTGCTGAATACCCATATGCCGCTTTTGCAGGGCATCCTCAGGCGCGACATGCGGTTTGGCGCGCTGATGGGCTTCAATATTTATGTGCTGGCGGTCACGACGGTGACCACGGTGGTGGCGGTGCTGATGGGTTTTGGTGCCCTGTCGCTGGCGTTTGCCGTGGTGGCAGAGCGGCTGGCCGCCATTGCCGCGGGCCTGACCCTGTTCCGGGACCGGGTGCCGGTCGCGATCCGGTTCGCGGACATGCGCAAGGTGCTGAACTATGGTGTGCCCCTGTCCCTGGCCACCGTGATCGGCATCATGGGTGCCAACGCCAACAATTTCATCCTTGGCCGGGTGATGGGCCTTGCGCATTCGGCCCAGTTCGACCGGGGTTTCACCCTGCCGCGCCTGGTGGCAGGCGTTGCGTTGCCCAGCTTCCACAGCGTGCTGGTGCCCGAAGTGGCGCGCCGCCAGCGAGAAGGCGGCGACCACCGGCAGGCGGTTGTCGATGTCACGCGCGCCTTTGCGCTTCTGGTGTGGCCGGCGGGTCTGGTGCTGTCGCTGGTATCGCCCGAGGCGGTATTGCTGCTTTTTGGCCCGCAGTGGCAGGAAGCCGCCATGGTGGCGCCGTTCCTGATGCTCTATATCGTGATCGTGTCGCCCTTCAACCTGGCGACCTCGCCGATGGTGACCTTCGGTTACGGCAAACATCTGATCATGCTCACGACGGTTGAAAACACGGTCAAGGTCGCGGTGTTGTTGATGGCAGGGGTGCTGGGCATGCAGGGCCTGGCCTATGCCATGTGCCTACCCTGGCTTGCCTATATCCTGTTGGCAGTCACCTTCCTGATCCGGCTTGACCTGATTGTGCCCGGTGCCTTCTTCCGGGCCTTCATCGGCCCTCTGCGTCTGTGTGCCCTGTCGCTGGTGCCGGCCCTGGCCATGTATGGCCTCAAGGGGTTCCATACGTTCCTCGACCTGCCGGACCTGCTGCTGGTGGCGGCGGGCAGCGCGGTTTTTTATCTCGCCGGCCTGTGGCTGTGGGAACGCGACTTTCTCGACAAGGCGCTGGTGCTGCTGAAAGTGAAGCGCGCATAAAGGGCTGCAGGGCACTGGCGTGCCGCAGGAACTGTCATCGATTTTGAAATGAATGGCGGAGCCGGAGGGATTCGAACCCTCGAGGGGCAGGACCCCAACACGCTTTCCAGGCGTGCGCCTTAAACCGCTCGGCCACGGCTCCGTTCGAGAGCATGCCGGCACGCTGGGTGCTCGGCTGCGGGCCGCACTATAGCTATCCTGCCCCCCAAGGCAAGAGGGAAATGAACGCCGGATGCATTTCTGTCACCATGGCCTGTTACCATGGATGGCGTGATGATTTGCCGGTACCGGCGCAGCAGACGGCGGTCCTGGCCTGCAAGCTGCGCCGGCGGGGCAGGTGGGCCTTGCACAGAACCTGAAAAAGCTTCACGATACCGGCGGGAAGAAACGCGCCGCCCCTCGACAAACCACCGTAAATAGTGCAGGTAACCTTAATGCGCTGTTTACCACGTTTCTTTAACAGTGTTTTTACCAGCGCTGCTTATCATGGGGGTCGGGATCGAGAGAACGGGGAGATGAGACGATGAATTCTTGGTTAACGGCAGTGCTGAAAGGTCGGCGCGCTGTAACCGCCGCAGCAATCCTGATGCTGTCTGGCTTCAGCCTGGCCCAGCCGGCCACGGCTGACGAAATGGATGACTGGCGTAAGGCCGTCGTCAAGAAAATCGGCGAAGAACATATTTATCCGCGCTCGGCCATCCAGCGCGAGGTAGAAGGTGTCGCGAAGGTAAAGGTCACCATCGACCGCACCGGCGCCATCACCACCTATGACATCGTTGAACCCACGGGGGAAAGCGTGCTCGACAAGGTGATCCCCAAAATCATGGAAAAGCTGAACCCGCTGCCGGCACCGCCTGACAGCATGAGCGACGACAGCCTGACCTTCGTTATTCCGTTTGCCTGGCGCCTGCGGTAAGCCCGCCGCGCAACGATGGCAAACCGGAAAGAGCCCGCCCCCTGAAGGCGGGCTCTTGCTATTCATGCAGCCCGTCCACCCCGCACCCCCGCAACAGCGGCGGCGGCACACGGCGGCCTGGACCAGGTGGCCGCTTTCATGCAGGGGGGCGTGCCCGACAGGGCCCCAACCGGCAGGCGGGGGCGGCTTCTCGCCCCTCAATTGGCCCCCCAATGACCACAAAGACAAAGGCCCCGCCCTGGTGGGGCGAGGCCTTTTGATACTTGCTGAAGGGGGTGGCGGTGCCACCCCGCCCGCTCAGGCGCGGATCGATGCCAGGAAACGTTCCACCTGGCCCCTGAGCTCGTCCGACTGCTGGGTCAGCAGTTGGGCGGCAGACAGAACCTGCGTGGCGGCGGCACCCGTGGAGGTGGCGCCCTGGTTCACCGCATGGATGTTCGATGTCACTTCTTCGGTACCGGTCGACACTTCGGAAACGTTGCGAGCGATTTCCTGGGTCGAGGCATCCTGTTCCTCAACCGCCGAGGCGATCGAGACCGAGGTGGATTCGATATCACCGATGATGGCCTTGATCTGGTCCATCGCACGCACGGCCAGGTTGGTGGCCTGTTGCATGCCTTCGACCTGCTCGCTGATTTCCTGGGTTGCGCGGGCGGTCTGGTTGGCGAGCGATTTTACCTCGCTTGCGACCACCGCGAAGCCCTTGCCGGCATCCCCCGCACGCGCGGCTTCGATGGTGGCATTGAGGGCCAGAAGGTTGGTCTGTTCGGCAATGTCGTTGATCAGCTTGACGACGTCGCCGATCTTCTGGGCGGCATCCACCAGTTCGGCTACGTCGCGACCGGCGTTTTCGGTCCGGCCCACGGCGTCACGCGCAGCGGCGCTCGACTGGTTGGTCTGGCCGGTGATTTCGCGCACAGATGCCGACAGTTCCTCGGCGGCCGAGGCCACCATCTGGGCGTTCGAGCTGGCCTGCTGTGCGGCATTGGCCACCACTTCCGATTTTTTCGAGGTGTCGTCGGCGGTTTCCGCCATCGAACGGGCGGCACCTTCCATGTCGCTTGCGGATTTGGACACGCCTTCCACAACCGCCATGACCGAAGCCTCGAACTGGTCGGCAAGGTCGAGCATGGCCTGCCGGCGTTCGGCACGGGCGGTCTCTTCCTGTTCCTGTTCGCGGATGCGGCGGGCTTCTTCTTCCTCGCGTTTCTGACGCTCGGCCTCTTCCTGGCGGATGCGTTCCTGTTCCTCGCGTTCGCGCTGTTCGGCCTCCAGCCGCTGGCGCTCGACCGCGTTTTCCTTGAACACCTGCACCGACCGGGCCATGTCGCCCATCTCGTCGTTACGGTCTGCGTTCGGCACCTCGACCTCGAGGTTGCCTTGCGCCAGCACCATCATGGTGTTCGACAGGGCGTTCACCGGACGGACCACCCGCAAGAGCACCACAAGCGCGGCACCCACACCGATCGCGATCACAGCAAAGAGCGTCACGACGGCGCCCCACACACTGGCAGAGGCCATGCCCACGGCATCGGTATTGAGTTCACGCGACAGCTTGCCGGCATAATCGGCCATTTCCATCACGGGGGCTGCGGCTTCGTCGCTGGTCTTCACCCATTCAAGCGGGGTGGTTTCATAGTCGACATTGATGTCGCCATTTTCGTCCGGCTCGCCTTCGTCTGACAGGTCATAGAGGGCGAAGCGCTTTTCTTCAAAGTCGTTGAAGAAGATGCGCTGGATGTTGTCGATGCGTTTGTTGAGCGAATCCTCGGTGGTGTCTTCCCGGGCGATGGAAACCGAATTGACGATACCCATGACCTGTTCCCACGCGGCCTGGCCCACGCCGCCGTAGCGGGAGCCCTGGTCGCGTTTCACGGCGGAAATCTGCTCGCCCGACGCAATGTTTTCACCAAGCGATGCGCTTTCGCGGGTGGCATATTCGATCATCAGCCACAAGGAATGCTTCAGTTTCATCACGCGCGAGATGCGGTCGTCGCCGAAGTCATAGTTTTCTTCAAGCGCGGTGCGCAGGACAGCCGCAGCTTCAATCAGGTCGGTGATGGACTTGAAGACCTCGCGGCTCGACAGTTCGTTGGAGCCGGCGGTATCAAGGTCGGTATCGATCTTGCTCTGAAGGTCCTTGTAGGATTTATACTTGTTGCGGAAATCGGTCAGCTTGGCCTGGAAGCGGCGGGTCACGGCATCATAGATTTCGCTGTTGAAGTCTGCACCCACAAACGGCGGAAGCTGGTCCACCCCGATCAGGATATTGTCATAGGCATTGTTCACCACGCGACGATTGTCGTCGATAAGCTTGGTGAAGGCAGTGTCAGCGGCGCGCTTGAAACCAAAGGCTGTGTTGGTGGCTGTGCGTTCGGCGCTCAGGGACAGTTTCATCTGGACAATGTCATCGATCAGTTCGTTGACCTTCATCGCGTGCTGCGCACGGTCCTTCTTGTCCAGTGCGTCAATCATTTGCAGGACCGTCATCACCACCACGATAGCCACCAGAATGCCGGTTACGGCAAACAGGAGGTTACGGATACTGAAAATTCTACCCTGCGATGTGGTCTCTAGTGCGGTCATCAGCACTGCCCCTTGTCATTCGGCGATCAAAATACTGTTTATGGCTCAGGCGAGTTGCTCCGATTCATTACATAATGCAGTTAACGAATCATAAAGACTTTGGCCGCCTGGCGAATTTCCCCCCGGAAAGCCCCCGGTTGGCCCGATACTAACGCTTCGGCCCTTGTTATCAACTGTCTCGTTGCGTAAAAGGCCCCGGAAATGCAAAAAAGCCGCGAGGCGGACGCCCGTATGGCGACGCCGCGGCGACAAGTGGAAGGTGGGTGGCATGGCCGACCCGGATGTCATCATTGTCGGGGCTGGTGCTGCAGGGCTGATGTGTGCCCGTGTTGCCGCAGGCCGCGGTTTGCGCGTGCTGGTGATCGAACGCAACAAGGCGCCTGGCGCCAAGATTCTGATTTCGGGCGGCGGGCGCTGCAATTTCACCAACATCGATGTGCGCCCCACATCCTATCTCAGCGACAATGCCCATTTCGCCAAATCGGCGCTCAGCCGCTATACAGCCTGGGATTTCATGGATCTCCTGGCCGCGCACGGCCTGACCTGGCATGAAAAAACCCTGGGCCAGCTTTTTTCCGACCAGGGTGCACGCCGCATTCTCGATATCCTGCTGGATGAATGCCGCACCGCCGGTGTCGAACTCCGCTGCGGCCTTGACGTGGTCTCGGTCGCCCATGCGGACGGACGTTACAGGCTCACCCTCGACGGTGGCGCGCAGGTTTCGGCGCCGAAGCTGGTCATCGCGTCCGGCGGGCTGTCGATCCCCAAGATGGGGGCAACCGGTTTCGCCTATGATATCGCGCGCCAGTTCGGCCTGCCGGTCGTCATACCCGAGCCCGCCCTGGTGCCCTTCACCTTTGCTGACGCCGACCTCGCTTTCATGAAACCGCTGGCCGGTGTGGCCGCCGACAGCATCGTGCGGGTTGGCAAACAAAGCTTCCGCGAGGCGCTTCTGTTCACGCACCGCGGTCTGTCGGGCCCTGCCATCCTGCAGATATCGTCCTACTGGCACGCAGGCCAGGCCGTTGTCATCAACCTGTTGCCCGACATGCCGGACGTGGCTGCCTGGCTTCGGGACCAGCGGATGGCGCGCGCGAAGGCGGGGTTGAAGGCAATCCTGTCCGACCTGTTGCCGGCGCGGCTCGCGGACGCCATTGCAGACCCCTATCCCGGCACCATGGCGGGTTTCCCGAACAGGCAACTGGACGAGATTGCGGCCCGCCTGTCCGCATGGACCATCGTGCCCAGCGGTACCGAAGGGTTCGCCAAGGCCGAGGTCACGCGCGGCGGCGTCTGCACATCGGGCCTCAGTTCCAAGACCCTCGAAGCCAAGACCGCGCCCGGGCTCTATTTCATTGGTGAATGTGTCGATGTCACCGGCTGGCTGGGCGGGTACAATTTCCAGTGGGCCTGGTCCAGCGGCTGGGCCGCCGCCCAGGCACTCTGAACTGTTCAGCAACATTGAAGTTTGAGAACGCCCCCTTCGTGTCGAGCAAAGGGTGAAGACCTCATTTGAAGTCGCGCGGGCGCAATTTGTGGCGCGCCAGTTTGTCATAAAGCGTTTTGACGGGAAGCTGCAATTGTGCGGACAGGCTGGTCACGTCGCCGCGGCTGCGTTGCAGGGCTTCCTCGAGCACCGAACGCTCGAAAGCGGCAACAATTTGCTGCAGCGACCTGTCATCAGGACCTTTGGGCTCGATGGCGTCTGGCGATGCGAGCCCGAGGGTGAAGGCGCGGGCAAATGCCTTCAGTTCGTGTAAATTCCCGGGCCAGTCATGGGTTTGAAGATGGCGCCATTCCGATGCGCCGATCGGGCCTGCCTGCCGGCCCGTTGCCTCCTCCATTTCGGTAATGAAGCAGCGGAACAGTTCGCCGATATCTTCACGACGGGCAGCAAGCGGCGGCAGCGCAATCCGGATCGCGCCCAGGCTGTTCTCGATACCTGGCGACGATGGTGTGTCGCTCGTCCTGTCCCGCGTTTCTGTCGCGACAATCACCCTGATATCAACCTTGCGGGGGCGTTCCGCGTCCAGGGGCAAAACCATGCGGGATTCCAGGACCGATATAAGGCTGGAGCGGATTTTACCTTCGACGTCGGAAATGCCGTCAAGGAACAGGGTGCCGCCGTTTGCCCGCTCGATGAGGCCGGTTCGCGAAAGCCCCCGTCCCGGGTCGCGGCCGAGCAGGAGAATCTCGGCATCCTGATGCATCGCGATGCCTGGGCCGATGGTCACGAAGGGCCTGTTTGCCCGCGGGCCCATGTCATGAAGAAGCCGGGCGCAATAGGTTTTGCCGGTGCCGCGCGGGCCTTCAAGCACGGCATCGATGTTGGCGTCAGCCACCGTTGAAAGCACCTTGCGCAAGGTTTCTGCTGCTTGCGAGGTGCCGGAAATCCCGAAACTCTTGCGATTGCGGAGCGCGGTGCGCAGCCTGCGGTTTTCAAGCACAAGGTCGCGCTTCTCTGCGGCGGTTTCGATGGCGCGAACGATTTCTGAGACCGCGTAAGGCTTGGTGAAAAAGTCGGCAGCTCCCTTCTTCAGAAGGTCGACGGCCATGGGGACGTCGCCATGGCCGGTCGTGAAGATGACCGGAATTTCATCGTCCAGTTGCCGGACACAGTCGAAAAACTCGATGCCGTCAAGGCCGGGAAGCCGGATATCGCTGACGATCACGCCATCAAAATCGGCAGTCAATTGCTGGATCGCGGCCCGCGCATTGGTGAAGAGCGCGACATCGAATCCCTCAAGGTCCAAAGCCTGCAGAACAGCCTCGCCCAGGGCGGGGTCATCCTCTATCAGGATGACCTTGATGGTTGAATGATCCCTCATGCCAGCGGTACGACCATGGTGAAAACAGCGCCCGAATTGCTGGGGCCCGACTTGAGGTCGCCGCCAAGGCCGCGCATGATGTTCCTGGATATGACCAGTCCGAGGCCCAAACCGTTTTCCTTGCTGGTAACAAAAGGCTGGAAAAGGCTTTCCTGCTGCTCGGGTGTCATGCCGGGGCCGTTGTCTGCGACCGTGAGCAGGCATTGGCCGTTCTGTCGCACGATGCTGATATCAATTTTGCCGCGTGCGCCTGTCGCATCGATCGCATTCTGCAGCAGATTGACAAGCACCTGCTCAAGCCCGACATGCTCCCCCCTGACGAGGGTCCGCATCATGGCGGCATCCGGCAAGGTCACACCGATCTCCAGACGGCCGATACGGTCGCCGAGCAGGAGCAGGGCGCCTTCGATCACTTCCCCCAAGGGGACATCCCGCGGCTGGGAAGGGGTGCGGCGGCTGAAGCGCAACAACTCGTCGGTAATCTTGCCGATATTTTCGGTCAGGCCGACGATCTTGCCGAAATTTTCCTGTGCCGCTGCGGTCTTGCCATGGGCGATCAGCCGGCTTCCGTTTTCGGCAAACACGCTTATGGCTGCAATCGGCTGGCGGATTTCATGGCCGACACCGGCCGTCACCTGCCCCAGGATGGCGAGCCGGTTGGCCTGGTGCAACTGGTCCCGCAGCATTGCGGTGCGGTCGCTGATTTGCGCCTCTTCCCTTGCCGCGCGCTGGCGCCTGGCAATGAACAGCATCGTCAGCATGAGGGCCACAATAACCAGCCCCAGGGTCAGGGCCAGACGCGCATTGGCCTTCGCCGTCGCCAGCAGCGGGGCGGCATCGGTCAGCAGATGCAGGTCCCACCCCGTAGGGGCGATGGGCTGTTGTGTCTCGATCAGGCTACTGCCAACGATGGTCAGGTCATTGGCAAAGGACGGCATGGGCGGCAGCTCGGAAAGGCCGAACTGGCGTTTGTCCGCTTCCGCGTCCCGCTGCACCGCATCCTGCGGCCGGATGGTGTGGAACCGCCAGGCCGGCTTGCTGGTCACAAGAACGACACCCTCCTTGTCGGTCACGAACACGCCGGCCGTGGCACTGCGCCACCGGGCTTCCAGGGAATCGAATTCAACCTTCAACGCAACAACGCCCAGCTTGTCCAGGCCATCGTCGATCCGCTGGGCGATATAAAGTCCCGGCCGGCGGCTGACGGTGCCAAGGGCGAACTGGGTCGCACTGCCATGCTCCATCGCGGCACTGAAATAGCGCCGGAAGCCATAGTTCGACCCCACGAAGCTGGTAGGCAATTGCCAGTTGCTTGCGGCGTGTGTGTTGCCACCTGTGTCGGTCAGATAGATTGCGGCCGCCCCGGTTTGCAGCGCCAGACGTTCCAGCCTCACATTGATCGCGGCGAAGTCAGCGGCCGACCCGTTTGCCATGGCCGCCCGTACCTGCGGGTCCTGGGCCAGAACGAGCGGCAAAAGGGAGAATTTTTCCAGCTCGCTCCTGAACCCCTGCGACAGCAAGGCGGCATCGGCTTCGCCGACCGACCGGGCTTCCTCGAGCGCAGCGTTTCGCATGGCCCTGTCGATGCCCAGATAGACGACCAGCACAACAACAAGGATCGCCGCCCCGAGAAGGGTGGCGACCGTCGCGCGATTGCGGGCAATGGCCCTGAAAGCACCGGCTTCAACCATCCAGTCAATTTGCGGAATTTCAGAATAATGTCAAAGAATTTGTGCGGAATATCAGAATTATTCCCACAGTATATGTCACAACTAATTGATTTTAATGAATAAAAATAAGTTTCCCTGTCTGCTTTTTTGCATCTTCGATCGGATATAAGATTTTGGGGGATAAATTTGCCGCCGTTCGGTTTGGGATTGACGCGGTTGGCAAAGGGAAGGTTTTCAAACGGCATGACTACTGAGAAAGGTCGCCCGTTCTACGGGCAGCTCTATGTGCAGGTTGTGGCAGCCATTGTGCTGGGCGCCTTGCTGGGACACTTGTATCCAGACGTCGGCGCATCGTTGAAACCGCTGGGTGACGGCTTCATCAAGCTGGTCAAGATGATCATCTCGCCGGTGATCTTCGTTACGGTCGCCACCGGCATTGCGGGGTTGGGGACCGTGTCCTCGGTCGGCAGGGTCACCCTCAAAGCCTTCGCCTATTTCATGTTCTTCTCGACCCTGGCGCTGATTATCGGGCTGGTGGTGGCCAATATCGTGCAACCGGGCGCCGGGCTGAATATCGATCCGGCGACACTGGATACCGCCGCGGTGGCCGGTTATGCGCATACCGCCGAAGAACAGACGATTTCCGCCTTTGTTCTGGATATCATCCCGACAACCATTTTCAGCGCCATGACCGACGGCAAAATCCTGCAGGTTTTGCTGATTGCGATCGTGTTCGGCGTCGCCCTTACCCTGACCCGCCCGCAGAGCGACCTTGTCCTTGATGTGCTGACGGCCTTCAGCGAAGCCATTTTCAAGCTGGTCCATATGCTGATGAAGCTGGCACCGATCGGGGCCTTTGGCGCGATGGCCTTCACCATTGGCAAATTCGGCATCGGCTCGCTGGCCAATCTCGCCGGGCTGGTGGCGACATTCTACCTGACGTCCATCCTGTTCGTCTTTGTGGTGCTGGGTGCGGTTTCCTACTTTACCGGCTTTTCGATCCTTTCCCTCATCCGGTACCTGCGCGAGGAACTTCTTCTGGTGCTTGGCACATCCTCGTCCGAGGCGGCCCTGCCCAACCTGATGGAAAAACTTGAGATTGCCGGCTGCGGCAAGTCTGTGGTCGGCCTCGTGGTACCCACGGGATATTCGTTCAATCTGGACGGGACCAATATCTATATGACCCTCGCCGCGCTGTTCATCGCGCAGGCGGTGGGGATCGACCTCACGCTTGGCGAACAGATATCGCTGGTGCTGGTGGCCATGATCAGTTCAAAGGGCGCAGCCGGGGTTACGGGCGCGGGCTTCGTGATCCTTGCGGCCACGCTGTCGGTCATTCCCTCGGTGCCGGTTGCGGGCATGGCGCTCATTCTCGGTATCGACCGTTTCATGAGCGAATGCCGCGCGCTGACCAATTTCATCGGCAATGCGGTCGCGACAATTGTCGTGGCCCGGTGGGAAGGGGCGCTGGACAGGGACCGGCTGGCAAGTGCGATGGCCGGCAACCCGCTGCCGTTGCCGCATGAGGACAGCGAACGCCACGAGCGCACGGTCCTGTGGCAGGATGACACCCAGCCAGATGGAAAAACGCCATGATGATCTCCCGTCGCAACCTCCTGGGCGCAGGGGCGTCCGTGGCCGCCGCGGCGGCCTGTGTCGGCGTGCCGGCCCTTCATGCCGCAGAGCCAGAGGAAATCAGGTTGTGGCCCGGCTCGCCCCCGGGCGAGGGCGGACCCCGCGGCCCTGAGAAAATCGGACAGTCGGGCAAGGGTGTGGGCGCGGTATCGAATATCTCCACCCCGCGCATGCGGGTCTACCGGCCGGAAAAACCCAATGGCCGTGCGGTGATCGTCTGCGGCGGCGGCGGTTATTTTCGTATCCAGCTCAAAAAGGAAAGCACGCCTGTCGCGCGCTGGCTCAGTGGGCGCGGCTTCACGGTGTTCGAGTTGATCTACCGCCTGCCGAACGACGGCTGGGACGCAAGCGCGCCGTTTGCCGACGCGCAGCGTGCGATGAAAATTGTCCGCACCCGCGCCGCCGAATTTGGCATTTCGCCCAACAAGATTGGCATCATGGGCATGTCCGCTGGCGGACATCTGGCCGGTTTTACGGCCCTGCAGCCCGATCGTGCCCTTTATGCCGGAACGGACCAGTTCGAACATGTGTCCGCGCGTCCGGATTTCGCCACCTTGCTGTTTCCGGTCGTGTCGCTGCGCAAGCCTTTCGATACCACAAGGACCCGCAAGCAGATCATCGGTGAGAAGCCCACCAGCGCCGCCGAGGACGCCTGGTCGCTGGATACCTATGCCAGCAAGGATGCACCGCCCATGATCCTGTTTGCTGCGACAGACGACCCCATCACGCCGCCGGGACATTCCATATTGTTGTTCCAGGCGCTGCATGCGGCGGGATCGAAGGTGGAACTGCATCTATTCGAAAAGGGAGGGCATGGCTGGGGGCTCGGGACCGCCGATGAGGCACTGAGCCAATGGCCTGAAATTTTCGTGAAATGGCTCGCGACGAGCTAAGGGACATAAAGTGGAGGGAAATTGCCATGGACAGGAAATTCTATAGAAGGCTGGCCCTGTTGGCCAGCACCAGCATTCTTGCCGCGACAGCGGCGCAGGCCCAATCGACAGACGCAGCCGACCCTGCGCCGCCCGAAGACACAGCCACCGTTGAAATTGAAACGGTCACGGTAACGGGCTCGCGCATTCAGGGCGCCCGGATCAACGATATCCTGCCTGTCACCGTACTGGACGAGAAAGCGATCGAGCTTGTCGGCGCCTCGTCAGGCGACGAGCTATTCCGGGCGATCCCGCAGGCGGGTTCCGTTGCGTTCAACGAACAGAATGCGACAACGGTGAATAACGTGCGGGGGGACGTCGGCTCGATCAACCTGCGCGACCTGGGCACCGGCAATACCTTGCTCCTGATCAATGGCCGGCGCATGACCCTGCACCCCGGCTTCCAGACCGAACTGCTGGTGCCGGTGGTCAGCGCGGACACGAACGAGATCGCGCCGGGCAGCATCGGGCGGCTTGAAGTGCTGCGCGACGGCGCCTCGGCCATCTATGGCGCCGACGCTGTCGCCGGGGTCATCAATGCCCAGTTGAAAGGTGGCATGAATGGCGGCTTCATCGAAGGCGACTGGCGCGCGTCGGGTGGTACCAGCCTCAGAAGCTACCGGGTCACGGGCGGTTTCGGAACCGACTTTGGCGGCGGGCGTGGCAATATCACCGTCTTCGGCGGCTATTTCCATGAAAACGGCCTGTCGAATTCCGAACGCGACTATGCTGCGGACGACAACCGCCTGCCGCTGGTCGTCGGCACCGATTTCGAGGAGGACTCCTCCTTCAACAACCGCAACACCTTCGGCCCGTTCGGGCAGTTTGATATCCAGGGCTCTTCGCCGTCCGGGAAAACCCCGATCGGCGACGACGACTTCTATCTGCAGCCGGATACCTTCGAGGGCTGCGATATGGATTTTGGCAACGGCATCTGTGCCCGCGCCGGCACGACACCGACCACGGCGGTGCGCTACAATACGATCTATGGCAACAGCCTGATCAGCCGCAAGAACCGCTACAATGTGTCGGCCCTGATGAATTACGACCTCAGCGACAGTGTCGAGGCCTATTTCGAAGGCAGTTTCTACCGCTCGGAAAACCGGCGCACAAATGACGCTTCCGCCATCCTGAGCGCCGTGCCGGTGGGCATTTCCAAGGACGCCTACTGGAACCCGTTCGGCCCGGTCGGCAGCCCGAACCGCCTGCCCGGCACGACCATCGCCGCCGACGGGGTGGATGTGATCATGGAGCGCTACCGCTTTGTTGATGCCGGCAACCGCGATATCTCGGTCGACAAGAATGTCTACCGGTTCGTCGCCGGGCTCCGGGGCAATATCGGCGAGTGGGACTTTGACACCGGCTTTGTCTATTCGGAAGCCAAACTGGTCGATCTGACCCGCAACCGCATTTCGCTGACCCTGATGCAACAGCAGATCAACCTGACAACGTCCGACGCCTATAACCCGTTCAACGGCGGCTGCCTGGACGATCCGGGCATCGGCGACTGCACCCCGAACCCGGTTTCGTCGATCGACCCGTTCCGGATCGACGTCTACCGCAAGGGCGGTACCAGCCTGGCGCTCGCCGACTTCAAGATCAGCCGCGATGACCTGTTTGAACTGCCGGCGGGCAACGTGGGCGTGGCAGCCGGTGTCGAATGGCGCCGCGAGACATTCTACGACGACCGGGACCCGCGGCTTGACGGCACCATCACCTTCACAGACAGCGTGACCGGCGTCTTCAACGAAAGCGATGTTGCCGGTACCAGCCCCTCGCCGGACACCAGTGGCAGCCGTGAGGTCTATTCGGCCTTTGCCGAACTTCTGGTGCCGCTCGTCAGCCCGAACATGGATATTCCCCTGGTGGAAGAATTCAGCGTTCAGCTTGCCGGGCGCATGGAACATTTCAATGATATCGACGAGACCGCGTTGGTGCCGCGTATCGCCGCCGCCTGGACCGTGCGTCCCGGCATCACCTTCCGCGGTGCCTGGTCGCAAGGGTTCCGGGCGCCAAACCTGGTGCAGGTCAATGATGAAGGCACGACCCGGTCCAACACCCGCGATGACTTTGTAACCTGCCAGGCACAGCTCGAGAAGGATATCATTTCCAGCCTCGGTGCCTGCACCGGCGCCGGCACGATCAGCTATCGCTCGGGCACGGATCAGCTCAAGCCGGAGGACAGCGAAAGCATCAACCTGGGCGTTGTGCTTGAACCCGAATTCCTGCCCGGCCTGACCCTGACAGCGGACTATTGGCGGGTAAAACAGACCGGTCTTGTGGGCACGTTCGGGGACGACAATGCGATCGCGCTCGACCTGGTGCGCCGCCTCAGCGGCGGTTCCAACCCGAACGTCATCCGGGCCGATCCGACGGCAGAGGAAATCGCGCTGTTCACGGGCACCAGCCTCGCGCCGGCAGGCAAGATCATCCAGGTGCTTGATCCCTATCTCAACCTCGACAGCCGGGTGTCCAAAGGCCTGGACTTCGGTTTGCACTATCGGTCACCGGAATTTGGCCTTGGCCAGTTCCGTCTGAGCCTGAACGCTGCACGCCTCCTCAGTGTCGAGCAATCGGCCGGCACAGACGGCGAGGAAATTCTGCAAGCCATCGCCGACGGGGTTTTGCCGCTTGATGTCACCGTTGGTGGCCTTGGCGACCTCCTGGAGATCGAAGGGCGTCCGAAATGGCGTTTCACCGGTTCGATCAACTGGGAAAAAGGCCAGTTTGATGTCGGCCTGTTCGGGCAATATACCGGCAAGGTCTATGATACCAGCGTCATCCGCGACGAACTGATCGAATCTGACGATCCGAACGCCAATTATTTCCCGGTCGACGACCTGTTTACGCTGAACGCCTCGGTCGCCTATACATTCAAGAAAAGCTCGCCTCTTGGCGGGACACGGCTGCGCTTCGCGGTGAACAATCTCTTTAACTCTGCACCGCCACTCGCAGATGAAGACTATGGCTTCTTCAGCAATCTCTATACGGCGCGCGGTCGCGTGTTCCATATTGAACTGCGCAAGAAGTTCTAAAACAGGAGAAGGACGATCCGCAATTTTCTGATTGCTTCGATTTCCTTCCTGCTGGGGGCGTGCTCTTTCGGGGCGCCCCCGGCCCCTTCTGGCCGGCTCCAGCCGGTTGTGGCGCAACCGCCTTCAGCGGCCTGCGCAACCGAAACGGCCCGCATTGATTTCACCTTCGAAGGGGCGTCGCTGTCTTCCTGTGTCATCGAGGGGGAGAGCGCTTTTTCGGTTCTTGTCACACCCGAACATTCTCCGCCGATCAATCCAAGCCCATGGTACGCCTTCCGCTATCAGGCAAAGGGCGACATCTTGGTGCATCTGCGCTATCTGGGCGCAAAACATCGTTATGTCCCGCACTGGACGGACGGCACCCGCGCGCAGCAATTGAACGCCGAGGTAAGTGCGGACGGCACCGTGGCGACACTGCACCTGCCCGCAGGCCAGGCAACCGTCAGCGCCCAGGAAATCCTCGCCTCAGACCATTATGGCGCCCTATTGACGCGCCTTGCCGCGAACCCGGAAACGCAGCGCCTGACGCTTGGCCAATCGCACGATGGCCGGGTGATTGAAGCGGTACGCTTCGGACGGGCCGATGCCCCGGGTCTGGTCATCCTGCTCGGGCGGCAACACCCGCCGGAGGTGACCGGCGCTGTCGCCATGGATGCTTTCCTGGTGGCGCTCGCCAAACGGATGAACGGGAACCCGGCACTGGCCAGGCGCTTTCAGGTCCTTGCCGTCCCCTTTCTGAACCCGGACGGTGTTGCGCGCGGCCATTGGCGCGCCAATCATGGCGGGCGCGACCTCAACCGCGACTGGGGCGACTTCAGCCAGCCTGAAACCCGCGCCGTGGCGGACTGGATTGCCGGCCTGCCGGCGTCCGTGCGGCCGGTCGCGATGGTGGATTTCCATTCAACACGGCGCAATCTGTTCTATGTCCAGGGCGAAAGCGAAACGGACGAGGCGCAGGAACGTTTCCTGCAGGCGTGGCTGGGTGGGCAGGAACAGGCCATTCCGGGCTATCCCTTCACCATCGAACGGCGCAATGCAAACCCGAACTCCGGAACCTCGAAAAACTGGTTCCACGCGCAGTATGCCATCCCCGCCTACACCTATGAAGTCGCCGACACGACGGACCGCGCCGCAACCGCTTCTGCCGCGGATGTCCTCGCCGGTCGCTTCCTTGATGCCTTGAACGAAGTGGCGCCATAAACCCCGTTTTGGCCCAATTCTGCGGTTGGAATATCTGGTAGGGGTCCATGGCAACCGGCAAGGCCCGCTGAAACAGCCGTGAAGCATAAGCTGCCCAGGTTACGCCATGGAAAGGCAGGCCGGCGTGGCGGATCGTCAACTCGTGTGGCGGCCCGGCCCTTCTGGCAAGCTGCCTGCTGATTGCGCGTGCGGCGCGCCACTACCAAAAGGCGAATCGCGGACGGTGCCGGCTCCGGTCGGAACGGTATTTTTTCGCGCCCCCCGCGATATCACGCCGGCTTGTAGGCTTTATGCAACCATATGGTGCTCGCGCCGTTTTTCTTTTCCATTATTTCCCGCGAACGATTCAAATTGTCTGAAATCCATGACTATTTCTTAAATGAATGCAGTGAAAGTAAGCCATGACTGGCCGTGTGGCAGTGGCCGGCAACAGGATTTGGGCGCGGGAACTTTTCCCGCGGCCGGTATATGGGGCAATCTTATGACGGTTCGTCGGACCGGCTGTATCCTGGCAGGGGTGCAGCCCTGGCTGATGCAGCTTTCCGGTGTGGGCACGTGTGTGGCCCCCACCGGTCGCCCCTTCATGGCAGGCGGCTGCATCGATGACTGACGGGCCGGGCATTTTCAACAATGACGGCCTGGGCGCCGACGACCTGTATCTCGACGATCTTTTGTCGGATGGCGGGTCCGGCAATGACGGGCTGGCCGATGGCCCTGAAACCGATGCCAGCGCCGGCATGGACAGTCCGCAGACCGATGCCGCAACGGTCGGGGACAATGACAGTTATACCGACGTGCGCAGCACCACCTATTTTTCGCCGTCGGGTGATGCCAATATAGATTCCCTCCTGATGGGCCGGCACTATTCGGTCGATGCGGACGGCATCACCACCACCATCACCTACAGTTTTCCGGCCAGCACCAGCCTCTATTCGGGTTCGCCCTACGGTGCCTATAACGAACCGGCATACGACCTCAGGGGGGTGTCCGCCGCCACCATTGCCAAGTTCGAATATATTTTCGACTGGCTGGAGGGCATCACCAACCTGAATTTTGTCGAGGTGCCGGACAGCGGCACGTCCGCCGGCACCATCCGGCCGGCCTGGACCAATTACAACAGGCCGGGTGCCGCGGCCTGGGCCTATTATCCGCAAGGCGGTGTCTATGCCGGCGATATCTGGTTCTCGACCCGCACCCAGTCGGAAACCAGTACCTATTTCAACCTGGTCTTTATCCACGAGCTTGGCCACGCGCTTGGCCTGAAGCACTCGTTTGGTGCATCGGGCAGTTTCCCGGCCATCGACAGCCAGTATGACGGCTGGGACTATACGGTCATGAGCTACAGCGCGTCGGCCCGGCATGCGGGTACATCGTCGGTCGGCGACCTGATGCCGCAGACCTTCATGTCGTTCGACATCCAGGCGCTGCAATATCTGTATGGCACCAATTTCAACGCCAGCGCCGGCAATGACGACTATGTCTATTCGCTGTCGGCGCGCCACTATCTGACCATCCATGATTCAGGCGGTACCGATACCCTGGGCGTGACAGGCGGCACCACCGGTGTCGACCTGAACCTCAATCCCGGTACCTGGTCGGATGTCGGGACCACCATCAATTATGGCGCCGGCGTCCAGGAACATTACACCGTCTTCATCATGGACGGGGTGGTCATCGAAAATGCGTATGGCGCCGCGGGCAGCGACCGCATCAGCGGCAATGATGCCGACAACCTCCTGGAGGGCAACGCGGGCAACGACACGCTTGCAGGCGGCGCCGGTGCCGACACGCTGCTGGGCGGGGGCGGCAATGACAGCCTCACGGGCAGCACGGGCGCCGACAGGTTCGTGTTCGACGCCGGCTGGGGCGACGATACAATCACAGACTTTGACGCAGTCACCGACGTTATCGACATGTCGGGCACCGGTCTGTACCGTGACGGCGTCACCATCACACAGGCTGGAAGCGATGTCATTGTTGCCGACAGCGGCGGCAACAGCATCAGGATTTTGGGGGCTACTTTGGACGATATCAACGCACGCATGCTGGGCCTGGCGGATGCCATTGGTGCAACCCTGACAGGCACCGCGAACAATGACACCCTCACCGGCGGCAACGACGATGATGTGATCCTGGGCCTGGACGGCAGTGACAGCCTCTCGGGTGCTGCGGGCGACGACAGCCTGGAAGGCGGCGACGGTTCCGACGAACTGCTCGGGCGCGATGGCGACGACACCCTCGCGGGCGGCAATGACGACGATTATCTGCAAGGCGGTGACGGCCATGACCTCCTGATCGGTGGCGACGGTCCCGATCAACTGGTGGGCGGCAATGGCGACGACATGATCAGCGGCGGCGCGGGCGACGACCAGATCTATATGGGCTATGGCGACGACACCATCGATGGCGGGGCCGGTACCGACGGGGCCCATCTGCAACCCGGCAATGGAATCACCTTCAATTTCAACCTGATGGCGGGCACGATTACCGGCTCGGACGGCTCGGTGAAGGTGATCTCGGGTGTCGAGAATGTCACGCTTTATGGCACCGACCACACGCTGTCGGGCGACGCGGGCGACAATTATCTTGACGGCGGTACCCGTCTTTGGGGCGGCGCGGGGGACGATACCCTCATCGGTTCCGGCAATAACGACACCCTGACCGGCGGCACGGGTGACGATTATATGCTGGGTGGTTCGGCAATGGACACCTATGTCTTCACCGCCGGCTGGGGCAGCGATACCATCATTGGCTTCAGCTACGACCGGCTCGATTTTTCGGCGGCGGGGCTGACCCGCGACGACCTGAGCATCGAACAGGCGGGCGACGATGTCCTGATCAGCCACGGTGCCGACACTGTCCTCCTCGTGGGGGCCAGCCTGTCCGACCTGTGGACCTTTGCCTTCCTTGAAGCCGGCAGCGCGACGATTGTCGACGGTACGGCATCGGCCGATAGCCTCGTCGGTTCCGACGACGGGGCGCATGAACAGATTGCCGGCCTTGGCGGCGACGACACCCTGCGCGGGCGCGCCGGCGACGACAGCCTGTCGGGCGGCAATGGCGACGACCTGCTGGTCGGCGGCCTGGGCGACGATACCCTGGCGGGTGGCGCCGGTGCGGATACCTTCGTGTTTGGTGCCGCAACGGGCAACGACATCATCAGCGACTTTACCGACGGCAGCGACCGGATCGATATCTCGCTTGGCGGTGTCCGGTTCAGCGACCTGGGCATCGTGCAGCAAGGGGCGGATGTCCTCCTGTCCTACGGCACCAGCAGCATCCTGTTGTCGAACACCAGCGCGGGTGACCTCAGCGCTGCCGATTTCATCGAGGCGGCAGATGTGCCCGGCCAAAACGGCACATTGGCATCGGACAGCCTGTCCGGCAGCAATGTCGACGAAAAGATATACGGCCTCGGTGGTGACGATACGCTCGCGGGCCTTGGCGGCAACGACACGCTCGTGGGCGGCAGCGGGTCCGACAGCCTCGCAGGCGGCGACGGCGCCGACAGCCTGGTCGGCAGCGGCGGCGGGGCCGATACCCTGCTGGGCGGTGCCGGCAACGACACGCTCGTCGCCTATAATGGCGACCTTGATGTGGTCATTGATGGCGGTGACGGCTTCGATATCCTCCGCGTCGTTTCGCCTTCGCTGGGTGGTGCGTCCGTGGCGCTGGACCCGTCGCTCTCCTTCAGCCCGAATACGCTGGGCGCCGGCATCGACAATATCGAAGGCCTGGCCGGCGGCGAGGGGCGCGACACACTGGTCGGCAACAACAGCGACAACGATCTGGCCGGCGGCAATGGCGACGATTACCTGCAGGGCCATGGCGGCGACGATACCGTGGCCGGCGGCGATGGCAACGACGGTATCAATGGTGGCGACGGCAACGACAGCCTGCTGGGCGGCAACGGCGCCGACGACATTGGCGGTGGCAATGGCGACGACTTCCTGGACGGTGGCGCCGGCAACGATTCACTCTATGTCGCCCTGGGCAACGACAGCATCAACGGCGGCGCGGGCCGGGACAGTGTCTATCTGATGCCGGCCGGCAACGTCGATTATGATGTCAATCTCACCACCGGCATCATCACCGGCTCGGACGGTTCGACCAAGCTGGTTTCAGGTGTCGAATCCGTCATTCTCGAAAGCAGCGGCAGCAGCATCACCGGCGACAGCCAGGACAACCGGCTGGAAGGCGGTGATGCCGCCTATGGTCTGGACGGCAATGACAGCCTGTTCGGCGACGCCAATGCCAATCTGGTCGACGGCGGCAATGGCGACGACTATGCCTGGACCGGTTCGGGGGCCGATATGTTGCTGGGCGGCGCCGGCGACGATACCTTGCTGGGCCTCGAAGGCGCCGACACACTGTCTGGCGGCGCGGGCAGCGACAGCCTGTCCGGCGGCACGGGCGCCGACAGGTTCGTGTTCGACGCCGGCTGGGGCAACGATACAATCACAGATTTTGATGCAGGCACCGACGTTATCGACATGTCGGGCACCGGCCTGTACAGTGGCGATGTGACCATCTCACAGGCGGGAAGTGATGTCATTGTTGCCGATGGCAGCGGCAACAGCATCAGGATTTTGGGGGCGACCATGGACAATATCAACACCGGCATGCTGGGTCTGGCGGACGCCGCCGGCACAACCCTGACGGGCACCGCGAACAATGACAGCCTCACCGGTGGCAACGACGACGATGTTATCCAGGGCCTGGACGGCGACGACACCCTCGTGGGCGGCTGGGGCGACGACACGCTTGATGGCGGCGGCGGCGATGATTATCTGGCGGGCGGCACGGGCAACAACGACCTCTCGGGCGGCGTTGGTGCCGATACGCTCATCGGCGGCGGCTGCACCGACACGTTTGATGGCGGCGATGGCAATGACCTCCTTGTGGGCGGCAACTGCAACGACATGCTTCTGGGTGGCAATGGCGACGACACGCTTGATGGTGGTTATGGCCACGACACGCTGTATGGCGGCAACGGCAATGACTATCTGGATGGCGGCGACGGCCTTGATGTCATGTATGGCGGCGCGGGCGACGACACCATTGTCGGCATTGCGGGCGGCGCCACCCATGATGGCGGCGACGGGTTCGATATTCTGACCTATACCGACCGCACGTCGGTTGTTTCCCTCAACCTCCTGACCGGTCGCAGCACCGAAGGCGGCACCTTCACCAGTATCGAAGGCATCATCGGCGGCAGCGGCACGGACCGGTTCACCGGCGACGACGCGGACAACAGCCTCGACGGCGGCGCGGGCAACGATTTTCTGGATGGCGG
>SBGU01000024.1 GCA_006226495.1 Alphaproteobacteria bacterium
GGAGAGCGCTCTCCGGGCCTTTTCCATGCGGACGGCGCCCTTATTCAGCGTCGGTATTATATTCCCAGGCCCAGGGCATGCCGGTGGGCCCGAGCGCGGCCTCGACAATGTCCGGGATATAGTGCGCGCCCGATGCCGTGTTGCTGAGGATCAGCACACAACGGCCCGCGTCCGTGAGGCACACCAGCATATTGTCGGTCTTTTCATTATGGCCGGCCTTCAGGAACCCCGCGCCCTGCGGCCCCGTGAACACCACGCCGCCGATGACACTTGAAAGCCCGCTGTCGGCGTTTTTCGGGTTCGTGGCCGGGTCGGTGGTCGGGAACTTGTGCAGGGACGTGATGGCAAGGCCGGGTGCCAACTGTTTGGCTCGGGTGCCGGCATCCACAATATCGCCGCGCATATAGGCGGCCACAAAGGCGGAAAAGTCGTCAATGGTGGTATCCATCGAGCCCGCCGCCCGCACGTTCGATTGTTTGTTGTGCCCCCGGTTTTCGCCCTCGACCGTATAACCGTCGGCGAAGTTGGGGGCAAAATCAGCGCGCCATACCAGCGAGGTGCGTTTCATGCCAAGGGGGTCGAATATCCGTTTCTGGAGCTCGGGCCCGGTCTTGACGCCCAATGCCTCCTCGACCACCAGTTGGGCGATATAATAGCCTTCGCCCGAATAGCCATAGCGTTCGCCCGGGTTATAGAAAAACCGCAGTTTGGCATCGCGGTCGAACGAACCGTCGGGCAGGAAAAACCGGAAATTGGGCAGGCCCGTGGTGTGCCCCAGAAGCATACGCAGGGTGAACTGCTGCCAGCGCGGATCGTCCTTCAGATCGGCGAAACGCTCATAGTCCGGCAGCGGTTTGGGCAGCAATTTTCCGATGGGGGTATCGAGGTCGATGCGCCCGTCTTCCACCAGGGTCATCACCCAGGTCGCAAACAGGAATTTGGTCAGGGACGCCCCATACATGACCGTATCGCCCTCCAGCGGTAGCTGGCCCTCAAGCTTCCTATAGCCATAGGTTTTCTTGTAACTGACCCTGCCGTCTTCAATGAGTGCAAGCGCGAGGCCGGGCACATGTTGTTTGGCCATCAGGCGTTCGATGGTGGCATCCAGCGCACCGGTGTCCGCGGCATGGGCGCCGGCTTTGGCGGCAGTCGGGGCCAGCATCAGGGCTGCCATGGCCAGGGCTTTGAAACTTCTCATTATTTTTCTCCTGCTGTCGTTCGTGACACCAGAAAGTCTTGGGAAATCATGCCGGTCATACAAGCTGAATATCAGGAATATTCGGCCAAAAAATGCAAAAAGCCCGGCGATGTGCCGGGCTTTCGTGTGTTCTGGGCCATGCCCTCGGCGGGTGCCTTATGCCTTGCGGGCTTTTTCGGCGGCGATGCCTTTGCTGATAAGGTCGGCGGCCACTTCGGGGCCTTCCCAGCCTTTAACCTTGACCCATTTGCCTTTTTCGAGGTCTTTGTAATGCTCGAAGAAATGCTGGATCTGCTGGAGGAAAATCTCCGGCAGTTCGCTGTAGCTCTGGACGTCCTTGTAGAAGGGGTGCAGCTTGTCGACCGGCACCATCAGAAGCTTCTCGTCCATGCCGGCTTCGTCTTCCATGATCAGCACGCCCAGGGGGCGGCAGCGCACAACGGCGCCCGGCATGATCGGGGTCCGGTTGGCCAGCAGCACGTCGACGGGGTCGCCATCGTCGGCCAGGGTGTGCGGAATGAAACCATAGTTGCAGGGATAGCGCATGCTGGTGTGCATGATGCGGTCGACGAACAGCGCGCCCGATTCCTTGTCGAGTTCGTATTTCACCGGCTCGGTACCGACCGGCACCTCGATGATGACATTCACGTCCCAGGGGGCGTTATGTCCGACCGAGATCTTGTTGATGTCCATGGGGATTAATCCTTACACAAGGTTGGGGAGGCAACCCGAACCCCATATCGGGCTAGTGTGACAACTGTCCTGCAACCAGGCCCAGAAACACGATCCAGCCAAACAGAATGTTCGAGCGGAAAATTTTCAGACAGACAGCCGGATCGTCAATATCGAGCCGGACCAACTGTGCGGCGAGGTGCAACCCCGCAAGCGCGATGCCGACATAATAGATTATGCCAAGCTTTGCAAGGATTCCTGCGGCGATCAGCGCCACAAGGAACAGGCCGTAAAAAAGCCCGACCACCAGCCGTGTATTGCGCCCGAGCGCAAGCGCCGTCGACTTCACACCGATGAGCGCATCATCTTCCTTGTCCTGGTGCGCATAGATGGTGTCGTAACCCAGGGTCCAGAAGATGCCGCCGACATACAAGATAAGCGCCGGCCAGCCGAAGTCGCCCCTGACCGCGACCCAGCCCATCAGGGCACCCCAGTTGAAGGCAAGGCCGAGGAACAGTTGCGGCCAGTAGGTGACACGCTTCATGAAGGGATAGATGGCGACAAGCACAAGCGACGCCACGCCGGTGAGCATGGCATTCACATTGAATTGCACGAGCACCAATAGCCCGACCAGGCTTTGTGCCACCAGGAAGGCCCAGGCCTGTTTGATGCTGACCTCGCCCGCCGGGATCGGGCGGCTGCGCGTGCGCGCGACCGCGCCGTCAAAGTCCCGGTCGACAATGTCGTTATAGGTGCAGCCGGCGCCGCGCATGGTCAGGGCACCCAAGGCAAACAGCACCAGCCACCAAAGGTGCCAGAGCGAAAAACCGGCACTGGACGCCAGCGCGACCGACCACCAGCAGGGCCACAGCAACAGCCATGTGCCCACAGGCCGGTCCATGCGCGCGAGCTTGAGGTACGGCCGCCAGGACGCGGGCGCATGCCGGTAGACCCAACTGCCCTCAACCGCATCCGCCGTGACGATGATATCTTTTTCCGTGCCCGCCATCAGGTGCGCTCCGTAATCGGGTTCCCGTCCGCGTCCACAATACCTTCGGCCTGAAGCGCGGCCAGAAGCGGCGCGAGGCCATCGGCATAGCGCCGCCATTTCTGGACCGAACTGGTGTAAACGGGTTCCCGCACCTGGGCGGCGCTGGCGGTCGTCGACGCCCTGTCGTTTTCGGACGGCGCCAATACCGCGTCCTGCCACGACAGGCCGCACCAGTCCAGCACCCGACGGGCCTGAGTGTCAAAGTCGCTGACCAGATCCTCGTAGCGCACGTCCAGAATGTCACCCGGCATGACCCGGTGCCAGTGCGTCATGGTGCGCGCATAAGCCGCGTAATAGGCCGCTAGTTCCTTGAGGTCGTAGGAGAAATGGTAGGACTGGTTAAAGAGCGTCTTGAACACCGCATAACAACTGTCCATCGGGTCGCGCGCCAGATGGATGATGCGTGCCTTCGGCAGCGCCTTGCGGATGAGGCCGGTATAGATGAAATTCACCGGCATCTTGTCAATGAACACCTGGCTGCCACCGGCGGCCTGCCGCGCACCCGCCATATAATCCGCGCCAAGCGCGGCAAAATCCATGTCCAGCGAGGCCTGCACCATATTGGCGGCCTTGCCCGGGTTGGCGGCAATATGCCGGCTGACATGCTGGCCCAGAAGCTGGGCGAAGTCCGGCAGCTCACCCGCGGACACCACATCCGTATGGCGGCCGAGCATACGTTCGACCAGGGTCGTGCCCGTGCGCGGCATGCCGACAATGAAGATCGCCCCCGCCCCGTCATGGCCCTTCGTATCCGCCGTCATCACATCGGCGGTGTAGGCGGTGCGGATGGCTTCAATCGAGCCAAGTTCGGCCGCCGCGTCATAGCGCAGGCTTTGGCGGCGCAGCGCAGCACCTTCCTTCAGCGCCGCGAAGGATTTGCCGGCATCCCCAAGGTCTTCATATTCCTTCGCGAGCGCATAGAGCGCACTGTAGCGGCCTTCCGCGTCCGGGCAGCCGGCCTTCAACTGCGCTTCAAGCGCCGCCACATGGTTCGCGGTCGCCGTCTGGCGCCTGAGGATCGAGCGCAGGTAAAGCGCCTTGCCGTTGCCGGGCAGGCTTTTCAGAAGTGCGGCGAGGCTTGTCTCGGCGCCGTCGGCATCCCCCAGGAAAAACTGGCAACTGGCCAGGTCGAACAGCAGGGCCGGGTTGCCGGGCGCCGCCTTCAGGGCCTTTTCATACCAGGGTTTGGCGCCCGCAGGGTCGTCGCACTGGCTGAACACCTGCGCCACCGCCCTGAGCGCCTGTGCATCCGCACCCGCCAGCGCACCGGCCCTGGCCGCAACTGCACGGGCATCCATGCGGCGGCGGGCTGTAGCCAGCATCTGGGCCTGCCGGATCACAAAGGCGAACAGGCCGGGCGCAGCCTTGACGGCGCCTTCGATCAGCTTGAGCGCCCGGTCCGTTTCGCCCGCCGCAAAGCGGGCCTCGGCGCCAAAATAGAGCGCATGCATATTGCCCATATGGGCGGCCAGCAGCCGGTCGCTGAGGGCCAGCGCGTCGGCTATGCGGCCCTGGCGCAACAGCTCGAAGCCCTGCCCGACCTGTTGCCGGACCGCTGCGTCGCCCTGTTCGCCCATCTGCACCATTGCCTGCCCTTTCTGAAAAATCAGCCCCTTACCTAGCCGATGCGGCGGAGCAGATAAAGGCCGCATTTTGCCGCGCGCCGCCCCTTGACACGCGCCGCCCGCGCCGGGAAGGTATCGACCCGACCCTGCACAAGAAGGCCAACGCCATGCCCCATACCATCCAAGCGCTCGCCGATTTGCCGGAAGCACCGGTCCTTGCGCTGAATAACGCGCACGAAAAGGAAACCTCGTTCCTGGATGGCGCCAAATATCGGCGCATGGTGGCCGAGGCCTTTTATGCGGAAGGTGTCGCGCCCGCGATGGCCTACCTGATCGCCTTCGACCAGGACGGTGATTATGACAGCCCCAATTTCATCTGGTTCCGCGACCGCTATGCCCGCTTCGCCTATATCGACCGGGTGGTCACGGCCCCTGAAGCGCGCGGCAAGGGCCTTGCCCGCGCCCTGTATGAAGACCTGTTCGCCCGCGCCCGCGCCGCCGGCCATGCGGTGGTGGGCTGCGAAGTGAACAGCGACCCGCCCAACCCGGGCTCGGACGCCTTCCATGCCAAGCTGGGTTTTGTCGAGGTGGGCAGCACCCTGCTTGCCAACGGCAAGACGGTGCGGTACCTGACCAAAGCACTTTAGGCAAAGGACGGACCCATGAGCGGCAAGATCAGCATCCGGCTTTATATCGGCGACAGTCTGCCGGGCACGGGCCTTGCGACCCTGGGGCCGGACCAGTCGCACTATCTGGGCAATGTGATGCGCGCGAGCACGGGAATGCGCGTGGCGCTGTTCAATGGCCGCGACGGCGAATGGGCCGCCGAGGTGGCAAGTGTGCAGAAAAAAGCCGTAACCCTGACGGTGGCTGAAAAACTGAAGGAACAGGGGACGGAGCCCGACCTGTGGCTGGTGTTCGCCCCTATCAAAAAAGCGCGGCTGGATTTCATCGCCCAGAAGGCCACCGAACTGGGGGTCAGCCATCTGGCGCCCGTCTATACCCGCCGCACCATTGTCGACCGGGTCAAGACCGAACGGCTGGATGCCAACGCCATCGAAGCCGCCGAACAGTGCGAACGCCTGACTGTCCCCACAATCGCCGAACCGCAGAAGCTGGACAAGCTTCTGGCGGCCTGGCCGGCCGATCGCCGGATCATGTTCTGCGACGAGGACCTGTCTGGCCTGCCCGCCCACGCGGCACTGGCCGCCGTGGCCGACAAGAAAGCCGCCGGCCCCTGGGCGATTTTGATCGGCCCTGAAGGCGGTTTTGACGATGACGAACGCAAGATGATCCGCTCGCACCCCAACACCACAGTCGTGGCCCTGGGCCCGCGTGTGCTGCGCGCCGACACCGCCGCCATGGCCGCCATCAGCCTGTGGCAATCGGCGCTCGGGGACTGGTAAAACAGCCTTTCACAGATTTTCTGCGATTCAGGATATCGCAAGAATTCTGAACCACCCCGACTTCCATTATGGGTACAATTACCCAACTATAATCATTTACATAGAATTTAGTTTTCTATAGCGGCCGATTTTTTTCGAACTTCGCAAACACTTATCACACAAGGTTTGGTATCATGTCCTACATTGGAAAACCCCATTGGAATGTGGACCCAACGCCATGCCGAAAGACGCGATTGCATACCAGGCCGCCCATACCGAACTGTCCCGGCTGATCGCCGAGACCGGCGCCCTGACCTGCAGCGTGTCCAACAGCGTACATCGCCCGGCGGTCGAATGCCTGCTGCGTTATGCCCTGCCGCATATCGACGGGCTGGATTTTTCCGACACGCCGGTCAATGACCGGGGTTATGCCCGCAAAGTGCTGTATACCCACCCGGAAGGTCATTTTTCCGTGCTCGCGCTCAAATGGATGCCGGGTGCGGAAACCCCGATCCATGGCCATAATGCCTGGGGCTGCGTGGGTGTGATCGAAGGCGAAATCGGCTGCGAGACCTATTGCTGCCGCGATGGCGGCCAATGTGAAGGTGACCTGACCTCCACCGGTCGCATCCTGGCCGGCGTTGGTGCCGTTGCGTCCGTCGAGCCGAACCCCAAGGGCATCCACCGGCTGTTCAACCCCACCGGCAAGGCCGCTGTGACCCTGCATATCTACGGCATGGACCTGTCGGAAAACCCGACCGCCGTGAACGTGCCCTACCAGCACTAATCCGACGAAACAGAAAATCTGCCGTCACGTGGGCGTGATGGCATATTTACTTTTCTTGCCTGATCCCTATCTAGGACCTAATTTCATAACTTAATAAGGTTCAAGGGACACCATCCATATGTCCAGCCCCAGCGCTGTCAGCGACGCACGTATTGTCGAAACCAAAGCCCAGCTTGTCGAATATCTGGAAACCGGCGTCAGGCCGAACCGGGCCGACTGGCGCATTGGCTCGGAACATGAAAAGTTTGTTTTCCACCGCTCGGACAACACACCGCTTGCCTATGAAGGCAAGGACGGTCGCCCCGGCATTCGCGACGTGCTGGCCGCTTTCGTGGCCCGCGGCTGGACCGCGGTCGAAGAAAATGGCAACCTGATCGCCTGTGTGCAGAACGGCGCCTCCATCACACTCGAGCCCGGCGGGCAGTTCGAACTGTCGGGCGCACCGCTGGAGACCATTCACCAGACCTGCGACGAGACCTCGCTGCACCTAAGGCTTGCCAAGGAAATCGGCGAGGAACTGGACATCGGCTTCCTCGGCCTCGGTTTCCACCCGACCTGCAGGCGCGACGAAATCCCGGTCATGCCCAAGGGCCGATACGGCATTATGCGCTCCTACATGCCCAAGAAGGGCAATCTGGGCCTCGATATGATGCTGCGCACCTGCACCGTGCAGGTGAACCTGGATTTTGCGTCCGAAGCCGACATGGTGGAAAAATTCCGCATCGGCCTCGCACTGCAGCCGCTGGCGACCGCGCTGTTTGCCAACAGCCCGCTGAAGGAAGGCAAGGCCAATGGCATGAAAAGCTTCCGCAGCCATGTCTGGACCGACACCGACCCCGACCGCTGCGGCATGCTGCCGTTTGTCTTCGAGGACGGCATGGGGTTTGAACGCTGGGTCGACCATGTCCTGGACGTGCCCATGTATTTCCTGCGCCGCGACGGTAAATATATCGATGCCTCCGGCCAGTCGTTCCGCGACCTGATGAAGGGCAAACTGCCGGCCGCGCCGGGCGAGCTGCCGACCATCGAGGACTGGAAAGACCATATGACCACGGTCTTCCCCGAAGTGCGGCTGAAAACATACCTCGAAATGCGTGGTGCCGACGGCGGTTCCTGGTCGCGCCTGTGCGCCCTGCCCGCCTTCTGGACCGGCCTTCTGTATGATGCCGATGCGCAAGCGGCGGCCCTCGATATCATCAAGGACTGGTCAATCGAGGACATGGCCCGCATGCGCGACGACGCACCGGCCCAGGGCCTGCAGACCAGGATCAAGGACCGGGATTTCACCGCGCTTGCCCGCGATGTGCTGGCCATTGCCGATACCGGGCTGAAGAACCGCAACCGGCTGTCGACATCGGGCGAAACCGAACAGGGATTCCTCGCAAGCCTGTGGGACAGCGCCCGCACCGGCATGACCCCCGCCGACCAGATCCTTGCCAAGCTGAATGGCGAATGGCAGGGCGACGTCAGCCGCGTGTTCAAGGAATATGGCTACTGATCATCGCCCAAGCTACCTGCGCTAGAGATAGCGCAGGTATTCGATCAGCCAGATCACGCCCAGGGTCGCCAGGCCCAGAAGCCCGCCCCACGCCAGCGCCACCGGCAGGCCCGAAAAACGCGGCCGCCGGCCTTCCTGATAATAGCTGTCGCATTGCAAACAATGGTACCAGTGGTCCTTCAGCCGCGCCTGGCGGCGCACACCGGGCACAACGGTAGGGACAGCACCTTCGAACGGATGCACACGGGTCGATCCACAATGGACACAGGCCAGTTCCTCGCCGTCCTCATCACGCCGGACCGGGATGGCACAACGCGGCAGGGTTGCCACCTTGCCAAGGATGGCTTCGGCGCGGGCGCGGTCGGACGCCCGCACATACAGGTCGGCCCACATGCCCTGGTTCATCGAAGCGACATTCTCGTTGGCGACAAACACCTGCACCCCGTTGCCTTCCAGTAAGGAACGCAACAGCGCGGCGTCGGCGCTGTCGAGGCCGGAGCGCACCACCACAAGGCGGTTATTGTCAGCAAACGCATTATTCATGACCGGTTACCAGGTTGCCTTCAGTCCATCAGTGCCGCAGTGTCGAGGCCGGTATCCAGACCGGTATCGAGGCCGTCGATCGAACGGGTGTTTTTCTCCCGCTGGTACGCGCTGATGGCCTCCTCCCCCTTGCTGGCGGCCCATTTTTTCAGGGTCTCGCGCTCGCCCTTCAGTTCCATTTCCGGCACGGCATAACCGCAACTGGTCTGCACACTTTCCACATCCATCAGGATAATCTGGCGCGCACCGGGCAGGTCCGGAAAACCGGGCTTCAGGTCATTATACGCCGGCGTGCCCGCGCGCACCACCCTGCCGCGCCCGTAAAGGCGCAGGATCAGCGGATTGCGGGTGAAACTGTTGAACATGAAGGTGATGCGGCCATCATGCTTCAGGTGCGCCGAGGTTTCGTTGCCGCTGCCGGTAACATCCAGGTAACCGCACAGGTTGGGGCCCAGCACCCGGAAACAGTCCATACCCTTGGGGCTGAGGTTGATGCGCCCGGTCGCGCAGGCGGTTGCGGTGAAGAACATCGGCTGCGCGGAAATGAAATCCGCCTGCTTGTCGGTGATATGATCAAAAAACTCGGCCATGCTCGTCCTCCCTGCCATGCGTGATATGGGGCCATGCGGGCGCCAGCCCAAGGCGAAATCCCGTCACATCTGTGTGACATTAGCCACACTTGCCCTCCAAATGCCATTGTAAAGCCAAGCTTCATAAATATGTGACACTATAGGCCTAATGACACCGCCTGAGCGGGGGTCTGTTCCGGAGTTGCCTGTATGAAGCGTTTCAAGAATCTGTTGCGCTGGTTGGCCCTGCCCGTGGGGCTGGTGTTCATTATCCTGGGCGCCATTACCCTGCCGCTGCCGATCCCGACCGGGGTGCTGTTGATTGCGGCCGGCCTCGCGGTTGTTGCCTTCAACCCGCTCAGCATCCGCTGGATACGGCGCACCCGCCGGCGCTATCCACGCGCCAACCACCATATCCGCCGCATCACCCCCAGCCTGCCGGCCTTCCTGCGGCGCATCCTGATGCGCACCGACACCCGCACGCCCTGACCGTTTGCCCCTATTTTCCGCCTTGCCAGCCGCGTGGCCCGGCGGCAGAGTTTCCGGATTGTCAGGGAGGCTTCAAGCATGGTTTCCATTCGTCCTTATGTCGCGACCGACTGGCCGGCGGTTGAACGCATCTATGCCGAAGGTATTGCCACCGGCATTGCCACCTTTGAAACCGCGCCCAAACCTCAAGCCGCCTGGGAAGGCGGCAGCCTGAAAGGCAGCCAGATTGTCGCCGAACTGGACGGCACCGTTGTTGGCTGGGCAGTGCTGTGGCCGGTGTCGGACCGCTGCGCCTACCGGGGTGTGGCAGAGGTCAGCGTCTATGTCGGCGCCGCCGCCCGCGGCAAGGGTGTGGGCCGGGCCCTGCTGGCGGCCTTGGCGGCGGTTGGCGAAGGCCTGGGCGTCTGGACCCAGCAGGCCGGCATTTTCGAGGAAAACACGGCATCCGTGCGCCTGCATGAAGCCTGCGGCTACCGGCTGGTGGGCGTGCGCGAGCGGCTGGGCGCCCTGCATGGCATCTGGCACAATGTGGTGCTGATGGAACGCCGCAGCGCGACTGTGGGGCTGTAGCGCCCGCCCAATCCGCCATAATTCATGTTGCGTTCATTCTTTGTTCTATATATGTTCATCTTTCAACCGGGAGATGAAACATGAAACACATCCTTGTCCTGCCCTTCCTGTTGTTTTCAGTTTCCGCGCCGTCACAGGCAACCGTCACCCTACAGGACCAGGCCGTGGCCACCGAACAGGCCACCCCCAAGACCTTCAGCGAGATGAGCCTTGAGGAGTTGAAGGCCGTCAATACCAAGACGCTGGACCGCGAAGATCGCAAGGCCCACAAAAAAGCGCTGAAAGCCGCAAAGAAGGCGGAAAAGGAGCGCCTGGCCGCCGAACGCAAGCGGCTGAAGGAAAAGGCCGAGACCGAAAAATTCTGGGCCAAACAGATGAAGCGGCACAGGGACAAGTATGACGCAAGCTACAATGCGACAAGGGTTGGCAAAAAGGCCTATGATGCGGACATCACCGCGCTAAGCCGCGGCGTGCGGGCCGGCCATCATGCCTATGCCTGGCTGTGGTCGCGCCTGCCCGCGAACGGGCGGGATGAACATGCCATCCTGGTCGAAGTGGAATATCGCGCCGAACGGCGCTCCGGCGACACCGAACCTTTTGAGCTGAGGTCTTACCATTGGCGCCGCTACGACCGGGCGGCGTTTGACGGCGGGCAACGCGCCGATATCAGCAACTACCAACGGTTGGTGGGCACCTGCAGCGAATATGGCTGCAACCTGACAGAATCGATGGAAATCGCGCTGACACACCAGCAACTGGTTGAAGCGGCAACAAAAGCGGGGGCCATCAATATCAAGCTCTGGAGCGGCGGTGGCTTCAAGGAATATCTGAATATCTCCGGGCCGACCGTGCAGGGCTATGTCATGCGCATTCATGACCGCACCGGCCTGTTTGGCGAGGCGGTGGACGCGATCAGCGCCAGCGAATACCTGCAGCCCAAATACGCCGACTAGACGCTGCCTTTCTTTTCGATCACCAGCACCCGCGCCGCGCCGACGGGGTGGGCGACATGTTCGTCGCCCACCGCCGCATGACAGATGTCGCCGGCTTCAAGGCGGCGGATGCGGACCGCGCCGCCCTGTTTGTGGTGCATGTCCACGGTGCCCGTAAGCACCACAAACACCTCCGCGCCGTCATTGACGTGCCATTTATAGGGCTGGTCGGTCCAGTGCAGCCGGACGCTGGCGCCTTCGATGTCGGCAATATCGAGCGCGGCCCAGGCGCGGTCGGCGGTAAAATCCTGTGCGCGGTAAAAATCCATCGCGGTCTCCCTGCTTGCAATGCAACTGCTTTATCACAGCGCGCGGCGCACCGGTCTGCCAAACCCTGTCGCTTTCCTGCCAACGCGACCTTCGGCCACAGGTCCCGCGTGGCATCGTCCCTTGTCATGCCACCGCACCGGGGGTAACGTGCGGCCAAAGCAAAAAGGGGAAACACCATATGTCCGACCGCGCCAGCCACGGCATCCTTCAGGTCGCCTTTGGCCAGAAATATGTCGAAGAAGCCATCGCGTCCGCCCGGACCGCGCGCGCCCATATGCCGGATACACCCCTGGCACTGGTGACCGACGCCACAACGGACGAAGCCGACGAATTGTTCGACATCGTGCGGGTGGTGCCCATGGAAAAGCCCGACATCCCGGGCAAATTCTGGGGTTTCTACAACAAGATCGTCGGGCTGGAAGCCACGCCGTTCGAGCGCACCCTGTTCATGGACGTGGATATTTTCTGCGCCCATGATGTGACCGAATGTTTTGGCGCGCTGGAGCGCAAATCGATGGTGGTGGTGCCGATCCCGCCGCGCGACCGCGCCCATGTGCCGTTCCGGCCCGGCGGCGTTGCCATCCCGCATATGAACACCGGTGTGCTGGGCTATAATTCCGGCACCCTGCCCGACGGTTTTTTTGCCGCCTGGAAAAAGCTCTATGTGAAAAACTGCCCCGACGATGCGGCACGCAATTTTGGCGACCAGTCGATCTTCCGGCGGCTGGTGTGGGACCAGAATGTCAATTTCCTGCTCCTCGACTATGCCTACAATTTCCGCTTCACCAAACCGGCGCTGTTTTCGGGCCCGGTAAAGCTGTTGCACGGCCGGGCGTCCAATGCGGCCTTTGTCGCCCAGCTTCTGAACATCACCACCGAACCGCGCATCTACCTGCCGAACATTGCGCTTCTGGTGATGGACAGCAAAAGCCGCGACTGGACCCTGTATCCCTATGCGCGACCGTCCGAGCCCGTGCGGATGGGTGCCGGCGAACTGGCGCAGGCGCTGGACGACCTTGCAGAGGATTTTTCGACCGACATCGAGGCGCAGGCGCTGGTACGCACCACGCTCGGCGCCGCCGGCATGGACTGACAGGCGGCCTGACGAACGGTCGGGCGCCCAGCAAAGGGCACGTCAGCGCATCTTGGTCCGGCTTTTTGATTTGGTGGTGCGGGTGCCCGGGCGCCCGCCGGTCGCACGGCCCTTGGGCTTCAGCCGATTGTCCGGGATGCCCAGTTCGCCGGCTTCCAGTTGCCGGATCTCGTCCCGGATGCGGGCCGCTTCCTCGAATTCCAGATTCTCGGCTGCCGTGCGCATTTTTTTCTGAAGCTCGTCCAGATGCGCCTTCAGGTTCGAGCCGACAAGATGTTTGGCCTCGGTGCCCATCTCGACCGTGACATAGTCGCCCGACGTCGCATGTTCGATGATATCGCCGATATTCTTGCGCACGCTGGCGGGCGTGATGCCATGTTCTTCGTTATAGGCCTGCTGTTTCACGCGGCGGCGGCCGGTTTCATCCATCGCCACCTGCATCGAACCGGTGATCTTGTCGGCATACAGGATAACCCGCCCGTCCACGTTCCGGGCCGCGCGCCCGATGGTCTGGATCAGCGAGCGTTCGGACCGCAGGAAACCTTCCTTGTCGGCATCCAGAATGGCGACAAGGCCGCATTCCGGAATATCGAGCCCCTCCCGCAACAGGTTGATGCCCACCAGCACGTCGAAAGCGCCCAGGCGCAGGTCGCGGATAATCTCGATGCGTTCGAGCGTGTCGATGTCCGAATGCATGTACCGGACCTTGATGCCGTTTTCATGCAGATATTCGGTCAGGTCCTCGGCCATGCGTTTGGTCAGCGTGGTGACCAAAACCCGCATGCCACGCTCGGCCACGCGCCGGGCTTCGTGCATCAGGTCGTCCACCTGCGTATCCACCGGCCGGATGTCGATTTCGGGGTCGATCAGGCCCGTCGGGCGGATCACCTGTTCGGTGAACACACCGCCCGTTTGTTCCAGTTCCCAGTTGCCCGGGGTCGCGGACACATAAACGGTCTGCGGCCGCATGGCGTTCCATTCCTCGAACTTCAGCGGGCGGTTGTCCATGCAGCTTGGCAGTCGGAACCCATAGTCCGCCAGCACCGATTTGCGCGCGGCGTCGCCCCGGCTCATGCCACCGATCTGGCTGACGCTGACATGGCTTTCGTCCACAAACAGCAGCGCGTTTTCGGGCAGATATTCAAACAGGGTCGGCGGCGGGTCGCCCGGACGGCGACCGGTCAGGTAGCGGCTGTAGTTTTCAATGCCGGCACAGCTACCGGTGGCTTCCATCATTTCAAGGTCGAAGCGTGTGCGCTGTTCCAGCCGCTGCAGTTCGAGGATACGCCCGATGCTTTCATAATGTTTCAGCCGGTTCTGCAGTTCGAGCTTGATGCCCTTCACCGCCTGGTCGAGGGTCGGGCGCGGGGTCACATAGTGGCTGTTGGCATAAACCTTCACCATATCAAGCGAACCGGTGCGCTCGCCGGTCAGGGGGTCGAACTCAAGGATTTCCTCGATCTCGTCGCCGAACATCATCAGGCGCCAGGCCCGGTCTTCATAGTGGCTCGGGAAAATGTCGATGGTGTCGCCGCGCACCCGGAAGGTGCCGCGCTGGAAGGCGGCGTCGTTCCTGGTATATTGCATGGCAACCAGCCGGCGCAAAAGCTCGCGGTTGTCGATGGTGCCGCCCTTGTTGAGGGTCAGGGTCATGGCCGTATAGGTTTCGACCGAGCCGATACCATAGATGCAAGACACCGACGCCACGATGATGACGTCGTCGCGTTCCAGAAGCGCGCGTGTGGCCGAATGGCGCATGCGGTCGATCTGTTCGTTGATGGTGGCTTCCTTCTCCACGAACGTGTCGGTGCGCGGCACATAGGCCTCGGGCTGGTAATAGTCATAGTAGGAGACAAAATACTCGACCGCGTTATTGGGGAAGAAGGCCTTGAACTCGCCATATAGCTGGGCTGCCAGGGTCTTGTTGTGCGCAAGGATCAGCGCCGGGCGCTGCGTGGCCTCTATCACCTTCGCCATGGTATAGGTCTTGCCCGAGCCGGTGACCCCCAGAAGCACCTGGTCCTGCTCGCCCCCCTTGATGCCGGCCACCAGTTCCTTGATCGCCCCCGGCTGGTCGCCGGACGGCGAAAATTCCGACACCACTTCAAAAGCGATGCCGCCTTCCGATTTTTCGGGCCGCGCAGGCCTGTGGGGAACAAATGGTACGTTTGCGCCGTCGGGGATCATGACTGTCTCTTGTGTTGGTGGCCGCGCGGTTTCGCCCATGGCGCCCGGGCCGGGTTCATGACCGGGCCAGACTGCCTTGTTCACGCTTTGTTTTCAAGGCACGAATGCGTGCGAAGCGATCAAATCATGTGATTAAGTTTTAATCAGTGGTTATTTTTAAGCCATATAATGTGCCGCCTGTACGAGCGTTGAATTTTTTATATGTTATATATCAATAACTTAACATTTATTCTGGAGCTGGCACAGCCCTTGCTATCATAAAAGCGCAACTTAGAAACAAGCCCAATAAGGCTCTATTTGGAGGAATGCCATGCCCATTAATTCTTTCGTTTCGTCAAGAGTCAGAAATCTTCTCGCTGCAACCGTCCTTGCCGGCGCCGCCTTCGCGCCCGAAGCCTTCGCCCAGGACGACGACACCAGCTTCATTACCCTTTCCGCGAACGCCGCCATCGCAACCGAATATCGCTTCCGCGGCCTGTCGCTGTCGAACCACGACCCGGCGATCCAGGGCGGCTTCGACGTATCGTTCGAAAACGGCTTCTATGTCGGCACTTGGGGTTCCTCGATCGAACCCTACGGTGGCTCCGAATTCGAAATGGACATTTATGGCGGCTATACGCACTCGTTCGGCGATATCACCACCGACATTGGTATCCTGGCCTATACCTACCCGGGCAGCAAGGACACCTATTATCTTGAAGTCTATGGCAGCGTATCCGGTACCGCCGGCATCGTCGGCTGGACCGCTGGCGCCGCTTATGTCTGGGATCAGGAAAACACCGGCGACCAGGACAATATCTATCTCTATCTCGATGGCAGCATGCCGCTTGGCGACACACCGCTCGCTCTCAATGGCCACGTTGCCTATGAGGACGGCGCCTTCGGCGACGGCAAGTGGGACTGGAGCATCGGCCCGTCCTACTCGTTCCAGCAATTCACCCTCTCGGTCAGCTATGTCGACACCAACGTGTCAGGCATCGGCAAGGCAGCCGTCGTCGGCATGCTTTCCGCAAGCTTCTAAGAGGGCAGGTTTGACCAGGTATTGAGTATCCCTCCCCTGGCATACCGGCACGGTGCCGACCTTCACCCTGCCGGTATGCCAACCGAGG
>SBGU01000030.1 GCA_006226495.1 Alphaproteobacteria bacterium
TGAGCCAGAGTTTGCTTGTGTCGGTTGCGAAGCTGTCGGCGTTATAGAAGGCGGCCTTGACTTCGGCGGTCAGGAATTTGCTCAGCTTCTTCGACGCGACAAAGTCCCATTCACTGCCATAGTCGGCACCGCCCGTGTCGGCCCGGAAGTCGTGATACACGGCCTTGAGGGCCAGCCCGCCAAGGCCCGTCTCGCCCGGCACCTTGTAGCCGATGCCGGCATAGATATCCCTGAGCCCGCCCGACGGGGTGGACAGGAACTTGTCGGCCCAGCCGTTGAACTTGTGCAGGGTTGCCAGCGGCGTCTGGAAGGCGACACCGCCGTCGGACCCCAGCAGTTCATAATCGAGCGAGACGGAAAAACCGCCGGTCGAGGCTTCGGCGCCCAGGTGCCAGAAATCGGCCCGATAATCGTTCGGATTGTCCTTATAGTCGCGCTGGCTGGCATATTCGGCCTGGTAGCCAAGCTTTATGGCGTCCGTCAGGCTGGCGTTGCCGGCCAGGCGCACACCATAGGTGGCCGACGACAGGCCGAGCACAGGCGCATCGTTCAAATCCAGAAGATAGGCATAAGCCGTGACCTTCAAACCCTTGAGGCCCGTGTATGACAGGTTGATGAGCTGGGTATCGGTATCCAGGTCGCCAAGCGGATGGTCGTTGCCGAAGATGCGGTTGACGTTCCAGACATAGCCGTAGATGGCGGTGACATCCTGCACCGGCGTGATCACGGCCACCGCGCTGTCGTAGGTCTGGTCATTCTGGCGCCAGCCGACCATGCCGACAAAGCGCTGGTCATCAAGGTTCACGCCCTGCCGGCCCAGCTTCAGGGTCGCGAAATCGCTTTTGTACTGCAGATAGGCCTGGTTGAGCTCGGTGCCCGCCGGGTCGGCCACAACCGGATACTGGCTTTTGCCATTGAGGCTGTTGTTATAGGTCGTCTTGCCGACAACCGCGATATGCTCGGCCTCGATGAAGCCCGAGAAACCCTTGTAGGTCGCTGTCTCATAATGCAGCCTGGTGAGCAAGGTCGAGGCCGTCGCGTCCTTCGCCAGCCCGTCCTGGTCCACCAGTTCAAGCCGGTAGCGGAAATCAAGCCCCGCAGCGCCCTTCGTGAAAATCTCCGACAGATCGGCGGCGGTGTCCGCCCATACGACCTGCGCCCCTGCGCCTTGCACGGCGGCGATCATACCCAAGCTCAGGAAAAGATTCTGTTTTTTCATCAAATGCCTCCCGACATTATGGATTTTTTGCCTGTAACCGATTGGCCCGGACACAGCTTCCCCGTTCCGCGCCCCGTGCGCAGACCGCCTGTCTGATTGGTCCGGGATAGGGCGCGCCGCCGTTGACGCGATGGAAGTCCGCTTGTGCCTCAGGCGCCTTTTGCAATCGCAAACTGGCGCCAGTAGGCCTCGATATCCTTGTCGTCAAACGCCACACCGTCAAACGGCGGCTGTTTTGCGCGCCGGCCGAACTGGAACTTGCGTTCGCCGGAGAAATTCACATTGCGCTCGATATAGCTGGGGTCGAACACACCCGCGACCTCGGCCTCGTGGCCCGCGCCGGCCTGCCCCCAGCGCCGCATCTGGGCCAAAAGCCAAAGGGCCGTACCCGGCGCCGGATAGCCGCAGCCGGTGCCACCGAAGGACAGATAGTCGTCGATGGGCTGGCGCATGTCGCCGGGCACCAGCCGGGGCGCGCACATCAGCCCGTGCAGGATCACGTCATGATCCACATTCAGATAGGCCGGGCGCGACAGCATATAGGCAAGCTCGGTCCGGTTTTCGGTCTGCGCGGCCCAGCTCATGGCGGCGGAAAAGGCTTCCACCAGCGCCGACACCATATCTGCATGGCCGATGGCCCAGGGCCGGCGCAGCGCCAGCACCTTTTCGGGGCTGTTGGGATACAGGTCCGCCTTGGTGGCCATGATGCGGCCAAGGCCTTCTTCGACCGCCACCTGGCTCCAGGGTTCCCCGACACAATAACCGTCGATCAAACCGTTCCTGAGCGCTTCGACCATACGGGGCGGCGGCACAACGGACAGTTCGACATCATGGTCGGGGTCGATGCCGCCGTGCGCCAGCCAGGCCCGCAGCTCGTAATTATGGCTCGAGAATGCATGCACCATGGCCAGCCTGAGCGGGCGTTCACCCTTCAGCTTGCGCGCCGCCACCACGGGTTTCAGCATCGCGGCACTTTCGGCACGGTTGAACACCGGCCGACCCGCCATCAGCGCCAGTGCCTCGTCATACACCGACGACGACAGGGTGATGGCATTGCCGCCCCGGCCCAGCATCAGGGGCACGGTCATTTCCGTGCGCATGCCACCAAGGCCCAGGTGCATGGCAAGGCTGAGGCCACCCAGCATATGGGCACATTCCAGCTTCTCGAACGCCAGATGGTCGCGGATCGCCGCCCAGGACGGCAATCGCACCGGTTCGATATGGATGCCGAAGCGCCGGTCGAACTCAAGTTCGCGTGCCACCACGATGGGGGCGCAGTCGGTCAAGGCCATGAACCCGGCGCGGATGATGCTGATCGTGCGCTCAGCCATGTTTGCGTCCTCCTATGAGCTGACTGTCCAGCTCGAATGCCGTGATGATGCTGTCGGCGATATCGGCGATCTTGCGGCTTTGCTGCATGGCGGCCTTGCGCATCAGGGAATAGGCTTCTTCCTCCGAAATGCCGCGATGCTGCATCAGCAGGCCCTTGGCCCGGTCGGTGCGCTTGCGGTCGGCCAGCGCGTTGCGGGCATCGTCCCGTTCCTGCACCAGCTTGCTGAAGCTTTCGAAACGGGTTACCGCCACTTCGACCACCGGGCGTACCCGGTCCTTTTTCAGGCCGTCCACCACATAGGCGCTGACCCCCGCCTCGACCGCGCGGCGGATGGTATCGCCGTCCGACTGGTCCACAAACATGGCAATCGGCTTTTTGACCGACCGGGTCACCTGGAACATGTTCTCGAGGGTATCCCGGTCCGGGTTCTGCAGGTCGATGATCACCACATCGGGTTCGATGGCCACAATACGCTGGTGCAGGTTCGACGTGGTCTGCAGGGTTACCACATGGGTGTAACCCGCTTCGACCAGCGCACCTTCCAGAAGCGCCGCACGCGCCGGGTCTTCGTCGATCACCAGGATATTGAGGCTCAGTTCTTTCATTCAGGCCGCCGACTTCACATTTGGCTTCTTGGCCTTGCCGGTATCAGGTTCCGGGTTGCCATGTTCATAGTCCTCAAGGAAGGTCAGAAGCTCCTCCCTGTACTCATAATACTTCGGATGGTTTACCAAGTCCTTGCGCCGGCGCGGGCGCGGCATGTCGATTTCCATGATATTGCCGATGCGGGCATTGGGGCCGTTCGACATCATCACACAGCGGTCGGCCAGAAGAATGGCTTCGTCGACATCGTGGGTTACGCAGATGGCGGTGACCTGGGTTTTGCTCCAGACCTCCATCAGCACTTCCTGCAGGGCCCAGCGGGTCAGGCTGTCCAGCATGCCAAAGGGTTCGTCAAGCAACAGAAGCTTGGGTGACAGGGCAAAGGCGCGCGCGATCCCGACCCGCTGACGCATGCCGTTCGACATTTCCGCCGCCGGTTTGTGGATCGCGTCGCCGAGCCCCACGCGGGCGAGATAATATTCGATCACATCACGCCGTTCGGCCTTTGAGGCATGCGGGTAAACCCGGTTCACACCCAGCGCCACGTTTTCATAGGCCGTCAGCCAGGGCATGAGGCTGGGCGCCTGGAACACCACGGCACGTTCGGGCCCGGTGGAGATCACTTCCCGGTCGTCAAGGATGATGCCGCCCGCCGAGATGGAAGTCAGGCCCGCGACCATGTTCAGGACCGTGGATTTGCCGCAGCCGGAATGGCCGATCAGGGTGATGAATTCGCCCTGTTTCATCTTCAGGTCGAAGCCGTCCACCACCGTGAGCGGCCCCTTGGGTGTGGGATAGATTTTCGAGACCTGCGAAAATTCGACATACCGTTCCTGACGCGGGCTGGCCGCCGCGTCGCGGTAGGCCTTGGGGGCGCGCCCGACCTCGATGGGTGTCAGGTTCGGCATCACACCGTCCGCGACCGCGCGTTCGGCCTGCGCGGCTTTTTCCGCCTCGATCAGGAAGCTGGTCACTTCGGCGCGCAGGCGGATGAAACCGGCGTCATGGTTCATGGCGGACCGAAGCCGGGGCCGGGGCACATCGACCCTGAAAGCCGGGCCCAGCGTGGCGTTCGGCCCCGGGGTCAGCGGGATGATGCGGTCGGCCAGAAGGATGGCTTCGTCCACATCGTTGGTGATCAGGATCACGGTCTTCCTGTCCTTGGACCGGATCGCGTCCAGTTCGTCCTGCAGTTTGGCGCGGGTCAGCGCATCAAGGGCAGACAAGGGTTCGTCCAAAAGCAGGATTTCCGGGTCCATGGCCAGCGCGCGGGCCACCGCGACCCGCTGGCGCATGCCGCCAGACAGTTCGTGCGGGCGCCGGTCGCGGGCGTGCGACAGGCCAACCATGTTGATATATTTGTCGACCCGCGCCTGCCGTTCGGCCTTGTTTTCCGATTTGAACAGGCTGTCAACCGCAAGGGCAATATTGCCTTCGACCGTCAGCCAGGGCATCAGGGAATAGCTTTGGAATACCACACCCCGATCCGGCCCCGGCCCGGAAACCTGTTCGCCGTTCACAAGAATGCTGCCGGCATCCGGCTTCACCAGACCCGAGATCATGGAAATGAGCGAGGTTTTGCCCGCGCCCGAAAACCCGACAATGGCCAGGAATTCACCCTGCTCGATTTTGAGGTTGATATCCCTGAGCACCGGCGTGCGGTCCCGGCCCGAGCCGTAGGAAAGCGCGATGTCCCTGAGTTCAAGATGGCTCATGCTTCCCTCCCCTCAGCGCTGCGTCTGGCTGGTGACCAGCGTTTCAAGGGCCAGCATCAGCCGGTCCAGCAGGAACCCGATGATGCCGATGGTCAGCACCGCCACCATGATCTTGGCCAGCGAACTGGACGAACCATTCTGGAACTCGTCCCACACGAATTTGCCAAGACCCGGGTTCTGAGCCAGCATTTCGGCGGCGATCAGCACCATCCAGCCAACACCGAGCGACAGGCGCATGCCGGTGAAGATGAAGGGCATGGCCGATGGCACGATCAGCTTCTGCACCTGCACACCGGTCGACAGCCGAAGCACACGCCCGACATTGATCAGGTCCTTGTCGATGGATGCCACCCCCATCGAGGTGTTGATCAGGGTCGGCCACAGGGAACACAGGGTCACCGTAATGGCGGAATTGAGGAAAGATTTCTCGAACAACGGGTTGTCCGACACATAGGTGGCGCTGACCACCATGGTGACAATCGGCAGCCACGCCAGCGGCGACACCGGTTTGAAAATCTGCACCAGCGGGTTGATGGCGGCATTCATGCTGCTGGAAAGCCCGCACACGATACCCAGCGGCACGGCCACAAGGGTCGCCAGCAGAAAGCCCATGAACACGGTCTGCAGGCTGGTCCATATCTGGTCGAAATAGGTCGGTTTGCCGGTATAGGCATGCCATTTGATCTCGGCGTCCGGGTTGGCTTCCAGCCGCTTGGCATTGCGGGTTTCCTGCCGCTCGTAAAAGGCGGCGGCCTTCGCGCGTTCGGCGTCATGGTCGGCCACCAGGCTCGAGAAGGCGTCTGACACTTCTGCCGGCCCCGGGATGGTGCCCAGGCTCGTGTTCACCTTGGGGGCCAGTTGGGCCCAGAGAAGCAGGAAAATGGCAATCGACAAAAGCGGGATGCCCAGCCCTTTCCAGAGCGCCTTGCCCTGGGCAACCGGGTCTTCGCCGTTGCCCAGGCGCAGGATCGGCGTGATCCAGCCAAGGCCAAGGACCTGCAGATAGCCATGGATGCGGCCGATCAGGATGCTGCGGCGCTGGCGCCGAAGCTTGCCGGCTTCCGCCGCCAGGGTGTTTCCGGTTTCGGTGGTTGTGGTCATCTGCGCCCCCTATTCCGTGCCGGCCCGGGCGGTCGGGACATCGTCCTTCAGCCCGATCGGGAATTGGCGCAGGTAGGCGTTCGGCGTGTGGCCATCGAAGGTGATATTGTCGATGAAATGGGTCTGCGGCGCGCGGTAGCCATCGCTGTCCCAGGGGAAATCCTCGGCCTTGGCCTTGCCTTCCTCGACCAGCAGTTTGGCGGCCTTCAGATACACGTCGGGACGGTAAACCTGCTTGGCGATATCCGCATACCAACCGTCGGGTTTCGCTTCGATAATCTGGCCCCAGCGGCGCATTTGCGTGAGGTACCAGACCGCATCCGAATAGAAGGGATAGGTGGCGTTATAGCGGAAGAAGACGTTGAAATCGGGCACGTCGCGCTTGTCGCCCTTTTCATATTCGAAGGTGCCGGTCATGGAATTGGCGATCACGTCCGCATCGGCACCGACATAGGCCGGCCGCGACAGGATTTTCACCGCCTCTGCCCGGTTGGCATTGTTGTTTTCATCCAGCCAGATGGCCGCCCGGATCAGGGCTTTCACGACCGCCAGATGTGTATTCGGATATTTTTTGGCCCATTCTTCGGACACACCGAACACTTTTTCCGGGTTGTTTTTCCAGATTTCATAGTCGGTGACCACGGGCACACCAATGCCCTTGAACACGGCCTGCTGGTTCCAGGGTTCGCCCACACAATAGCCATAGATGGTGCCGGCTTCCATGGTGGCGGGCATCTGGGGCGGCGGGGTTACGGAGAGCAGCACATCAGCGTCGATCTGGCCCGAGATATTGTCGGCGGAATAATAGCCGGGTTTGATGCCGCCGGCGGCCAGCCAGTAGCGCAGTTCATAATTGTGGGTCGACACCGGGAACACCATGCCCATCTTGAAGGGCTTGCCTTCGGCGCGGTAAGCGTCGATCACCGGTTTCAGATAATCGGCCTTGATCGGATGCACGGGTTTGCCGTCGGCATCCAAAGGCAGATGCTGTTTCATCGCCTGCCAGACCTCGTTCGACACGGTGATGCCGTTGCCGTTCAGGTCCATCGAAAAGGCGGTAACGATATTGGCCTGGGTCCCGAACCCGATGGTGGCACCCAGGGGCTGGCCCGCCAGCATGTGGGCGCCGTCCAGCTCGCCCGAGATGACCCGGTCCAGAAGCACCTTCCAGTTGGCCTGCGCCTCGAGGGTGACATAAAGTCCCTCGTCTTCGAAGAAGCCCTTTTCATAGGCGATCGCCAAGGGCGCCATGTCGGTCAGTTTGATGAAACCGAGGGTCAGGGCCTCTTTTTCAGGCCAGAGATCCTCTGCCTGCGCGCGGCCATTCTGTGGGGCAAGGGTGGCACCAAGGGCAACAAGGCCTGCTGCTGCAAACCGAAAGAACCGCTGAACCCGTTCTTTGCCCACACTGAAACTCGTCTTTGTCCGTTGCATCGTATCCTCCGAAAGCCTTTGCTTCTGCCATCCGAAAGAACGATTGCTGCGATCCCGGAAGGCCCAATCCTGCTGCAGGAAGCGGAAACATGCCCTGTTTCCCCGACTTGCAGCGGTGCCCAGACCCTCCGTTGGATCGGCTACGACGGCGCACCATCAGCGGTGGCCTCGCTCCCTGAAGCAGCAAGGACTATGCCAAGGAACAGGACACAGGCAGTATATTGGCGCCCGTGCCACCACCGTCAGGATACGAAGCCTTTGGTATGGAAGGACTTTCGGGGTCAGAAACAGGGTCAATATTGCTGCCCTTTTGCGGGTACGCCGGTCTCTCAATGGTCATGGCAGGCCGGTCGCATGGGGCCCAGCCTGAAATTTGCACAAATATTATGTTTATTTTTTAATCACTGATTATTTTTTAATCTCATCAATTCGGATACAGTGATCCCGGATATGTGCATCCGCCCCGGGGCCGGCATTGACCGGGCGATAACCGACACCTGGACCACAAACGTCCAGGAAACTTTTTTTCATTACATTTCAACGCGATAGAAGGACGACATCGTCCGTCCGCATCGCCGCCCCTGTCCCACATCCCATCAAAACGGGGCAACCACCCGCCCCGTGGCATGCTCCTTGCTACTTCGGCTGTCACAGGCATAGTAGCCATCGGCCCAACGAAGGGCCGAACAGGATAATGACGTCCGGACCCGCAGCTTTTGGCGCGCGGCTGGACGTGTTTCCGCCCCCGCTTTCCGCTGCCCCGGACCTAGCAGTGGAACAGACCCATGGCACATTCAGACAAGCCCCGACTGATCATTGTCGGCAACGGCATGGCGGGCATGCGCACCCTGGAGGAACTCCTGAAGCGCGCGCCGGACATGTATGATATCACCGTGTTCGGCCAGGAACCGCGGCTCAATTATAACCGCATCATGCTGTCCCCCATTCTGGCGGGCGAAAAATCCTATGCCGACATCATCCTCAACGACTGGGACTGGTACGAAGCCAACAATATCAGGCTGCATGCCGGCGACCCCATTGTCGGCATCGACCTGAAGGCCCGTATCGTCACCTCGGCGGCCGGGCGGCGGCTTGTGTATGACAAGCTGTTGTTCGCCACCGGGTCAGAACCCATCATCATCCCCGTGCCCGGCCACAGGCTGAAAGGCGTGATCACCTTCCGCGACATGAAAGACGTGGAAACCATGATCGACGCCTCGAAGCGGCACCAGCGCGCCGTGGTCATCGGCGGCGGACTTCTGGGGCTTGAAGCGGCTTATGGCCTGTCGACCCTTGGCATGCAGGTCACGGTGCTGCACCTGGCGCCGCACCTGATGGAACGCCAGCTCGACAGCGCCGCCGGCACGCTTCTGAAACACGAACTTGAACGCCGGGGCCTTGAGATCATCACCGGCGCCGACACCGCCGAAATCGTGGGCACCGGCCAGGTTGAAGCCGTGCGCCTGAAGGATGGCCGCAGCGTCGATGCCGACCTTGTGGTGATGGCCGTGGGCATCAAACCCAATGTCTGGCTCGCGCGGTCGCACGGGCTGGCCACCGGGCGCGGCATCCAGGTGGACGACCATATGGTCACATCCAACCCCAATGTTCTGGCCATCGGCGAATGTGTCGAACACCGGGGTCTGTGTTATGGCCTTGTCGCCCCCATCTGGGACATGGCCAAGGTGGCGGCTGATCATCTCGCGGGCCAGGACAACAGCGGTTATGTGGGGTCGACCACCTCGACCAAACTGAAGGTAACCGGTGTGGACCTGTTCTCCGCCGGTGATTTTTCGGGTGGCGACGGCACGGAAGATATCGTGTTCCGCGACGCCGCGCGCGGCATCTACAAACGCCTTGTGCTCAGGGAAAACCGGCTCATTGGCGCCGTGCTGTACGGCGACACCGGCGATGGCCCCTGGTATTTCCAGATGATCAAGGATGGCACCGACGTGGCGGACGTGCGGGCCACCATGATCTTCGGCCAGGGCTTCGAGGAGGGCGCCCTTACCGACCCTTTTAAGGCGGTCGCGGATCTGCCGGCGGATGCCGAGATCTGCGGCTGCAACGGGGTTTGCAAAGGCGATATTGTCGCCGCAATCAATGACAAGGGGCTCACAAGCCTTGCGGACGTGCGCGCCCATACCAAGGCCTCGTCTTCCTGCGGGTCCTGCACCGGGCTTGTTGAAAAGCTGATCGGCCACACCCTGGGCGCCGAGTTCGTGGCGGACACCGGCCCCAAACCCCTGTGCGGCTGCACGCACCTGAACCATGGCGAGGTGCGGCGGCTGATCATCGCACGCGAATTGAAAGATATCCCCAGCACCTTCCAGGCGCTGGAATGGACCACACCCGACGGCTGCCACACCTGCCGGCCCGCCGTGAACTATTATCTGCTGTGCGCCTGGCCGGGCGACTATGTCGACGATGCGCGCTCGCGTTTCATCAATGAACGGGTCCATGCCAACATCCAGAAGGACGGCACCTATTCGGTGGTGCCGCGCATGTGGGGCGGCGTCACCAGCGCACAGGAACTGCGTGCCATCGCCGATGTGGTCGACAAATTCGGCATTCCCACGGTCAAGGTGACCGGCGGCCAGCGTATCGACCTCTTGGGCGTGAAAAAGGATGACCTGACCGCGGTCTGGGCCGATCTGGGCGCCGCCGGCATGGTATCGGGCCATGCCTACGGCAAATCGCTGCGCACGGTCAAAACCTGTGTCGGCACCGACTGGTGCCGGTTCGGGACCCAGGACAGCACCGGCCTTGGTGTCACGCTGGAACGCGCGACCTGGGGTAGCTGGATGCCGCACAAGTTCAAGATGGCGGTATCGGGTTGCCCGCGCAACTGTGCCGAAGCCACCATCAAGGATTTCGGCATCGTCTGTGTCGACAGCGGGTACGAACTGCATATCGGCGGCAATGGCGGCATCCATGTGCGCGCCACCGACTTCCTGTGCAAGGTCGAAACCGAAGCCGAAGCCATCGAATATTGCATGGCCTTCATCCAGCTTTACCGGGAAGAAGCCTGGTATCTGGAACGCACCGCCCCCTGGATCGAACGGGTCGGCCTCGATTATGTGCAGCACCGGCTGATGGACAGCGAAGAACGCCGCCTCGCGCTCAGGGACCGGTTCCTCCTCAGCCAGAAAGACAGCCAGTCCGACCCCTGGGCCGAACGCGCGCACGGCAAGGATGCCCATGAATACCAACCCCTTGAGACGATTGGATAAGGCCATGACCGAACCCCTTGCCCTCATGCGCGTGTGTGCGCTTGCCGATATCCCCGTCCAGGGCGCGCGCCGCGTGCTGACACCGGTCGGCGAAATCGCCGTTTTCCGCACCCTGGCGGACCAGGTGTTTGCCCTCAAAAACCAGTGTCCGCACAAGAAGGGGCCGCTGTCCGAAGGCATCGTGCATGGCAACAAGGTTACCTGCCCGCTGCATAACTGGGTCATCAGCCTGGAAACCGGCGAAGCCCAGGGCGCCGACCATGGCTGCACCGGCACCATTCCGGTGCAGGTTTCGCCGGACGGCCAGGTATCGCTGGCCCTGCCGGCGAAGGCGAAAGTCAGCGCATGACGTCGGTCAGGACAACATGCGCCTATTGCGGGGTCGGCTGCGGCATCATTGCCACCGAAACGGATGGGAAGGTCCGCATCGAAGGCGACCCGCAGCATCCCGCAAATCATGGCCGGCTGTGTTCGAAAGGTCTCGCGCTTGGGGAGACGCTTGGTCCTTCGACACGGCTGGCCCGCCCAACTGTCGCAGGCACACCCGTTTCCTGGGATATTGCCACCCAAACTGTTGCAGACCGGCTGGGCAAAATCATCGGCGAACACGGGCCTGATGCCGTGGCTTTTTATGTGTCAGGCCAGCTCCTGACCGAAGACTATTATGTCGCCAACAAGCTGATGAAAGGTTTCATCGGCAGCGCCAATATCGACACAAATTCAAGGCTTTGCATGGCGTCAACCGTGGCCGGCCACACCCGCGCCTTCGGCGCCGATGTCGTGCCCGGCGACTATGCTGACCTCGAGGAGGCTGACCTCGTGGTGCTGGTGGGATCGAACCTCGCCTGGTGCCATCCGGTCCTGTTCCAGCGCCTGAAGGCCGCCCGGGAAAAACGCGGCACCAAGGTGGTGGTGATCGACCCGCGCCGCACTGAAAGCTCTGATATTGCCGACCTGCATATCCCGATCATGCCGGACGGCGATGTGCTCCTGTTCGGCGGCCTGCTCGCCGACCTGCATGAAAACGGTTTGGCGCCAACGGCTTACACACGCGCCCACGTAAACGGTTATGCCGACACCATCGCCGCCGCCAAGGCCGACGCCCCGGCCCTGAGGGCCGCCCTGAAGGCCCGCGGCATCGAACAGGAAACCGAGGCTTTCTACCGCCTGTTTGCCGGCACCGAAAAGGTGGTTACCGTTTTTTCGCAAGGGGTTAACCAGGCCCATAACGGCACCGACCGGGTGAATGCCATCATCAACTGCCATCTGGCCACCGGCCGTATCGGGCGTGCAGGCATGGGGCCCTTCTCCGTGACCGGCCAGCCCAACGCCATGGGCGGCCGCGAGGTCGGCGGGCTGGCCAGCATGCTGGCGGCCCATATGGGCTTTGCCGATGCCGACCGGGCGCTTGTGCAGGATTTCTGGCAGTCCCCCACCATTGCCGGCAGTCCCGGCCTGCGGGCGGTTGACATGTTCGACGCCATCCATGACGGCCGCATCAAGGCTGTGTGGATCATGGCAACCAACCCGGCGGTCAGCCTGCCGAACGCAACCAGGGTACGCGCGGCCCTGGCAAAATGCGAAACCGTGATCGTATCCGACTGTGTGGCGGGCACCGATACCCAAGCCTATGCCGACATCTGCCTGCCCGCCTGCGGCTGGGGCGAAAAGGACGGCACAGTCACCAATTCCGACCGCACGATTTCCCGTCAGCGGGCCTTCAGGGCACCCTATGCCGAGGCGCGGCCCGACTGGCGCATCATCGCCGATGTCGCCGCCGCAATGGGTTTTGGCAACGCTTTCGCCTACGACGGCCCGGCGGACATTTTCCGCGAGCATGCGGCCCTGAGCGGTTTCAGGAACGCGGGCGGGCGCGCGTTTGACCTTGGCGGACATGCCGCCATCGGCCCCACAGCATATGAAAGCCTGCAACCCGGCCAATGGCCGCGCCGCGCCGATGGCAGCACCAACAAGCGCCTGTTCGCGGACGGGCACTTTTTCACCGGGGACCACAAAGCCGTCATGGTGCCGGTCCGGCACCGCCCGTCGCCCACGGTGCCGGGCCGGCGCTATCCGATGCTGCTGAACACCGGCCGGTACCGGGACCAGTGGCATACAATGACCCGCACGGGCCTCGCCCCCACCCTGAGCGGCCACCGGCCGGAACCCCTTCTCGACATTCATCCTGACGACGCCCGGGCCCTTTGCCTGCAGGATGGCGGTTTCGCCCGCCTGAGCAGCCGGCACGGACAGGCAACCGTAAGGTTGCGTGTCAGCGACGACCAGAAACCCGGCGAACTGTTCCTGCCGATGCATTGGTCCCTGACCCACGCGGGCCAGGCGCTGGCCGGCAGCCTGATCGGCCCCGAGGTGGACCCGCATTCCAAACAGCCTGCCTTCAAAACCACCGCCGTGCGGCTGGACCCCGCACCGATGGTCTGGTGGGCCATGCTGTTCGGCCGCACCCCGCCCGATCTGCCCGAAACCGACTACTGGACCCGCACCCGGCTGAAAAACTGCCACCTGACACGGCTGGCCGGCGCCGATACCGGCCAACTGGAAAATCTGGCCGCACACCTGAAGGCCGGGGAAGGCGGCTGGCTGGAAGTCTGGGACGACGGCGCCCAAAGCATGCGCATGGCCCATCTGGAACAGGACCGCCTGACGGCTGCCCTGTTTGCGGGCCCGCACCTTGCCGGTATCAGCCCCGCCTGGCTCGACAGCCTGTTTGCCGAACCGTGCCTGTCCGCCGATACGGTCGGCACCCTGCTGGCCGGGCGCAGCCGCACTGCCGGGCCGGATGAAGGGCCGATCGTCTGCGCCTGTTTTCAGGTCGGTCGCCACCGGATCGAAGCCGCAATCCGCGAAAACAGGCTTGCCACCGCCGACGCCGTGGGGGCCGCCACCTGCGCCGGCACCAACTGCGGCTCGTGTGTGCCGGAAATCAAATCGCTTCTTCAGAAGGAGGCCAAAGTCCATGCAGCCTGAAACCCTGTTTCCGATCAGCCTGAAACTGAAAGGCCGCCGCTGCCTGGTCGTCGGCGCCGGCCCGGTCGCCGATACGAAGATCGAGGCGCTGCATCAGGCCGGTGCCATCATCCACCGCATCACCGACCGGCTGGAGCCCCGGCATCTGGACGGTATCACGCTGGCGGTCGACACCGGCGAAGCCCCGCACCTGACGCCGCTGTTGCGCACGCTGGCGCGCGACCATGGTGTGCTTCTGAACAGTGTGGACCAGCCGGACGCCTGCGATTTCTATATGCCTGCCGTCGTGAAGCGCGGCCCCGTGCAGGTGGCCATCTCAACCGGCGGCGCGGCCCCCACCCTGGCCCGGACCCTCAGGCAGATGATCGAACGGCTGCTGCCGGCCCACCTGGAAGCCATGGTTGCCCGCGCCGCCGCCATCCGGGCCGAAGTGAAGGCGACATTCCGCCCCGCCGAACAGCGCCGTTTCTGGAACCGCATGTTCGACGATATTCTGCGCCCCCAACCCGACCTGCCGCCAGACAGGCTGACCGGTGCCGAAATCGCCGCCACAAGGCATGATGCGACAGAAGGCGAGGTCTGGCTTGTAGGCGCCGGCGCCGGCAGTGCCGACCTGATCACCCTGAAGGGCCTCAGGGTGCTGGAACGCGCCGATGTCGTGCTTTATGACGCGCTCATCGACCCTGCCCTGCTCGCCCATGCCCGGCGCGATGCGCGACTGATCGCCGTCGGCAAACGCTGTGGCCGACAGTCGACCCCGCAGGATTTCATCAATCGCCTGATGGCCAGCCATGCCAGGGCCGGCGACTGTGTGGTCCGCCTCAAATGCGGCGATCCTTTCATCTTCGGGCGCGGCGGCGAAGAACTGGAACATCTTCAGGGGGCGGGCATCAAGGTTCAGATGGTGCCGGGTGTCACCGCGGCCTCGGTTGCCGCGGCAGATTGCGGCATCGCCCTGACGCACCGCGGGATCAGCCGCCGGCTGACATTGATGACCGCCACCCCCGGCCCGGACGAGAGCCCCGACAAACCCGACTGGCAGGCGCTCACCCACGGGGGCACCGTGGTGCTTTACATGGCCCGCAACAAATTGCGGCAGGCGTTTACAGACATGATCGCCGCGGGTGTGCCGGCAACGCTGCCCGTTGCCCTGGTCGCGAATGCCGGGCGGCCGGACCGCCGCTACAGCGCCGGCACCCTTGCATCGTTTCTGGACGGCCCCGCGCCCGCCCGGGACGAGGCGCCGACCCTGATCCTCGTTGGCGAAAGCGCACGATCGCTGGTCCTGCCGGCCCATGGCGAAGCGGCTGATCGCGATAACTGGCTTCCAAATCCGGAAACCCGGGCTAAAATTCAGGGCAGCAGACTCGCGACATGAATTGCCGGAGACAGACATACGATGCGCAGAATCACACCGTTCCTGATTGCCGGCACATTGGGGGCATCCCTGGCCGCCCGGGCTGCGGCAGACAGCGACTGCCCGACAGCCGCCGACCTGGAGCGGGGCATCGTTTTCGAGATGCAGGGCAAAAACCACACCATGGCTTTTTCCCAACAGCATCTGGACGGGGATACATACTGGCAGGCCTTTTCGTCGCCACTCGGGCTTGATGCCGCGTCCGAGACCTTCCGCGGGCTTGTGACCCTGCGCACCTATTCACGCAAGGGCGAGCTCACACGCACCGACACATTTCAATATGACTTCACGTCCATGTTTCCGCTGAAGACCGGCGCCAGCTTCCGCTTCGACGGCGTCCGGACAAATGGCCGGAGCCAATGGCTGATCGACCGCACGATCACCGTTGGTGAAATGGGGGAATTTGCCGTCGGCGCCTGCCGCTACCCGACATTCGAGCTGGAGATCACCGACAATATGGTGCTGCCAAGCGGCGAGCGGAAAACATACAGCGAAACGGTCCGGTATTCGGAAGACCTGTCCTATGTGCTGTCGACCACCAAACACCGGCTTGAGCATCTTGATCTCGTGCGCCTGCGGCAGGACGGCGACTGGTTCAAGCGCTAGGTCCTGTACTCATAAAAGGCTTTTCAAAATAGTGCTGCTGTGATTCAAGCTCCTGAAGGAGTTTGGATCATGGCACGATTTGATTTGAGT
>SBGU01000002.1 GCA_006226495.1 Alphaproteobacteria bacterium
CACCCGTTTCGACAAGCTGGCGTCAAACTTCCTCGCCGCCGTCGCCCTCGCTTCCACAAGACTCTGGATCAGAAATTATGAGTCCAGAACCTAGTCGTCGCCCTTCTTTTCTTCTGGCATATATTTCATCAAGGCGGGCATCTGGACAATCAGATAGGCCATCATGGCGCCCATATAACCGAAGGTCTTGAAATTGACCCAGAAATCGTCGCTTTGTGTGCGCCAGATAGCCTCGTTGACCGCCGCCATGACCAGGAGAAACAGCGCATAATTGCGGGTGAACAGGTGCCAGCCTTCATCCCGCATCTCCAGCGCCATGCCCATCAGCATCTTGATATAGAGCCGGCCGGTCAGAAGCCCGAACAGGAGGATGACGGCGAACAGGCAATTGAGCACGGTCAGCTTCATCTTGACGAAGGTTTCATCCTGCAGCCACAGGGTCAGGCCGCCCATGACCATGACCACAACAAAGGTGAACTTCAGGGTCGCGGCGATATGGCCATTGAGGATGCGCGAGGCAATCATGGCCGCCACAGTCGCCACCATGAAAACACCGGTGGCAACGAACATGCCGCCAAATTTGAAACCGGCGAAAAACGCCAGCAAGGGGCCGAAATCGATCAGCAGCCGCACCCAGGGGGCCTGCGTGCCTGCTGTTGTTGCTTTTTTGTCAGCCATGGGGTCCTCGAAACCGGGTTGGCCATCTGGCCACCCTCTCTGTGCTTGCCACCCGGCGATCCGCCGAGCAAAGTGGCGCACCAACAAAACGGATGCCTTTTATGCTTCAGCTTTTCGGCGATCGCAACTTTCTCTTTTTCTGGATGGGACAGTTCATTTCCGTCGTGGGTGCGCATGTCAGCCTGATTGCGTTCCCCTGGCTGATCCTGCAAATGACCGGCAGCCCGGCCATGACCGGCTTTGTTTATGCCGTGCAGGGCCTGCCGCGCGCCGTGCTGTTGCTGGCCGGTGGCGCCGTCGTTGACCGCACGAGCCCACGGGCCGTGATGCTGGTCACCAACATCCTGAGGTTTTTCCTGGTCACGGCACTTGGTTATATGGTGCTGACCAACCGCATCAACGTGCCGCTGGTGTTCGTGATGGCGCTGGCCTTTGGCCTGGTGGATGCCTTTTTCTACCCCGCCAACAATGCTGTGCTGCCGAGCCTGGTGAGCAAGGACCAGTTGCAGGCCGGCAATGCGGTTACCCAGATGACCATCTATCTGTCCGTGATCCTGGGGCCGATGCTGGCCGGGCTGGTGATCGCCGGCCAGATCACCATGGGCACCCATGACCCCGCCACCGCCGCCAGCAGTTTCGAGCAGGACCGGATCGGTCTCGCCCGCGCCTTTTTCCTCGATGGCGGCGCGTTCCTGATCTCCTTCATCAGCCTTTTGTTCGTGCGTGCGCGCCCGCTAGAGAAGGAAGGCGACACCGAAGGCCCGTCCATGCTGCGCGAGGTCAAGGAAGCGCTGCGCTGGGTCTGGAACAATCCGTCGGTGCGGCTTGGGTTCCTGGGCATCGCGTCGCTCGAATTTTTCTATCAGGCGCCGATCTTTGTCGGCCTGCCCGCGCTTGCGAAGGCCCGATTCGATGAAGGTGCGCTGGTGTATGGCCTTGAGCTTGCGGCCTACGGCGCCGGGGCCTTCATCGGCTCAATGGCCGGCGGCGTGGTCAAGAATATCCCTGCCCGCTTCATCCTGCGCTTCATGTTCTGGATTTTTGCCTATTCGGGCGCGTCACTTGGCCTGATCGTTCTGTTTGAACCCTATCAGTGGGCCATGGCCTTTTTCTTCGTGGCGGGCCTCGGCGACAGTTTCATGTGGGTGCATTTCACCACATGGCTGCAGCGCATAACGCCCGAAAAACTGCTTGGCCGGGTGATGAGCATCTTCATGGTCATGGCCATCGGCTTGCTTCCGATCGCCAATGCCGTTATGGGTTTGGCCTTCGAATGGAACCTGGAAGGCGCGCTTCTGATCACGTCGGCGATCATGGTGATCTGCTGTGTGGCCGCCGCCCTGCATCCGGACGCCCGGCGCGCCGTGCCGGAAGCCCCACAGGAAAGCTAGGGCACGGAAGCAGGACCAGTAGCGAGAGGAGCCAGCCATGCGCGGCTATTTCGCCATCGGTATCGATGGTGTGTCGAAAACCGGCAATATCGGCAACCTGGTGCGCACGGCCCATGCGTTCGGCGCCAGTTTCGTGTTTGCCGTCCGGCCTGCGCTGGTCGCCCATTCGGGTGAACCGGTGACCAAGCCGATCACCGATACCAGCAAGACCGTGGGCCAGGTGCCTTTCTTTACCTATGCCAGCGCCGCCGACGTACCGATGCCCGAAGGCTGCCGGATGGTTGGTATCGAAATAGACGACGACGCCACCGATCTGCCGAGCTTCCGCCACCCGATGCAGGCCATCTATGTGCTGGGCGGCGAACGCCACAGCCTGAGCGACGAAATGCGCGCGCGCTGTGACCATATGATCAAAATCCCGACAAACTTCAGCCTTAACGTTGCGACAGCCGGTGCTATAGTCCTTTATGACCGTCACCGGCTTCTGGGTGGTTATGCGCCGCGTCCGTTGATGCCGGGCCAGGAGGTCGAGGAACGCGCGGCCCATGTGCATGGCGGCCCGATCAGCCGCCTGGCGCGAAAACGCCGGAAGACAGAAGACTAGAGAGAAATTTGGGGACCCACGTATGCAGACCAGACCAATCGCCTTCGCCCTGATCGCAGCCACCCTTGCAGGCCACAGCCTGCCGGCCGATGCCGCCGCCAAACGCGAACTTCTGGGCAGCTACCGGGATTGGGATGCCATCGTGGCAACAGACGGCAGCAAAAAGACCTGCTACATGATCTCCATGCCCAAGAAAGCGGTTGCCAGCCGCTCTGGCGCCGTGCGCGGCGAGATCTACATGACCGTCAGCCACCGGCCCGCCGTTGGCGTGGCGAACGAAGTGAATGTGATCGTTGGTTATCCGCTCAAGGACGGCAGCGTGATGAAAATCTCGGTCGATGGTCGCCGCAGCTTCGAGTTCTTCACCGAAGGCAGCGGTGCCTGGGCCTATGACCCCAAGGATGACGCCGCCGTAGTTGCGGCCATGAAAGCCGGCTCGACCCTTGTGGCACGCGGCGAAAGCCAGCGCGGCACCAGCACCACCGACACCTACAGCCTGAGCGGTTTCACCGCCGCCTATAACGCCATCAGCAAAGCCTGCGGCAAGTAGGCTTGCAGGAAGCCCCTGTCAGCCGAGCGCAGCCTTGTAGCGCCGGCTGGCCCTGAGCATATGGCCGCCCTTAAGGCTTAGCAGCAGGTCGCCGCCGGCGACCGGGTCGATCTTCTGCACCATGGCACGATTGACGATATGGGACCGATGCACCCGCACCGCGGCCACACCCGCGGCCACCAGGGTCTGTTCCAAGTCGGCCAGGGTGACGCGCGCAAGGCTTTCGCCCGACAGGCAGACTATCTCGGCATAGTTGGCTGCCCCCTTGGCATAGAGAAACTCGGCCGGGTCGATCAGGATGCGCGTCGCCCCGCTCCTGAGTTCGATCTGGCCCGCGCGGACCTTTTCGGCATGGGCCGCCAAGGCGTCCTTCAAAATACAATAGCCGCCAAACAGCAGGACAAATGTGCGCACATCCTTCCAATATTCATACGGGATGGGACCATAGCCCGCCGGGAAGAACTCGTATGTCTGGTCGAACAGGATTGGGAACATCAGTTTCCGGACCAACACCATCACCAGCACATGGCCGGCTGAAAACAGGACAGTGCCGACGATATAATGGGGCAGTCGCCGGAAGAATGTCGCCTTCTCCAGCGGCCAGTGTTCGCCGTACCAGATGATCAGGGGCAGGAAGACCATGATGCCGACAGCGCTCGACAGTTCATAAAGCACTGGTTTGCGCCAGTCGATCGACTGGCCGACATGGGCATAGTCGCTGACCATGGTGGTGGCATTGACCGCAGCAAAAACACCGGTCAGCACCAGGGTCGCCAGCACAAATGCCCGGTGGCGACGGAAATAGCCCCAATAGTGCAGCACGGGTTTGAACATCATGCACCCAGCATAAGCCAAGAGTATTCCGGCGCAAAACCCTTTGATTATGGTGCTTTTACCGCTTGTCCCAATGGTGAAACCGATGGTCCCAAACGTCCCGCTTGTCCCTACCGCTTGTCCCGGCGGCCATGACACTGGCCCCCGCGCGCTAGCGGCACCCGCGACCCGATGCCACCCTCGGGCCATCAAAAAACCTATCGGGAGACCCGAGCCATGACAGCCTTCACCCCTGACCGCCGCCGCTATGACCTGGACTGGCTGCGTGTTATCGCCTTCGGCCTGTTGATCCTTTATCATATCGGCATGTTTTACGTGACCTGGGACTGGCACGTGAAAAGCGCCTACACCGGCAGCTTCGCCGAACCGGCCATGATGCTTTTGAACCCCTGGCGCCTGGCGCTGTTGTTCTTCATTTCCGGTGTCGCACTTCGGTTCGCCGCCGACAAGGCGCCGGCCCTGCCGTTCGCCGGTAAACGATTCGTGCGGCTCTTCATCCCGCTCCTGTTCGGCATGCTGGTGATCGTGACCCCACAGTCCTATTTCCAACTGCTACGCACCGGCGAAATCGAACCCGGGTACCTGGCCTTCTGGCAGACCTACCTGACGGCCCCGAAGGGCTTCAGCATCACCCTGCCGACCTGGAACCATCTCTGGTATGTGGCCTATCTTCTGGTCTACAGCCTTCTGGCCATCGCGCTGATGCCCCTGGTGCGCCGGATCGCAGCGTGGCTGGACGGTGAAGGTTTCGCCCGCATCCTTTCGGGCGGTCGTGTACTCCTGTTGCCGGCCATCCCCTTCATCATCTACCGCTTCACCCTCGAGATGCAGTATCCGGAAACCCATGCGCTGTTCGGCGACTGGGCCGCGCACGCGCGCTATGGCACCATCTTCCTGTTTGGCCTGCTGTTCGCAAAAAGTGGCGCCTTCTGGGGCGCTATCCGCGACCAGTGGCGCGCTGGCGCGCTGGCCGTGCTCATCTCCGGCATTTGCCTGAGCCCCCTGTGGGCACATTGGGACTGGGTCGAGACCCATCCGGCGCTGATGCAACTCGCCCGGGCCTGGCGCGTGCTGTATGCCTGGATGGTGATTGCAACCCTGATGGGCGCTGCCGGCCATTACCTTAACCGCCCGAGCCCCTTGCTCGCCTACCTCACCCGCGCCGTGTTCCCCTATTATATCCTGCACCAGACGCTGATCGTGGTGTTTGGCGTATGGCTGTCGGGTTATGCCCTGGGTGCTCCCCTTGAATTCATATCGCTTGTGGTGCTCACCACCCTCGGCTGCGGGCTTGGATATCATTACCTGATCCGCCCCTTCGGCCTTGTCCGCCCACTGTTCGGCGTGTTCGGCGACCACGGCCGCGCCGCCGCCCGGCAGCTACCCACGCCGGCGGAATGAGCACGGCTTTACTTTCCGCCACTTCGGGCGTATAAGCCGCGCGCAACATGAACCCGTATCGGGGTGGAACGCCCCGATACCTGAAGCGACCTGGCGAGGCGAGCCCTCAAAAGGCAGGAGTGGAAAATGCAGATCACCCCGAACGGCCATGAGCCGATTATCTCCCCGCGTCTGGACCCCGCACTGAAAGACGGCAAGCGCAATATCCTCGGTTTCGACCGGGAGGATATGAAAGCCGCGCTTCTGGAAGTCGGCGTCCCTGAAAAACAGGTGAAGATGCGCGCGAGCCAGGTTTGGCACTGGCTGTATCACCGCGGTGTCACCAGCTTTGATGCCATGACAAACGTATCCAAGGATGTGCGCGCCCTGTTGGCCGAGCATTTCCTGATCGAACGCCCGGAAGTGGTTGAAGCCCAATATTCGAACGACGGCACGCGCAAATACCTGATCCGCTTCGCCGACGGCAACGAGGCCGAGACGGTCTATATCCCCGAAGAAGACCGCGGCACCCTGTGCATTTCCTCGCAGGTCGGCTGTACGCTGAATTGCAAATTCTGCCACACCGGCACCATGCGGCTTGTGCGCAATCTGACCGCCGGCGAGATCGTGGCCCAGCTTATGGTCGCCCGCGACGACCTGGGCGAATGGGAAAACCCGACCGAAGGCCGGCGCGTGACCAACATCGTGATGATGGGCATGGGCGAGCCCCTCTATAACTTCGACAACGTCAAGAAGGCGCTGGAGATCGTGATGGACGAAGAAGGCATCCAGCTTTCCCGCCGCCGCATCACCCTGTCGACTTCGGGCGTGGTGCCGCACATGGAACGCTGCGGCCAGGAAATCGGCGTCAACCTGGCGGTTTCCTTGCATGCCGTGCGCGACGATGTGCGCTCGGAAATCATGCCGATCAACAAGAAATATAACCTGGAGCAGGTGCTGACCGCCTGCGCCAATTACCCGGGCGCCCACAATGCCCGCCGCATCACCTTCGAATATACCATGCTGAAGGATGTGAACGACAGCGACGCCGACGCCAAGGAACTGGTGCGCCTGATCCGCAAATACAAGCTGCCGGCCAAGGTGAACCTGATTCCCTTCAACCCCTGGCCCGGCACCGATTACCAGTGCAGCGACTGGGACCGTATCCAGCGTTTTTCGGACATCGTGTATGAAGGCGGCATCTCGGCCCCCGTGCGCACGCCGCGCGGCCGCGACATCATGGCCGCCTGCGGCCAGTTGAAATCGGCGTCCGAGAAAAAGTCCCGCGCCGAACGCGACCGCGAAGCCGCCGCCGCACAAGCCGAACCCGTGCATATGGAAGCCTCCGACAGCGCGCTCGGTTGGGTAACCGGCTAGACCCCGCTACATTCGCTTGCACCACACCGGCGCCGCCGCTAGCCTGCGTTGAACTGTAACGAAGGCTATGCCGTGACTAGATTTTTTTTGTTCCTGATCGCTATTTCGATCACGGTATCTGGCGCCCACGCGGATGATGGCGCACGTGGCAACAACAGGTACCTGAAGGAGGGCAAGCTGGACCCCGGCTATGTTGGGCAACTGGTGGTCCTGAAAGGCAATGTTGCAGACATAAGGATCGGCCCCCGCAACTTTCCGTTCGTAAAGATGGTCCTGCCAGCGCCCGCAGTTGACGAAGTTTGGGCCCTGAACCTTGTCAATTCCCTTGATGGCCGGAACATTTTCGGCCTTGGCGACGACGTCGGCGTAATGGGTTACCTGACAGACGAGATTGATGATGAAACCGGTTTGATCGTCGGGAACCATGTATTTGTGATGGGTATCTGCTTCTTCAATTTCAAAACAGGGCAGCAGTTATCCTTTTCAGCAGAGCAATGCGCTGCCTACCAGAATTACAATCTTTCCTTCAACGACAGCGCGTTGTCCGAACTTGAAGCGCACGCAGCAGACGGCGACCCTGAGGCGCAAAACCTTCTGGGGAATCGCTACCTTCATGGCAATGGGGTGGAAAAGGACGACCGGAAAGCCCTTGCTTTCTATCAGATGGCCGCTGGTCAGAACCTGCCGCGTGCCATTACCAACCTAGCAGCCATGTATGACACCGGTACCGGGATTGAGACTGACAAAGCCAAAGCAATCGAACTCTATCAGAAGGCAGCGTCACTTCGCGAGCCGGGTGCGATGATCAATCTGGCAATCCTGCATGTGCAGGGGGACGGTATACCGGAAGACCGCGCGAAGGCTTATATGTGGATCAGCCTTGCCAACCACTTTGTTGCGGAAGCCAATGATGCCGGCGTTGCGCAGATCGCACAGACCCTGATCGCAAAATTTGAAGCGGAATTTTCCAGCGACCAGGTTGCGGAGGGGCGTCGCCTCGCAAAGGAGTGGGCAGAAGGACATGGCCATTAGAGGCTGCGGCTCCGGAAGCCAGACCGTTGCTACGTCCTCGCACCAACCTTCCCAAGCTTTTCTTGCCCTTTGGTTGAAAAAATAAGACCGTCAAATCAATTGACCGGACCGGCACTTATCCTATACTCCCGCGCGGTTTATTATAAGCGGAGCTTACTGGATGTCCGACTCTATCAAAAAAGTTGTGCTTGCCTATTCAGGCGGTCTCGACACCTCCATCATCCTGAAATGGCTGCAGGTCACCTATGGCTGTGAAGTGGTTACCTTCACCGCAGACCTTGGCCAGGGCGAGGAGCTTGAGCCGGCACGACGAAAAGCCGAGATGTTGGGCATCAAGGAAATCTTCATCGAAGACCTTCGGGAAGAGTTCGTCGCTGAATATGTGTTCCCGATGTTCCGGGCCAACACGGTGTATGAGGGCCTGTACCTTCTGGGCACCTCGATCGCGCGGCCGCTGATCGCCAAGCGCCAGATCGAGATCGCCAAGGCCGTCGGCGCCGACGCGGTGTGCCACGGTGCCACCGGCAAGGGCAACGACCAAGTGCGTTTCGAACTGGGTTATTATGCCCTGAACCCGGGCATCAAGGTGATCGCGCCCTGGCGCGAATGGGACCTGAACAGCCGGTCCGACCTGATCGAATTTGCCGAAAAGCACCAGATTCCGGTGCCCAAGGACAAGCGCGGCGAAGCACCCTTCAGCGTGGATGCGAACCTGTTGCATACCAGTTCCGAAGGCAAGGCGCTTGAGGACCCGTGGGAAATGGCTGAAGAATATGTCTACAGCCGCACCGACAGCCCGCTGACCGCGCCGGACGAACCCGAATATATCGAGGTCGATTTCGAAAAGGGCGATGCGGTTGCCATCAATGGTGAAAGCCTGTCGCCGGCCACGCTGTTGACCAGGCTGAACGATCTGGGCAAAAAACACGGCATTGGCCGCCTTGACCTTCTCGAGAACCGTTTTGTCGGCATGAAGTCGCGCGGCATTTACGAAACACCGGGTGGCACCATCCTTCTGGCCGCCCACCGGGGTATCGAGCAGATCACGCTCGACCGCGGTGCCGCGCACCTGAAGGACGAGATCATGCCCAAATATGCCGAGCTGATTTACAACGGTTTCTGGTTCAGCCCCGAGCGCGAGATGCTGCAGGCGCTGATTGACAAGAGCCAGGAATTTGTCGCCGGTACCGTGAAGCTGATGCTGTTCAAGGGTGGTGTGCATGTTGTTGGCCGCAAGAGCCCCAACAGCCTCTATTCCATGGCGCACGTGACCTTCGAGAAGGACAATGTGTATGACCAGCGCGACGCCCAGGGCTTCATCAAGCTGAACGCCCTGCGCCTGCAACTGCTGTCGCGCCGCAACGCGCACGCAAAAAAATAGGCGGCGCACAAACAATCCTGTGAGGACGTGTGGCTGATATCCTGACCATCATCGCCCCGGTATTCCTTCTGATGATACTGGGGTTCGGGTTTGGCAAGACCCGCCTGTTCCCGGAAGGGGCCAGCAGCGTCCTCATAAGTTTCGTCTGGTATGTGGCCATCCCGGCCCTTCTGTTCCGCTCGCTGGCACCCCGACACCTGCCGGAGGCCGATGAACTCTTGTTCGTGGGCGGCTACTACAGCGCCATGTATTCGGTGTATGTGCTGGCATTCCTGATCGCACGTTATGCCTTTGGGCTGACGGTCGCGGAGCGCGGCATTTTTGCCCTGTCCTGCTGTTTCATCAACGGCGGTTTTGTCGGTATCCCGATCCTGCAGGGGGCGTATGGCGACGAAGGTGTGCGGCTTCTCCTGATGCTGCTCAGCTTCCATTCCCTGACTTTGCTTCCCATCACCACCATCATTGTCGAACGCGGCAAGGCGGGTGGTGGCGGCAGCAAGGGCGGCATTCTGTTGAAAACCTTCCAGAGCATCCGGCAGAACCCGATCATCATCGCACTGGTGGTCGGCCTGACCTGGTCGGCGCTGCAGCTACCGTTCCCGCGCTGGCTGGACCGGCTGGCCGAACTGCCGGCACAGGCGGCATCGCCCGTCGGCCTGTTTGCGGCGGGCCTCGCGCTCGCGAACGTGCGTATCGCAGGTGACCTGGTGCAGGCCGGCACAGCCGTGTTCCTGAAGCTCTTGTTGATGCCGGTCGCGGTTTTTGCCATGACCCGCTTCGTGTTCGGGCTGCCCGACCTTTGGGTGGGGGCCGCGACCCTGGTGGCGGCGCTGCCGACCGGCATGATCCCCTACAGTTTCGCGACCCTGCATGGTGTCGGTGCCCGCCGCGCGGCCTCGACCATCATGATCTCGACCGGCCTGTCGGCCTTCACCATCACCACGATCCTGCTGATTACTGCACTCTGAGACGCAAAAAGGGCCGCCGGTTGGGCGACCCTTTTTCTGGTTGCTGCGACGGACGGCTTATTGGCCGGCCAGTTGCTTTTCCCGGGTTTCCTTGAATTCGGTACCGTCTTTCCAGGCCGGCCAGTCGGTGCAGTCGATCACCAGGCGGCCGGTGTTGTAGAAGAGGTTCAGGTCTTCGATCGCCCCTGTCAGCACCCAACTGTCGTTATATTCGTCCGACGGCTTGTGGTAATTGTTGGCGGTAAATTGTTCCGATAGTTTCACCACATAGTCGCGGCCGAATTCCCGGTGGTCGTAGCCGGCATCGGTATAGAGCATCGGCACGCCCATTTTCGACAGTTCAAAATGGTCGGAGCGGTAGAAATAGCCTTTTTCCGGCTCCTGGTCGGGCACCAGCACGCGGTCCTGTTTGGCGGCGGCTTTGGTCAGATAGTCGTCCAGTTCGGAATTGCCGTAACCGACAACCGTGATGTCCTTAGTGGGGCCATAATAGTTGAGGCCGTCCATATTGATGCCCCCCACGGTCTTGGCCAGCGGCACCAGCGGGTTGGCGGCATAGTAGGCCGAGCCCAGAAGGCCCTGTTCTTCGGCGGTAACCGCCAGGAACAGCACGGAGCGTTTGGGCTTTTCGGCGGCACCGGCGTAGGCGCGGGCCAGCTCGATCAGGCCGGCGGTGCCGGAAGCATTATCCAGCGCGCCGTTGTAGATATTGTCGCCTTCCATGGTCGGGTCGGTGCCCAGATGGTCCCAGTGGGCCATATAGATGAAATATTCATCCGGATGTTCGCTGCCTTCGACAATACCGGCGACGTTGCGCGAATTCACATGCGCGACCGTGTTTTCGAAGCTGGTGGAAACATTCAGGCCCCCCATGGGAACGGCCTTGAAGCCCGGCGTTTTGGCCGCTTCTTCCAGGGCTGCGCGGTCAAGACCGGCGGCCTGGAAAAGCTGATCAGCGGCTTCGGTCGTGATCCAGCTTTCGAATTTGGCGAGCGAGGCACCCTTGTCGTCATGAACCATGTCGAACTGCGGGCCGGTCCAGCTTGCATCCACCGTTGCCCAGGGATAGGCGGCCGGCTTGGTGCTGTGGATCATGATGGCGCCCGCGGCTCCCTGGCGCGCGGCTTCGTCGAACTTGTAATCCCAGCGGCCATAATAGGTCATGGTATTGCCGTTGAAGAGGTTGGGGTCCTGGGTCGCATAACCGGGATCGTTGATCAGCATGACCACGGTCTTGCCCTTGACGTCGATGCCTTCATAGTCGTTCCAGCCGCGTTCCGGCGCATTGATGCCGTAACCCACGAACACCAGTTCACTGCTGTCGACCGAAATGGCATCGGTTTCCTGGCGCGACCAGACCACTTCGTCATTGCGGTAGGCCAGCACAAACGGCTTGGCGTCGCCACCGCTGATGGTCAGGCCCGGCGTCCCTTTCACTTCGATGGACACGAGCGGGACCGGCTGCATGAAGCTGTCGCCGTTCGCAGGCTTCAGCCCGGCGTCCTTGAAGGCCTTGGCGACATAATTGACTGTCAGTTCCTCGCCTTCGGTGCCCGGCGCGCGGCCACCAAATTCATCCGACGCCAGGGTCTTGATGCTGGTCGCGAGCGCGGTTTCGTTCATCTGGTATGAGGTGGCGGCGCCCTGCTGCTCGGCCTTTTCGCCACAAGCGGCAAGCGCAAGGCAAAGGCCAGACGCAAGAATAAGTTTGTTCATTGAAATTCCCCTGAGTGTTCGGGGGCAGAGTGGCGGCAATGAAGGCGGGTGTCAATGCAGCCCGCCGCACATCACAAACGCTTTATCCCATAAAGGTGCGCTTGAGGCCGTCGAGCACATATTGCGCCGCCAGCGCCGCGAGAATGACCCCCAGAAGCCGGGTCAGCACCGCATTCACGGTGGGGCCCAGAAGGTCCATCAGCTTGCCGGCCGTGAAGAAGACGATGAGCGTGATCAGCATCACGATGGCCAGCGCCACCAGCACGGCAGCCTGCGCCGGGAAGTTATGCTCGTAGCTGGTCATAAGAAGCATGATGGTGGCAATGGCGCCGGGGCCGGCGAGCAGCGGCAGCGCAACCGGGAAGACCGAGATATCCTCGAAATATTCGTCCAGTTTGTCGGCGGCTTCCTGTTTGCGCTCGGTGCGTTTCTCGAACACCATTTCAAGGGCGATGATGAACAGCATCAGGCCTCCCGATACCCGGAGCGCATTCATGGAAATGCCCAGAGAGTTCAGGAAGGGTTTGCCGACAAGCGCGAAAAAAATCAGGATCAGGGTGCCGATGATGGTGCCCTTGATCGCCATCTTGCGCTGGTGGGCGACCGTAGTGCCCTGGGTCATGCCCGCAAAAACCGGTGCGATACCGATCGGATCGATAATCACAAACAGCGCAATGAAAGCCGCGATGAAAGCGTCATACATCGGATGTCCCCCAAATTCCCGGCCTGGTCCCCTTGGGCGCCCTAAAGCGCCGCAAGATCAATATTGTTCTGACGGCAGGTTGCTGTCACGGTATTTTTGAGAAGGCAGGCGATGGTCATGGGGCCAACACCTCCCGGCACCGGAGTAATCGCACCCGCACGTTCGGCGGCAGCGGCAAATTCCACATCGCCAACAAGGCGGGTTTTGCCCTCGGCCCCCGGCACGCGGTTGATGCCGACATCGATGACTGTGGCGCCGTCCTTGATCCAGTCGCCTTTCACCATTTCCGGGCGACCCACGGCGGCAACAACGATATCGGCAGCACGCACTTCGTCCGCCAGATCGCGGGTGCGGCTGTGGGCGATGGTGACCGTGCAGTTGGCATCCAGAAGCAGTTGCGCCATCGGTTTGCCGACGATGTTCGAGCGGCCCACCACGATGGCCTTCTTGCCGCTGAGGTCACCCAGGGTATCCTGCAGCATGAGGAGACAGCCAAGCGGTGTACAGGGCACCATGCCACGGCCACCGGTGGCCAGCAGGCCAGAGTTGACCACATGGAACCCGTCGACATCCTTTTCGGGGGCGATGGCTTCGATAACAGCGGCTTCGTTGATATGTTTGGGCAAGGGCAGTTGCACCAGAATGCCGTTCACCGCCGGATCGGCATTCAGTTCGGCCACTTTGGCCAAAAGCGTTTCTTCGCTGGTGTCCGCCGGCAGTTCAAAATGCCAGCCGTTCATGCCACATTCGGCGGTCTGTTTCACCTTGTTGCGCACATAGACCTGGCTGGCGGGGTCTTCCCCCACAATCACGACCGCAAGGCCGGGCGTGATGCCATGATTTGCCTTGAGGGTCGTAACATCGCGGGCGACAGCTTCGCGCACGGTTGCAGAAAAGGCTTTACCGTCAATGATCCGGGCAGACATGGGCGGGCACTCCATCGGGCTTTTTGCGGGCGATCAGGGCGCTGAAAGCCCCAGGTCGGCGAGGCGGGCCAGCAGCGCGGGCATCAATTCTTCCGGCGCGCCTGCAATATGCAGTGTCTTCAGCCGGGATTGCTCCCCCGCTATAAGGCGGATGGCGGATTTGGGCAACCGCAGTTTTTTCGACAGCAGCCCTGCAAGCGCTGCATTGGCCTTGCCCTTTTCAGGCACCGCCGTGACCGTCGCCTTGAGCCAGACCTTGCCGTCTGCATCGGCTTCCGCGCGCAAAAGGTCGTCGCGGCCGGCCTTCGGGGTCAGCCGCACACGCAGCAGCAGGCCGTCGGCCCGCGCCTCAAGGAACGCTGGCTGTTGTGTGTCAGTAATAGACACCGAATATGGGCGCGATATCGGCCCGGAGCAGTACCCGGAGGGCATAGATCACGAACCAGAGAATGATGGGCGAGATATCGATGCCGCTCATGGCAGGCAGCAGCCGCCGGATCGGGCGCAAGGCCGGTTCGGTCATGGCATAGAGGAAACGGCTCAGGGACTGCACAAACGGCTGGTAGGCATTCACAATGCCAAAGCTTACGAGCCAGCTCATCACCACACTGACCAGAAGGATGATGCCATAGAAACCAAGCAGGGCATCCAGTAAGACGAAAATAGCGGTCATGTTCCGTAATCCCTTGGGTTTTCGGGGCCGCAGGCCCGGCCTTCAGACGCGGAATTGTCACGTTCCTTGCAAGACATGTAATGACAAACCGTCCGGAATGCAATCGGGCGGCAGCTTTTGCCTTCAATGCCGAGTCGTTTGATATGATTCGGGTTTTCGTTGGGGCAAAATTTGCCTATGCGGCAATATTTGCCGATTAGGTCGTGTGTGGAAAGCTGGTAAGATACGCCATGGCGTTTTTTGGAAGCAGTGTCGGTTTTGGTGGTTTGTTCGGGTCTTCCGGGCAAAGCAGCGCGACCACGCAAATTGTCGGCATCGACTATTCGCTGATTTCCGCTTCCGTGGACGCCAAGCTGGCACAGCGCGCGCTTGCATCCTTGTCCGCAGAGGACCGCGCGGCCTTTAATTTCAAGACCAAAGACGACGGCACCATTCCGCCGTGGCAACAGACCGAAGAAACCCAGACCCTCAATGAACAGATCCGCAAGGTGCGTGAACTGACCCAGTTCATCGACCTCAGCGACAAATCGTTGAAAGCGGTTTCGAACGACCCGGACAAGCAGGCGACCTTCGCGCTCTATAAGGCGCTCAACAACCTGCGTATCCTGGCGGAATATGCGTCGCAGGACGCAACCACCACCAGTTCGCTGGCGCGACTGAACACTCAGTTCCAATCCGGCCTCAGCGAAATCCAGGATTTCCTGTCGTCGGCGTCGCTGAACAAGCTGGACCTTTTCCTGGGCGAAAAACGCTATACGGTAGACAGTGCCATCCGGACCGGCAAAAATTCGACCGGTTTTGATGGTTCGCTGGTAACCAAAAGCCCGAGCGAGCCCCTGACCGGCCTGACCGGCACCGAAGTATTTACGGTATCAATCACCAAAAGTGGCGTGACTGACAATATCGAGATCGACCTGAGCCAGATCAGCGGTGACCTGAGCCTCAAGAATATCAAGGACTATATCAATAGCCAGATCGAGGCGCTGACCATCACCAACGGCCAGGGTGAAGAGGTCGCGAAGCACCAGACCCGCTTTGATATCCACCGGGACGGCACAACCGGCAAATACGGATTGCAGATAGATGGCACCCTGACGGAAGAGGTAAGCTTCTCTGCAGCGGTTTCCGAGCCGACCCTTTATGTGGCCTCGTCCGTGTCCCAGCTTGACGACAGCACGGCAACCACCAGCCGCCTGACCGAGATCAACGGCCTGTCGGGCACCCTGAAGATTGACGACATCACGTCTTTTGCCGGCATCGATGTCGACGCCAGCGCAATCAAGGAACTGGTGGACGACACCGAAGAAGACGAGCTTGATCCCAAGCTGGCCTCCATGCGCGACAAGTTCCGCGCGGATGCACTGGCTGCGGTAACCGACACCGACACATCGGACGATGAGGAAGAGGAAGATGTCGACGCCACGTCGCTGACCAATATCAACAGCGACTATAAGGTGAACGCCGACACGTCGGCGAGCCGCGTCGCGGTCGACAGTGAAGGCGGCATCTATGTGGTGGGCACGTCGTCCGGCAGCTTTGGTCACCAGATCAACGAAGCGTCCGGCGAGGATGTGTTCCTGACCAAGTTCGACAACGAAGGCAACGTGGTCTTTTCGCGCCTCCTGGGTGTGTCGGGCAACGCCAGCGCCTATGGCATCACCGTCGACGACGACGACAATGTGATCATTGTCGGCCAGACCGACAGTGCCCTGTCGACCTCTGATGTCATCGACAGCAAGGATGCCTTTGTCACCAAGATCAGCAAGCGCGGCGACGAGGTCTTCCGGTACCAGTTGGACACCTATGGCGAATCCGCTGCCTATTCTGTGGCGGTCGATTCGAGCGGTGACATTTTTGTCGGCGGCTATACCAAGTCCTCGATCAGCGCGACCTCGGGCTTCTCCGGCGGGCAGGACGCCCTGATCCTGAAGCTCTCGGGCACAAATGGCAAACTCCTCGACTCGAACGTGTTCGGCACGTCGGGTAACGACGTCATCAAGGGCATCGCCGTTGACGCCAACGACAATCTGGTCGTGGCCGCCGAACAAAGCGGCAGCGCCATCGTCTACCGGATCGACGGCAGCGACCTGACCAACCGGACCAGCAGCGTGAACTATGGTTACCTGGGTTCGGGCGGCTCGATCCAGAACCTGACGATCGACAAAACCAACAATACCGCCTTCATCGGCGGTGTTACGACCAACACGAACCTGAACGCCAGTGGCGCCGCCACGGTGAATGAAAGCGCCAAGGGCGGCTTTGAAGGGTTCGTGAGCGGCCTCAGCCTTGACGGCACCGATAACCTGACCGCCAATTTCACCACCTACCTGTCCACAAGCGGTACCGACCGTATTGCCGACGTGGTTGTGGTGGACAATGTGGTCTATGTGGCAGGCAGCACCGCAGGCACCCTGACGGGCGAAAAATCCCGCGGCGCGACGGACGCTTTTGTCGCGCGCCTGGACGGCGCAACCGGCGCCCTGGGCGATGTGGAACAGTTCGGCGAAAGCCTGTCGCGGCAGACAAGCGGCGGCCTGGCCTTCACCACCAAGGGCAATTCGGTATTGTCCACCCTGGGCCTGCCGACCGGCACGGTTGCCATTGACCAGACCCTCGATATTCAGACCCAGACATCGGCCAAGGTGGGCGACTATTTCTATTTCCAGGTCGATGGCAGCACCAAGAAAAAGATCACGCTCGAGGACGGCGACACGCTGACCGACATCGCCCGCAAGATCAAGGTTGCCGCCCTTGGCAAACTGAAGGTGGAAATCTCCTCCACCAGCGAAGGCGACAAGATCAAGATCAGCGCGCTGAACGATGGCAAGGCGGTCGACCTGATTGCCGGCAAAAACGGCGACGACCTGCTGACCCGGCTGGGCATCGAGCCCGGCAAGCTGCTGCCGCGCGATGAAGTTTATGGCATCAACGAGGAAGAGGTGGCACCCGAGGACGACCTTGGCGGCGTGTTCGGGCTCAAGCTTGGCGGCGCCCTCCATATCGGCGACAAGGCCACGGCCAAATATGTGCTCGGCCTCCTGGACGATGCGATCAGCACCGTGCAGCGCGCCTATCGTTCCCTGACCTACAATCCGCTGGTCGAACAACTGAAGAACGGCAACAAGAACAAGGGCACAGTGTCGCCACAGCAACAAAAGCAACTGGCCAATTTCCAGACCGGCCTTGCACGCCTGCAGTCCGGCGCGTCGTCCCCCACCTACAGCCTGTTCGCCTGATTTCTACCCAACAGCCAACCGCTTCTCGCCTGAAGCGGCGCAGAATCAAAAAACCCGCACCGAAAACGGTACGGGTCTTGTGAACCTCTCGAAGGGGTAGGCGGGAACAGGTGCACGATTGGGGGTCGAGTAAATAAATTTACCCATTCCCGCACCCCTGCTCGAGAGGTGCTTGATACGTTACAAGAGCTGTGCCAGTTTTTTAAAAATTCTATAAACACATATATTTCATATACTTATATAATATTGAACCACATCGCTAGAATTTCGCCTGCAGTTTAGTTGCGATTTGCAACAATATATCAATGCAATTTGCAACAATAATCGCAAAATGCAAAAGCCGGTTTGTACGCGCCATTGTTAGGCGAACATTCATCTTAAATATGCTAGTCAGCGATAAACGGAGGAACACATGCGCCACATCCTGATCATTGCTTGGCTGCTGTTTGCTGCGAGCCCTGTGTTCGCAAGCGAAGGGACGGAAGAGGCCGATGCGTCGCTGCCCCGGATCGACATGAATCCTTTCAATTTCTCGCTTCTCAACCGCGGGCGGGTCGACGGCAAGGTGACCCTGCAACTGACACTTGTTGTCAGCGACCCCAAGGACGTGGAATTTGTGCGCAGCAGACAACCGCAGATCCGGTCCGATTTCCTGACAGCCCTTACCGTACTGTCACGCCAGCGTTTCAGCGTCAACCACCCTATCGATCCGGATATCGTTTCGGCCTATCTCACCCCCTATGCTGACGCACGGCTGGGCAGCGGCAAGGTAAAGGTCTATGTCAAGGAAGCGCTGATCAGTCGCGAATAACCGGACAGGCCCGGCAAACCACAAACCGGCGCCAGGCCCCCGGCCTGCAAAACAACGGGTAAAATCAAAGGCCTTGCCCCAAGCAAATAGCGGGTGTGGTTTATTTGATACACTTTTCAACAGTCGTAAAATTTGCTGCGCAGCATCCTTGACGACCAGCGGTTTCGGCCTAACCCTCATAGTGGGAAGGAAGATTAGCTGCTGTTAATTCCAGGGAGGGAAACATGCGCCAGCAAAACTTGTTCCGGGCAACCGCTCTTACCGCGGGCTGCCTGAGCGTTCTATTCACCGGCACCGCCTATGCCCAAGACGATGCCGATTCCAGCTTTGAAATCGAAGAAGTCGTGGTAACCGGTACTTACCTCAAAGGTAAGAACCAGTTCTCGAGCCCGTCTCCGATCGCCGTGATCGGCGCCGAAGACCTGAGCCAGATCGGTGCAAGCAATATTGCGGATCTCGTGCAGACACTGACCATCAACAATGGTGCCCAGAACAACCCGGATGCCTTCACCCAGAACGGCACCACGGGTACCTCGAACTTCAACCTGCGCGGTCTGGGCGTGTCGTCGACCCTGGTGCTGCTCAATGGCCGCCGCCAGGTTGTTGCCGCCACCACCACCAACGACGGCGTTGCATTTGTCGATACCAGCTCGCTGGTGCCGCAGATCGCCGTACAGCGCGTTGAAATCGTGAAAGACGGCGCAGCCGCCATTTACGGTACGGACGCTGTGGCCGGGGTGGTGAACTTCATCACCGACGACAGCTTCGAAGGCGTCCAGCTTTCGGGCAAGTGGCAGGGCCTGACCGACCAGGGCAGCCAGCGCGACCTGCTGGCAGAAGGCAAGGTCGGCTGGGGCAATGATACAACCCATGTCATGGCAGCTTTCAGCTATTATGACCGCACGCCGCTGACCACCGCGGAACGCCGCCTCAGCCAGTCCGCTGACGACACCTCGGCACTTGGCAACCCGGGTTCCTATTATCTGCCGGCACTCAATGATTTCCTTGCCAGCATCAATGTCGGCGCAGCACCGCTGATTGACCCGACAGGCTGTGAGGAACATGGTGGCATTCGCAACGGGGCACTTGTCCTGGCACCGGGTCACGAACTCGGCACCTGTGGCTTCGACTTCGGTGACTATTATAACCTGGTGCCGGACGAAGAGCGCTTCCAGGGCTACATGACCATCAAACACGACCTGGGTGACGGCCATACCCTGCGGCTTGAAGGTGGCTATGCCGCCAACACCGCCATCCGGAACAACTCGCCGACCTTCCCCTACCTGCAACTGGGCAAGGCCATCGTACCGGCATACCATCCGGAATTTCCGTTCCTGACGTCGCCTTTCTTCGACCCGACCCGTCCTTACGCCATTCTGCTTGGCCGTGCGATCGGTAACGGCGGCGAAGCGGCCCAGAACAAGTTCCTGTCGAAAACCTACCGCTTCAACGCCGAATTGACCGGCCCGCTGGGCGGCGACTGGACCTATGACGTCGGCTTCACCATGGCTGGCAACAGCTATGACATCTTCACGCCCGACGTTGTGACCGGCCGCTTCCAGCAAGCCCTGTTCGGGTTCGGCGGTCGCGACTGTGACCGTGCTGCCGGTGTACCGGGGGCAAACGGCTGCGAATTCTTCAATCCGTTCGCAACCTCCTTCACCACAGCGCCGAACAGCCAGTCCGTGCTGGATTATGTGATCGGTCGCCAGGAAATCCGTGGCACGTCCAAGACCCAGGTCTTTGACGCAGTTGCCTCGGGCACCATCGGCGCGACCGGAGCCGGCGATATCGGCCTTGCCATCGGCATGCAGATCCGCGGCGAGGAATGGGACCGCGACTATGACGACTGCTCGAACCGCGACTGTTTCGCCTTCATCATCGGTAACGGTGACTTCGGCGCGGACCGCACGGCCAAGGCTGTCTTCCTCGAGACCCTGATCCCGGTCACCAGCCAGTTGGACCTGTCGCTGGCGGTACGCCACGAAAGCTATGGCGGTTCGATCGGCAGCACCACCGATCCGAAAGTGTCGGTGCTGTATCGCCCGATGGACAACCTGTCGCTGCGGGGCAGCTACTCCACCAGCTTCCGGGCCCCGAGCGTCTATCAGATGGCCGGTTCCGGCACCAGCCTGAACCAGGTTGTTGACCCGCTGGGCGGCACCGCCTTTGCGGCCGTTCGCAGCCTGACCCCGTCGGATGGCGAGCGCGACCTGAAACCGGAACAGGGCAAGGCCCTCAATATCGGTTTCACCTGGCAGCCGGTCGATGATCTTGATCTCAGCATCGACTACTGGAACTACAAGTTCAGCGATGTGATCATCCTTGAAAACTATCAGGCTGTGGTAAATGCCAACCCGACCGACCAGAATCGCGTTATCCGCGCGTTTGGCGATACGGGCAGCATCCTGATGGTCCTGGTGGACTATGTGAATGCCTCGAGCGTGAAAACGGATGGTGTCGACATCTCGGCCAAGTACCGCATGGACTTCGCCGGCGGCACCCTGATGCCGTTTGCCGAACTGACCTATGTCAGCAACTATGACCTCGAAGATCCGCAGGCCGGGTCGGTTGAGGGTGCCGGCAACCGCAACTTCACCAACTTCGGCAGCCCGACGCCGAAATATCGTGGCAACGTTGGTGCCGCATGGACCAACGACACCCATGATATCCGCTTCTATGTCCGCCACATCAGCGGCCTGGACGACGACCAGCATCCTGGCAGCAAGATCGACAGCATGACCACGGTCGACGCCCAATATTCGCTGAACCTGGGTGGCCTGATGGACGGCATGGATGGCACCAGCCTGCAGCTTGGTGTGATCAACGCCTTCGACAAGGCACCGCCGTATGTTGCGACGAACGGTGGTTTTGAATCGAAGACCCACGATCCGCGTGGCCGCAGTGTTTATGTGAAAGTGACCACCACTTTCTAAGCCACGGCAGAAAAAGACAATCGGACGGGGCGGCAACAGGATTGCCGCCCCTTTCTTTTTTGCGCCCATGCCGGCGAGTGACGACTCCGGTTTTATATCCGACCCCGCACCGACGCGACCGCGACGCGGACAGGATTTGATCCCCCAGCCGCACTTCCGGACCACCATGCGCACGCCAAACCCGACCAAACGGTCAAGCCGGTCAAAAAAAATTTCTGTGCCCGCAAACCCGCTGATTTCTGGGCTTTTGCATCATGCTCGGTATCTGACGTTACGGAATACTGGCTTGCGGCCAACACAGCCGGCGCCCGTTTCCCCACAGGCTGTTGTTAGCGTGTAACAGTTGGGCGCCAAATCGGGAAAACCATACCGCGTCCCGCTTGACGTTTACGGAAAGAGACAGGCAGTATTTGGTTAAATCGCGGTAAGGTTATTGCCAACCGAACGTGATTTTTGGGAGCAAGTGAGGGAATGTGCGGCTTCGCCGGATGGCGTAGGTCAACGAGTTGCCATGAACCGGCATGCCGTGCCAGACACTTGATCACTGTTTCAGTCAGACGCCCGGACACGCCGTCATGCCGGGCCTGTAGGTTTCCACCATTGTCGTGCATTGCCGCACGCCGCCAGGAAACCGCAGGCATTGGAGCGCGCCCGGTCAAGGGAACACTATGGGAAGGACTATCATGCTTAAGAACGGTCAACAGGCGTGGCGCAACCGCCTGATGCTGGGTGCCGCGCTTGGTGCAACCATTGTCGGTATCGGCGCATCGGCGTCCGCACAGGACAATACGGACAACCAGTCGAACTTCGGCCTCGAAGAAATCGTCGTCACCGCACAGAAACGCGAAGCAACCTTGCTGTCGACCCCGGTTGCCGTGTCGGCCCTGTCGGGCGACAGCGTCGAGATGGCGCAGATCCGCGACGTCAACGCGATGCAAACCCTGATCCCGAGCCTGGCCATCACCCAGCGCGCCTCGGCATCCAACACCTCTTTCTCGATCCGCGGTATCGGTTCGTCCACCTTCAACTTCGGTATCGAACCGGCCGTTGGCGTGTTTGTGGACGGTGTTTACCGTGCCCGCAACGGTGCCACCGTGAACGACTTCCTGGGCATCGAGCGCATTGAAGTACTGCGGGGCCCGCAATCGACCCTGTTCGGCAAGAACACCTCTGCCGGTGTGATCAATATCATCACCAAGGAACCCACATACGAAACCTCGGTCGAGGGTGAGTTCACCTATGGCAACTATGACGCCACAGTCGTCAAGGGCGCCGTGAACCTGCCGGCCATCGAAGACAAGCTGGCTTTCCGCCTGGACGCCAACCTGAACAAGCGCGACGGCCTGATGGAAAACTCGGACGGTCGCACCTTCAACGAACGCAACCGGTATGGCCTGCGCGGCCAGATGCTGTTCGAACCGACCGAAAGCACCAAGTTCCGCGTGGTCGCCGACTATAACAACCTGGATGAAGAATGCTGTGCCGCACCCTTCTTCCTGCTGACCCCGACCACCGAACTGATCCTCGGCGTGCTGGGCTCCGAACAGCAGCCGGCAGATCCCTTCTCGCGCCAGACCTACATCGACGGCGCCGTGGAAGCCGACCTGGAAGCCTGGGGCATTTCCGGCCAGATGGACATGGACTTCGAGGGCTTCACCCTGACCTCGATCACAGCCTACCGCAAATATACCGAGGTTCAGAATATCGACGCCGACTTCTCGGACCTGCAGCTCAACAAGGAACGCCGGACCGACCAGGGCTATAATACCTTCACCCAGGAACTGCGCCTGACCTCGAACGGCAGTGGCCCGCTCGAGTGGATGGTTGGTGCCTATTATTATAACCAGGACCTCTATACCGACCTGGTGACCGTTCAGGGCCCGCTCCTGCGTCCGTTCGCGGACCTTCTGACCGAAGGGTCGATTGCCATGCTTGAAGGTGCGCTTGGCGTGCCGAGCGGCACCTTCCTCGCGGACGGTTCCGGCCAGCAGCGCGGCTATTTCAACCAGGACAACGAATCCGTATCGGCCTTCGCCCAGGTTGACTGGCACATGACCGACCGGCTGACCCTGACCGCCGGCCTTCGTTATACCCATGACAAGAAGGGGATGGTTTCGGACATCCAGATCGACGATCCGTTTGCCGCCCTCAATATGATCGACCTGTGGGCGCCGTTGTTCGCCGGCCAGGTTGCCCAGTCGCTGACCGCACAGGGTTATCCGCCGCAGGTTGTTCAGGCGCTGGCGGCTCAGGCCTATGCCAATGCCGACGCGGTGAAAACCGTTTCGTCGGGCGGTGCCCAGACCGATCCGCTGGTGCCGACCTACAACCCGCTTCTGGGCCTGACCGCGCTGCAGTTCTTCCCGCCTTCGGATAACGTGAACGACAGCTTCTCGGACAATGAACTGTCGGGCAACCTGATCCTGAACTACGAGATGAGCGACAATGTGACCTTCTATGCGAGCTACAGCCGCGGCTTCAAGGCCGGTGGTTATGCGCTCGACAGTGCGGCCACCCGCGTTGGCGACTTCCTGTTCGACAAGGAAGTGACCACGTCCTACGAAGTGGGCATGAAGGCACGCCTGCTTGACCGCCGGATGAGCCTGGACTTTGCACTGTTTGATCAGGACATCAAGGGCTTCCAGGAAAACATCTTCACCGGTTCGTCCTTCGTGCCCGGTAACGTAGATGCGGCGGTACAGGGCCTTGAGTTCGACGGCAAGTTCCAGGTAACGCCTGGCCTGTTGCTGACCGGTGGTTTCACCTGGCTGTGGCAGGCTGAATACCGCAACTTCGAAAACGGTCCGTGCCCGTCCTACAACACCGACGGCTGTACCTTCATCACCACCGATGAAGGCGTGGTTCGCCCGGTTCAGGACCTGTCCGGCACTCGTCTGTCGGAAGTTCCGAAACTGACAGGTAACTTCACCGCCACCTATTCGGCGCCGATCAACGACACCCTGGAATATTTCGTCCGTGGCGAACTGTTCTACAAAGGCTCCCAGCGCCTGTCGGTTTCGATTGACGAACGCCAGCTTCAGGACGCCTATGCCCTCGTGGGTGCCAGCATCGGCATCGGCGAGATCGAAGGCGCGTGGCAGTTGCAACTGTGGGCGCGCAACCTGCTGGACGAGGAATATGTGCTCGACACCTTCGATTCGACCATTCCTGGCGGCAGCCTGAACGCCTATCTGGGCGACCCGCGTACCTATGGCCTGACCCTGCGGGTCAAGTTCTAGGACCGGCAACCTCAAAAATGCTGGGAAAGGGCGGCTTGGCCGCCCTTTTTCTTTGGCGATTATATACTTGACAAAGCACAGCCCAATTCCCACCTAAGGGATAAGGAGTTACAGCCATGTGCGATATAACCAACCCGATTTTTACCGATCCCGACAAAGCCCGCGAACACTTGGAAAGCATTCGTTGGCCGGACGGGGCTTATTGCCCTCACTGTGGATCGACCGAAGCTCGGAAGCTGGTCGGCAAATCGCACCGCAAGGGCTTGTATCAATGCAATGCCTGCCGTCAGCAGTTTTCCGTAACGGTTGGCACTGTGTTCGAGCGCTCCAAGGTCGCCCTGAATAAGTGGCTTCTGGCTGTTCACCTCATGGCCGCCTCCAAGAAGGGCATGAGCGCGCACCAGCTTCACCGTATGCTTGGCGTGACCTACAAGACCGCATGGTTTATGGCGCACCGCATCCGCGAAGCCATGACCGAAGGCATGTTCACGCCCATGGGCGGCAACGGCAAGGTTGTCGAAGTGGACGAAACCTTTATCGGCCATGACAAGACCAAGAAGCCCAAGGGCGTCAAGAAGGGCCGTGGCTATCAGCACAAGTACAAGGTCCTGACGCTGGTGGAGCGCGGCGGCAAGGCTCGCTCGTTCCATGTCGACGAAGTGAACGCCAAAACCATTGTGCCAATCCTGCGCCAAGAAATCGAACGCCAGACCCATATCATGACCGACGAAGCCGGCCAGTACAAACATCTGCGCGGTGACTTCGGCAACCATGACTTTGTCCGCCATGGGCAAGGTGAATACGGGCGCGGCATCATCCACACCAACACCATCGAAGGCTTCTTTTCGATCTTCAAACGCGGCATGAAAGGCGTCTACCAGCATTGCGCCAAGCATCACCTGCACCGCTATCTGGCCGAATTCGACTTCCGTTACAACGCTCGCACCGTCTCCGATGTAGAGCGCCGCGACGATGCCCTGCGCGCCATTGAAGGCAAGCGCCTCACCTATCGGCGGATTAACGAAGCCGCTTACGCCTAAGCAGCTTGCGAGCCAGCTTATGCGTGCTGCCAAGGCACGCCGAAAGCGAAAATGACTCGACTCCAGATTTAAAAGGATAGACCATTTTCCTCCAATTCTAGGGGAGGATATGAATGGCGGACTCTTTACTTATCGGACGCTCCGTTGCTTTCGTTGATATCTCAAACTTGAGACGGGTTGTTGATGAAAACGAAAGCTACATGGCCGGAGACGTTATGTTCAGGCTTAAATCCTTAGCTGACAGCACCTTGGGAGGGCCAGTAGCAACCCTGTCGTTTAGCGTACCGCTCGAACCGGATATGACACTGCAAGACGCCGAGAAGCTATTTCTAGCGCATTCACGCGATTTTCTAGAAGTTTTATGCGGGCCAACAACTGATCAACTTCATGGAATTTATCTTCGAACCTTGAAGGAAAATCCGCTGATGATTGAACTTGGCCCCGTTGATGCATCCTAGCCTCTCGCCTTCTTTGTCGTATCTTTCTTTGCTGGTTCCGGTTTTCCAGAAGGCTCGTGCGGCTTCGGCGGCGTTTCCAGCATCCGCCTAAGGATTTCGTCTCGCTTTTTGTCGTCAGGGTCAGTCATGCCAAATCCACTTAATAGAGTATCCCCGAACGCAGGTGTGATCCTGGGCAACATTCCCGATGATACTATCGCCGCCAGACCACAATTAGCCTTGAAGGCCCTACAAGTAATCTCATCATGGTCACATGCCGACAAGTTTATGCTTGATCTGTATGTTACCATGCTTGGGGGCTGCAACGAAACCGCAACGATCGCATATCTTTCCCTAGAATCGCGCGCCGCAAAAATCACCATGATCAATGCCGTCGCCAAACATGTTCTAGACGACAAGCATATCAGATTGCTTAATGCTATTCACAAGTCAGCAAAGTCTGCCGCAGGTACCAGAGACAGGATTGCCCACTGGCTATGGGGGTATTCTCCACAATTACCTGACGCCATTTTGCTCATGGACCCAAGGCACGCAGTTCTTTTAGATTCCGGCCAAAGCGATGTAATTGACAGACTTTCAAAGGTCTGCATTGTCTACAGAGGGCAAGACTTTACAAAGGCCATACAGGATAACCATGAGCTTTGCGGGCATATTAGGCGCCTTAGACTTATTCTGAGACAAGACCCAAGGAATGCAAACGAAGAACTATATCGCGAGCTATGTCTGAGGCTTCATATTGAAGACACTTAGCGGTGTCGTCAGGGCGATAATACTCGAACCTTTCCACTAGAAGCTGCTCAATTTCAGCCTCAGCCTTCTTTCGATTAGTCTGAGCTTCATCAAGCGGCATTTCGAGTCCATGCTTTCTTAGGTATATAATCGCCTTTTCTTTGCCCCCGCACCCGACTTCACTGTTACATATTTATGACATTCTGTTATAAGGCCGGGCACTATGCTACCGCCTTCCGGGGCAACAGACAGGGGAAGGGTTACCCATGCAGGAACATAAGGTCGATGTGGACCTGAAGAAGCTTCAGGGCTTCCAGGCCGGTGTCGCCAAGCAGAACAAGACCATGACCAACCTGGGCGTTGCCCTGGTGTTCCTGGTTCTGGTGCTTTTGTATGCGTCATTTGCACAAGGCCACGGACATCTGGGCGTGTTCGTGATCTCCGCCGCCGTTATCGGTGCCTATATGGCCATGAATATCGGCGCCAACGATGTCGCCAACAATATCGGCCCGGCCGTCGGCTCGCGCGCCATGACCATGGTGGGCGCGCTTGTGGTGGCCGCCGTCTTCGAAGCCGCCGGTGCCCTGATCGCGGGCGGCGATGTGGTTTCCACGATCCAGAAGGGTATTATCGACCCAAAGGGCATTGAAGACCAGATGGTGTTCATCTGGGCCATGATGTCGGCGCTCCTGGCGGCCGCCCTGTGGCTCAACCTCGCCACCTGGTTCGGCGCACCCGTATCCACCACCCATTCCATCGTCGGGGGTGTCGTGGGCGCCGGCATCGCGGCTGCGGGTGCTGCCAGCGTCGACTGGGCCAAGATGGGCGCCATTGTCGCCAGTTGGGTGATTTCCCCGGCGCTGGGCGGCCTTATTGCCGCCGGTTTCCTGCTTTTCATCAAGAAGATGATCCTGTTCAAGGACGACAAGCTGGCCGCCTCGCGCACCTGGGTGCCGGTGCTGGTTGCCATCATGGCCGGCACGTTTGCCATGTATCTGGTCATGAAGGGCTTCAAGCATATCTGGAAGGCCGACACCGCCATGATCTGGCTGATCGGCGTCGGGTCCGGCGTTGCCACCTGGGTCATCACCAAACCGCTGGTCGCCCGTGCGTCCATCGGCATGGAAAACCGCCGCAAGTCGGTGGCGACCCTGTTCACCATGCCACTGATCTGCTCGGCGGCGCTGTTGTCGTTCGCACACGGTGCCAATGACGTGGCCAACGCTGTCGGCCCGCTGGCCGCCATCGTGACCGCCGCCACCAGTACGGTCGCTGGCGCAAGCAAGATCGCGCTGCCCTTCTGGGTCATGGTTATCGGCGCGCTGGGTATCTCGATCGGCCTGATGCTGTTCGGCCCGAAGCTGATCCGCACGGTTGGCGAAAAGATCACCAAACTGAACCAGATGCGCGCCTTCTGTGTGGCGCTGTCAGCGGCTATCACCGTGATTGCCGCAAGCTGGCTTGGCCTGCCTGTATCGTCGACCCACATCGCGGTCGGCGGCGTGTTCGGCGTCGGTTTCCTGCGGGAATATCTGAACAACCGGGGCAAGTCGTCACACAAGAAGATCCCGGCATCCGAGATCAAGACCCGCGAACGCCGCCGTCTGGTGCGCCGCCGCGAGCTGATGACCATTGCCGCGGCCTGGATCATCACGGTGCCGGTGTCGGCGCTTTTGTCCGCGGCCCTTTATCTGGCGCTTTACCATTCCTTCGAAGGCTGAAGCCGGACACCACGGATACAGAAAGGGCGGCCCCGGGTGGGGTCGCCCTTTTCTTTTGTCCGGATGCCTGCGCTCTCAGGCTTCTTTCACGGTCCGTATCTGGCGGTAGGACAGGATGAAACTCATGATGCCGCAGCCCCCCATGATCAGCATCAGCGGCATGGGCGACGTGGCATGGACGATCCCGACAAGCCCCGACGACAGAAACGCGACCGAAAATTGCATCGAGCCCGCCAGCGCCGATGCCGACCCTGCCCGCGCGCCTTCTTCCGCAAGGGCACCTGCCATGCTGTTGGGCATCACCATGCCCAGGGATGCCACATAGCTGAAGAACAGCAGCACCACGCCCACAAGGCCGACCCCGGCAAGACCGGCCCCCACCAGCCCGATACCGGCCAGCAGGATGATGCTGAAGGCCACCTGCAGGATGCGGTTGAAGGCATAATGTTTCAACAGGTACCGGTTCAACTGGCTGAGCCCGATAAGACCAAAGGCATTGGCACCAAAAAACAGGCCGAACTGTTCCTCTGGGATACCGAAATACTGGATCAGCACGAAGGGCGAGCCGGTGATATAGGCAAACATGCCGGCCTGGGCAAAACCACCCGCCAGCGCATAATTGCGGAAGGCGCTGTTCGAAAAAATGTCCCTGTATGTGTGCAGGGCGCGGCTCAGCCGCACATGGCGGTTCGGCGCCTGGGTTTCAGGCAGCAACAGGGATACGGCGGTCAGCGACAGGAGACAGGCAGCGCCCACGGCCAGGAAAATCGCCTGCCAGCCGAAAAACTTGCTGACAAACCCGCCGATCACCGGTGCCAGGATCGGCGCCACGCCCATGACCAGCATCAGGAGCGAAAAGAAACGCGCGGCTTCATGATGGTCGAACATGTCGCGCACCATGGCCCGCGCGATCACCATACCGGCACAGATGCCCAGCGCCTGCAGGAAACGGATGCCGATCAGGAAGCCGACATCGGGCACCAGGGTACACAGGACCGATGCCGTGCCCGCGATCGCAAGGCCCGACACCAGCGGCAGCTTGCGGCCGAACCGGTCCGCCAGCGGACCAAAAAACAGTTGGCCGATGGCAAGGCCGATGAAAAAGAAGGTCAGCGACAGTTCGACATGGGAAATGTCGGTACCGAACGTGTCGGCGATCGCCGGGAAGGCCGGCAGATACATGTCGACCGCAAGCGGTGTCAGCGCCGTGACACTGCCAAGGGTCAGCACAATCCTGAGGGTCTGGTTCTTGTGGGGAAGCATGGGATATCCGGACCGGGTTGGGGGTTCTTTTGGGGTACTTCTGGGATTCTTGCCGGCTTAACACGCCCCGGATGCCCCCTCAAGCGGTCAATCGGCTTCGCCGGTCCTGAAGAAGGTCAACAGCACGTCGTCGATAAGCGGTTTCCAGTTGGCCCATTCATGGCCGAACGGCACCTCGATATAAGTGAGCGGATAGCCCTTTTTCCTGAGTTCCCGCATGAAACGCCGGCCGGCAGTGGTATTGTCCTTTTTGGTGCCGACACTCATGAAAATACGGATCGGCTGCACCGGGTTCTGGTGGTAAAGCCCGGTCAGGATCTTCACATGCTGGTCATTCGCCGGCGACTGCATGGCGATATTGCCAAAGACATCGGGCAACAGCAGGCCAAAACAGCCGGCATTCAGGGCGCCGAACGACAGGCCCATGATCGCCCGGTCCCCAGGCGCCGGTTTTGTGGCAAAGGCCGCCTCGACCGCCGGCACCAGTTCAGCGCCGAAAAAGCGGGCATAGTCCTGGTTGCACATGAACTGCTGGTTGCGCCGGTTTTCCTTCAGGTCATCCGGGTTGCGGGCATCGACGAACACCGCCATCACGGGTTCGATGGCGCCACTGGCGATCTGTTCATCCAGGATGGCCACCATGCCGCCGTCGCCCAGATACCAGTGGCCGTCGGTCACATAAAGGGTGCGCAGAGTTGTTGCATCTGCAACAGTTTCGGGGCGGTAGACACGGTATTGCAGCGCATACCCGAGCACTTGGCTGTCGATACGAATATTGTCGCTGAGGGTGCCGCCCGCCTGCGCGGCGGGCGCCATCATGATGAATGCCAACAGAACCAGAAGTTTTTTCATAAACGGACCTCTCCGTCCTTATGACACGCGCCCTAGTGGGCTTCCTCCCAGTTTTTGCCGGTGCCACAATCAACAACCAGCGGCACGCTGAGTTCAATGGCCGGCGCACAGGCGTTTTCCATGGTGTCGCGAATGATCGGCACGGCTTTCTCGACCAGGGCCTCCGGGGCCTCGAACACCAGTTCGTCATGCACCTGCAGAAGCATGCGCACATCCGTGAGGCCAGCGTCCGCAAGCGCAGCGGGCATGCGGATCATGGCGCGGCGGATGATGTCCGCCGCCGTGCCCTGAATGGGCGCGTTGATGGCCGCGCGTTCGCCGAAGCCGCGTTTCATGGGGTTCTTGTCCCGAAGCGCCGCGATATGGCACTTGCGGCCAAACAAGGTCGAGACATAACCCTTGTCCTTGGCGCCTTCGACCGTGCTGGTCATATACTGGCGGATGCCGGGGAAGCGGGTGAAATAGGCGTCGATATAGCCCTGCGCGTCACCACGGCTGATGCCCAACTGGCGCGCGAGGCCAAAGGCCGATATGCCATAGATGATGCCGAAGTTGATGGCCTTGGCCTGCCGGCGCACCATCGGGTCCATGCCTTCGATGGGCACACCGAACACTTCGGACGCGGTCATGGCATGAATGTCGGTGCCGCTTGCAAACGCGTCCTTCAGGGCATCAATACCGGCGATATGGGCCAGGATACGCAGCTCGATCTGGCTATAGTCGGCGGCGATCAGCAGGTTGCCGGGTTCGGCCACGAACGCCTTCCTGATCTTGCGGCCTTCTTCGGTGCGGATCGGGATATTCTGCAGGTTGGGGTCGTTCGACGACAGGCGCCCGGTGGTGGTGGACGCCAGGTGGAAACTGGTATGCACCCGGCCCGTGCGGTCGTTCACCTGGGCCTGCAGCGCATCGGTGTAGGTGCTTTTGAGCTTGGAAAACTGGCGGAACTGCAGCACCTTGGCCGGCAGTTCCAGCCCCTGGTTTGCAAGGCCCTCGAGCACGTCGGCATCCGTGGTCCAGGCGCCGGTCTTGGAGGATTTTTTGCCGCCCTTCAGGCCCATGTCCTCGAACAGGATTTCACCAAGCTGCTTAGGCGACGCCACATTGAAGGGCCGGCCGGCCAGGGTCTGGATTTCTTCATCCAGCGCCTTGATGCCGGTGGCAAAATCGTTCGAAAGCTGGCGAAGCTGGTCGACATCCACCTTGATGCCCGCGCGTTCCATGGCCGACAGGACCGGCACCAGCGGGCGTTCAAGCGTTTCATAAACGGTGCTGACATGTTCGGCCGCCAGCCGCGGCTTCAGGAGGCGGTACAGGCGGCCGGTGATATCGGCATCCTCGGCCGCATAGTCGGTGGCCTTGTCGAGCGGCACCTGGTCGAAGGTCAACTGGTTCTTGCCTGTGCCGGCCACTTCCTTGAACGGGATCGGCGCGATATCAAGATGCAGGCCCGAAAGTTCGTCCATGCCGTGGCCATGCAGGCCGGCATCCAGCGCATAGGACATCAGCATCGTATCGTCGATGGGGCCGAGGCTGATGCCCTCGCGCGCCAGGATCGACATGTCATATTTGAGGTTCTGGCCGATTTTCAGGACCGACGGGTCCTCAAGCATCGGCTTCATGAGCGCGATAACCTCGGCCTTGTCCAGTTGCTCGGGCTTTTCAGCCAGAAGGTCGCCGCCCATGGCGCCGTGGCCGACCGGGATATAACAGGCCTTGCCGGGTTCGATGGACAGGGAGATGCCGACAAGGTCGGCTTTCGAGGTATTCAGCCCCGTGGTTTCGGTGTCGACCGTCACCTGCCCCGCCGCCTGTGCGTCCGCGATCCAGGCCTTCAGCCGGTCCAGTGTGGTCACACATTCATACTCGGTCTTCTCGACCGTCACGGCTTCGGATACCGGGTCGACGGGCGTGCTGCCGGCGCCATAATGGTGGCTGACCTTCACCTTCAGGGACCGGAACTGCTGCGCGTCCAGGAATGCCTGCAACGGTTCGGGTTCCGGGTCGCGCACCGTAAGCGCGTCCAGCCCCACATCGACCGGCGCATCTTTCGCCAGCGACACCAACTGGCGGCTGATACGCGCCATCTCGGCATTGTCGATCAGGCTTTCGCGGCGTTTGGGCTGCTTGATCTCGCCCGCGCGGGCCAGAAGCGTGTCCAGGTCGCCATATTCGTTGATCAGTTGCGCTGCGGTCTTGATGCCGATACCGGGCACGCCGGGCACGTTGTCGACACTGTCACCCGCCAGCGACTGTACATCGACCACCCTGTCGGGTGTCACGCCAAATTTGTCGAGCACACCCTGGTAGCCAAGCCGCACACCTTTCATGGTGTCAAACAGTTCGACATGGTCGTCGACCAGTTGCATCAGGTCCTTGTCGGAACTGACGATGGTAACCTTCCAGCCCTTGTCCCGCGCCTGTTTGGTATAGGTGGCGATCAGGTCGTCGGCTTCATAACCTTCCATTTCGATGGCCGGCACACCAAAGGCCACGGCGGCATCGCGGATCAGGCTGAACTGGGGCACCAGGTCTTCGGGTGCCGGCGGGCGGTGCGCCTTGTAGTCGGCATAGATATCGTTGCGGAAATTCTTGCGCGCGGCATCGAAGATCACGGCCAGGTGGGTCGGGCGTTCGGTGTCGCCCAGGTCCTGCAACAGCTTGAACAGCATGTTGGAAAACCCGTAAACGGCATTCACCGGCGTGCCGTCGGCGCGGGTCATGGGCGGCAGCGCATGATAGGCCCGGAAAATATACCCGGACCCGTCCACAAGATAGAGATGTTTCTGGTTGCCAGCCGGCTCGGACATGGGAATCCCCCTGTTTCGCCCGCGTCAGGCGGACCTGTTGCCTGCCGGTGCGGGGACCGGCAGGGGCAATATTACTTGCTGTCCTTGTCGGACGGGCCGCCTTGCAAAATGTAAAGGCGGTCACAATATGGACATTCGACCTTGCCTTCTTCATCCATGGTCAGGAATACGCGCGGGTGGCCGAGCGGGCCTTCATCCCCGTCACAGGAAACTTTACGCGTGGCGACAATTTTGATTTCTGGTGCGTCTACGGACATGGCACTAATCTCTGATACTGTTGGGATTGAGTTCTATATAACGAAGCCATCCCGAACCGACAAGCGGCGCGGCACACCGGGCGCAAGCTTGCTGACAATTTCCTGAAGTAGCGACATCCCGAAAGGACGAGCGAGTGAGCGACAATGCAATTGAAATCAAGGGCCTGAAGAAAGTCTACAAGGGCCGTGGCGGCGCGCCGGACAAGCTTGCGCTCAAGGGCATTGACCTGAATATCCCTCGGGGTTCCATGTTCGGCCTTCTGGGCCCGAACGGCGCGGGCAAATCCACCACCATCAACATCCTTGCGGGCCTTGTGAACAAGACCGAGGGCAGCGCCAATATCTGGGGTTTCGATATCGACGAAAACCCGCGGAACGCGCGCGCCAACATCGGCATTGTGCCGCAGGAATTGATGTTCGACGCTTTCTTCACCCCGCGCGAAATGCTGGAGGTGCAGGCCGGCATGTATGGTGTGCCGAAAGAAGAGCGCCGCACCGAAGAACTTCTGAAGGCCGTGCATTTGCTGCCGCAGGCCGATGCCTATTCGCGCACCCTGTCGGGCGGCATGAAACGGCGCCTCTTGGTCGCCAAGGCCATGGTGCACAACCCGCCGATCCTGGTGCTGGACGAACCGACCGCCGGCGTGGATATCGAGCTTCGCCAGCAACTGTGGAACTATGTGCGCGAACTGCATGCGCGCGGCACCACCATTGTCCTGACCACCCATTATCTCGAGGAAGCTGAAGAACTGTGCGATACCATCGCCATCATCAACCATGGTGAACTGGTAGCGTGCGAACCCACCAAACAGCTTCTGAAGCGCGTGGACGAAAAACAGGTGGTGATCGAACTGGGTGAAAGCCTGAGCGCCATCCCCGACAGCCTGAGCGCCTTCAACAGCCAGCTCTTGGACCAGAACCGCATTGCGGTTAAGATCAGCCAGGCAACGGCAAACGTGGGCCAGGTGCTGGTTGCGGTGCAGGAAGCGGGCCTTAGTGTGCGCGATATCTCGACCCGGGAAACCGACCTCGAGGATATTTTCCTGCAACTGACCAGCAGCAAGGCGAACAAGGGATCTGAAGCAGCATGAGGCGCACATATGACGTCGTCATCGTCGGCACCGGTGCGGCGGGCCTGACCGCAGCCCTGAAGCTCGCGCCCCATATGCGCGTGGCGGTGCTGTCGAAGGGTGAAATGGCCGCGGGCTCGACCCGCTGGGCCCAGGGCGGCATTGCCGCCGTCCTGGAAGCCACCGATTCGATCCAGTCGCATATCGACGATACCCTGATTGCCGGTGCCGGCCTCTGCAGCGAAAAAGCCGTGCGCTATGTGGTGGAACGCGGCCGCGAAGCCATCGAGAAGCTGATCAATTTTGGTGTCGAATTCGACAAGGCCAACACCCACCATGAAGACGGTTACGATTACCACCTGACCCGCGAGGGCGGCCACAGCCACCGGCGCATCATCCATGCCGCCGACGCCACCGGCCAGGCCGTGCAGAAAACCCTGAACGAGCGGGTGAAGGAAGAACCGAACATCGATGTCTATGAAAACCACATGGCCATCGACATCATCACCAACCGGCACCTGAAGACCAAGGCCGCCTATACCGACCAGGCGCACGGCGTTTATGTGCTGAACCGGGAAAAAGGCCGGGTCGAGACCTTCTCGGCGCGGGCGACCATCCTGGCCACGGGGGGTGCCAGCCGGGTCTATCTCTATAGCTCGAATCCCGATGCCTCAACGGGCGACGGCATCGCCATGGCCTGGCGCGCCGGCTGCCGGGTTACGAACATGGAGTTCAACCAGTTCCACCCGACCTGCCTTTATCACCCCGACGCCAAGACCTTCCTGATCACGGAAGCCATGCGCGGCGAGGGGGCTGTGCTCAGGGGCAAGGATGGCCGGCGCTTCATGCTGGACTATGACGAGCGCGCCGAACTGGCACCGCGCGACATTGTCGCCCGCGCGATCGACAGCGAAATGAAACGCACCGGCCAGGACTGTGTGTGGCTTGATATCACCCACAAGGATGCCGACTTTGTCATCTCGCATTTCCCGACCATTTACCGCCACTGTCTGGGGCTTGGCATCGACATCACCAAAGACCTGATCCCGGTGGTGCCGGCCGCGCACTATACCTGCGGCGGGGTGCATGTGGACTTTTCGGCCCGCACGGGCGTGGACCGGCTGTATGCCGTGGGCGAATGTTCGCACACTGGCCTGCACGGCGCCAACCGCATGGCATCGAACAGCTTGCTCGAATGCCTGGTCACCGGCACGGCGGCCGCCGACGATATCCTAGAGCGCATGGACGAGATGCTGCCCGCCGCCAGTGCGCGCGACTGGGACGAAAGCCAGGTCACCGATTCGGACGAGGAAGTGGTGGTGAGCCACAACTGGAAAGAACTCCGCCGGTTCATGTGGGACTATGTCGGCATCGTGCGCACGGACAAGCGGCTCGCGCGCGCCAAACGCCGGATCGACCTGTTGCAGACCGAAATCCACGAATATTACGGCAACTTCCGGGTCACCGCCGACCTCTTGGAACTTCGGAACCTCGTGACCGTGGCCGACCTGATCGTGCGCTCGGCCCAGATGCGCAAGGAATCGCGCGGGCTGCATTATACCGCCGACTATCCGGAAACCGCGGATGTGGCGCGCGACACGACCCTTATCCCGTTTGGCCTGGCGGTATCCGACCGCGTGGCCTGAACGCGCGGCCAATCCAGAAAAGAAAAGGCCGCCCCGATCGCGTCGGGACGGCCTTTTTTAACTCAGGCGCGGTGGCTTAGCGCAGCGACCACTGCAGCGGCAGCACCAGCGACATTTCCGGCGTACCGGCCGGCAGGGCCGGGAGCGGGTTCAGGCGCTCGACCAGCTTGGGGATTTCGGCGTCCAGCACGTCCTGGCCGGTGGCCTGAACGATTTCGTGGCTGGTGATGGTGCCGTCAGCAGCAACAACCAGGCGAATCTGGGCCTTGCCCTCGATTTCGCGAACCTGGGCTGCGCGGGGGTATTTCTGTTTCTTCGCAACTTCCTTCACGACGGAGGCGGTCCAGTTCTGGAGCGCGGCATCAGCGGCGTGAGCAACAGGAGCGGCCATCGCGATCAGGGCAGCGACGGTCAGGGACTTGAAGAGGGGAGCGAGGGTCATTCTGATTCCATCCGGGTTAGATATTGCACTCATCTGCGCGCATCCTATATATCGGCGGCCCTTAACAAATCATTACCGAAAACGGGGTTTGAAAAATATTTTAAGTCATTAAAATTGTTTATATTTTTCGGATGACCCTTGCCCTTTGCAATCCGGCCCGGCAAGAAAAAATGGCCACCCGGAAGGGCAGCCATTTTCCACTCAAAACGAATGATTTGGGTACTCGGAACAGAAACTCTCTATCAGCGCAGGGCCCAGGTCAGCGGCAGAACCAGCGACATTTCCGGCGTGCCTTCCGGCAGGGCGGGCAGCGGGTTCAGGCGTTCGACCAGTTTCGGGATCTCACGGTCCAGGACGCTCTCGCCGGTTTCTTCGAGAACCTCATGGGCCGTGATCGTACCGTCGGCTGCGATCACCAGGCGCACCTTGGCGGTGCCTTCAATTTCACGCGCGAGGGCCGCACGGGGATATTTCTGGTTTTTGGCGACCGACTTCATCACTTCGTGTTTCCAGTCGTCCATTGCGTCGGCGGAGGCCGGGGTCGCAAGGGCACCGAAGGCAAAAGTGGCGGCGATAACGGCGGCCATCAGGGTGTTAAAATTCTTCAACATGATATCCATCCAATTCTTGAATCTGCCAATTCCCGGAGGCGCCTAATGCCGCTTGAAAAACTCGAAACCAGCACCGGGTGTTTCCTGATTTTTATAGGTTTCCTGCCGTTAATCCGAGGTAATCAATTAGATAAAATTTTAACCGTTCAGCGCAAAATCTCTACAATGCCTTGAAAATATTGATAAAATTTCCTGACCGAAAGATTGCATTTCAGGTACGGCAGGGCTGCTGCCCTATAAACATGGCTTACGAATCGCAAAAAACGCGGGAATCGGGCGGCTATTGGGCTTGCATCGGGCTCTGCCCGCGTGTAGTGTCCGGCACGATTTTGTTGCAGGCATGCACCCGTAGCTCAGCTGGATAGAGCGCTGCCCTCCGAAGGCAGAGGCCAGAGGTTCGAATCCTCTCGGGTGCGCCATTTTTCCTTTGAAACAATATTATAGGAATGACACCAGCGGGTGAAAGCCGTGCTGTGCCTGTCGTCATCGTGTGTCCCGGGCTTTCGGTGCAGGACCGGGTACGCCGGCCGGCAGGCCGCCCGGTCGGGCCGGTGCCACGATGCTGCATCTCCCCGCCGCACAGGCAGGAGGCATACCAGGGCACCAGCCTGAAACCGGATCACCGGTTGCGGGACATTCAATATCCTTGGTTGTCGGCGCGTGGTCGGTGTTGGCTTCCGCCTATTGGGTGTTACGACCTTCCAGAATTTCGCGGTCTTTCTCGTGCGCCTCTCTGGTGAGCGGGTAGTGCCGGCAAAGCAGGATGCAGATGGTGAAAATCAGCACGGGCACCAGGGTAAAGACCATAACAAGACCGGTGACATGGTCCGGGTTGCCGGGAGCTTCCGGGTCAAACCCGATCAAGGCAAGAAGGGCAAAACTGATGCCGACGGCCGTTGCCTGTCCGATCTTGTAGGACGTGTTCATGAAGGCAAAATAGAAGCCTGCATTGTTCTTGCCGGAGCGTACTTCTTCCCGGTCAACCTGATCGGCCATCATGGACCTGAGAAGAGCCTGAGGGGCGCCAAAACTGATCCCGAGCAGGGCAACCATTGCCACAAACATCATCGTGTTCCCATACATCAGAACCGGGATGAGAATGAGGTTGCAGATCAGCGAATAGACGCAGGCAATCTGCAGGGACGTGGCCTTTTCCAGGCGCTTGCTGAACCATAACCAGATGGGAATACCAACAATCGAGGCGATGAAAAAGACGAGAAGCACGGTGCTGGCGCCGCTTTCAAAGCCGGCGACACCCCTGGCAACAAACAGGAAGGTCGCCGAGGTGACCCCGACGCCAATGCCTGTTGTGATTTCGATAAAGAGAATCCGCCACAGGGTTCTGTTGTTGAGGCTGTCAAATACATCCTTGAGGCTTTTTGGCCGGACATCCTTGACGTGGGGCGGCGACTTGTCAGAAACCAGCGAGAAGGCGATGACGATGCTGATAGGCAGGGCAAGGATAAGGAACCAGCCCATAATGGCCACTTCGGTATATTCATCGACATCAATCCAGAAACCGGCGAGAGCCGGCAATGTCAGGACAAAGATTGTACCGGCCGCATTGACGATTTCACGTGTACCGAAAAGCCGGGACCGCTCGTCATAACCCTGCGCGAGGTCGGCGCCCCATGCCTGGTGTGCGGTCTGGAGGAAGGTCCAGCCGGTATATAACAGCAGAAGCTGGAACAGCAGGACAGGGCCGCTTGCAGGACTTCCCCTGTCCGGCATGAACAGGAAAAGTGCGGTCAGGCACAACAGGGGAATGCTCACGACGATCCAGGTCTTGCGCCTGCCCCGGCGCCACTGGAACCGGTCCACCAGAATGCCGACAATCGGGTCGGAAATAACATCCCATATCCGGGCGATCATGAAGATCAGCCCCACGGTCGCGAGGCCAAGGCCTCCATGCCCGGCGTACAAGGGGGGCAGGAAGGTTGATACCGGCATGCCAACCGCGACAATGGGAAATGTAATGCCACAATAGGCAAACATCTGGTAATTGGGAATGCGTGCACCGGGTATTCTGCCATGTGTCATCGGCTGACCTCGCTACTGTTTTTTATGTATGTGAATGAAATGTCGCCGGTCATCCGAGGATTTCCCTCTTCAGGTCGGCGCGGGACAGTTTGCCAATTTTTGTCTTTGGGAGACTTGTCCGGATTTCAATCGCCTTTGGCACTTCGATCTTGCTGATCCTGTTTTTCAGGTGCGCAAACAGTTCGGCAGTGCCGGTATCGGACGCGCCATTCTTGAGCACAACAAAGGCCTTCGGGCTTTCGCCCCGATAGTCGTCAGGCAATCCGATCACCAGGGTCTCTTCAACAGCGGGATGCTCATAGAGCGCGTCTTCTATGACCCGGGGATAGACATTGTAGCCACCACACAGGATGACATCCTTGATCCGGTCGACGAGGAACAGATACCCATCCTCATCCAGATAGCCGACATCACCGGTCCGCAGGGCGCCGTCGATAAATGTTTGCCCGCTTTCTTCCGGCCGGTTCCAGTATCCCTTCATAACCTGCGGGCCGCGCACGCAGACCTCGCCTGTCTGGCCGATGCCAAGAACGTTGGCGGGGTCTTCAAGGCTGCGAACCTCGATAATCGTATCAGGGTAGGCCAGTCCTGCGCTGCCGTCCTTGCCGGAGCCATCGGCAGGATTGCAGGTGATGGTCGGGGACGCCTCGGACAAACCATAGCCTTCAACAAGCCGGCAGCGGGCCCGTTTTTCGAACGCTGTGCGGACAGGTTCCGGAAGGGGCGCACCACCGGAAACACAAAGCTCCAGGTCCCGGAAGTCCGGAAAAACATCTTCCGACAAGCTGTTCAGGGACTGGAACAGGGTTGGAACACCGAACAACCGTGTCGGACGGGTCCTGTTGACGGCCTTGACGAATTGTTTCTGCTCGTATCTGGGCAGCAGGACCATCAGGGATGCCATCATCAGGGACGTATTCAGAACGGTGGTCAGCGCAAAGACATGGAAGAGCGGCAAGACACCCATGACCCGATCGCATTTTCCCGGGTCTGCCAGCGAAACGACGGCGGTCTGGAAGCTGTTGGATACGAGATTGCCGTGTGTCAGAACCGCAGCTTTCGGCAGGCCGGTTGTGCCGCCGGTATACTGGAATACCGCCGGATCGTCGCGGTGGATCGGCGGTGTCGGTGCTTCACCAGCCGTGGCCAGCAATCTTCCAAAGGACATCCATGAAGCGCCCCCCGGTATTGCGGCCTGATCCTTTTTACGGAACAGGCGGTATGCCAGCGACAGAAGCAGCGGCATGGCCTGGGCCATCGGGCATACGATGACGGTGTCGAGCGCGCCGCCCTCCACCATTGCAGCAACATTTTCCATGACAGCCGGCATGTCGGCTACAGCAAGGATGCGGGCCCCTGAGTCTGCAATCAGCTTTTCCAGTTCGTAGCGGCTGTAAAGCGGGTTCAGATTGACCACGACAGCACCCAGTTTAAGGGTGGCCAGATACAGGATCACATAATAAGGCGTATTGGGAAGACACAGGCCCACCCGGTCGCCAGCATGCACGCCGGCCTTCCGCAGGCCTGCGGCAGCTTTACGGACACTCTTGTCAAGCTGCCGGTAGCTCCAGCGTCGACCGAAGAAATCTACGCCGTCCCGGTCTGGATGCCGGGCTACTGTTTCGTCCCACATGACCGGAATGGTATAATGGTCGGCCTGGACCTTTTGGGCTGTGTCATTAAGCCAGGCAGTACGGCGACCGATCATTGCACGGTTCCAGACTCAGGGACGATACAGGGACATATTTCCGGAAGATGGGTCAATCAAACAGCGTATCCCGGGTTTTCGCGGTTCAGCCGGCGCAGAAGTGCCGGCCAGACCAGCAGATTGGCACCGGCTTCCATATTTCCTGCCTGTTTCCGGACAACCTCCTGAACCTCGGCTGCGGGCGTGATCAGGGTATCCGATGCCTGGGCAGCAATCTGGATCGAGCAGGCGCGCTCCAGAAAATACATGTGCAGGAAGGCCGCCGCGACGGTGGAACCGACAGCCAGCGTGCCGTGGTTGCTCAGAATCATCAGATTGTTGCTGCCAAGGTCAGCGACCAGTCGCGGTCGTTCGTCATGGTTCAGGGCAACCCCTTCATAGGCATGGTATGAAAGCTGGCCATTCAGCAACATGGCAGTCTGGTTGATCGGTATCAGGCCGTCTTTCTGGCAGGAAACCGCCACACCATCGACGGTGTGGAGATGCATGACGCAGCCTGCGTCCGCGCGGGCGTCATGGACGGCGGAGTGGATGGTAAAGCCAGCCGGGTTCACCAGCGCGTCGATCTCGCCGATCTTTTGTCCGTCCAGGCCAACTTTGACGAGGGAAGACGCCGTTATCTCTTCGAACAACATACCGTAGGGGTTGATCAGAAAATGATGGTCTGGCCCGGGCAGGCGTGCAGAAATATGGGTGAAGACCAGATCGTCCCAGCCAAACAGGGCAACCAGTCTGTAGGCGGCGGCCAGGTCACAGCGGATTTTCCATTCTGCTTCGGAAAAGGGTTCGCGCGAAGCATCGCTCTGTTCGGTCATCGTCATCTCCGCAGATAAGGATTGGCGCGCATGCGTTGACGCAAGTGCCTTGCTAGTCGAGTTCAATATCCAGAAGACGGGCATATTGCTGCCCGGAATGCATGTCCCGCTCGATCATGCCACCCTGCGGTGTTGCGCGCGGGTAGGAAATCTTGACCAGATTGAACTCGGGCATGGGGATACGTTTCACAAAATCGGCATTCGTCCCGTAAACCCGTGCAAATGTTTCGGCGCTCAGGGCCGGGCAATCGTGATAGCGCGTGTAGCTGTCTTCATCCTTGAACCAGATATCCATGGTGACCCAGAAGGGGCCGGCCTGTTTTGTGCGGATGTGTCTGGTTGCGTCGCTCAGTCGGGTCACTGCCAATTCCTTTCCTGTCGGAGCCTTCAGGCGTTGATCCAGTTGAACCGCACCAACTGAAGCGGGTCATCAAGGGCAACAACATGGTTCAGCTTGAATTCAAATACCTGTCCACGCGGCACGTCCGCGGGCGAGAAGGCAAAGCCGTAGCTGGGCAGTTCCTTGTCCATGACAGCGGGATAATGGAAGAAGTACGGGTTGCAGGTATGGGCAATCGCGTTTGCCAGGTCCTGGGTGCGCGCAGTCGCCACGAACAATACGCCCAGTTCTCGGGGGGCAGGCGTGCCTTCGGGAACCGGGCCGCCGTCTACGGCGTTCCAGCCATACATCCTGAGGGAAATATGAAAGTGGTCATGCTCCTCTTCGGGCAGCCCGTGTTTGGCGCGGGTATAAAGGGCATCCAGAAACCGGTCATGGAAGCCGCCGACATCCTGCAACACGTCAGGGTCCTGGATACCGACCAGCATGATTGTCTGGTACAGACCGCCGCCGGCGCCTTCCAGTTTCATCGTATATTGGCCCGGCTTCCACACCGCCCCGGCAACCTTGACGGCCCTGTTGTCGTCGAGCTGGTCATAGGTCGCATCCGTGGCGTCCAGTTGCCCGCCCGGTTCGGTCAGCAGGTAGGGATTGGTGTTTTCATACAGCATGTGCGCCGAAACACTATAGGGCGAACAGCGGTTGTTAGCGGACAGCGGCTCGACTTCAAAACCGTCCTGGCCGACCGTCAGCAGGACGCCTGACCCCAGTGTCGGATTTTCCGAACATTGTACGCCGCATTCGCCAATTTTGCCGGCATGCCAGGATGCACCCCAGCCGGCACCCTTCCAGATCGGGAAACTGGCAAGGACCGCCGGGTCGGTTGACCGGCCACCGATAATGACATCAGCGCCTTCATCCAAAGCCTTCAGATAGGGCTCGACCCCCATCAATGCGACAATATGGTCGCATTCGTCGATTGTCTTGTCTTCAAGCGGGCCCAGCGGCGGCAAAGGGGTGACCTGGCCGGCCCTATTCAGTTGTTTCAATTGGGCGCCGTCGATCTCGCTGTACAGAAGGGCAATTTTCGGGGAGAGCCCGAGTTCCGCATTGATTTCCAGCAGGATATCCCGTGTCCAGTTGACATTCAGGTCGCCGCCCGCCTGGCCGGACGTGCCAATGATGACCGGAATACCTGATTTGGCGTGCGCTTTCATCAATATGGTCAGGTCGCGCTTCACGGCGCCGCGGCTGTTTTTCGATTTCCCCTGAGCCAGATATGCAGCGCCGCTGTCGGTCGATCCGGCATCCGTGGCGATTGCCTGCGCGCCTTTCCGCAGGCCATATTCTATCTCTTCTTCCCGAACCCCGGCGCCAAGCGAGCCACAAGGGACAATGATCGTTACAGATTCAGATCGGTTTGCTGTCATTGGTATCGCGGGTCCCGTTGTTATCTAAGACGCAGCCCTGCAGGCAGAACTGGATTGCTTCCCCTGCGCCAGACCGTGAAGTTCCGTTGGCGATCAGGGCAACTGCCGGATTTGCCGCCAGGCTGGCGGAAAACAGGCTCTTTGCAGCCGATTTAAGGGAGTGCGACATTGCCTGTCAAAGTATGAAACTATAGCGAAAATGTATGAGCGCGATTTGTGGTTTGCATCCCACCCGCCCAGGCTGGATTCTTGCTGCACAGGGCGAAAGGGACGCCCGGAATCTGGCAATGCTCACCACAGCCTAGCCTGCGGCATTCGTGGCTCTCTGATATTTGAGCAATTTTTGCCAGAAGGCCTCCGCTGCGGGCGACTGGCTTAAAGCCCGGCGCCAGAGACAAATTTCAATAACGATATCCTGGTCCGGCGAACCGGCGCGCATCAGGGCGCCGGATTCGATGTCTTCCTCAACCAGGCTGAGCGCCGTCCAGGCGACACCACGGCCCTCCCTGGCCATCGCGGCGAGCACGCTGGCAAGGTGAGATGAAAATACCGGCTTGCTGTCCGGCTGGTATCCGGATGCGGCCCAGGCTGCAGACAATATGCGCCCCATGCCGGACTCTGCAGAAAAAGACAATTGCGGTGCCTTTTTCAGATCCTTTCCGTCAGCCAGTTTGGGGGAAACAACGGGCAACAGGACGTCTTCACCCAGTTTGATGGACCGGAATCCCTTGTCAAAACGGGTCAGGGCCGATTCATGGTGATGGCATAGCAGAAATTGCGCCCGGCCTTCGATCATGAGCTTTTCGCAGGCCATCATATGGTCGGCGGTTAGCTCGATCGTCGCATTTGTTGGCTCGTTTTTTTCCAGTTTACGCAGCCAGTTGGGGAAAAAGGTCAAGGAAAGTGCGTGGGTCGATGCAAAGCGCAGGGTTTCAGAGGATACCTTGGCGATGGACCGCGCTTCGTCACGTCCGATCTTGAGGTGCCGGACCGTCTGTTCGGCAACAGTGCGGAAACTTTCCCCTGAGGGCGTCAGCCGCATGGTATGGGTGCTGCGATCAATAAGTTTGACGCCGACCCAGTCTTCCAGGGCCTGAATGCGCCGGCTGAAGCTGGGCTGGGTGATGGCGCGTTTTTCGGCCGCACGCGCGAAGCCGCCTTCCTCGACAAGAGCGAGCAGATCTTCAAGCCAGCCTATATTCACGTCGGTACCTTCATCAAACATTCAGACAGTTCGCAAGAGCTGCCCCCCCCACTGCCGATGGAGAATTACATCTTTGACAAATCATGTCATTGCGAAAGATCAGGATGCGCCGGCATCCATCCCGGAAGGCCTAATCTTTCGGGTGAAACGCGGCGCGCAGCCTGCCTGCCTCATATGCCAGCAGTGATCTGACAAACGGTGCAACCTCATTGTACCGCACAATACCGTGAATAACCTTGGGAATGACCAGCAGCGAAGTCCTTACGCCGGCGGCTTCCAGGCGTTTTTCCAGGGCGATATTCTCGTCCAGCAACGGGTCCAGCTCGCCAATGATCAGCCGGCAGGCAGGAAGGCCCGTAAAGTCTTTGGTGAAGGGTTCTGCGCGCCAATCCGGCTGTTGTCCCGCCAGATAGGATTGCCAGTATTGGGCCATCGATTCGGCGGATAATCCATGGCCGGCAACGCCGCTCAATCTTTGCCATGAATCTGACGAGATATCGGTGGAATAAACCCCATAGAAAAGCAGGAGATATTCGAGCGCCGATATGTTTGCGTCGCGCATCGCCAGGGCGCAGCCGAAGGCCAGGTTTGCGCCAGCCGAATCTCCGCCCAGGGCAAAGCGCCGGAACGTGCAGTCACCGACGGTTCCGCTGGCGATCACCGCCCCGACGATGGATCGGACCTCTTCAAAAGCAACGGGGAACACATATTCCGGCGCAAGTGCATAATCGATTGAAAGGATGGCAAAACCGCTTTGCCGGCAAAGCTGGCGAAGGGGTGCATCCCAGCCCGCAAGGGTGCCATGACGGAAACCGCCGCCATGACAATAAAAGAGCAGGCAGGATGCCAGTTGGTCGTCCGGCAGGTACAATTTGCAATCAACGCTGCGACCATTGACCTCAAACTTGAAAACGGGTTCGCTTTTAAGGGGTTGGCTGCCCTTCGATGTCAGTATGCGGACCTGCTCCAGAAAATCGCGGACCTCATGCACATCCCCGCTTTTGGGCGGGGTCAGGCCAGCCTTTTTAAGCAGCGCCATAACTGCATGAATATCTTGATGGATAGGGTCCATTCGTTTGTCTTTGTCCTTTTCGCCGCAGGCTCGGGGGATATGCTGAAAAGGGGCCGGCCGTCACGCCGGGCTTCTGCAGGTTGCCGGAAACCGGAAGGGCTGTGTTGACGACAGCCAGCGGACGCGGGTCCCCAAAGGGGGCCGGCCACGTTCCCGGCCGATGAGGCGCCTGATTTTTTTGTAGCGCATCCCTATTGTCCGCGACCGTCGACGACAATGCAGGCAGCCGGGGGGCTTTCACCGTCGGCAACGGCGACCACACATTGCGCGGCAATCATATTTGTCCTGTTCAGGCCTTCAAGGGTGGACGCCCCGGCGTGCGGGGCTGCCAGAACCTCATCTCGTGCAATCAGTTCTTTCGTGACCGGGAGCATGTCCGGGTTGCTTTCACTTTCAAAGACGTCCAGCCCGGCACCCATGATTGTACATTCTTTCAGCGCAGCAAGCAGGGCCCGGTCATCCACCAGTCCGCCGCGCGCCGTGTTGATGAGAATTGCTGTTTCTTTCATCTTTCCGAGAGCCGCTGCATCTACAATGTGCCGGGTCTCCGGGGTCAGCGGCGCATGCAGGGACAGATAGTCCGATTGCTGCAGCAATGTTTCGAAGTCGCATGGTTCAAGGCCAAATTCCCGGATATCGGCATCGGATAGCCGCGGGGTACAGACCAGAATGCGCGCATCAAAACCTTGCAGGCGCTTGGCCAGGCTGCGACCGATGCGCCCGAAGCCGAAAATGCCGACGGTTTTTTCGCAAAGGTCATGGCCGACCAGAATTTTCCAGTTGCCATTGATCATGGCATTCTGGGCTTCACGGAACCGCCGCCCAAGGGAGATCATCATCCCGATCACCTGGTCGGCAACGGTTGCATCGTTGCCGCCGGCGGCGATGGTCACAACCTTTCCCAGATCACGGGCAGCCTTCACATCAACCTTTTCATAACCAACACCGCGCCTTGAAATGATGGCCAGGTCGGGAACGCAGGACAGCACTTCCCTGGTGATATTGGCGTGGCCGACGATCCAGCCGCCGGCACCGGCCAGCAAATGTTGAATATCCTGTGCTGTCAACTGACCTTCGGACTTGTTGTCAGGCAGGTCAGGCATGTCCACCTGAAACCCGTTGCTCTCAAGATACTCGATGGAACCCTGGTCAAAGAACTTCTGGGTTACCACCACTTTCCGGGGGATGTTTGTCATACTCATTTACCTTTCAGACCAAGCAAGCCAGGGCCGCTCTTCCAGATACCGCGCCTGGAACGCTTCAATGTCTCTGCGCATCTCCAGCGTGGCGCCGATCGCATCCAGGCCGCTGAGCAGCATTTGCCGCCGCCTCTCGGGGATGTCAAAGTCGAAACTGAAATCCGGTGCCGTAATTACCCGGGCCAGCAGATCGATGGTAACAGGTTTGCCTTTCCGGGCCGTCTCGACAAGCGCTGCAGTCTTGTCCGCAGGCAAGGTAATCGCCAGCAAGCCGTTTTTTGCGCAGTTATCGTAGAAGATTCCGGCAAAGGATGGGGCGATGATTGCACTGATGCCGATCTGGCGCAGGCCCCAGACCGCATGCTCCCGGCTGGACCCGCACCCGAAATTGGCGCCGGTTACCAGAAATTCCGCCTTGTTCCACGGCGCCTTGTTGAGGACAAAGCCGGGGCGCGGGCTGCCGTCGGCGTCAAAGCGGAAATCGTGGAACACCCCTTTTTTCAGCCCGCTTCTGTCGATCCCTTTCAGGAAGGTTTTGGGCATGATCACATCGGTATCGATATTTGCCGAAGGCAGCGCAGCAATGATGCCGGATTTCCTGATAAACGGCTCAATATGCACTGCCTGGCTCCATGTCCCTGATATCACAGATATGGCCGCACACGGCAGCCGCCGCCACCATGGCAGGGCTCATCAGATGTGTCCTGCTGTTAAACCCCTGCCGGCCCTCGAAATTCCGGTTGGTGCTGGATGCACAGCGTTCGCCTGCAGGGACGATATCGTCGTTCATCGCCAGGCACATGGAACAACCTGATTGTCGCCATTCGAACCCGGCATCCATGAAGATGCGGGCGATCCCCTCGGCTTCGGCCTGGCGGCTGACCTCGCTGGAGCCGGGCACGACAATCGCGCGGACACCGTCAGCGACCTTCCGGCCCTTCAAAACAGACGATGCAGAGCGCAGGTCTTCCAGTCGTGCATTGGTGCAGGACCCGATAAAGGCCCAGTCGATCCTGATGCTGGTCATGTGCATGCCGGGCCGAAGCCCCATATAGGCCAGCGCCCGTTCCGCATGATTGCGTTCCTCGGCGCCCTGAAAGCTGTCCAGTGCGGGAATGGCCTGGGTGACAGGTATGGCCTGGTCCGGACTTGTGCCCCATGTGACCATCGGCTCAATGTCGGCGGCATCAATTTCGACGGTTTTGTCAAAGGGGGCACCCGGATCGCTGGAAAGGGTCTGCCAGTTGCTGACCGCAGTATCCCAGAGGGAGCCCGACGGCGACCGGGGCAACGCTGAAAGATATTCAAAAGTCCTGTCGTCCGGCGCAACAATGGCGCCACGGGCACCACATTCCACCGCCATGTTGCAGATGGTCATGCGGCCTTCCATCGACAGTTGGCGGATGGTCGACCCTGCAAATTCAATGGCAAAGCCCGTCGCGCCATCCGCACCAATTCGGCGGATGACCGCCATAATGATATCCTTCGCGGTGTTGCCAACCGACAATGGACCATTGACTGTAATCAGCATGGTCCTGAGCCTGGTGTAGGCCAGCGTTTGGGTGGCGAGATAATGCTCGATGTCCGAGGTGCCAATTCCAAAACCCAAAGAACCAAAAGCACCATAGGTCGTTGTATGGCTGTCGCCGGCGGCAAAAACCATACCGGGCAGCACGAGGCCGAGTTCGGTCATGACAACATGTTCAATGCCCTGGTTCGGATGCAACAGGTCAAACAGCTCGATGTCGAAATCCCGGCAGTTCTCCCCGAAATAGGAAATTTGCCGATCCCTGTTTTCCAGGGATTGAGCCTTTCTGATTGCAGGCCGGGTAGAGTTCACATGGTCCACGACCCCGAGGGCAGCTTGCGGGCGGAAGACCTTTCTGCCTGCTTCGCGCAAGCCGGAAAAGGCCTGCGGACTTGTGTATTCGTTCAGAACAGTCCGATCAATATATAGGAGGACTTCATTGCCTGCTTCATCCAGTTTGCGGACGGTATGGCTATCGACCAGTTTGTCATACAGGGTTCTTTGAATCATATATCTGAAATCTGTCGCCAGTCTTGATGATTGGCGCACCCTAGCAAAGCTGTGGCTGAATTGGTCTTGCGAATATCGCATGAAACCATGCGCTGATGTGCCGGAGTATTGTTGGTATAAAGCCGTGCGTACAAATATTTGCGCTTTGCCTGTGCACGACACTGAACAGCACCCTGGAAAGCCGGGAACAACCTGAATTGAAGCGTTTCAGCATAAAAGTGGCGCCGGTAGCCCACGATATCGATCACAATGGCCACGTGAACAATTCTGTATACCTGCGGTGGGTTCAGGAGGTCGTGATCGCGCACTGGACCAATGTTGCCTCCAGCGTGCTTCTTTCCAGAATTAACTGGATCGCGCTCAAGCATGAAATTGAATACAAGAAAGAAGCTTTCTTTGGTGAGCAGTTGGAGATCGCCACCTGCATCACGTACCTGAAGGGCTACAAGGCCGTCTATGAGACCGCCGTCCGTCGGGGGGAATGCCTGCTGGCATCGGCCAAAAGCGTTTGGGCAGCGCTGGACACACAAACAGGTAAAATCACCAGACTGTCGAAAAAGGAAATCGAGGAACTCTTTCCCGAACAATCTGGCGAAAAGGCGCCCCCATCCGTCATCTAGCCTGCCTGGTCCGGAGGGTGATATGCGCCCGAAGGCGCATATCATTTGCCTATTCCGCGATAGCGTCTGATGGCGGTCTCGAGATTTCGCCGCAATTGCCGCTGGCAGGTTGCCCGGCAAGTCGCGCACGGGCGAAGGACAGGGAATCCTCAAAGGCACCATGCATGGTCTCGTCATGATCCTGCCCGGCATATTCGGACCAGGTGACGGTGTTCCCGGCGGTGCAAAGCGCTGCCGCAATTGCATATTGGCGCAGCGGCGCGACAGTGTCGTCAGCCAGGCCTGTTGCAATGAAAAACGGGATGTCCGTCTTTACCATCGGCATGTCGGTCACGGGAATGCGCATGGCCGTCAGTTCCTCCAGCGAGACTGACAATATCTCGGACAGGTCCCGGATTTTCAGCTTGTGCGCCAGTTTTCCAAGGTCGGAGGTGCAGCCTTTTCGGGCTGTGTCCAGCAGTTGCAAGCCCTTGTCATTGAGCAGATTTTCAATTGCCGGGGCTTCCGGGCGCAAGCCGGTCGAGGCAAAGCTCAGGAACATGTTTGCCGAATTGCGAACCGGCAAGGAAACGGGCCCTTCCGGGAAGGTGCTGTTGGGTGCCGTTGCCACAATCCCGAGAACGTCCACATCCGGCGCGTATGAGGCGGCGATAATGGCCGCGCCGAGTGCGGCACCGCCGCCTTGCGATTGCCCCGCGATGACGACCTGGCTGGAAATCAGGCCGGGCCGGGCTGTCCGGGCCGCCCGGATCGAGTCCAGAATGGAGCGGCCCTCGACCTGCCACTCAAGGTAGGGATGAACCCCCGGGCCGCCAAGGCCTTGGTAATCTGTGGCGACAACCGCAAAACCAGCTTCAAGCCATTTCGTCAGATAGGTTGCGTCGCGGTCCTTGTGGCCTGTCCATGACGGGGCACAAACGTCCGCAATACCAACCGTGCCATGTGCCCATGCCAGCAAGGGCCAGCCCCCTGCCGGAGCGTCGCCTTCAGGCAAATACAGTATGCCGCTCACGGGCACCTGACCGGACTTCCAGTGATAGTCCTCTGATGTATAGAGAATACGTACTGCTTCGCCGGTCGCGCCAGTCCGGGGCGCCTCGGCCATCGGCTCCTCGCGGAGCAAGATCCCTGATTTTGCAGGAACCTCGGCGTGCCATTCATAAAAGGGCGAAAGTGTCATGTCGCCAGCTTGCGGCCCGGTCGGCAGTTTGCCCGCCGTCTCAGGGGGGCTGCATCCTGCAAGTCCGGCAGCCAGAATGCCCCATGCGACAACAGTCTTGATACTTTGTGCCAACCGCACCTCCCATGTAACGAAGTGTCCATTCATGTAATGGGAAAGTGGTGGATTCAGGCCGGCGTGACAATAATTTCGGTCGCATGAAATGATGCGAAAATAGAATGGCTCCCGACACTCGGTGCATTTCGTGCGAGGCCCACGGGTTCTTCCGGACAACGGGTTGTCAAGTCAGACCGCCCGTACCAGGGCATTACATTTTATGCATAAATTGATTTGGTTTTTGATTTTGACACCCCCCGACCCTTCTGACTTAGTCGTAGGCATGTTGGAGCCTTGGTTCGCCTGTGTTCTGACGCAACGGGATGGGAAAATCTTGTGTCGATAGCTTGGGGAAGTTGTCGGCACCAAGGGGAGGAAATCAAATCATGACAACCAGATTCCATCGAGGAATTTCAGTTACAGCAATGGCGATCGCAATGGCGGCGCAGCCCGTATGGGCACAGGCTGATGCAGACAATGCCGGCGACGACAAGGTTGATTTCAGGCTGGAAGAGATCATTGTGAGCGCCCAGCGGCGCTCGGAAAGCCTGCAAGATGTGCCGGTGACCGTTACGGCGTTTGGCGCAACGGAAATCGAGCAGGCAAAGATTCAACAAATCGACGATATCGTCACGCGGACGCCTGGCCTCAGCTTCGACGCCTTCCCGTCGTCACAGGCCAGATTGTATATTCGGGGCATCGGTTCATCCGACCGGGGCGCCGCGGGCGACCCCAGTGCTGCTGTATTTCTGGATGATATTTATCTGGGTCGTCCTGCCGCGATCGCATTCGATGCCTTTGATGTTGAACGCATTGAGGTCATGAAAGGCCCTCAGGGTACCTTGTATGGCCGCAACGTCGTCGGTGGGGCGATCAATGTCATTACCAAAAAGCCGGACCTGGACGAAGCCAGCGGCGCGCTGAGCGCAACGGTCGGCAACTACAACCGGCTTGATGGCGCCGGATATGCAAACATCCCGCTTTCAGAAGGCAAAAGTGCTCTCCGGATCAGCGGCTCATACCGGTCCCATGGCGGCTATGTAGAAAACCTGTACCTGGATCAAGACGTTGAGGACCAGGACACGCTCAGCGGTCGCTTGCAGTTTTTCGCCATGCCATCGGAAGCCCTGAGTTTCCTGCTGACAGTTGATGCGACCCGGGACAGGGCGCTGGCACCGGCAAACCATGTGCTGGAACTTGATACGTCCAATCCCTTGTCCAATTTCTACAGCCAGAATTTTGATCCCGACGTAACCTACGGCTCGGACCCGGGTTACCAGAACCGCGATACCTATGGAATTCGTGCTGAAATTTCCAATGATTTCAGCTTTGGCACGCTGTCCTTCCTTGGCTCCTATCGCGACCTTGACTACAGCTTCCGCTATGATTTTGACGGCGGCAACCCGGACCCGGACTCTCCCGGCTTTAACGCCGTTGCCGTCAGCGGGGGCAATGACGAAAAAGCCAAAATGTCCAGCCAGGAAGTCCGCCTGTCGGCCCTGCCGGAGAGCAAGGTTTCCTGGGTTGTCGGCCTGTATCATTACGCGCATGACGTGGACAGGTCGGATATCCTTGAACTGGATTCATTCCTGATTGCTCCCATTCCCCTCACGGAGAAATTCGTCGCAGATGCGTCGCTCGACAGTTATGCGGCTTTCGGCGATGCAACGGTCCCTGTCGGTGAAAGATGGAGTGTTTTTGCCGGGCTGCGATACTCGCGGGACAAGAAGACGCAACGCGCCTACAACACAGACAGCATGGCCCCTCTGCGTGCAGATGAATTCTATGATGTGACGGCAGAGAAAAGCTTCGACGACTGGACCTACCGCATGGGTGTGGAATTCGAGGCGACGCCTGATCACATGTTCTATGCGTCCATTTCACGCGGCTACAAGAGCGGCGGCTTCAACGACACGGCGTCCAATGCCGTTGGTGCAGCGACACCGTTTGAGGCGGAAACGGCTGTGCAGTATGAAATTGGCCAGAAAAGCACCTTTCTGGATGGCTCCTTAATCTGGAACAATACGCTGTATTATATGGACTATTCCAATCTGCAGACCGGGCAGACCGTTGACGGAAAAAGCATTACCAGCAACGCCGGCAAGGCCCACATCAAGGGCTTCGAGACGCAACTGACAGCCAATGTGTCTGAGGGGCTGTATCTGTCCTTTGCCTATGCCTATACAGACGCGATCTTCGACGAATTCGTTGAAAATGAAGTCGACTATTCCGGCAATCGTATTTCCCGTTCGCCGAAACACAAGCTGACGGTTTCACCCTCTTACACAACGAATCTTCCCGGTCTTGGTGCAGATCTGACGTTTGCGGTGGACTACAGGTACGCCAGCAAGATCTTTGACGACAACAGCAACCTGCCGCCGGAATTCCGGGACCCGACCCATTTTGTGGATGCACGCATCATTCTTGATGGTTTCAGCAACGGCATGTCCCTGTCGATCTGGGGCAAGAACCTGACCGATGAACGCACAAGGACTTTCCAGGGTGGTTTCCTCGGCGCGAATTTTGGCGCATTCAGCCCGCCCATGACGTTCGGCGCAACGCTCGGCCTGAAGTTCTAGGGAAAAAATTGGGACGCCCTGATAGGTCAGGGCGTCCCATTTGCATATAGTCAGGCCGGCTTTCGCCGGCCAAATTTCAGCGATAGGACACCCCGATGCGAAAATATCTGGCACTGATGGCGCTGGCTACCTGCCTTGTTTATCCAGGCACAATCCCGGGAAGCGGCAAAGCATTCGCGACCGGCTTTGCCAAGGGTGATGAAACAGCAAAGCAGCCATTCCGGGGACCCCTTGCACCAGACCTTCCGCTTGCCGGGGGCTATGATGGCGCGGCGAAGGCGCTGGCCCAGGTTGATGACAATCCGATCATCGCCTGGGAATATCGTATCTGGTGCGAAACCGGATACCGTTCCCCCGAAGACGCCGGGACCGGGCAGAAAGTCGATGACGCAGCAGATCTGCGGCGCGACTATATGTCCCCGAAGGGTTTTTTCCACAGCGAAACGGCAAACAGATTGATGCCTGAGGATGGTGTTCCATTTCTGGAGAACGCCTGGTATTTCGGCGCCGACGGCCTTGGCGTTGTTGTGGTCAGGCGCCCGGAAGGGTTGCTGATCTTTGACACCATGGGCAACCGCGATCATTTCAAACTGGTGCTGTCACAGATGAAGGCGGCGGGTCTTGACCCGAAAGATACCCGCTATGTCTTTATCGGACATTTTCATCAGGACCATACCGGTGGTGTCAATCTGATCCGGGAAATTGCGCCGGATGTAAAGGTCGTGATCGGAGCGCCGGATGCCGCGATTATCGGCGAAGCGCGAGACGCATTACGCGCCGGCAAGATGCCTGAAGCCACCCTTCCCCTGAAGGCAGTGCCCTTCTATCGGAAGAAAGCCAAAACGCCCGAGGAATCGGTCAGGTTGCAGGAACAGCGCCTGGCAACCATTCCCCGGAGATTCGATATTCTCGTGGAACCGGATGCCGGTGTGAAGACCGGCATGCAGGTCATTGATGTGAGCCCTGCGACCCAGGTATATGCCATTCTCGCCCCGGGGCATACGCCGGGCCAAACCTGGTTCATTGTGCCGGTGGAACATCGCGGCGAAACACGTCAATTGCTGGTACAGAGCGGCAACGACATGCCTGACGAGGCAAAACAATATGCCAATTCTACCAGCTTTGTTCGTGCTGTTGCGGGACAGGTCGGCGCGGACACCATTATCAACACCCATGGGTATCAAGGGGCGATGTATTACCATTTGCGCCAGTTGAAAGCTGATCCAGGTGGCCCGAACCCCTTCGCAATGGGCCCGGACGGGATTGACCGTTTCCTTGGCATATTCGCAGAATGCCAGCGTGCCACCTACAACCGGCTGAAAGACGGAACCTGGCAGGCCTTCTAGGCAGCACATTCAATGGCGCACCCTGGACTTGCCGTTGAAAATCTCGCCTTCGGGGCGGCTGCCGATTTCATGGGCCCCACCGGCTGCATTGAAGGCCTTTCGGGGAGATCTGAACGGCCCAACGGACGATAACGCCCGGCAGGGCGCCGCTTTTGCGATTGCGTGCCCGCCGGTCAGGCTGCGTGGTCACCCGAGTTGATGGGGCAGGAAACGATGCGTTCCTTATAGTCCGCCCATGAAGCATGGGTGAGCTTTTCGCGGTAGGGGATGCGGTCTTCGGGCACCAGGGTCCAGGCGATGCCACCACACTTGCGCGCGGGGAACAATAGTTCGCCCAAGCGGGCCTCAAGCGGTCGGTGGTCGCCGAATTCATCAAAAAAGTCCCAGGCCACCAGGTCACCCTGGCGCAGGCTGCGGCTGGCGTCCGACGGACCTGCCTGATCCTCGATGAAATCGGCCAACCCGTCCAGCTCGGCCTGCTCCGCGAACAGGCAGACACAACTGTTGCCGTCTGCATCCTTCAGGAGATACCCGCCCGAGCGGCTGTGGTAATAATATTCGGCGAACGGAAATTCGGCATAAACCTCCGTCATCAGGGAGGCGAGCTGGTCACGCGCCGGGCCACTGTCTTCGGCCGCCCGCAGCGCACTGCGGAAGGGCGCCAGTTTTTCGGCCAGATATTCATGGTGCAGTTCCTCGATCATGCCCTTGAGCTTCTGGAGCGCGAGCGGGTCCTTTTTCGAGATGAACCGGTCCATGACACCCGTATTGAAAGCTTCGATCGTGGCGCCTGCGTCATCCATCTGCCCGGTCAGCAGGATGGTCTTGATGCCCGTGCCCTTGAGCGCGCGGCAGAAATCGAGCCCGCGCATGCCCGGCATCACCTCATCGACCACAGCGACGGAAACAATCTTGTAGCGCCCGCCCTTGACCGCAAAATCATGGATTCGGGAAGACTTCAGCAATACAAACCGGTCGCCGCTTTCGGCCTCGCGGCCTTCGGCAGGATAACCATGTTCGGAAAACAGGTTGAAGGCATCGGCGGCAAGTTTCTGGGAGGCGCGCACATAGGAAAGCGCGCCGTCGACCGAGGAATAACCAAGCACGGCATGATGGCGGCCAAGCACGCTTCTGAGCGACCAGAGAAAATCCTCATCATCATCCAGAAGCAGGGTGCTGCAGGGATGATAGAACGGAAACTCGGGATGGAACGGATTAGTCACGCGATCGCCCTCCGGAACTGGCAAGCCCTGTCCATGGCATGCGACTGTCGACAATACCCCTCTTGGTCACTATTGATTCTTCCTAAAATTGCAGTCAAAGATTTGCGGTTGTCGCCGCTTTTGTAAAGTGGAAATCTTGCCATCCGCATTACTTTAGCATAGTGCGACCTGTAACTGGGAGGAATCAGATGGCCGAGCATGCCGAAAACCAGGATCGCCTGCAGGCGCTGATGGCACGGCGCCAGGCGGCAGCCCTGCTTCATGACATCAATTCCCCCCTCCTGACAATCCGTACCTTGTCGCAACTGTTGCTGGAAGACGAGAAAAGCAACCGGACCGAGGTTGCCACCCGGATCGAGGCCCAGGTGGACCGGATCGGGCGGCTTCTGGACGCCTATTGGCAGATGCTGGACCATACCATCCCCGCAAGCACGGACCCGGCAACCGGAATTCCGCAGACCACAGGCTCCACAGGCATGGCCACCGGACCACTTGAAATCCTGCTTGTTGAGGATGACGACATCCACCAGGAGGTCGGCCGCCGGCTTCTGGCACAGATGGGCCACCATGTCACCCTGTGCGAAAGCGGCGCGGACGCCCTCAGGCTATGCAAAAGCCGGCACTTCGATATCGTCTTTGTCGACCAGCATGGGCCAAACATGCTTGGGACCGAATTTGCCCGCGCCCAGCGTGCTGCCGCTCACGCAGCCGGCCGCCCTCGCCTTGTCGGCATGTCCTGCGATCCCCGCACCGACGAAATGCGCAGCGAATGCCTGCTGAACGGCATGCAAGATTATCTGGAAAAACCGCTGACCCGCGACAAGCTGGCCACGATACTGGACAGCCTGTTCAACCAGCGCCCACACGCGGGATAGACCCCGTCGCCCGCTGCGCCGATGCCCCTTCAACCGGTAGGGACAGGGTGAATTCTGTCCCGGTACCAAGCTCGCTTGAAACCACGACCGTACCGGCATGGGTTTCGGTGATGCGGCGGATGACCCCAAGCCCGAGCCCGGTGCCGTTTTCCGCACGGCGGGTTGTCTCCGGCGCCTGCCACAGGGTGGCGATCCGTTCCTTGGCAATGCCGCAGCCATTGTCCTGCACACAGCACCCGATGCGCCGGGACGCAGCGTCATACCAGGTCCAGATGCGCACCATATGGTCGTCCTTGTCCTGCGCCGAGAAGGCATTGGACAAAAGATTGGAAATCAGGATCTCCAGCTCTTCCTCATAACCGACAAGCGGTGGCAACGGGTCGAGCGACATGGATACGGTACCGGCCTTGGTCGGGAAACTGCCAACCACCCGTTCGATGACCGTGTTCAGGTTCACCGGGCCCTTGCGCTTGTGGTGGTTGCCTTTCAGCATGCCGGTCATGGTGGCGACCAGCGCATGGCCCTTGCGGACCTGTTCAAGGATACGGGCCTGCCGTTCCTCGGCCGAAAAGGCATCGCCCGCCAGCAACAAAGCCTCGATATTCGAAAATGGCGTCTTGACGTCATGGTTATATTCATTGAGCCGCGACACGACGGACAGGGTCTTTTCAGCTTCGTCCAGGCTGGTTTCGAGTTTCAGGAGCGCAATCAGGGTCTCGAGCACGGGCCCGACTTCCGACCCGAACCAGTTCAGAAGGCGCACATCGTCGTAACTGAACTGTTCCTGCTTGCCGGGTGCACCCAGAAGCACAAAACCCACCGTTTCCTGCCCGATACGGATCGGCACGACGGCGCTGGCACCCAGACGCTCCAGGTCTTCACGAAGCGCGGGGGCGGCGTCATCGTAAAATTGCGTCTCGGCGATATCGTTTGGTCGACGGCTGAAGATCGAGCCTTCAAGGGCCGATACAGGCGCCTGCGGCCCGATGGCCGCAGTGCCGGCCGCCGGATCGAACGCGCGGCAGGGGCCACCGGTCGGGCCACCTGTGAAGCGGGAGTTCAGGTGAATACTGTAGCCCCTGACGCCAACAAGCCGCCTGAACACCTCGTCACACAGCTTGCCAAAGGCGTCGACCGAAGAACAGTTTTTAAGCGCGGTCAGGACCCACGACCTGGCAAAATCGAAATTATAATGCCGGCCAAGCTGATATTTGTTCCGGAGTTCGGCCAGGAAGCGTGTGAAGCGCGGGTAGATTTCCAGAATACCCAGGAGAATCACCACCTGGATCACCATATTTTCGGGCTGGTTGGGGCTCAGGCGTTCGTTGGCCTCGCCGACCAGGAAAAAGACCGACAGGAGCCCGGTTGCCGCCGCAAGCTTCAGGAGGCCGTTGTCGAACACGCTGCGGATGCTGGAAAGCCGGTGCCGCGCGGTCGCATAGGCAAAACAGGACAGCACAGCAAGGTTGCCTGCGGTGCCTGCAATCAGCTTCGAGAACTCGAAGCTCAATACACCCAGAAGGGTGCCTACACCCACACCAACCGTGATCCAGCGCAAGCGCTGCTTTTCGGCGAACACCGCCCGCCGGTAGGCTTTTATGCCCAGGGCGACAGAGGCAACGCCGGCAAAGACAAAATTCCAGCGGTGAATACTGGTCACCAGGTCCGGGATCGGCGAATAGCGCGTTTCCGTAGGGGTGAGGTCGGTCGGCAGGGCAAAGACATTCACCACGGAAATGGCAATGCCGACAGCAAAGGGCAAGGCCATCAGCGCAATGATGCCGCCTGTCAGCCGTGTCCGCGTGGTCAGGACCATGAAACACAGGAGGAGCGGGGCAATCATGAACATGCCGGGCCGTGTGATCTGGAAGAGCGGCGTCAGAAGGTCCAGATCCTTGACGTATGTCAGGAAAAACAGCTCAAGCGACCAGACACCGCCGGAAACCGCCAACAGCGAAAAGGCAACAGCGGCACGACTGCGGCTTTTGGCCAGCACGAGCCCTGCCACAAAAAAGTCGATTAGCGCTGTCAGAAAATAGGCAAGCACGGGGGCATCCTGAACACATCAATGGCCTCAGCTTCTGTCATACCATGATTGGGGCCGCCGTACACCCGAAAAGAGATAAATGACAATGGAAGGATGTATTATCCTTCCATTGTTGAAAGTTTTACGCGCATTGCCGCCTAAAGGTTGAGGCCAAATCTCGCAAAGGTATTGGACAGCGCGGCATCGGCCAGCGCCGCTTTCCTGAGCGACATGATCGGGCAGGCGAGAAGCTGGATCTGGAAATTCAGCGTGCGCGCCTGCCGCACCTCGGACACCGGTTCAAAATGCATGGTGCGGTAGAAACGCGCGTGTTCCGGCCGGGTTTCGGTCAGGATATAGTCGGCACCCACTTCCTTGGCCATGTCGAAAATATGGCCAAAGAGCTTGAGTTTCAATCGGTTCTGCCGGTTCTGGAAACTCGGATGCACGACAAATTTGCTGGATTCGACCAGGACTTCACCACAGTCGGAATAGCGCTCGACCACGTCGCCGAATACTTCCATGGACGGAATGGGCAGCTCCGGCTGCTCGGGATCATAGACCGAGGCGCGGATGGAACCTGCCGGCACACCCTCAACATATTCGATGAAGGACTGGCAATTCTCGGCCCGGTCGTACCCATCCATGAACATGCGCTGATGGTTCGGCCGGATCGAGTCGTTGCCCAGGTATGCGGTGTAGCGCAACTCATAGATGTCCCGGGTGGCGGCGGTTTGATGTTGGCTTGTAAACATTGGTGTCTCCCGTTTTGCGATTGGTTGTGGAATTACGGGCTTTTTGCCCGCCCACAGTGTAAGCCGCCGGGAGACTGGCGTTTACCTGGAATACACTTATAGAGCGCGCCACCGGCGCTTCATGACCATTTTTGAGCGTATTTTCGCGCTTGCCAGTGTCATATGGGCATGCGCGCGCTGCTAACCCAACGGAATCAGGGGGCTATCGCCAGCAAAAAGGCAAAGGTGTCCCCGTCCTGGCGCGAGACTCGGCCCGGTGGAACATTTTCAACTTCTGAAATTCAGGGAGTCTGCCGGACGAACGGTGTCGCCCGGCCTCACCGTGACCTAGAGGCTCAGGCCCGCGCCCAACGATTGCATAAGGTCTATAAAGACCGGAAAGCTGGTCTGGATCGGGCTGGCGTCGTCAATCACGACCGGCGTCGCGGCCATCTGGCCCAGGACCGAAAAACTCATGGCGATACGGTGGTCAAGATGGGTCTCGACCATGCCGCCGCCGGGCACCTTGCCACCACAGCCTTCGATCACCAGCCCGTCCTCCAGCTCTTCAAGCTTGATGCCATTGGCCCTGAGGCCCGCAGCCATAACGGCCAGGCGATCCGATTCCTTGACCCGCAGTTCCTCGAGCCCCGTGAAACGGCTGGTGCCTCTGGCCACCGCCGCGGCACAGAACAGAACCGGAAATTCGTCGATCATGGTCGACGGGTCGACCGGCAGGTGATCGACACCCTTCAGTGCCGCCGCACGCACCCGCAGGTCGCCAACCGGCTCGCCACCCAGAAGGCGTTCGTTCAGCACTGTAATATCCGCACCCATGGCCTTGAGCGCCGCCACGATACCCGTCCGCAAGGGATTGAGCCCGACATTCTCTATAAGGACATCGGACCCAGGCACAATGGACGCTGCCACCAAGAGGAATGCTGCGGAGGAAATATCGCCCGGCACTTCAAGCCGGATCGGGTTCAGTTCAGGCTGGCCCACCAGACTGACGACCCGGTGGCCGTCCTCCTCGGTTACGCTGATATCGGCGCCCATGGCGCTCAGCATGCGTTCGGTATGATCGCGGGTCGCGACCTTTTCCCGCACCCGGGTGATGCCTGGCGTATTGAGGCCCGCCAGGATGACGGCCGACTTGACCTGCGCGCTGGCCATCGGAGTCGTACAATCGATCGGCAGCGGGTTGTCGGTGCCCTTCATGGTGAGCGGCAGGAACTTGTCCTCGCGCGCGCTGAATTCCGCGCCAACAGATGCCAGCGGCACGGTAACGCGCCCCATGGGCCGGCCCCGCAGGCTGGCGTCCCCGGTCATGGTCACCCGGATGGGGTGGCTGGCGATAAGCCCCATGATCAGGCGTGTCGACGTGCCGGAGTTGCCCATGTCGATAATGTCGTCCGGCTCCATCAGCCCGCCGACCCCGACACCCTGCACTTTCCAGTGACCCGGTGCGACGCGCTCGACCCGCGCGCCCATGGCCCGCATGGCGGCCGCCGTGGCCAGAACATCTTCGCCTTCCAGGAGCCCGGTAATCTCGCTTTCGCCCACGGCAAGGCCCGACAGCATCAGGGACCGGTGGGAGATGGATTTGTCACCAGGCACACGAACGGTGCCCTTCAATTCGGTGTTGGGCTGGGAAATGAGGCTCGGCACGGGAAAGTTTCCATATTAAGAGAGTGAATCAATCAACAAAGCTTTGACAGGCGCGATTGATCATGGCAAGGGATGCGCCGAATTCTTTGCTCGATAGCGCGGCAAATGCAAGGAGATAGACGTGGCTAAACCCGAATGGGGCACCAAGCGCACCTGCCCGAAATGCGGCACGCGCTTTTACGACCTGCAAAAAGACGACCCGGTAACCTGCATCGATTGCGGGAACAACTGGAATCCGGAACCGATCCTGAAGGCCAAACAGCCGGTCATGGTTGAAGAGACCAAGGTTGCCAAGCCGAAGGTCGAGGCTGAAGAAGGCGACGACCTGAACGACGACGACGATCTCGAAATCGATGACGACGACGATATGCTCGGTGATGTCAGCCTCGACGACGATGACGACGACGAAGTCTCGGGCATGGTCGACACCAGCCTGTCGGACGACGAAAACTAAGGTTTTCCAAGCGGTTGGGTGCCCAGGCATCCACCGTAACAAATAGTCAAAATTTTCTCTTGCGCGGACCTTGGTGTCTTACTATAGTCCGCGCCGTTCGATGGGGTGAAACCTGACGGACAACCCGGTTTCCGGGGCTATAGCTCAGCTGGGAGAGCGCTACAATGGCATTGTAGAGGTCAGCGGTTCGATCCCGCTTAGCTCCACCATCTTAAAACCCGCCCTAAAGGCGGGTTTTTCGCTTTCTGGGGTCTGTCAGAGCCCCAGACCCCGGCGCCGGCGGCGAATCACCCGGCTACGGCACTGGTCCTGACCTGGCCGTGTCTGCCTCGGTTGGCGGCGTATGATCCTGCCGGCGCATCATCGCACAGTGCCAGACCCGCATTGATTTCCAAATTTGGATTATTGCAGTATCGTGCTGCACCATAAGGATGATTTGTCCCGCTGGAAGGCTCCCGACCTGATGCCAAACGCGAACCATGACCGCACGTCCGCAACCGCCGGCGCAGCCATGCCTGCCGATGAAGTCCCCGCTGACGGGACCGGGGGCCAACAGGAGACGACAGCGCAGGTGGCATCCCGGCATTTGGCCCTCGGCGAGCTGAACACGGCGCTTTGGCTATGCGAGGCGGCGTGCCGCACGACACCCGCTGCCGCGATCCTGACGACAAAGGCTGCCGTCCTCAGGGCCCTGCACCGGGATGTGGACGCGGCATCTGCGCTGGACCAGGCCCGGACACTTGCGCCAAACGACGTGGGCCTGCGAATTTTGCGGGCACACCTGGCCGCCACCCTGGGTGAGCATGCGACCGCAGAGGCCCTGCTGGCGACGAACCTGGCCACCAACCCCACGCACCCGGCAACGATTCTTGCCCGCATCGAAACTGCGTTCGATAGCCACATGCCCGCGACACAGCGCCAGCAACTGGTTGACGAATCGTACCGGCTGTTCGAAACAGCGCTTCTGGATGGCACAGCCAAAGCCGAAGATATCCGGCAGGCCATGGGCGACCTTGCGTTCCGTACACGGCAATGGCGGCAGGCGCTTGGGCACTGGTCTGCCATCGGGCTGGACGACGACACGGTCAACCGCAGGAGCCTGCAGCGCGCCCAGTGCCATCTGTTCCTGATTGATGATGTGTCGGCCAGGCGCTGTCTGGAAGCCTTTCTGGCCAAGAACCCGACCTCGGTATCCGCGATCAACCTGATGGCCGAGCTCGAGCTGTCGCTCGGTCACTGGGCCAGGTCGCTGGCACTGAGGGAACACCTGTTTACAATGAATGGCCTGCACCGCGTGCCGATCGGTGTCCGGCTGGCGCAGGATTATCTGTTGCGCGACGACCGGGCCCGCGCCGAAGCCCTCCAGGCGGAATGTGAGCAACTGGCGGGCGAGCGGCTCGAAATCTCCTATGCCCGCCTGCTGATGATGCAGGACCGGGCCGCGGACGCCTGGGACTATGTGTCGCCCTGGCGCGACTGCGTGGAACAGTCCCCCCTTGTCGCCCGCCTGTTTCAGGGCCTGGGCCTGAGTCTCGGGCTTGCAAGGAAGAAGTGGCAATCGGCGAGATTTGCGGACGATACACCGGGCAATACCCCATCCGGCATAAAAACGCCGGACGAAGTGCGCGCCATTTTTTCCGCCCAGCCGATTACTGCCGGCGACGCGATAAGCGTGCGTGCCAACCTGCGCTTCGCATGGCAGGTGCGGCAGCCAGACGCCATGCCCTATGACGACTGGCTGGAAACTACATTGCAAACGGCCGCGGCCGTCTGCCTTCTGGTGCCGGAACCAAAGGTCAGTGCACGGGATATTGCCCAACTGACGGTATCCTCGGACTTCGATATTCTCCGGCCCTTCATGGACAGGGATGAGCCGGTCCTGTTTGCCTGCAGCCATCAGGGACCCTTTTTGCAGCATGTACTTGCGCTCTTTTTCCCCAGGCTTCGCTTCATAACCACCAACAAGACCTTCGACGACAGCGGCAACCCGGACAGCCGCAACCTGTCCCTGCAGGGCGACCGTGTCAGCACGGTGGTCGGCCTCGTCAAGGCGCTGCAGAATGGACAGACCCTGATCCTGCCGATTGACAATGGATCGCTGTCCTTTGTCGCGGGAAAATCCGCCAGCGCGACCACGGGCCTGCTGTTTGGCATTCCCACACGTATTCCGGACACCATCCCCCGACTGTCGTGCGAATTCGGCCGGCCTAGTTTCTGGGTCTATAGCCACTGGCAGGATGGGCAGGTGCGTTATGATATCCAGCGCCTGCCCGACACAATGGCGGGCGAAGGCAGGAACGCCTGGCACAGGCGCTGGGCCGATGCCTATCTCGCCCGACTGGAAGCTGTCATGCGCAGCGACGCCCAGAATGTGAACCTTGCCGCTCCCCTGTGGCGGCACCTCTTGTTGAACCAGGACAAAAATGTTAACTGACAGACAGTTATGCCATCAATGTCAGCGGGTCGGGGCGGCATTATCCTAGATGCGAGCAACACTGAAACAGCTTTTGCTGGAGCGGCTTCATGCGAGACAGGACCATCCTGTCTTTTCCGTTGTACGGCGTTTTGACGACAATCGGCTGAGCCATCTTACCGGCGCCGACCTGATGCTGCGGGCCGAACGCATGCAGGCACTGTGGGACCAGACTTGTGGCCCGGGCCCCAAGACAATCGTGCTTGCCTACGGCCATGGCGAACTGTTTCTCAGTTCACTTGTGGCGTGCCTGCTGTCCGATGTTACGATCGTACCGATTGCCGCGCCCCGGCCCGGCTCGCAGTCCGAACGCACGCGCCATATCGTTGCCGACAGTGGTGCCGCCGCCGTGTTTTGCGATGCGGCACAACTGGACAACCTGGCCAGGGCGCTGGATGTGGACGCCGACCATGGACCGGCATGCCCGGTTGTCGGGCTCGAACTGGACGGTACGGTGGCCGCGACGGCGCCGCGGGCGCTTGAAGGTACGGGCACCAGGACCCAGGACCCGGGACCGGTCCTGATACAATATACGTCGGGTTCAACACGCTTGCCCAAGGGGGTCCGCATATTTGCGGACCAGATCATTGCCAATGGCAAGCTGTGCGGCGACCGTTTCCGTATCAGCGAGACCACCCGCTTCGTGAACTGGCTGCCGCACTATCACGACATGGGGCTGATGGGTGGCATCCTGTATCCGCTCCTGCGCGGTGGCTATAGCGCACAGATGAGCCCGTTCGACATGATCCGCAGCCCGGCTTTCTGGCTCAGGACCATTTCCGAGATGCGGGCAACCATGAGCGGTGGGCCGGCCTTTGCGTTTGCGCACGCCCTGGCCCATGTGTCCGACCGCGACCTTGAAGGCCTGGACCTGTCGTCCTGGGTGACCGCCTTTTGTGGTGCTGAACCGATACCGGCCGACCTGTTGCCGGCGTTTCGCCAGCGTTTCGCGCCGGCCGGCCTGCGCCCTGAGGCGGTTTTCGCCTGTTATGGCATGGCTGAATTTACCCTGTATGCGGCAGGGGAAACCGAGCTGGAGACAGCGCCTGACGCGGGCGAAAATACCTATCCGTGCCAGTTGACGCCGGAAACCCGCGCGGTGCTGCGGGTCTTCGACCCCGAAACCTGCCTGCCGGTCGCCGACGGCATGCAGGGGGAAATATGGCTGCGCGGCGGTTCGGTGGGCCGGGGGTACCTGAACCTGCCCGAGGACAGCCGCGAAACGTTCGGCGTATCCGCCGCTGGCGGCGAAGCCGAAGGACCCTGGCTCAGGACCGGCGACATTGGCCGCATCGTCGGCAACTGGCTTTTCATCACCGGGCGTATCAAGGACATCCTGATCGTGAACGGTCGCAAGATTGCCGCCACCGAACTTGAATGGCTGGCCGCCAACATGCATGACGCGCTGAACCCGTCTGCCGCGGCCGCCTTCATGTCCGACCCGAACATGAGCGGCGGCGCCGTGCTGATGATCGAGCACAAGAGTGCAAAATCGGTCATCGACGCCCCGGACACCCTCAAGGATGCCATCAAGCGCGCGGCGGCGGGCGAATGGGGCATCCGGCTGGACGACATCCGCTTCCTGCCGCGCGGCAAACTTGAACGCACCAGCAGCGGCAAAATCAGGCGGCAGGCGATTGCCGAAGCCTGGCGCAACGAACAGCAGGCCAAGGCACACGCATCATGAGCAGCCCACGGCATGGCCCCGCGCGGCAGACGATTACCGACCCGTCGCTCGCAACAAAAATTCTGCGCAACCGCACCCTGACCGTGACCAATCTCGGCCCCCACCTCGACCAGCTTGCCGAGGCGACGGGGGAGGATTTTTCGGTGCTGAAACAGGTTATCCGCAGTTCGCTCATATACCAGGTTGGCAGCGAGCATCTTCAGACACGCCGTATCCTGGCGCAGTTTTTTGGCGAAAAGTCGATCGCCGACTGGTCGGACATGTTCGATGCTGAAATCGCGTCCCGGATCGCCGGCCTGGAGGCGAGCGAGAAACCCGACCTGGTGCGGGATTTTACCGACCCGCTGTTTGTCGGCATTGTCGGCAAGCTGGTGGGCCTGCGCATGGCGCCGGATGTCGACCTGATCGGCCTTGTCGACAGGACACGGCTGCTTACTGAACCGCTTCTGTCGCTCAGGCAGATCCGGTCCATGCAGGCGGCACTCGGCGATATCATGGCCCTCATTCCGGCGGAAGGTTTCGACCCGACCGCCAGGCCCCGGCCCCTTGCTCAGGTGGTCGCAGAAGACCGGCCCCCTGTTCCCCAAGGTGTCTCGATCACGGCAACCATCGCGGCGCTGGTCATTGCCGCCCACACCATGGCGGAAAGTCTGGCTTTTGCCCTCTGGGGTCTTCTGAGCCGGGAGCCGGCATGCTGGGCCGATGCCGCAACGGATGACTGGCGCGACCGGGAACTGGAACGTTTGCTGAGCCGCTATCCCTCGACCCTGTTCCTGTACCGGGTTGCAGGAGAGGACGGAAACATAGGCGGCTGTCCCGTGCATGCCGGCCAGACCCTGGCGCTCGACATGCCGGCGGTCAACAGCCATATCCGGGCAGACGTGGCAGGCGGTGAAGGCCGGCACGGTACCTGCCTGCTTACCGCCGGCCAGACCATGGCGTTTGGCACCGGCCCCCACAAATGTCCGGGCGAAGCGCTGGCGCGGCTGGTCATTGGCCGCGCCGTTCCCGCCCTGGCCCGGGCGTTCCCGCGCCTGACCCTTTTGCGGGACCAGGTTCGCTTCTTCAGGACCGAAGTCGTCCAGACCCCGAGCGCCCTGCCCTGTGATTTGCGGGCATGTTCCGCAAAGGTTGGCAGCAAGCTCTGGCAGGTCAAGGACCCGGTCGCAGCCCGCCGTATCGTCACCGACGACGAAGCCTTCGGCCCGCCGGAGATGATTGACCATCTGACGGCGCTTGCGCAGTCCGGCAAGCTTGATCTTGATGTCGCGATATGCATGGCACGCAACGCCATGTTTTTCCTCTCCGGTGCCCGGCACGACGCCACGCGGCGGATGGTCAGCCAAGCGCTGGGCGGTAACCGCATCGCCGCATGGGAGCCCTATATCGCCGACCAGGTCGAACAGGCGCTGGATGGCCTTGCCCATGCCCGCAAACCCGATCTGGTTACCGATTTTTCCGAACCGCTCTGCCGGGCGGTCAACAAGCAGGTCCTGGGCCTTCATCCGGCGGATCATGGCCGCTTCGACGAGCTGGCGCCCGAATTCCACAGGCTCCTTGAGCCCATGCTGTCGGTGCGGGAAATCCTGGACCTGCAGGCGGTGATGGCCGAGACCCTGGCGCTTGTCCGCAACGGGCAGACAGAAACGGACGGAACAGCCACGCCCAGGGGACTGTTGCAGACACTTCTGGATGAGCAGCATCCGGGCTTCGGTCCCGACGACTGCCGGGCCCTGGCGCTCATTCTCTATGGTGCCGGCTTCAACATGACCCACACCTTGTCGAACGCGCTGCACTGGATTCTGACCCTGCCGGCAGAAGAACGCGCCGCCGGTGTCGACACCGGCTGGGTCGTGCCGAAAATCGAAACCATGATCGGGCTTCTGGGTGCGCCAAAATATATCTATCGCATGGCCAGACACGCCGTGGAGGTGGACGGCATGCGGTTCGCGGCGCGCGACACCGCGCAAATTCATCTCGCACAGGTCAACCGTGCGTCGACTGCGGGGCATCTGTCGTTCGGGCACGGGTTGCACCATTGCGTTGGTGCCGCGCTGACCCGGCTGACCCTGAGGGTGGCAATTCCGAAGCTTTTTCAGCGCTATCCGACGCTCAGGCTCGAGCCGCAGGCACATGCCTATTGCGATTTCTCGCAGACGGTGGCACTGAAATCATTGAAATGTATCTCTGTTCAGGTCTTGTAGGAGTAGACAAAGGTGACGTCAGCAGCACCCGAATTTGCCAAGGTTGTCCAGTTCCTCAGAGAAAGGATCGCAAAACGGATCGATATCCCGCTCGAGACCGTTACCGAGAATGCCGTCCTTGTCGACCTGGGCCTGCAATCCATCGATGCCGTACTGGTGTGCGGTGAAGTCGAAGACGAATTTGGTATCGAACTCGACCCGTCCTCCATCTTCGACCATGAAACCCTGGGCGGTTTTGCGCGGGAAATCGCCGGGCTTGTTGCAGCCTGATGCGCCGCTGGTATCTCGGCCTTTCAACCTCGGGGCATGACCCGGCTTTCGCCCTTGTGGACGAAGGCGGCCAGATTGTCTTTGCCGAGGCCAGCGAGCGGTTCCTGCAGGACAAACGCGCCTGGGGCATTGCCCCCGATCATGTGCCGCACCTCGAAGCGGCGCTTGTGGCTGTCGGGTTCGACTTTGCCGCGGACCAGTTGCTGGTTTCTTCAAGCTGGGCTGGTGTGAAGGCGGATATCCCGGTCCAGGTTTCGGATGCGCTGTTGCCGGGTTCGGACAGCCAGTGGCTGCGCTGCCTGCAGCGATCGGCCCAGGAAAATGCCGGCGCTGCGCTGATGCGGCTCGGCCTGTCCGAAACCCTGCCCGATGTGAAGCGGTTCGACCATCACCTGTGCCATGCGACAGCCGCCTGCTACAGCGCCCCGTTTGCCGATGCGACCTGTCTGGTGATCGATGGCGAAGGCGATGTCGGCGCGGCATCGCTTTTTGATATGAAGGACCGCACGCTCAAGCGTCGCTGGCGGTCGTGGGGCCCGGGCAGCATGGGTACCTTCTATGCCTGGCTCACGCGCCTGTGCGGATTTGACTGGCGCGCGGGCGAAGAATGGAAGGTGATGGGCCTCGCAGCGTTCGGCACGCCGATCCCGTCGGTGGTCGAGGCCCTTGCCGGCATGATCGTGGTCGACAGGGGCCGCATCCAGTTTGCCGCCGACGAGAAAGTGGAAGCGGCGCGGCAGGCGGCCAGGCCCCACGCCCGCAGGCCGGACCAACCGATCCTGCAGGCCGCCGATCTCGCGGCCTCGGGGCAGGCGGCATACACTATTCTCGTCGACCGAATTCTCGCATCGGTTCTGAACAGTACGCCAGGCAACCTGGTGCTGACCGGCGGGTGTGCGCTCAATTCTTCCTACAACGGCACCATTGCGGCAACCTTTCCCGGCACGCAGGTCTTTGTGCCGTCAGCCCCGGCCGACGACGGCAACGCGCTGGGTGCTGCTCTCCTTGGCTGGCTGGCCGACCATCCCGGCGCGTCCCTGCCACAAGGGGATGGCAGCCCGTTCCTCGGCAGTATGGCAAGCAGGCGTTCGCTGGAAAAAACCGCAACCTTCGCGGCCGCCGGGCGGATCACGAGGCTTGCCGGCAATGGCGCAGCGGTGGTGGCTGACCGGCTGGCGCAGGGCAGGATCATCGGCGTGATGCGCGGCCGGGCGGAATATGGTCCGCGTGCCCTTGGCCACCGGTCCATCCTCGCAGACCCGCGACCTGCCGATATGAAAGACCGGATAAATGCCCGCGTGAAGGGGCGGGAATCCTACCGGCCGTTTGCGCCCGTGGTTCCCGAGGGGCGAGTTGCCGAATGGTTCGTGCGTGAACAGGTATCACCCTACATGTCCTTCACCCTGCCCTGGCGCGACGAGACCAGGAAGCAGGTGCCGGCGGTGGTTCATGAAGACGGCACGGGACGGCTTCAAACTGTTGCCGATGCAACAAATCCCTGGATGGGCGAACTCCTCAGGGAATTCGAAAAACGGAGCGGCCTGCCGATTGTGCTGAACACCAGTTTCAACATCATGGGCAAACCGATTGTCCATTCGGTCGAGGATGCCATGGCCGTCTTGATGACCACCGGTCTTGATGCCGTGCTGATTGAAGACCTGCTGGTCGAAAAAGCCGGTACCTGAGCGGCCTTCAGGATGCGATACGGTCCGGAACCTGCATCGGCCGCCAGTGTTTCAGGCGCTCCATCCGGTCGTCCGTGAAGCCGATATCGAAGGGCGGCGCGTCCATTCGTGCCCAGGCAGGATCATACATCCTGTTCCGTGCCAGGTTCACAGTGATCGCCAGATACCGGATGATCACCTCACTGACCGCAGCGCCGATTTCAGGCCGATGCCGGGCCATCGCCATGGCTTCATCAATCACCCCCCGGAAGGCCGGGTCATATTTGATCGCCTCGCGGATTGCTGTCGACGCAAGCCAGGTTGCAAGCTGCCTGGGTTTGCGCCCCCGGCGCGGGCCCAGGTGCGCCCAGGGCGGCGGTGCCAGCAATGTCACGATCTTTTCCAACCGGACCAGGAAATTGTCAGGGTGATAAAGTTTGCTGATCAGCCAGCGCAGCCCAACATACAGTTCGGCCCGCGACATCTGCGCAGGCTCGAAATTGGACGTATAATAGGGCGGTGCACCCGATTTCAGCGTCGGGTCCTCAAGCAGGCGGCCTTCCTTGCGCATGTCGTCAAAAAGCGGAGTCGCGATTGGCGCAACCAGCGGCCCGATCCGGGCAGACCCTGCCGGCAACGACATGGCAAACCGATATTGCATATCGAACGAATTCAGGGTGTCGCTGTCGAACCCGACAATGAAGGCCGGTTCGATCTTGATGCCGGCCTTCACTGATTTTTCGCACTGGGAAATCAGGTCGAAACCCTTGTTGGGCCGCTTGTCGCATTCCTCGAGCGCCAGCGGGTCACTGGTTTCGATACCGACAAAGTTGGTCAGGATACCGGCTTTGTGACAGTCGGCCAGAATATCGTCATGTTTGGTCATGTTGATCGACATCTGGGTCTGGAACGAGACAAAATCGCGCCCGTCTGCGCCATTCCAGGCTGCGATGGCGGCCAGCAGCTCGCGCGCCACCTTGCGGTTGGCGGTGAAATTGTCATCGGCAATCAGGATGGACGAGAAGCCCAGATCGTAAAGCCGCTGAATCTCGTCTATCACCTGCCCCGGGTCCTTGTGGCGCTGCTTGTTGCCCAGATACTGGATCACGTCGCAGAAATTGCAGGTGAAGGGACAGCCCCGGCTCGATTGCACAACACCGCTGACCAGTTGTTCGTGGGGATAGAGGTCCCAGCGCGGCGCAGGCGATGTGCGCATGTCCGCCGCATGCCCCTTGTAGCGAGGCTGGAGGGTGCCGGCTTCCATATCGGCAAAAAACCGGGCGGCAATGGGTTCCAGTTCGCCCACCATCATACTGTCGCAATGGTCCGTGAACATGTCGGGCAACAGCGATACATGGGGGCCGCCCATGACGACGGTCTTGCCTTTAGCGCGAAAACTGTCAGCGATTTCAATGGCACGCTGGGCTTGCGATACGTTGGCGGTGATACCGATGACATCGGCGTCGGTATCGGCGGGCAGCGGCTGTGTCGCTTCATTGCAGAGCACGACTTCAATGCCGGGCGGCACAAGGGCGGCCACCGTCGCAATCGATGTCGATGGCGACATTTCATAGCCGCCGATGCTGGCATCAAACGCGTTCAGCGGGCTGTCTTCGCCCTTGCGAAGTTCGTGACGCGGTGCAACGAGCAAAAGTTTCATAAAGTGACTTCCATGCCGGATATCCGAACACCGTGTCATAGCGCCGCGGCAGGCGCAAGCGCCCCCCGCAGATATTTCACGCGCATCGGGCGGGCAGGTCGCGTTCGGACAAAACAGCCGCTTGCCGCCCGGAGAACCTTCGTTCAAATTTTCTGAAAATAAGCCACTGATTAGATCAAAAATACCGCCTTATTTTCAGAGAGTTATTCTCTATTTGACACCTTCTCTTAAGCCGATTTTTACAGGCATATCCGCATACTGCCATCAAACAGGGCAAAGCCCGTTCAGGCAAATGGAGAAGACAGATGCGAATCATCGCAGTGACCTCGCAAAAGGGCGGATCAGGCAAAACCACCCTTACCGGCCATCTGGCCGTCGCCGCAGCCCGCGCCGATGCCGGCCCCGTGGCCCTTATCGATACCGACCCGCAGGGCAGTCTGGCCGACTGGTGGGCCGAGCGCGCTGTCGCCTCGCCCGCGTTTGCCAGGGCCAGCCTCAACACACTCGACCAGGACCTGCAGGCGCTCAGGGAAGAAGGCTTCCGCCTCGTGTTCATCGACACGCCGCCCGCGATTACCCGGTCGATCCAGGCCGTGGTGTCGCGGTCGGACCTCGTGCTGATTCCCACGCGCCCCAGCCCGCACGACCTGCGCGCTGCAGGTGCCACGGTCGACCTGGTCGAACGCGCCGGCAAACCGCTGATCTTCATCGTCAATGGCGCAACGGCGCGCGCGCGCCTGACCGGCGAAGCCGCCATCGCCCTGTCGCAGCATGGCACCGTGGCGCCTGTTATCGTGCACAACCGGCAGGATTTTGCCGCCAGCATGATCGACGGTCGCACGGTCATGGAAGCATCGGGCGGCAAATCGGCCGAAGAGATCGAGGCCCTGTGGGGTTATGTCGACGACCGTATCAAGCGCCTGCCCGTGAAGGCTGCATTCCGTCCCATCCCCCTGCAGCGCGGCAGTTTCGGCAACAGGGCCCTGCCGGCAGGCATGCCGGGCCAGATGGCCTGAAAACCGGCCGAAGAAAGGACCCACACATGACCATGGCTTCACTCAGCGCATCGCTTCTGGCCCGCAAGGGCCAGGCACGCCCCACCGCGGCCAGCCAGCCTGTAAATGTCGAGGATATTTTCAGCCGGCACCGGGCCGCCATCCCAACCTACAAGGCAAAGGTGATGCCCAAGCCGGCAAAGGGCGGCAAACGCACGGCAAAGACCCTTCGGCTGGAAGCGGACCTGAACCACAGGCTGCGCCTGCTGGCGGCCTATATCGGCGTTACCCAGCAGTCCCTGATGGAAAAGGCGGTCCGGACCCTGCTGGCCAGTGAACTGCCGGAAGGCAGCCAGATCACCCTGCCGGGCAAGAAGACATCACGCTGAGCGTACCGGAAACCGCACGCTACTGCGGCGGTTTGGCAAAACAGTCATAGCCCGCACGCTTGAGCGCCACACAGCGCCGCACAGCGCCCTGCATGCCCTTGACCGGGCCGAACACCAGCCGGTAAAGGCCGGGCCGGTTGATCGATTCGGTCACTTCGCCCTTCAGACCGGCAACCGCCTCTGCCTGCGTGGTCAGGATGACCTTCATCAGCCGGTCGACCTCTTCTTGCGACATGGCGAAACCAACCTCGACATGCCATACGGTTGTCCAGTCAACCGGTGCATCCGGGTCCTCCAGGACGGGGTCGTCGCCCTCGTCCATGCCTTCCGCCATCGCAAAATCGTCCCCGCCGTCCCCTTGTTCGGGGCCTGCATCCACAACTGCCGCGGGCTCAGGCTCAGGCTCGGGTTCGGACTCAGGCTCCTGTGCGGATGCCACCGACATTTCAGCGGGTGTACCGCCGGTTTCTTCGTCGGGGCCGGCTGCCGGTTCCGTGTCAGCCACCACCATCGGCGCATCAGCGGTTATATCAACCGTACCCGGCTCGGGTGTGCGTTCGCGCGCACCGTCCTCGCGCCCCATGACAAGATAAAGCGCAATCGGCTTGTCGCTGAAGCCTTCGGCCTGAAGCGCGCTGGCATACTGGCGCGCACGGGCACGGGCTTGTTCGCTCAGTTGTCCGTTCATGGCACTTTCGCCATTGATCGCGTCGGCATAACCTTCCGCGGCCGCTTTCCAGACCAGGCCATAACCCCGGATGGGGTCGGGCAGGCGCCCGCCTTCGCCGTTCCAGTAGACCATGCCAAGCATATACATGGCTTCCGGGTCCTCCATCAGCGCATATTGCTGCCAGACCGCCATGGCCTCATCGATGCTGGACTGGCTACCGTCGCCCTCGAAGAACAGGAAATTGGCGAGGGTAAGCGCGGCCCGCTTGTGGCCCAGTCCAGCCGCAAGCCGGTAATACATTGTGGCAATCGGCACGGAGACCGGACGACCGATGCCAAGCCGATGAATTTCCGCCAGATGATAGAAGGCGTCGGAATAGCCCTGCTCCCCCAGCCGGCGCAGTTCTTCAATGCCCAGGTCGACCGAACCGCCCCGCACCAGATCGAGCGCGGCATCGACAAGTGCGCTCTGCGACTGGACATCAACCGGCGCAACCGGGGCGGGCGCCGCGACCGCCACGTCGGATGGCAGCACAAGACCAAAGAACGAGGCTGCAATCAGCAGGGTTGATGGGCGCATAGGGGTTCCTCCGGATTTCGGCGAATTTAGCATAAACTTGCCGAAAATACCCCTAAAAGCAATCGCAGCCCTTAAACCTTCTTTCACCCCTGTATGCCTATGGTTGGAAAACTCAAATCAGGCACATAACGCTTCAATGGGCGTAACATGACAAAACACAGAAACTTCAGGCCTTTGCTGGCTTGTGTCAGCATCGTTGCCATTGGCGCATGCAGCCATGGTGCGCCGGCGCAGACCGGCATGCAACAACCGGCAACACAGGTCGACGCACGTGCCGATGCACAGTCGAACACCGGGCTGCGCAAGGTTGCCGATGACCTGGCCGCCAGCGGACGCCACCAGGCCGCCATTCCGCTGTACCGCCATATCGCCAGCACATCAGGTGACCCCGGCGCCATGCTGGCGCTGGCCGGCAGCCTGTCGGCGCAAGGGGCCCATGGCGAGGCCGTATCGGTACTCGAGATCCTGGCGAAACGCGGTCAGTTGAACGCGGACGGTCGCTATCTTCTGGGCAAGACCCGGCTGGCGCTGGGTGATTATGAAGGCGCGCTTGATGCCTTCGATGGCGCCGCCGACCAGATGCCGATGGATGGCCGGGTGATTTCGGGCCGGGGCATTGCACTTGCGGCACTTGGACGGACCGAGGCGGCCATGGCCGCATTTTCAAACGCCATCGACGCCACAAGCCTGTCGAACATGGCGCTTGTGACTGCTGCCAGCGGCAACCCGGACGATGCCATCGGCATTCTTGAACCCCTGGTGACCGGTGGCCTTGTCAGCGTGCAGGGCCGACAGAACCTGGCCATGGCCTACCTGCTGGCAGGCCGCGAGGCTGACGCACGGCGCATGGCCCGGGTCGACCTTGAACCGCAAACCATCGACGAAACCTTCACTTTCTACCGCTCGCTCGCAAGCCTCGATCCGGCGCACCGCATGCAGGCGCTGGTGGTCGGCACCATCGATCCAAGCTGGACCCCGGCCGAGAAAGCGAACCTGACCGTTGCGGATTCGGTCGCACAGCAGGAAGCCGCCAAACGGGTACTGAGCCACGAGGAACCGGTCCGCATTGCTGCCGCGCCGGCACCTGCGCCTGTGCCCGAACCGGCACCTGCGCCCAAGGACCGGTCCAATTATGTGCTGACCGAAGTGCCGCCGCTTCTGGAACCCGAAGGCTGGGCGTTGCAGATTGCCGCCTATCGCTCCCTCGAGGAACTGATGCGCGGCTGGACCATCCTGTATCGGCAAAGCGGCGACTTGCTGGAAAATGTACCGCCGCGCCGGTCCGAGGTCGATTTCGGCAACACCGGCAAAAAGCCGCACGGCTTTTATTACCGCCTGAATGCCGGCCCGCTGCGCACGCTGGCCGAAGCCCGCACCCTATGCCACCAGCTCAAGGAACGTGGTACGGACTGCTGGATTCGTCCACCCGAAAAAAGCGAAGGCAAACTGCCGGGACCGGCGGATGTCGCAGAAGCCAACAAAACCACCGAAGCCACCGTCGCGGACAGCCGCGAAACGGCGCCCAAGGACAACTGATCCATTTTTGACTTGAAGCCCGGGCCGCGCATTCCCAAATTGTCGGGGAGGGTGCCCGGGTACGGGGCCCTGTTGCGCTGTCGCGGCACGGCCCATGGTGGGCGTCTCCGCGCGGCAATACCGAAGGAGATGGCCCATGTCGCGTCTGTCCATATTCAACAGTCCGTTCCTTCTGGGCTTCGACCAGCTTGAACAGGTGATGGACACCGTCGCCAAGAATGCCGGCGAAGGCTATCCGCCCTATAATATCGAGCATATCGACGGCAATACGATCCGCATCTCGCTGGCTGTCGCCGGGTTTGCCCGCGACGACCTGGCCATTTCGCTTGAGGCAAACCAGTTGATCATCCGGGGCCGGCAGCAGGAAGAAGGCTCGGACAAGACCTACCTGCACAGGGGCATTGCCGCCCGGCAGTTCGTGCGCAAATTTGTGCTGGCTGACGGCATGGAGGTGGGCGACGCCTTCATGGAAAACGGCCTGTTGCATGTGGACCTGAAACGTCCCGCACCCCAGGAAACCCATCGCACCATCCCGATCCGCTGATCCCATGCGGCAGGCACAGACCGAAATTGTTGTCCGGACCCGCGGCCGCGGCCTTTATGATTTCACCCGGTCGCTTGGCACATGGGTTGCGGAAAGCGGCATCCGGACCGGGCTTCTGACCCTGTTCATCCGGCATACCAGCGCGTCGCTGACCATACAGGAAAATGCCGACCCCGATGTGCTTGAAGACCTGCTCGATGCCTTTGACCGGCTGGCCCCGATGCAACGGGGCCTGTACAGGCACGCTGCAGAAGGCCCGGACGACATGCCCGCCCATATCAAGACGGCGCTGACAGATACCTCGCTTGCGGTGCCCGTATGTGACGGGCAGCCATGTTTTGGCACCTGGCAGGGCATCTATGTGTTCGAACACCGCGCGAGCGCCCACAGGCGCTCGGTCGTGTGTCATCTGGTCGGACAGTAGCGACCCTAGAAGTCGTAGACGAAGGTGGCCCGGGTCAGGGTATCCCAGGGCGCGGTGCCGTCCGGGGCCTCGGAATCATACTTGACCTCGACCGACAGGCGGGCAGCCAGATGGGCATTGATGCGCGCCGACGCCTGGACCCTGTTCTCCAAAGTCCGCGAATCCGCGCCATAGATGAAAGCGATACGGTCCTTCAGGCTGAGCGAGTCATTGAACTTGATTTCATAGGTCGATGACAAACGTCCGAGGATTTCGGTGCCGCTGCCCGGTTCGTCTTCCACCTTGTAGAAACGCACACCGGGACCGGCTTCGAGACGCAGCGACTGACGCGAGGTCTGCAGGATCTGGTAACCGAAACCGAGGTTTTCGACGACCCGGTAGTCGTAACCGGAAAATTGATCGAGCTCGAGCTCGACATAATTGATCAGGAAGCCCTTGTCCCAGGGTTTCCACAAGGCTTCATACTTGCCGTCGAAACGGTTGCGCGTGGTATCGCCGCTGCGGCGGGCATAGTCGAAGCCAAGGTCGATATTATGTTCCCATTTTGGCCCGAACTTCCGCTTGAAGGTCAGCCCGACCGAGCCGGCTTTTTCCTTGGTGTCCCCTGTGCTGATACCGGCGCCGAGTTCGGCCTGGCCGTTCCAGAGTTTGGGATCAAGATAATAGAAGATACCACGGGCGCGCGACGCCTGTTCCTTGGCTTCGGCATCAGCCTTTGCCTTGGCCAGTTCTGCCGCATGCTCCTGTCGTGTCCATTCGGGCTTCAGGGTGTTCGCAAGCGTCAGCAGGGCATTGCGGTCACCCGGCCAGGTGGCAAGTGCCGTCTGCAAGATCGTCTCGAACGTGGCTTTGTCGCCCTTGGTCGCGGCCGTTTTCAGCATATCCGACAAGCCTTTAGGCACCTCGGCAAACGCTGCGGTCGAAACCAGTCCTGATGTTAAAAGCAAAAACCCAATTATTTTTGCAGTTGCATTGCCAAAACGCACCTTCACGGCCATAGTCCTCTTAACGCCACGCGGAAAACCTGCTTTTCCGTGATCTAACGTTTTGGCGACACAAAAACAAGGACAGACGTGGAGAGGGGGGCGCGAAACCTATGCCTACAGCCTTTGTAACCGGCGCAACAGGATTCCTGGGCCGGCATGTCATGGACGTGCTGCTGGAAAAGGGCTGGTCTATCACGGCAATGGTTCGGGACACGGAACAGGCGCACGCCCTGTATGGCGACAAGGTCGACATTCGGAAGGGCAACCTGACCGACCCCAGCAGCATCGCGACCGCAATGCCCAAAAAGATCGACTGTGTGTTCCACACAGCCGCCGATACCAGCACCTGGGCCAAGGAAGCGCATCGGCAGTTCCATGTGAATGTGGATGGCACGGCCGCGCTGTTGCAGGCGCTTCTGGACAAGAAGGGCCGGCGCTTTGTGCATGTGTCCTCGATGGCGGTATACGGCATCCATGAAGACCCGGTGCGCGAGACCACGACCCGACTGGGTGCCACCAGTTGGGTGTCTTACGTGCGCACCAAAAGTTATGCCGAACGCAAGGTCAAGGAAGCCATCGACCGCGGCATGGACGCGGTGATCGTCAACCCCGCCCATATTGTCGGTCGGTATGACAGCCACAACTGGGCCCGGCTGATCGAACGCATGGCCAACGGCACCCTGCCGGGTGTGCCGCCCGGCGCCGGCAATTTTGCCAACGGGCGTGCGGTCGCCGAAGCCACCGTGGCGGCCTATGAAAAAGGCAAGTGCGGCGAAAACTATATTCTGGGTGGCCCCTATGCCAGCTTTCACGAGATGCTGAGTGTCGCAGCCGATATCCTTGGCATGCCCGAACCGAAGAAACCGATGCCGGAGGCCCTGTTGCACCTGGTCGCGCGCGGCAGCAGCCTTGTGGCCAGATTGACCGGCAAGCGCCCGATGGTCACGCCCGAAGAAGCCTATTTCGCCTGCGAGAAGGTCGCCGTGCTGAGTGACAAGGCGATCCGCGAACTGGGTTACCGCGAGGTGCCGCTCCGCCAGTCGCTTGAAGAATGCATTGCCTATCTCAGGGAGCAGAAGCTGCTGGGCGCCTGAGGCCAAGGGCCGGCACCAGCAGAAAAAGCGCCAGGAAACCATGCACCGCGCCTGCGCACAGCAGGCTCAGGATCGGCACACCCGCATCCAGAAGCTGCCCGAGCACATAAGGTGACAGGGCCGTCGCCAGCACCGCCATCGAGGTCATGAGCGACTTGATCTCGCCCAGATAGCGCGTGCCATATAGCTCGGCCCACAGCGCGTTATTGACCGGCACGGCAAAACCGGTCGCCATGCCGACCAGGGCCATGAAAAGCGCCACACCAACCGCGCCATCGGAAAAGCATACAATGGTCAGGCCAAGGCCCAGAAGGGGTGGATGGAACGGCAACAGGCGCAGCCCGCCGAAACGATCGACCAGATAGCCGCCCAAAAGCGGCACCAGGGCCGACCCGCCGGCAAACAGCCAGTAAAAACCGGTATAGGCCTGCAGGCTCCAGCCCTTGGCCGCCGCCATTTCTTCTGCAAAGAAAAAGACTGCCGTCACCCAGAAGGGGCTCGCCATCAGGAACGGCAGGATCAGGTAGAAGCGTCTATCCTTCAGCACATCGGCCCGACGCCAGGATTTGCCCGCAGGCTTGTCCGCGAGGGCGGCACTCGCGGCAGCCTCGTCCTCCAGCCAGCGCGCATGCCGTGCGTCATGCCCCTTCAGGAGCCAAAGCACAAGCGGCAGGCCAAGAAGCAGAAGCCCGGCGCCGAAAACAGCCCAACTGGCACGCCAGGCCGTCATGGTCAGGACCAGCACCGCAAGTGGCGGCAGGATGGCTTGCCCGAGCGGGAAACCAAGGGCTGCAATCGCGACGGCCCGGCCCCTGTTGCGACCGAAATAACGCGACATGCTGGTCATGGCGGCATGGGTCATCATGCCCTGGCCCAGAAGCCGAAGCGCGAGGAACGCCAGGAAGACCGTCGCCAGTGGCCCTGAAACCGCCATGCCAAAGCAGGCAAATGCCAACAGGCAAACGAGGCCGGTCATGTAGCGTCTGAGCGGGATGCCATCGATCAGGTGCCCGAGCCGATTGAGGCCAATGGCGCTGCCAAGGGTAACCACAAGGTAGAAAAGGCCAAAGTCGGCATGGTCGAACCCGAAAGTTTCGCTGACCACCGTCTTGTAGATGCCCAGGAAATAGGTCTGGCCAAAACTGGATAGGAAGGCGACTGCAAGGCCGAAGGCCAGGAACCGCACCATGCTTCTGTCGAACTGCATATGATCTGCCGCGGGCCGAACATGTCGGCTTTTAGGTAAATTGACGCTTTAAAAGCTTGTTAATTTCCTACGCCCACCGTGGGGGAAAAACAAGTAACGAGTCTCATCAGGCAAGCATGGAGGTTCCCATGCCAATCAATCCCTCGCACGAGGGTGGGCCGGCTATGCGCCCCGCAGAATCGGGCGGCCGGCTTTCACAGTTTGTCGGATACGTCGCGATGGTCGACGCCGCCTCCTTCTCCATTCATGTCGGCAAGGATTTTGTGCAGGACCCTGCAGCCGCACACCTTATCGGCCTTGGCGCCGTCCTCAAGGTCAAGTCCGGAAACGCGGTCCTCTTCGCGACCGTCAGCAGCGCGGCTTCGCTGCCCGATGACGGTCTCGACCTGAGGGTCGATTTTCTGGGCGAATTGCGCGACGGCACCTTCTCCCGCGGGGTACGGGATTTTCCGCTGCCCGGCAGCCCGGCCTTTGCCGCCAGCGCGCGTGACCATGAAGCCATCTATGCACCACCCGGGGGCGACACCTTGCGGATCGGTACGGTTTTCGGCAGCGACGGCATCCCGGCGGCACTCAGGGCCGAGGCGCTGCTGTCGCGCCATTTTGCCGTGCTTGGCAGTACCGGCACCGGCAAGTCCTGCGGCGTTGCCTTGATGATCCACCGGCTGGTGGAACGCTGCCCCGGCGCCCATATCGTGGTTCTGGACCCGCATAATGAATATGCCCGCGCCTTCGCCGGCAACGGCATCCATGTGTCGACCGGCGACCTGAAGCTGCCCTATTGGCTGATGAATTTCGAGGAACATGTCGAACTGCTGATCGGCCGCGATACACGGGGCCGCGAAGCCGAGGTCGATATCCTGAAACGCTGCCTGTTTGGTGCGCGCAAAAAATCCGGCCCCACCTATTCCCTGACCCGCCTGACCGTGGATACGCCGATCCCCTACAAGCTGACCGACCTGTTGCAGGCGATCGACGACGAGCTCGGTCGGCTGGACAAGGCCGAACAGTCGCGCCCGTTCCTCCGGCTCCGCAACAAGATCGAGGAACTGCGCGCTGACGGACGCTATGCCTACATGTTCTCCGGCATGCTGATGCAGGACACGCTGACCGAGCTGGTTTCCAAACTGCTGCGCTTCCCGGTGGCGGGACGGCCCGTTACCACGCTCGACCTGTCGGGTGTGCCGGCCGATATTGTCGATGTGGTGGTATCGCTCCTGTGCCGGCTGGTGTTCGACTTCGCCATGTGGAGCCGGCGCCAGGCCGGCGCAACGCCCCTGCTGCTGGTGTGCGAGGAAGCACACCGCTACGTGCCCCGCGAAGGGCTGGACAACCGCATACAGGCCGCCCGCAAGGCGCTGGAACGTATCGCCAAGGAAGGCCGCAAATATGGCGTGTCGCTCGGCCTTGTGTCCCAGCGCCCGTCCGACCTTTCTGAAGCTGTATTGTCCCAGTGCGGCACCATTGTTTCCATGCGCATGAACAATGAACGCGACCGCAACTATGTGGCCAGCGCCATGCCCGAAGGCGCCCGTGGTTTCCTGTCGGTCCTGCCGTCCCTGCAGAACCGGGAATGCCTGGTGGCCGGCGAAGGTGTGGCCTGTCCCGTGCGGGTTGAACTGGACCCGCTGGAGGACGATAAACGCCCGGCAAGCGACGATCCGCGCTTTACCGAGAGCTGGCGGCAGGATATTGACTGCCTTCAGGATTTGGTGAACGATACCATTGCCAATTGGCGACGGGGAGTAAGATAGGAGGGTTGCGTGTCTTTAGGCCAGAGCGTCCATTATGAGATACTTGGGCGTCGTGGCAATAGCTGGAGGATTATCGAGGTAATCTCCGACCGCAAGGCCGCCGTCGACAAAGCCGAACAGATTTGGGGCGGTCGCAAGTTCCAGGGCGTTCGTGTGCTCCGGGAAAGCTACGACAAGGCCAATAACGAATTCTCCACCGTCGAAATCTATTCCCGCGGCGCCAATCGCAAGACCTCCAAATATGACCGCGCCGGCAGCATATCGCCCTGCCTGACCCCGGACGATCTCTATAGCCCCGCCGGCCGCCGGGCCATCTGGGACCTGTTGCATAACACCCTGTCCGACTGGAAGATCACGCCCACCGAACTGCTGCACAACCTGGATCATTATTACAAGCTTTATAATGCCGGTACCAAATTGCAGAATGCCGTGCAGCGCACTGCCGTCGCCTATGAAAGCGAGCAGGATTCGATCCAGGAGCGCATGCGCAAGATCTACAAGATCATCGATGCCTCGATCGAGATCATGAAGGCGAACAAGAACAAGATTCCGTCGCTGGAGATGGGGCGGCTCAAGCCGGTGATCAACGATCTGGGCGAAAAGACCAACCGCCGGTTCCTCCTGATCTCGTCCATTACCGACTATCTGAAGCCTGCCGTCACCCTGGGCGACAAGATGGGCCGCACGGTCGCATTTCTCGCCGCCGACCGGCCAGCCTGGGTGCTGACTATCCTTGACCAACTGATTTCCGAACTGATGCAGCATGATGGCATGCTGCCCCAGCTTCTGGGCGACATAGAACAGCGTGATGTCTTCATGGAACAGTTGGCCCACCTTCAGGTCGGCAAACTGAACATGATGGGCGAGGACGAACATTCACCCCGCTTCAGCGATGAGCTCTTGCGCCTCAATGGCTTCCTCTCGCAAGGCCAATTGCCCCAGACCGCCCGCGTGATCTTCGACCGGCTGAAATGCGAGATTGAAGCTGCCAAACCGATCAATGCCCGTGGCCTGATCGAACAGTTGCGGTCGCTCAATCACCTGCGCGCGTCCCTCGAAAGCCTGCATGAGGATTATGGCACGGTTGACCGCATCCATGATGCCCTGGCCTCGCGGGCCGGACGCCTGATCAACAGCCAGATCATCGGCGAGATGCTGTTCGAGCTCAAGAACCCCGTAGACCAGGTGAATGCCCTGATGGACCTGGAATCGGTGACCATCGGCATGAGCAACAAGCGCATGGTGGCCAACTTCATCCTGCCGATCCTGTCGCGGCCCGAATATGAGGCTGTTTTCATGGGGCTCGACAACCAGCCGATCAAACGCATGAACGACCTGGTGCATCTGCAAAAGCGCGTATTCGAAGCCGACCTGACGGAGATGTACAAGCGCAAGATTGCCGAACGGCTGGACGGTTTTTGCCGAACCATCCTCGACAATACCCAGGTGCTGAAGAAGATTCATATGCTGGATATCAGCCTGCAGGACAAGGCCAAGAAACTGCTGGCCATGATGGCGGACGGTTATTTCACCGACGGCGACTGCTGGGAGCGCGCCGAACATCAGGTGCGGATCTATATGAAACAGCCGGGCTTCACGGCAGGCCTGATCACCACCACAGACAGGGCGGAGGCCGAACGGTCGCTGCTTGAATTCAAGGACCTTCTGGACCGGGCCGGCCTTGGTGCCAAACCGGACGACAGCAAGGCTGCTGCCGCAGAAGCGGCCAGCCCTGAAGCCGAGGCGGCCACGGACGACAATGACGATGATGATGCGCCCGCTGACAGCGATGGCGATGGCGATGACGACGGCGACGCCAATAACGACACCCCCTAGAAGTCGGAAATGAGCCCGCCTTTTTCCCAGTCGCCATAACGCGTGGGTTCGGGGCCCTGCCTGCCGCCGATTTCCCTGGGCCCGGCTTCAGGCTCCGTGGCTTTTGGCACAGGCGCTGGCTTGGCGGGTTTTTTGTCCTTGTCGCTCATGCACATGCCTCCTAACGGTTCAAGGGGCCCATGAGGCCCTCATCCGACGCCCGGTACCAGGCATAAAGACCAAAAAGCGCCACCACAATCGGCAGCACCATGCCGAACTCGTTGGCGTAACGCCAGGTTTCTTCATACTGCACGGTCATCGGCTGCAACAGGTTCAGGATGAAGACATTATGCGCGGCATGCAATGTGGTGGCCGGCCACAGGCTTTTGGACTTGAGCCTGAGATAGGTCATGATGAAAGAAAGCCCGATGGTCATGAGCGTGAAAGACGCCATCTGCAGATGCAGGTTCACGGGACCTGCATTGTAGGTGGTGTAATAAATCAGCGGCAGGTGCCAAGCGGACCAGATGAGGCCCGTGACCAGGGACGCGACCGGGAAACTGGTCAGGCGCATCAATTGCGGCGTCAGGAAACCGCGCCAGCCGATTTCCTCGCCCAGCGAGGTGGCCAGATGCCAGATCATGCCCACGGTCGCCAGCATGATGGCGCCGAAGATCATGGTGCCGGTCTCCGACCAGCCGGACAGGCCGAGGTAGCGGCCGATTTCAGCCAGGAACTTGCTGTCGACAAGGCCGCCCAGGCCCATCTGCCAGATGAAGCCATAAGCGACAAGGCCATAGACAAGCGGCAGGAAATAGGCGGCCAAGTGCCAGCGGCTTTCGCCCCACTGCCAGGACAGGATGCCGACCCCAAGGCCCAGTATCTTGCAGGTAAGCAGCGCGGCCAGGCCCGGTGTCCACATGAGCGCGGCCACATGGTAGCGCACCAGCCCGAACTTGAGGATCAGATAATAGGCGCCTGACCCCAGTATGGCGGTCAGCACCAGAAACACCACAAGGGCCCGGATCACGTGCCGGACCGGCAGAATTTCATCTTGGCCAATTGCAGACATGCTATCACTATCCTTCCCGACCCTGGGTCCCGGTTTGTCCCTGTGCTGGCCCTTGGGTGATACCTTTCCACACAAGTAGCAAGCCAGCATGCTTGAACGCAACCGGTCCGTGCCCCAAATATAGGGTGAAGTTCCGGCGCCTTGGAAGAGTTTGGCCGACGAACCGTGCGACAGACAGGATGAACAGGTACCAACCATGATGGGATTTGCCCGCACCAGCCTTCTGATGGCCGCCATGACCGGCCTTTTTCTGGGTTTCGGATTCCTGCTGGGGGGCCAGGGCGGCATGATGATCGCCTTTGCGTTCGCCTGCGTGATGAACCTGTTCGCCTACTGGAATGCCGACAAGCTGGTGCTGCGCATGCATGGTGCCCGGCAGGTGGACGAACGCACGGCGCCCGAACTGGTGTCGATCGTGCGGGGCCTTGCAGCCCGCGCCGATCTGCCGATGCCGGCGGTCTATATCATCGACAATGAGCAGCCGAACGCCTTTGCGACCGGCCGCAACCCGGACCATGCCGCCGTCGCCGCCACCACCGGGCTGTTGCGCATTCTGAACCGCGATGAAATCGAAGGCGTGATGGCGCACGAGCTGGCGCACGTCAAACACCGCGACACCCTTACCATGACCATCACCGCCACCCTCGCGGGGGCGATTTCCATGCTGGCCAACTTCGCGATCTTCTTTGGCGGCCGGCGCGACAATCCGCTCGGCTTCATCGGTACGATCCTGATGATGATCCTGGCGCCCATGGCCGCCATGCTGGTGCAGATGGCCATTTCCCGGACCCGCGAATATGCCGCCGATGCCATGGGTGCCCAGATTTCCGGCAAGCCGCTGGCGCTCGCGAGCGCCTTGTCGAAGCTGCACCGCGGGGCAGAACGTGTGAGCAACGAAACGGCCGAGGCAAACCCGGCCACCGCGCATCTTTTCATCGTCAATCCGCTGCACGGCCGGTCGTTCGACAGCCTGTTCGCGACCCACCCGCGCATGGAAGAGCGCATCCGCCGGCTGGAGGCCATCGCGGGCGACGCCAGTTTCAACCCTGCAGCAGACTGGCCGGCGAAACCGAACCCCGCAGCCGCGTCAAAAGCCACACCCACGGCCAAAGGCGCCGGCTCCGTACCTGAAGCCGGCGGCAGGCGCCGGGGGCCCTGGACCTAAAGCCCCAGTTTTTCGGCTTTCAGTTTCGCAAGGCTGACCTCAGGCCGGGCGCCGAGGTGGGAAATCACCTCGGACGCCGCGAGGCTGCCAAGGCGCGCGCAATCCTCAAGACTGTGACCATTGGTATAACCATAGAGGAAGCCAGCAGCATACAGGTCGCCTGCGCCCGTGGTGTCGATCACCTTGGCGGGCAAGGCCGGCACTTCGATGCACACATCTTTCGCCAGAACGACCGAGCCTTTTTCCGAACGGGTCAGGGCCGCCAGCTTGACATAGGGGCTGAACTCGCGCGCCGCTTCCTCGAAGGTTTCAACCTGATAAAGCGATTTGATCTCGTCTTCATTGGCGAACAGGATATCGACCCGGTCGTGTACCAGTTCGACAAATTCCTTGCGGAACCGGTCGACACAGAAACTGTCCGACAGGCTGAGCGCCACCTGCCGGCCGTGTTTGTGGGCGATGTCCATGGCCTTCAGGATCGCATCCTTCTGGTTGTCGCGGTCCCACAGATAGCCTTCGAAATAGGTCACCTCGGCGGATGCCACCAGGTTTTCGTCGATATCATCGACCGTCAGCTCGCCACAGGCGCCAAGGAAGGTGCTCATGGTGCGCTGGGCATCGGGGGTGACCAGGATCATGCTGGTTGCCGTCGGCATGCCTTCGGTATTGGCCCTGGTGTCGTATCTTACGCCGATCGCGCGGATATCGTGCCGGAACACGGCGCCCAACTGGTCCTCGTGCACCTTGCCGATATAGGCCGCGCGCCCGCCAAACGAGGCAATGCCCGCCGCCGTATTGCCGGCGGAGCCGCCGGACCGTTCGGTCGCCGGTGGCATGCTGTCATAGATCCGGGCCGACGTTTCGGCATCCACCAGCATCATCGAGCCCTTGATACGTTCATGTTCGACGAGGAAACTGTCCTCGACCTGGCCGAAGATATCGACAATGGCGTTACCGATACAAAGAACCTGGATATCATCCTGCATGCGTCATTCCCCTGTGTTTGCCGAAACCCCGGTATTTGCCGAAACCATAGAAAAGCCGTGCGGGATTGCAAGCCCCCTGCAACGTCCCTATCTTTATTGGTGAACAAAAAAACGCCCAAAGTCGGCATTATTAGAACGAAGGTCCCGGCCACGGGGCCCGGAATACAGCGAGGAAACCATGCTTGGCACAGCCCTGAACCGCACCTGGCAGCAATTGCTGCATCCAAAATTCCGCAGCGTTTTCCTGATATCCGTCACGGCGGCGGTCCTGACGCTCGGCCTGCTCTGTTACCTCTTGTTCGCCTATTGGCCCAAGGAATATACCACCGGCATCGAATGGCTGGATACCACGGGCTATGTGACCGCGGTGATGATCGGCACCTATGTGCTGTTCCCGGCCATCGTGACCCTGGTGATGGGCGTCCTGATCGACCAGATCGCCACGGCGGTCGAGGAAGAATATTATCCGCACCGGGTCGGGCGCCGCAAAGTATCGCTTGCGGACACCCTGTTCGGCGCACTGAAGCTGATGCTGGCGATGATTTTCCTGAACGCCCTGGTGTTTATCCCCTATGTGATCCTGTTGTTCACCACGGTGGGCGCCGGGGCCTTCATCCTGTTCATCATCGTGAACGGTTATCTGCTGGGCCGCGAATATTTTGAAATGGTTGCCACCCGGCACATGCCGCTCCGCGAGGTGACGCGCCTCCGCAAGATGCATGGCGGCAAGATATTCATGGGCGGCGCCGCCGCTGCGGCCTTGTTTGCCGTGCCGTTCCTCAATATTCTGGCGCCGATCGTCACTGCGGCGGTCATGACCCATATCTTCCAGTTCCTCACCAGCGGGGAAAGAGCGTGAAACGATCCGGCCTGTTTTCAGTACTGTTCCTCGGCCTTGCGGCCTGCGGCCCCACGGGTAGCCCGGCGCCCGAAACCACGGTCAGCGCCCCGGAAGCGCCGGCCATGGCGCCTGACGGTGCGGTGGCGGAGACCACACCGCCCGAACCCTTGCTGGCCGCCAGCCTGACCGGGCTCAATCCGCGCCAGGTGCAGGAAAAGATGGGCGAGCCAACTTTAGTGCGGCGCGATGGCCATGTGCAGGTGATGCTGTTCGAAAAGGCCGACTGTGTGCTTGAGGTGGTTTTCTATGAACCCGCAACCGACGCCTGGTTCGAAGCCCGCACCATCAACGCCCGCACGGCAAAGGGCATGGCGGCGGACGCGGACACCTGCCTCGCGCGGCAACTGCCGTCCGGGCGCTGGCATAATGAACACTAGGGAAAGGGCACACGGTGGCCGGTTCTA
>SBGU01000054.1 GCA_006226495.1 Alphaproteobacteria bacterium
TTGTCGACATGGGCCGCCGCCTCAACCGTGCGCTGGCCAGTAAGGTCGAGGAACTGGCGGGCTACCGCTCCGAATTTTATGGCCGGCTGAAGGAGGTTCTGTCGAACCGCCCCGAAATCCGCATCGAAGGCGACCGTTTTGTTTTCGACAGCGAACTGCTGTTCCAGTCCGGCAGCGCCGATCTGGGCCCCGAAGGCCGGGCCGAAATGCGCAAGTTCGCCGAAACCCTGATCACCATCTCGCGCGAAATTCCGGGCGAACTGAACTGGATACTGCGGGTCGACGGCCACACCGACAAACGCCCGATCTCGAACGCCCAGTTCGCCAACAACTGGGAACTGTCGGCGGCGCGCGCCATTGCCGTGGTGCAGTTCCTGATTTCGGTCGGTGTACCACCGGAACGGCTGGCCGCAACGGGTTTTGGTGAATTCCAGCCCATCGACCCCAATGAAAATATCTTCGCCTACAGCCGCAACCGCCGCATCGAAATGCGGCTGACCCAAAGGTAGGCCGGTGCGACGGCTCTGGACGGTTGCCGCCCTTGTGCTTGCCGCGCTGCCGGCCTTTGCGGCGGATGTGCCGGCCCCGGTGGCCGAGGTCGGGCGCAAGCTGGCGGCGGGGGACTATAAGGGTGTTACCGCCGGTATGGTCAGCCGGGACGGCGAGGTGCTGTTCGAAGCCTATGCGCCGGGCCATGGCGCGAAAGAACGGCACGATATCCGTTCCGCCACCAAAAGCATTACCGCGATCCTGGTGGGGGACCTGGTCGCAGACGGCAGCCTGAAGTCCGTGAATACGAAAATCAGCGACATCCTGCCCGACCTGTTCGCCCATATGCCGGCGGGCGACGACCGGCGCGATATCACGGTAGAAGACGCGCTGACCATGCGCACGGGCCTGGCCTGTGACGACTGGTCGCCCGCGTCGGTGGGGCATGAAGACAAGATGTACAAAACCCGCGACTGGATGGCCTTCCTGCTGTCGCAGCCGCTGGCTTACGAAGTGGGCAAACAGTTCAGCTATTGCACGGGTGGTGTGGTGCTTTTGGGCCGGGTGATCGAAAAGCTCGCCGGCATGCCGGTGCCGAAATATGCCGACGAACGGCTGTTCGGCCCCCTGGGCATCGACGGCGCGCGCTGGCGCGATACACCAACCGGCCACACCGATACGGGCGGCCATATCAGGCTGACCTTGGGCGACCTGCATAGCCTTGGCCGGTTGATGCTGGCGGGCGGCGACTGGCAGGGCAAGCGGCTGATCGCGCGCGACTGGTTCGAGGCCATGACCAGGGTGCAGACCACCGTGCCGGGCCGGGGCGAAAAATACGGCTATCTCTGGTGGCTGAACAGCGGCGAGGTCGCGGGCAAACCGGTGTCGATCATGTTCGCGCACGGCAATGGCGGCAATTTCATTCTTGTGGTGCCGGAACTGGGCCTTGTGGGCGCCTTCACCGGCACCAACTTCGGCAAGCCCGAGCAGATGGTCCCGCTGCAGGTGTTCACCCGCGAAATCGTGCCGGCCCTGGTGCGGGCAAAATAAACACCACAACGGCATTTTCTGCCGCAGTCCCTATGGTTACTTTCCGGTTAACCATAAAACCTGAATTTATTAGAGGTTACCAGCGGTTGTTATTTGGGTTATTGTTTCAACCTGGCAATAATTCATGGTCTTTATGTTCCGCATCGCCGCAGTATTGGTCGCCGTTCTTTTGCTGGCCCCCGCCGGCAGGGCGGAGCATTTCCGCATTGCCATCGCGTCGGAGGACGATCTCTATATCGGTGAAATCCTGCGGCTTGCGCTCGAGAAACTGGACGAGGGCCATTCGAGCGAGGTGATCCGCGGCCCGGAAATAGCCCAAAGCCGCGCGCTGCGTTCGCTGGGAACCGGTCGGGCGCATTTTGATGTCATCTACAGCGCCTATACCTTGGAGCGCGACAAGCGCCTGACCATGGTCAATTTCCCGCTGACCCGCGGCATGCTGGGCTACCGGGTGCTGGCGGTGCGGGCCGACCGCGCGGGCGCATTCGACCCCGCCATGAGCTTCGAAAAACTGCAATCCGGTATCTGTTTCGGCAGCGGCATGGACTGGCCGGACACCGATGTGCTGAAGCGCGCCGGCCTGTGTGTGGTGACCGCTCATGACGAAAACCTGTGGCCCATGCTGGCGCGCGGGCGGTTCGATGCCTACCCGCGCGGGCTCATCGAGGTCCTGTCCGAACTCGGCCGCGAAAGCGGGCGCCATGAAAAAGTGGGCCTTGCGCTCGACCCTTCCATCATGCTGGCTTACCGGCAGGACCTGTTCTTTTTCCTGCCGAAGCGGGACAAGGCCCGTGCCGCCATCATCCTCAGGGGCCTTGAGGCCATGCACGCCGACGGCAGCTACGACCGTTTCCTCTATAATGTGCCGGCCATCCGCGACGCGCTCAGGGAAGTGCAGGGGCACCAGCGCACGACCTTCCACCTGAGCAACAAGCCCGACGGGGCCGCACTGGCCACCATTTCCGAGGAACACTGGTATCATTTCGACGATGCCGCCGCCGTTGCCGGCTTGATGGAACTGAGCGCCAGCCAGCACCAGTAGGGCACCGGTGGCACCTGTGGGCCATTCCCGCTTTTCCTTCGCTGTCTTTGCTGTAGCATGGGACCCATGACCATGGAGTGAAGGCATGAAACACCTGTTGGCCGCCCTGTTGGTGGCGTTTCTTCTGGCGCCGGCGGGCCGCGCCGAACATTTCCGTATCGCCATTGCATCCGAACACGACCTGTATGTCGGTGACCTTTTGCGCCTTGCGCTCGGGGCGGAAGGCGGCGGCCATACGATGGAAGTGGTGCGCGCCGATGTGGCGCCGCAAAGCCAGGCACTGAAGGCCCTGGAAAGCGGCGCGGGCGGTTATGATGTGCTTTACAGCGCCTACACGCCGGGCCGCGAGAAGCGCTTCGCCATGGTGAAATTCCCGCTGACCCACGGCATGCTGGGCTACCGCCTGCTGGCGGTGCGCGACGAGAAGGGCAACCCCTTCCGCAAGGGGATGAGCCTCGAGGAGTTGAAGGCCAACGCCTGCTTCGGTTCGGCCCCCGATTGGCCGGATACCGACATCATGCGCGGCGCCGGCCTGTGTGTGGCCACGGGCAATGATGAAAACCTGTGGTCGATGCTGGCGCGCGGGCGCTATACCGCCTTCCCGCGCGGCCTGATTGAGGTGATGGCAGAGCTGGACCATGAAAACGGCCTTGGCGGCAAGGTGCGGCTGATCCTCGACCAGAGTGTGATGCTGTCCTACCACCAGGACCTGTTCTTCTTCCTGCCGAAGGGGGCGGAGGCCAAGGCCGACATCCTCCAGCGCGGGCTCGCCGCCGCGCTTGCCGACGGCCGGTACGACAGGTTCCTGTTTTCGGTGCCCGCCATCCGGCTTGCGCTGCAGGAAGTCGCGAAGACGGAACGCACCACGTTCCACCTGGCCGCCGGGCCACAAACCACGGCGCTATCGGACGTGCCCGCCGAATACTGGTACCATTTCGACAACGCCGCCACCGTGGCGCCCTATCTGGCCATGGGCACGGCCATGCGGAAGTAGGGGCTTTCGGATGAAGGCATAGTGTGGATCAGGGAATTCAGTATCCTATCCATCAAGAAACTTGAACTGAAAGCTGTATTTCTTGAGGAGAAGGCTTGGCACGACGCGAGCGGACGATTGAACCTTAGGGTCAAAATCACTAGCCACTAGAATGCCCCGGATTTGGCAGTCTGGTTCTTCAAGTGCTAAGTCGCCCATATAGCTCAGTATTTGAACAATAGCGTCCTTGCGAGCTTTTCCTGCCTTGAGTTCAACTACGACGATATTACCCTCGCTGTCCCGCGCGGTAATATCAATAAAGCCTGACGCAACATGTCTCTCAACACCTTCATCGGCAATGGTAAGGCCGGGTTCCAGGTCGGAAATTGCGCTGCGAAGCGCAATTTGCATATCACGCTCTAATCCAAACAGCCCGGCCGTTTGATCCACGGTCTCCGACAGTCCCGATTGCTCTTCGATTTCTATTCTCACCGGACTGCCAGTGTCGTCGGACTCGTCCAGAAATGCGAGATAGCGTTCGGTCGCGTTGCGATATGACGCTAGATTGTTACGGATATTTCCTGAAAACAAAATTTTAGATGGATTTGGCTTCCCTTGCCGCTCGTCGAACGTGGAATAGCGGAGTTCTTCGATAATACCCTTAAGGCGATCGCTTTTATATTGTTCATCGAGGTCGCCGTATGCTTCCTCAACTTTCCGGACGCGGTGGATTTGTGCGCCAACAGTATTTTCCTGATATTTGCGATCTTGCAGCCACTGCTTGTAATCCGCCCGCATTGTTACATTCCTTGGCAAATTTCGATTACAAAACACTACTTCAAATGGCTTCTGCGGTCGCTCATATATTTGAAGTCTCCCCGAACTGCAGGTCGGCGAGGCGTTTATAGAGGCCGTCCTGTCTGGCCAGTTCCTCGTGTGTGCCTTCGGCAACGATGCGGCCGCCGTCCAGGACGATGATGCGGTCGGCTTTTTTGACCGTGGCCAGCCGGTGCGCGATCACAAGCGTCGTGCGGCCCTTCATCAGATGTTCGAGTGCTTCCTGCACCTTGAGTTCGCTTTCGGCATCCAAGGCACTGGTGGCCTCGTCCAGGAGCAGGATCGGCGCGTCGCGCAGGATGGCGCGGGCGATGGCGATACGCTGGCGCTGGCCGCCAGACAGGCGCGTGCCGCGTTCACCCAGGAAGGTGTTATAGCCTTCGGGCGAGTTTTCGATGAAGTCGCGCGCGGCGGCGGCGTCGGCGGCGGCCCGGACCTCGTCGTCCGTGGCATCCAGCCGGCCATAGCGGATGTTTTCGGCGATCGTGTCGGCGAAAATGATGGTGTCCTGCGGCACCAGCGACAGGTGGCGGCGGAAGTCCCTGGGGTCGGTGTCATGGATATTGACGCCGTCGATGGCCACGGACCCCGATTGCGGGTCATAGAACCTGAGGAGGAGTTGCAGCACGGTTGATTTGCCAGCACCTGACGGGCCCACAAGCGCCACGGTTTCACCGGGCCTCAGGGTCAGAGAAAAATCCTCAAGTGCCGCAATGCCGGGTTTGGACGGATAATGGAAATTCACGCCCTCGAACCGGATTTCGCCTTTCACCTTTTCAGGCAGCTTTTTCGGGTTCGCTGGTGCCTTGATATGGGTATCGGCGGCCAAGAGTTCGGCCAGGCGCCCGGCGGCACCGGCGGCGCGCTGCAGTTCGCTATAGACTTCCGACAGGGCGCCGAAGGCACCGGCCACAAACACCGCCCGCATGATGAAATCGAGCATATCGCCGCCGGACATGGTGCCGGCCATCACATCATGCGCACCTTCATACAGGATCAGGGCGATGGCGCCGAAGATCAGGAAGATCATCGAGGCGGTCATCCAGGCGCGCACGGTGATGCGGCGGCGCGCGGCCACGAAGGCATCGTCAACCTGCCGGCCGAAACGGGTGGCTTCGGCGCTTTCCTGGGTGAAGGCCTGCACGATATTCAACGCCGCCAGCGATTCGTTCGCGCGCGCGCCCACATCGGCCACCTTGTCCTGGCTGGTGCGCGACAGGTTCCTGACCTTGCGCCCGACAATGATGATGATGGCCAACAGGACCGGGATCACCACGATGATATAGCTCATCAGCTTGGGCGACATGATGAAGAGCCAGATGGTGCCGGCAACCGCGATCAGCATGTTCCTGATCCAGACCGACAGGCTGGACCCCACGATGGTTTGCACCAAGGTGGTGTCGGCGGTCAGGCGCGAGACAATCTCGCCGGGGCGGTTGGTCTCGAAAAATTCGGGCGACAGGGTAATCAGGCGCTCGTACACCGCCTTGCGGATATCGGCCACCACCCGTTCGCCGAGCCAGGTGACATAATAGAATCGGAACGCGGTCGAGAGCGCGAGCACGGCCACAATGGCCACGAACACCAGGAAATAGTCGTTCACCTTCTGGGCATTGTCGGCGGAGAAACCCTTGTCGACAATATCGCCGAGTGCTGTGGGCACCACCAGCACGGTGCCGGCGGCGATGATGAGGAACAGGCCCGCAAGCGCGATGCGCCCCTTGTAGGGCAGAAGGAAGGACCAGAGGGTCCTGAGGTTGTTCAGCTTGCCTTTGGGGGGCTCGTGTTCGCGGCGGACTGCACTGTCGCTCATTGGTCTTTTGTCTCCCGTGTGTGCCGTCACATATAGGCCCTGGGGACACGCATTCCAATGCGGGATTTGGACTTTTACCCGATGCGGACGAAATGCCGGACGGCCCGGGCAATCTTTTTTGGGGCCCACAGGCGCCAAAGCGCAGATTCAGCCTTGCGTTCACGCGAAACTTACCCTATACGGACGCCTCGTTTTCGGAGATTTAAGACCATGAAACAAGATATTCATCCCGACTACCACACCATCAAAGTGGTAATGACCGACGGGACGACTTACGAGACCCGGTCCACCTGGGGTTCGGAAGGCGACACGATGACCCTTGAGATCGACCCGAAGTCCCACCCGGCCTGGACCGGCGGCGCCCGCGCCGTTATGGAAGGTGGCCAGGTTGCCCGCTTCAAGAAGCGGTTCGGTGCCTTCTCTCTCAAGAAGTAAGTGCTTCCCGCACAACCGGTTTTTGGAAAAGGCGCCTGATCTCAGGCGCCTTTTTCGCGTCTCCCCCTTGCAAGGCTGAAACGCTGTTCCCACATTAGTCCTGTCGGTCGCCGAATGGTCGGGGCCGGCACGTGGAAACAGAGGCCGGGCCAGTTGGCCGGCCGGAAATCAGTCGCTTCACAAGGAGGACATGACATGCGTACCTTTGACCTTACCCCCCTGCTTCGCAGCACCGTCGGTTTCGATCACCTGAACCGCCTTCTCGATTCGGCCCTGAATACCGATGCGAGCGCAAGCTACCCCCCGTATAATATCGAAAAGCTGAGCGAAGACGATTATCGCATCACCATGGCCGTTGCCGGTTTTGCGCCCGCTGAGCTGACTGTCGTGGTTGAAGACGGCACCCTCATTCTGGCTGGCCGTGCCCAGGAAGAAGACGGCGAGCGCCGCTTCCTGCATCGCGGCATCGCCAAACGCGCTTTCGAGCGCCGCTTCGAGCTGGCCGACACCATCCAGGTGGGTGATGCCCGCTTTGAAAACGGCCTTCTGGAAGTCGAACTGAAGCGGGTGATCCCGGATCACAAGAAACCGCGCCAGATCGAGATCCGGTCCGACCAGCCGACGGTCAAGACCATCGAGGCCGACGCGGCCTGAGGCCATACCCCTGAAATCAGAGGCGGGGCCAGTTTGCCCCGTCCCACCGGCCAGCGCCCGGCATGACCGTGCGTGTACAGAGTAACGTTGCCGGTTGCTGGCCGGTCTTTACGAAATCTTTGCATTCTTTTGGCAGATTTCCTCCCGACGACTCCTCGCTGTCGTAAACCTGACGTGAGGGCCCACCTCCCCCAGAGCACAGCCCTCACGCCTTTTTGGCGATTTTGAATATTCATTGAAAAAAGGCGGACCCGGATCTGGGCCCGCCTTTTTGGTTTTTGCGGCGATGGCTGAAAGGCGCGCCCTGCATCCTGCCCTTCGACAGGCTCAGGGCGAGCGGTAAGCTCCGGTTCGGTGTCCTGTATCCTGCCCTTCGACAGGCTCAGGGCGCACGGTGGGGGCGGGCCGATTTTATTGCGGGTGGCCCCAATTGGTGCAAACACGGCCAACCCCGTTCGGGCTGAGCTTGTCGAAGCCCGGGATGCCGTGCAGGGCCCTCAGCGCTTGAAAAAGGCATCCGCGGCGGCGCGGCTGGCGTCCTTTTTGGCCATCTCGGTTTCGGTGCGGCTGATCTCGGCCTTCAGGCGTGCGATTCGCGCCTCAAGCTCTTCCTTGCTGATGGTCGAAAGGTCCTCACGCTCGACGGCGGTCAGTGGCGTATCCTTGCGCACGGGCAGGTCGTCGAAATCCATGATGCGTTCCTTTCCTGTTGGCCGGTACTGTTCGCGCCGCCAATTTAGACCTTGTCACGGCGGCGTCCAGCCCCCACGTTCTGATGCAACAAACAGGGGCAGTCAACAGGGGCTGCAAGGAGGCATATATCATGAAAGCCATCGAGATCACCATGCCGGGCGGACCCGAGGTCCTGGTACCGGTCGAGCGCGACATGCCGGAGCCGGGCCCCGAGGAAATCCTGATCCGCGTGCATGCGGCGGGGGTCAACCGGCCCGATGTCGTGCAGCGGCTGGGCCTGTATCCGCCGCCCCCCGGTGCCTCCGACATTCCGGGCCTCGAGGTCGCGGGTGAAGTCGCGGCCGTGGGCGGCAAGGTGCCGGGCTTCAAGGCGGGCGACCGGGTCTGTGCGCTTGTCCCGGGTGGCGGTTATGCCGAATATTGTGTGGCGGCCCCCGGCAGCGTCTTGCCCATCCCGGACGGCATGGATTATGTGACCGCCGCCGCGATCCCCGAAACCTATTTCACCGTCTGGTCGAACCTGTTTGACCGGGCCGGCCTGAAGACGGGCGAAACCCTGCTGGTGCACGGCGGCTCGTCCGGTATCGGTTCAACCGCCATCCAGCTTGCGAAAGCGTTTGGTGCCACGGTCATCACCACCGTGGGCGGCGACGACAAGGCCGATTTCTGCCGCATGCTGGGTGCCGATACCGTGATCAATTACCGGAGCGAGGATTTTGTCGCGCGGGTGAAGGAGGTCACAGGCGGGCAGGGTGTGAATGTGGTCCTGGATATGGTGGGCGGCGATTACCTGCCCCGCAATATCGACTGTTTGGCGCCTGATGGCAGGCATGTGTCTATCGCCTTCCTGCGCGGCCCGCAGGTGACCCTGAATATGCTGCCGGTGATGTTGAAGCGGCTGACCCTGACGGGCAGCACACTGCGTGCCCGCGACAATGGCTTCAAGGCGGCTGTGGCCCAAAGCCTGAAGACCCGTGTGTGGCCGCTGTTTGCGGACGGTGCGATCAAGCCGATCATCCATGAAGTGTTCCCGCTGGCCGATGCGGCGGGGGCCCATGCCCTGATGGAATCCAGCGCGCACATGGGCAAGATCATGCTGAAAGGTGTCGAAGACTAGGCTGCCCATAATCTGCTTGCGCCCCCACGATTCGCGGTGACAGGCAGGCGTCGACCTGCTAAACAGGGGGCGGGAGGAATTTCTCTCCCCCCTTCAGAAACAGCGACGTGGAAAAGGGGGCAGGCAAGCCGGGGGCTTTCCTGAACGGAGAGGAATTTCCGATAAAAGAACATAGGGATTAAGGGATGACACAACCTCTTATGCCGATGGCCACCGCTGTGTGGCTCGTAGACAATACATCGCTGACCTTCCGTCAGATCGCCGCTTTCTGCGACCTGCATGAACTGGAAGTGCAGGGCATTGCCGACGGTACCGTGGGCATGCATATCGTTGGTCAGGACCCGACCGCCAACGGCCAGCTCACCTGGGAAGATATCGAGCGCTGCCAGAAGGACCCGGTGGGTCGCCTGAAGCTGCAGGAAGATGCCGTGAAGGCATTGCCGCGCACCAAGGGCCCGCGTTATACGCCGGTGTCCAAGCGCCAGGACAAGCCCGATGCCATCGCCTGGCTGGTACGCCACCATCCTGAGCTTTCGGACCTGCAGATCAGCCGCCTGGTTGGCACCACCAAGCCGACCATTTCCGCGATCCGCGACCGCAGCCACTGGAACATTTCCAATATCAAGCCGCAGGACCCTGTGGGCCTGGGCCTTTGCAAGCAGATCGAGCTTGATGAAGCTGTGCGCCTGGCCGCCAGCCGCAAGGAAAAGGCTGCGCACAAGAGCGAGGCATCGGCTGCAGCCGCGGCGGGCGCATCGGCGGAAGAAGCCGAAGAATAAGGGCTTTCAGGTTGCCCGCAGCGATGCGGGCCGATTTGAAGGCACAAACAAAAAAAGCGCGAGGAAATTCCTCGCGCTCTTTTTTTGGTGCCGGCTCTCGGTCAATGTCGGGTCGAGAAGCGGCTCAATTCTTCCTTCAGGCGCAGCTTCTGCTTTTTAAGCTGCATGAGGCGGATTGTGTCGGGGCATGGCCTTGTTTCTTCCAGGGCGATGTTGTCTTCGATTTCTGCATGTTTTGCGTTCAAGGTGGCAACATGCGATTCAATATTCATACCCGTCACTCCTTTCGAATAGTGGTGTGTCAGAACCTCCATTGCATCACTCTGACTTCAAATTGTCACGGAAAACATTTACCGTCGCCCGCTTGGCCTGTATCTTCGGGCACTTAGCAAGAAGCGCCCCATTTTCCTGACCAGGAGGCCCTATCAGCATGGCGGAGACTCGGACCGAACGGCTTGTGATCGCGATCACCGGCGCCAGTGGTGTCGCTTATGGTATCCGCGCGCTTGAGCTGTTGCGCGACCTGCCGGTCGAAAGCCATCTGGTGCTCTCGAAAGCCGGGGAACGCACGATCAAGGAAGAAACCGACCGCACGGTCAGGGACGTGATGGCGCTGGCCGATGTGGTCTATCCCGCCAAGGATATCGGTGCCGCCATCGCCAGCGGCAGTTTCCGCACCCGCGGCATGCTTGTTGCGCCCTGTTCGGTGCGCACCATGTCGGAAATCGCGACCGGGGTCACCAGTTCGCTGGTGTCCCGCGCGGCGGATGTGATGCTGAAGGAACGGCGCCCGCTGGTGCTGATGGTCCGGGAAACGCCGCTGCATACCGGGCATTTGCGGACCATGACCGCGCTCAGCGAAATGGGCGCCATCATCGCGCCACCCGTGCCGGCGCTGTATGCCCGGCCCGACAGCCTGGATGACATGATCACCTATACGGTTGGCCGCGCGCTCGACCTGTTCGACCTGGAGGTGCCGGGCCTCAACCGTTGGGGCGAGGCCTAAGGGGGGCGAGGCCTGATCAGGTCGCCTTCAAGGGATCGGTGATGCCGGGCGTGAGGCCCAGCTCCGCCGCATAGCGGGCCAGCAGCGGCGCATCGGGGTCGCCCGGCACCATATGGCCGTCCGCCACGCCCATCAGGGCATCAAGCGCATCATGCTCGGTTGCCAGTTCTTCCTGTTTCAGCCGGTCGTAATGTGGCGTGCCCTTCGCGGCCCGGCGGCGTTCGCGCATGGGGGCCATCATGGTCGCCTGCTGCGCCTTCGCGAGTGCCAGAACCGCCTGCCAGCCGTCGTCATCCAGGCCGCGGCCTTCTTCGTCCAGCCACAGAAGCAGCATCATCAGGATCACGTCGGCGCCGAACCGGTTCTGGGCTTCAAGGCAGGCGGCTTCCACACCGGGCCGCGCCCAGGCCGAAAGCGCAAAAGACCAGACGGCGTCAATCGTATCAATTGTACCGATTTGCTGTTTCACGATGCTTCTCTGTGCCGTATCAGCATGTTATAAACATTCCTCTTTTCAAGGTCAGTAAGGGTATGTGTATGGACGAGGACGCCATCAGGGAGCAACTGTCGGCGGTTGTGCAGGAGCACCGTGATCTGGATGATGCGATTACAGCGCTTCAGCGTGCGGGCACGTTCGATGCGCTCCAGGTCCAGCGTCTCAAGAAACGCAAACTGCTCCTGAAGGACCAGCTTGAAAAGCTCCAGAACCTCCTGATCCCAGATATCATCGCCTGACGCCCTGACGTTCAGGCCGGCTACACAGCGCACACGGCGCTGCACCTCAACGCGGCTCCTGGCCGCCCTTCATGTCTTTCTTGTTTTCGTACATGGCCTTGTCGGCGCGGTCGAGCGCATCGTCCGGCTGGTCGCCTGAGCGGAAGGTATAGGTGCCATAGGCCAGGCTCATGCGGATCGGGCCCTGTTCGGTGTCCAGCGGGCTGTCGGCAATGATGCGCGACAGGCTTTCGGCCTTGTCGGCGCCGATACGGTCATCGGCCTGCGCCAGGATCACGCCAAATTCGTCACCGCCCAGCCGGCCAACCACGTCGGTCGAACGGGTATTGTCGACCAGAAGCCGTGCCACATGGAACAGGGCCTTGTCGCCCGCTTCATGGCCATACTGATCGTTGATCTGTTTCATGTCATTCAGGTCGATGAACATCAGGGTCGAGGGCGTGCCATAACGTTCCGCAAACGAAATCATCCTGTTCAGCTCTCGCACAAAGGCGCGCCGGTTCGGGATCGGCAACAGGGCGTCGGTGTCGGCGACATCTTCCATTTCCCGAAGGCGCCGCTGCGTGAGGTCCAGTTCGCGCCGCAGATTCTCGACCTCGGCCATCAGGCCCAGGATGGCCTGCTGCACCCGCGGGGTCATTTCCTCGGGCGGGATGGCCTGGATCTGCACTGTGTCGTCGATCGCGCGGGGGCTGGACGGCCCGGATACGCCGCTTGGGCCACTGACCCCGCTGACGCCGCTCACACCGCCGACGCTGCCTGTGCGGCTGACGCCACCGGTGGACCCGCTTCTGGCCGGGCCTGAACTGCTGCCTACCTTCATTCTTTCGTCCGTCGCCCTTCTAGCACGCTACACCCTTGTGCATTATGCAGTCTTTCCGAATCGTCATGCAAGCTTGGCAAGCATTTTATGGTAAGATCATGTCCTTGCATTCGGGCCCGCGATTTCTATAATGCGCGCTCCGCCGGGCAGGACATCGCCAGTTCCGCCGGCCCTTATGACGGAAAAGGATGGCCCATTCCATGAAAAATTCCGCCCCCCTTGTTGGTATCATCATGGGTAGCCAGTCCGACTGGCCGACCATGAAACACGCCGCCGATGTGCTGGACGCGCTGGGTGTTGCCTATGAAGCGAAGATCGTTTCGGCCCACCGCACGCCCGACCGTCTGTATGATTATGCCAAATCGGCCAAGGGCCGGGGGCTGAAGGTCATTATCGCGGGCGCGGGTGGTGCCGCCCACCTGCCGGGCATGGCCGCCGCCATGACACCGCTGCCGGTGTTTGGTGTGCCGGTCCAGTCCAGCATGCTGTCGGGCAAGGACAGCCTGTTGTCGATCGTGCAGATGCCGGGTGGTGTGCCCGTGGGCACGCTGGCCATCGGCAAGGCGGGGGCCAAGAACGCAGGTCTGTTGTCGGCGGCCGTGCTGGCGCTGATGGACGATGGCCTCGCCGGTCGGCTGGACGCCTGGCGCCAGGCCCAGACCGACAGTGTCGCCGAAATTCCGGTAGATCAGGCTTAGGGAGCCGACGTCATGACCCAGGTAAAACCCGGCAGCACCATCGGTATCATGGGCGGTGGCCAGCTTGGCCGCATGCTTGCGCTTGCCGCCGCCAAGCTTGGCTATCGCTGCCATATCTTCTGCCCGGAAGCAAACAGCCCGGCCTTCCATGTCGCGCACGAAGTGACGGTCGCGAATTATGACGATGAAGCGGCGCTGACCGCGTTTGCGCGCGCCGTCGATGTCGCAACCTATGAATTCGAGAATGTGCCCGCGCGCACGGCTGAAATCGTCAGCCGCGAAACCCTGTTGCGCCCCGGCGCCCGCGCGCTTGAGGTGTCGCAGGACCGGCTGCATGAAAAGGATTTCCTGACCGCAAGCGGCGTCAAGACCGCGCCCTACAAGGCGTTTGAAAGTGAAGACGAGCTGCATGAGGCCATCAAGCTGATCGGCCGCACCGCCGTCGCCAAGACCCGCCGCTTCGGTTATGACGGCAAGGGCCAGCTCATGATCAAAAGCCGCTCCGACATCGACAAGGTGCTGGACATCACCAAGGGCGCGCCGGCGATCCTGGAAGGTTTCGTGAATTTCGACCGCGAGATCAGTGTTGTGGTCGCGCGCTCGGCATCGGGCGACGTGGCGGCCTTTCCGGTCGGCGAAAATGTGCATACCAACCATATCCTCGACACCACCGATGTGCCGGCCCGTGTGTCGGAAGTGGTGGAAGCCAAGGCCAAGGTCATGGCCACCCGCATCGCCAACGCCCTTGAATATGTGGGGGTGATGGCGGTCGAGATGTTCGTGAATGACGGCGCGGGCGAAATCGTGGTCAACGAAATCGCCCCCCGGGTGCACAACAGCGGCCACTGGACCATCGAAGGCGCCGAAACCAGCCAGTTCGAACAGCATATCCGCGCCATCTGCGACCTGCCCTTGGGTCCCACCGCCGCCCGTGGCCGCGTGCATATGAAGAACTTGCTCGGCAAGGACATCCTGGATTTCGACAAGTACCTGTCGGACCCCAAGGCCCATTACCATCATTATGGCAAACAGGACCCGCGCCCGGGCCGCAAGATGGGCCATGTCACCTGGGTGAACCCGGACGACGAATAGGTTTAGATACCCGACAAGGCGCCCCACCCGGCGCCTTGTTTTTTCCTGCCCGCCCCACACCCCCGCTCGCCCTGAGCCTGTCGAAGGGCAGGCTGCCGGGTCTATGGTTGCCGGGCAGGCCGAGCCCCATGATCCCGGGCTTCGACAGGCTCAGCCCGAACGGTGGTAGCAATGCCTGTTCTCGGTCGTGTTCGGTCTGGCGCGACTGGCAAGCTGCATCCATCCGTCTTCCGCCGTTCGCCCTGAGCTTGTCGAAGGGCAGGAGGCTGGTCACAAATGGTGCAGTTCCGGCCTTGGCGGCAGGCTTTCCGGTGTTTTGATATTGGTGACAAGACCAAAACGGCGGAACAGCATCAGCACCCACCAGCCGGGATCGGACTGGCCTTTTTCCAGCGCAAGCTTGGCCGAGCCGGGAAAAGCATGGTGGTTATTGTGCCAGCATTCGCCGAAGGTCAGCCAGCTCACGAGCGGGATATTGTAGCCCTGCACACCCGCGCCACCCACATGCCAGTCCCGGTGGCCCTGCCGGTGCGCGAAATAGCCGATCAGCCAGTGTCCGGTCACGCATACTGCCACCCGCGCCGCCACGCCCCAAACCACCGCACCGATGCCGCCCACGGCAAAAAACAGGATGGCCCACGGAAGCTGCTGCCACATCCAGGTACGTTCAAGCCACTTGTAGAAGCGGTCGTTGGCAATGCGGCGTTCCAGCAGCGGCACCGGCGGGTGCGTCAATTCGACCGAACAGCAGGTTTGCCAGTAAAAGTCCTCAAGGAAAGGGCGCCGGTGCGCAAAATAGTCATGGCAGTCACCTTGCCGCTGCGCCCAGTCGCGTGTGTCATGGATATGGATCATGCTGATCGGCCCGGCGAGCCCGACCAGGGTACCGAGATAGACCATGGCATGCTCCAGCCACAGGGGGCAGTCGAAGCTGGCATGGATCAGCCGCCGGTGCATGCCAAGCGAATGGCCAAAACACAGGACCCCAGCGGTCGTGACCAGAAACAGCGCCAGGTTGGCGAGGCTGAAGGTCAGCGCGCCGCCCACAATGGCAACCGCATACATGCCGCCGATCCACAGGGTTTTGGCGGGCGACCAGACAACACGGCCATTGGACGGGTCTGAAAACTGTGCCGGGTTCACCCTCGGGTGCGGAATGTTTTCTGTGTCTGACATCGGATGTCCCCTTTCAATCGCGACCCTGCTGGGATAGGCTGTATCGATATTTAGGTAATTAGCTAAACAATGATTAGCTAATTAGTCAATAGACTAATTATTGTCGGAGTAACCATGGAAAAGGTATTTCAGGCACTGTCCTCGACCGTGCGCCGCAAAATCCTGGCGTATTTGTCGGAAAGCAGCATGACGGCGGGCGAGATCGCGGAACGGTTCGATATCAGCAAACCTTCATTGTCCAAACATCTGAGCGTACTGGAAAATGCCGGCCTGATCAGTGGCGAGAAACGCGGCCAGTTTATCCATTATTCGCTGGTGGGCGACAATCTCACCAACACCCTGAACGGTTACCTGCAGCTTGTGTGCCCGGTCAGCCGCCCGCTCAGGCAGGAAAGCGCTGAAAAAGCCCGGCGGCTGGCGGCTGAAGACCTTGGCCTTGAAACCGATCCGGATATGGCTGCCGACAAGCACTAACCCCAGCCAGGCCGCTGGCTGGCGGCGGTCCTGATGTTTGAGGCGGTGTGTCATTTCCCGGGCTTCGACAGGCTCAGCCCGAACGGGGGTGGCAATGCATGTTACCCATCGTGTTCTGCCCGGTGCCAAGCAAGGCGCATCTGTCCATCGCCCCACCGTTCGCCCTGAGCTTGTCGAAGGGCAGGATGCGGGGTCGGGTCTAACCGGCCATGCCTGTTCCGGTTTCCATAAATTGCACTCTTGCAACCCTTCGGGTATGCTCGCCTTCCGCGAAAGGGAAAAGGGGACACCCGGTTGCGCAAGCTTGCACTGCTACTCACCTTGCTGTTGCCCGTGGCCTGTGCCGCGCCCATGGTGGAAATGGGCGAATGGCCGGCGGTTGCCTACAGTCGCACCGAACTGGAACGGGTGCCGCAGGGCGGGCATCTCATTGTCATCGAACAGGTACCGCGTTTCATCGCCCAGGGCGGCGACGGGCGGGCGCGCCCGAACGCCGACAGCAGTTTCGACCAGTATCTGTTCTGGGACTGGTGCCGGGGCGGCGGCATGGCCTGGCAGATGGTGGTGGTGCGCCCCGATGCCAAGGTGCGCTCGGGCTGGCGCTACACCAAAACGGTGGTCACACCGGGCGCCGACGGTTATGGCGGCGAAACCCGCATCACAGAAGGCAATATCGAGGGCCAGATCATCCGCTATGCCGATTTGCGCACGGCTGGCCTCGCCTTCTTCCCGCCCACCAGCTTCACCTGCGACAGGCTGACGGCGGACTGGGCCAGCGGCGCCTGATATGCTTTTTTTGGGGGATGGTGGAAAGGGAGGCACTGGCCTCCCTTCCTGTTTCAGGGTTACCGGTTGTCGAGCTGCGCCCGCACCGACGCCAGCCCGAGCGCAGTGATGCGGTAGGGGCCGCCAGCCCGGCTGGCGATCAGGCCGCGCCGTTTCAGTTTCCTGAAAAGCCCGATGCTGAAACCCGACAGGCGCCAGCCTTCGCGGTTCAGGCAGTTTGCTTCGACGACCTTCCTGCGGTCGTCATATTCAATCAGAATGGCGCCGCCCTGCGCGAGGGCATGCAGCGCGCGCTGTTCCAGTTTGGAAATATTCAACGGGGGTGTCTCCGCTCAATAGAAAACAGGTTCCGCCCACGTGGGTGGGGGAGAGGTTCCTATCGTCCCTGCCGCCTGGAAACTTGGTTCCGGGGCAGGGTTCAGCGGGTCTCAGACAGGTGTTTCACAAACGCTCCGTATGTCGTCCACAGACACTTAGCGCCGTGTTGCGGAAATGTCTAGCGGCTGAGCACCCAGGTGGCGTGTTCGGCCTCGACCGTAAAGCCGTGTTTCTCGGCAAACGCGGTGACGATTCTGCGCATGGGGTAACCCTTGGTGCGGTTCCAGTGCCAGTCGTCGCCGGTCAGGCGCGCATCCGGCCACAGGGCGTGGCAGGCTTCGAGGTCGTCCGCCTTTTTGCCGGCATCGATATAGATGAGATCGGGTTCAAGCCCCGCCGCTTTCAGGCCATCGAGCGCATCGGGCGACAGGCCGCGCACGGGGATGAAACGGTCTTCATGGCCGCGAAGGTTCGCAAGCGCGGTCCGGAACGGACCCTGGCTTTCGATATCGGCGGCGAACTGCTGCTGGACCGCAAGGTCCGGGTAGGCGCGGCTGAGGCCCGGGCGCCCGACATACCGTTTGCACTGGTCGATGAGGCCATCGTCCCAGGGGTCGAGACCAACGACAACCAGGTCGTCGTCAAGGCCCAGCCAGCGTTTGGCCGACGCACACAGGAAACAGCCGATTTCCAGCATCACTTTGGGCCGGTCAGCGCGGATGATGGCATCCACCAGTTCACGCCCACCGCCGCCAAGCGTGAAATCCCACGCCCGGACACCTTCGATGTTCGGCCAGGGGTGCTGCATGCGCAATATGTTCAGGCTGTCTGTCATCACACACAAAAAGGGCGCCGGTTGTCTGCGGCGCCCTTGTTTTTGGTCCCTAGAGGATCGAGAAGCCGGTGGCCGCCCAGTCCTTGTCGAAGGCATCGAGGCCCGACTTGGTCAGCGGGTGGTTGAACAGCTTTTTCATCACGTCGATCGGGAAAGTGGCAACATCGGCGCCGATGCGAGCTGCTTCCAGAACGTGGGCCGGGTGGCGCACGGAAGCGACCAGGATTTCGGTGTCGAACTGGTAGTTGTCATAGATGTTGCGGATGTCTTCGATCAGTTCCATGCCGATGAAACCGACATCGTCATGACGGCCGACAAACGGCGAAATGAAGGTGGCGCCGGCTTTGGCAGCCAAGAGGGCCTGGTTGGCGGTGAAGCACAGGGTGACGTTGACCATGATGCCTTCAGCGCGCAGGGCCTTGCAGGTTTTCAGGCCTTCAACGGTCAGCGGCACCTTGACCGCGATATTGTCGGCGATCTTGGCGCACTTCAGGCCTTCCTTCAGCATGGTTTCATGGTCGTGGGCCACGGTTTCGGCCGACACCGGGCCATCCACTTCGGCGGCGATCTCGGCGATCACTTCGAAAAAGTCGCGGCCGGCTTTTTTGATCAGGGACGGGTTGGTGGTCACGCCGTCCAGAAGGCCGGTGGCATTGGCTTCGCGGATTTCGGCGATATTGGCGGTGTCGAGGAAGAACTTCATGTTAGCGGGCTCCTTGGGCCGCGCGGGCGCGGCCATTGTCTTCTACCGTGGTTCTGCGGGTTTTGGCGCACTGTAATACGGTTTTCCGCGCCTGCCTAATAAAGATCGCGGCGCTTTGCAAGGGGGAAGGGGCCCTTATGACCCCCTAATGATCCATCGGTGCAGGCGCCGCGTTCGCATTCTTGCGCGCCGGTTTCACCCAGATGGCGGCCAGCGCCGCGATAAAGGATGCACAGAAAAGCGCAATATAACCATTGCTGTAGGCGATCATGGCGGCCTCGCGGCTGACGACAAGGTTGGCCATGGCCAGTTTGTCGACCGACAGGCTTTGCTGTGCAACCGGCGAATTGGGCGCCACAAATTGCCGGAGCGGGGTCAGCCGTTCCACCAGTTCCGAATGGTTGATCTGGGTATAGCGGGTGACGAGCGCGACGGTCAGCGAAATACACACCGCCTGGCCAAGCCCGCGAATGAGCGAGAACATGGACGAGGCCTCCACCTGCAGGTGCGGCGGGATGGTGGCATAGGCGATGGTTGATGCCATCACGAACAATATGCCGATGCCAAAACCATGGAAGATGGGCGGCACCGCCAGCACCATCGCCGGCGTGTCGGCGGTCAGGAACGCGAAGGGCGCGATGCCCGCCGCCATGCCGGCAGAGCCGATCAGCAGCAACAGGCGCGGGTCGAAACGGGTGACCAGCCGGGGCGCAATCATCATGCCCGCCATCATGCCCAGGCCGCGCCAGATGAGAAGAAGGCCGGTGTCCAGGACCGGATAACCCATCACCTGCTGCATCAGGGGCGGCTGCAGGACCACAGACGCGGTCATGTTGCCGGCGGCGATCAGCACCAGCACCATGCCGACGACAAAATTGCTGTCCCTGAACAAAACACCGGGGATGAAGGGCCGTTCCGATGTACGGCTGTTGACCATGAACATCCAGAAGGCGGCGATGGCGATCAGCGCATAGGCGATGATTTCACTGCTGTCGAACCAGTCTTCCGATTCGCCCCGGTCGAGGCCAAGCTGCAGGGCGCCAACCGCCAGCGCCAGGGTCAGGAAACCGAACAGGTTCAATTTGTGGCCCGGAATGCGGTTGCCCGCGCGCATGGTGATCGTGAGGCCGATCACGGCCAACGCGCCCACGGGCAGGTTGATGAAGAACACCCAGCGCCAGGTGGAAATTTCGGTGATGTAACCGCCAAGCGACGGGCCCAGCACCGGCCCCGCCATGGTGCCCATGCCAAAAAGCGCCATCAGCCGCGCGCGTTCAAGGGGCGTCGACGACAGCCGGTTCAGGGTCGCGATAGCGAGTGGTATCAGCGGCGCACCGGACGCCCCCTGCAACAGCCGCGCGCCCAGCATGGCCTCAAGGGTTACCGCCATGCCGCACAGTACAGACGACAGGGTGAACATGATGATCGACAGGGTCAGAAGCCGCTTGACGCCAAAGCGGCTGGCGGCCCATCCGACCAGTGGCGTCAGCACCACGCTGGCCATGATATAGGTGGTCACGACCCAGGTGATCTGGTCGAAGGTGGCTTGGAGCGTGCCCTGCATCTTGGGCAAGGCCACATTGACGATGGTGGCGTCGATGGTGTGCAGGGACACGGCCAGCATCAGGCAGAAGATCAGCCCGCCACGATAGTGGGCGATTTCGTCCGCCCCCGCGGGTTTGGGGGCCGATGCGTCTGTGGCCGTGCCCGCGCTCATTTCAGGCCGATCAGCGCCAGCAGGTCGTCGGTCGTGCGTTCATGGTGGGTGTCGATATCCACCTCGACGCTCAGGCCCGCGCGCAGGAGCGAAAGGTCCTGCCCGGGCTTGAAGCCGATCTGCACCGGCACCCGCTGGGTGACCTTCACCCAGTTGCCGGTGGCATTCTGGGCCGGCAGCACGGCGAATTCGGCACCGGTGGCGGGGTCGATGGAGCGCACAAAAGCATGGAAGGTCTGGCCGGGCAGGGCATCCACCCGCACTTCAACGTCCTGGCCGTCCTGCACATAGGTCAGTTCGGTTTCCTTCAGGTTGGCTTCGATGCGCAGGTCGGTGTCCACGGTCATGCCGAAAATCGGGTAGCCGGCGGTGACATATTCGCCCGGGTAAAGGTCGATCTGGGTCACGGTGCCCGCGGTGCGGGCGCGCACCTGCCGGTATTCAAGCGCCACTTCGGCGCTTTTGACCGCCGAGATGGCTTTCAATGTCATCGGGTGCAGGTCGGGGTCGATGTTTGCGTCACCGGCAAGCTGGGTCAGCGCCAGGGCGGCGGCTTCCTCAAGCACGGCGATCTGGGCTTTCGATTCCTCGACCAGGTGTTTGTGTTCATCCAGTTTGGATTCGACCAGGTTATGGTCTTTCACCAGCGCTTCGGCGCGCTTCAGTTCCCGCATTTCATAGGCCAGGTTTTCGCGTTCCTTGGCCAGCATGGCCAGGCTTTTGCGGTAGTTGGCCTTCAGGGCCGCGACGATGTCGCGCGCGGTGGTGACGCCGGTTTGGGCTTCCATCAGCTTCAGGCGGGCTTCGGTGTCGTCCAGCTCTGCGATCACGTCGCCTTCGGCCACCTGCTGGTTGCGCTTCACATGCACGGCCACCACTTCGCCGGACGCACGGGCGGCGCCGGTCAGAATGCCGGTGCGCACATAGGCATTGTCGGTGGTGACAAAGCGGCCACCCTGCAGGAACACCAGGGCGATGCCAACCAGGATCAGGCCCGGCACACTGATATACATAAGCAGGCGTTTCATTGGTCTACTCCAGTACGTTTCTGGCTCGCGTGCGCGATGATGCGATTGAGCAGGCTGTCCAGGGTGCGGCGCTCTTCGCTGCTCAGCGGTGCGAGGAACTCGTCGGACAAATCGGCCAGCTTGGCCATGATCGTATCGATCAGTGGCGTGGTCTTTTCGGTCACGAACAGGCGGCGCACGCGGCGGTCCTTGTCGTCCGACCGGCGTTCGATCATCTGTTTGGCTTCAAGGGCATCCACTTGCCGGCAGACCGACATGGTGCTGACCTCAAGCCGTGCGGCCAACGCCTGCTGGCTGATGCCGGGCAGGCGCCACACGGTCAGAAGCACCTTGGCCTGCGCGCGGGTGATTTCGGGGCCGTCTTCCTTCGCGAAGGCCTGCCGCATCAGGCGGAACAGGTCGCTGATCTGGAAAACGAGGGGATTCTGGTTTTCGTTTCTGTTTGGCATGGGCCGGTCAATACGCTTCCCGATCTTCATAAGCAAGGGATATCATAAGCTATGTTTATTAATTTTTGGTTTTGTCAAATTGCCGCACCCGTTTTTGTTGCCTATGGTGGCGCATGCGGCGCCCGTGCGGGTGCCGAAATCCAGATTTGCCGGGACGGGAATGGGCCAGCAGCAGCTTTTTGGTGACAGGGATGAAGGCGCGGAACACCGGGTGAAGGTGCTTTTGCCGCTGCCGCTTGGCGGCGCGCTCGATTACCGCCTGCCGCCGCACCTGAAGGATATTGCTGCGCCCGGCCAACTGGTCGAGGTGCCCCTGTCGGGCCGGCGCGCGACCGGGGTGCTGTGGGACGCAGACGCGGTGCCCGGTGGCAAGACCCTGCCGATTGAAAAGCTGAAACCGGTTGAAGCTTTGCTCGAAGGCCCGCTGATGCGGGAAGACTTGCGCCGCTTTGTCGACTGGGTTGCGGCCTATACGCTCACCTCGCCTGGTGCCGTGTTGCGCATGTGCCTGTCGGGCCCCGCGGCCACAGGGCAGGCGCCGGTGAAGCGGCATTATGCGCCCGCGCCCGCCGTGCCCGCAGACCTACGCATGACCCCGGCGCGGCAGGCGGTGCTCAGGTTGCTAGCGGACGGCAAGGCGCGCACGGCATCGGAAATCAGTGAACTGGCGGCTGTATCCGACGCGGTGGTGCGTGGTCTTGAGAAAGCCGGGGCGCTGATCGCGCTCGATATCTCGGCCGATGCACCTTACCCGCCGCCCCATCCCGGTCTCAAGGGGCCAGACCTTTCGGGTGAACAGGCCGCCGCAGCCGAGGCGATTCGGGCCCAGGTGTGGGAAGGCGGCTTCGCACCTTTCCTTTTGGACGGCATTACCGGTTCCGGCAAGACCGAGGTCTATTTCGAAGGCCTGGCCGAAGCGCTCAAGGAAAAAGGCGCGCAGGTGCTGGTTCTGGTGCCGGAAATCGCGCTGACGAGCCAATGGCTGGACCGGTTTGAAAGCCGGTTCGGCGCCGCCCCCGTGGTGTGGCATTCCGATATCGGGCAGGCCGAACGCCGGCGCGCCTGGCAGGCGATCGCAAGCGGCGAGGCCCGGGTGGTGGTGGGCGCGCGCTCGGCCCTGTTCCTGCCGTTCCGCCGCCTTGCTTTTATCGTGGTCGACGAAGAACATGATGGTTCCTTCAAGCAGGAAGACGGTGTCCTCTATCATGCCCGCGACATGGCCATCGTGCGGGCCAAGCTGGCCGGCTGCCCGATTGTGCTCGCGAGCGCGACGCCGTCCCTTGAAACCCTGGTGAATGCGGATGAGGGGCGGTACCGACTTCTGAAGCTCAGGGAACGTCACGGCAATGCCGTGTTGCCGGAGATGAAAGCCATCGACTTGCGGCATGAGCCACCCGAACGCGGCACCTGGCTGTCGCCCGTGCTGGTGCGCGAGATCGAGGCCACGGTGGCGGCGGGCGAACAGGCTATGCTGTTCCTGAACCGGCGGGGGTATGCGCCCCTGACCCTGTGCCGCACCTGCGGCCACCGTATCGAATGCCCCGCCTGTTCGACCTGGCTTGTGGAACACCGGTTCCGGCAGGAACTGCAGTGCCACCATTGTGGCCATATCGAACCGGTACCGAACGCCTGCCCGACCTGCAAGACGGAAGACAGCCTGGTCGCCTGCGGCCCCGGCGTCGAACGCTTGTTCGAGGAAGTGTCGCACCGCTTTCCCGCCGCGCGGCTGGGGGTCATGACCAGCGATACCATGCTGAAGCCGTCGGACACCGCGCGCATGGTGCATGAAATCGCGTCCGGCAAGCTGGATATCGTGATCGGCACCCAGATCGTGACCAAGGGATATCATTTCCCGAACCTGACCCTGGTGGGCGTGGTGGACGCCGACCTTGGCCTCAGGGGCGGTGACCTGCGCGCCGGCGAACGCACCTACCAGCAACTGGTGCAGGTCGCGGGGCGCGCGGGCCGGGCGGACAAGCCGGGCCGGGTATACCTGCAGTCCTACGAGCCCGAACACCCGGTGGTGGCGGCCCTCTTGTCCGGCGACGGTGAAGCCTTCATGGCGGCGGAGAAGGAAGCCAGGGCGCGGCACCATATGCCGCCCTTCGGCCGGCTGGCGGCGATCATCCTGTCTGGCCCCGATATGGCGGCTGTGCTGGAAGTCGGGCGCAAGCTGGCGGCGGTCGCGCCGCAGATAGACGGCGTGAATGTGGTTGGCCCGGCGCCGGCGCCACTGGCGCGCCTCAGGGGCCTGTTCCGTTTCCGGCTTCTGATGCATACGCGCAAGGATGTAAAAATACAGGCGGTTATCCGGGCCTGGCTGAATGCGGTGAAGGCGCCGTCCGGCGTGCGGATAAAGGTTGATATCGATCCCTACAGCTTTATGTAGGGGGAAAGGGCCACGCGGCATTTGATGGCGGGGCCGGATTCGGGGGACTATATGGCGCTGCCGGCGCAAAAACCGTTCAAGATTGTCGCATTGTCGATGGCACGCAACGAACAGGACATGATCGAGCCGTTCGTGCGGCACAATCTCAAGTTTGTCGACTATATGCTGATCGCCGACAATAATTCGGTCGACAATACCCGGCATATCCTTGAACGGCTGGCCCGCGAAACCGGCCGTGTCGCGGTGTGGGACCGCAGCAGCATGGAACATACGCAGGCGGACTATATGACCGCGATGATGCATGCCGTGCAATCGGTGTTTTTCTCGGACTTCATGGTGTTCCTGGATGCGGACGAATTTATCGGTGCCCGCGACCGGGCGGCGTTCGAGGCCGCCTTGCAGGGTATTCCGTCCATGGGCTGCGGTCGCATGCCCTGGCGCACCTATGTCCTGCCCAAGGGACAGCCGGTTGCCGACATGTCCAAGGACCCGCCGGCCAGCATGAACTGGTACCGGCTCGATGAATATGAACAGCATTATAAATCGATCATCCGCTTCGATGGCCGTATTGCGCCGCCCTATCAGGTGGGCGGCGGCAACCACCGGATTTTTGATGATGCGCGCAACACCATCCGCAATGTCATCCTGCCGGATGTGCCGCTTCTGCATTTCCCGGTCCGCAGCGAAGACCAGCTCAGTGCCAAGGCCATCAATGGCTGGATGGCCGTGCTCGCGAAACAGCAGGCCGGTCATGTGCTCAGCCGCAACGAATGCCATCAATGGCGCGAGAATTTCGAACGCGCAGTGGCCGGCACCATGGGCGAGCAATTGGCGGATGCGTCCTATTTCTATTCGCGCCCGCCGGGCACGGTGGACTGGGAAAAGGATGTCGGCGAACGGCCACACGGCATAAGCTATGAACGCCGCTACAGCGACGGCAGCTTCGCAAGCCCGCTGGCGCTTGTGGCGCGCTCGTGGCACATGTCCTTCGGGCAGGACGGCCCGCCTTTGCCTGCGGCCTTCTACAGGCGCGCCGAAAGCCATGGCGATGTCGCGATCGACGGCCCGGTCATGCGCCTGGTCGCCGATCTGGTTCAGCCTGCAACCGTGATGGAAGTCGGCTGCGGCACCGGTGCGCGCCTTGCGTACCTGGATGCGGTCGGCGCCGGCAAGGTGTTCGGGATCGATGATACCGAAACCGTCGGCGCGCTCCTGAAACCCGGCCAGTTCGCCCGCGCGAGCGTGGACCGGGTGGCCGACATCAAGGGCGGCTTCGATCTGTTCATCTGCCTGGGTGGCCTTGGCGGGCTGGATGCCGCCGGTGCCAGCGCGGCGGCGGCCCCGTTCGCGGCGGCTGCCAAAAAGGCCATCCTGTTCCGTCCCTCGCGCGGCATTGGCGGCGGGCTGAAGCCCGGCACCTGGCGTGCCATCTGGCAGGAACTGGGCTGGCATGTCGATGTGGGGGCGACCCTTGCGGTGCGCGCGGCGGCCAGCGGACACGCCGACCGGCGGCACCTGATGCTGCTGAGGCCGGGCACGGAAGCCTTGTCCGCACCGACGCAGGCGTTTCTCACATGGATCGAAAGCTTGCCCTTCGATGCCCCCGGCACAGGCCCCGCGCTGTATGACGAATCCCTCAAGCGCGACATTCGCGAATATCTGGCCGGCTACCTGCGCCCGCGCCGGCGCTGAATAGCTTTCCACCAATCTGGCACAGGCAGGCCCAATCGGCCCCGCCGGTACCGAAATGTCCCTAAACCCCTGCAAAAAGGGCGATAAAAGCGCCTTCAAGTGCCGGATTTGCATGGGAAACGCTGTCAGGCGCCCGCGGGATTTTGTCCCGGGGACAGAAGAATCAAAACAGCGGCACAACGCGGCTTGCATGGTGGAAATGCTTATGCTAGAGGGAGCACGCATTTCGGCTGGCCTTGGCCGCAGTGGGGCTTATTTTCTGCCTCGTTGAAACAAGTCAAAACTGAGCGTGAGCGGACTTTGTTCAAAGACCCCGTCTCACAGATGTGTCAACAGGTTCAGACCTAACCCAGGGGACAGTCTGACGTGACCTCGCACAAAGCGATAGTATCAGGGATTTCCGGCCGCTATGCCGTGGCGCTTTTTGACCTCGCCGTTGAGGAAAAGGCGCTTGAGGCGGTCGAATCCGATCTCGCCAAGCTGAAAGCCATGTTGGGGGACAGTGCAGATCTGCGCACCCTCGTCGGCTCGCCGCTTTACAGCCGGGAACAGCAGTCCAAAGGCATCACGAAAGTGGCCGAAGCTGCAGCCCTCTCGGCGCTGACCAACAAGTTCCTGGGTGTGCTGGCGGCGAATCGTCGCCTGGGCAATCTGCCTGCCATCCTCGCGGACTTCGACAAGCTCCTGTCTCACCACCGCGGTGAGGTAACGGCCGATGTCGTCAGCGCGCGGGCCCTGACCAAGAAACAGCTTGGTGACCTTGAAAAGAAATTGAAGTCGGCTGTAGGCCGGGATGTCGCCATCAACGCCAGCGTCGACGAAAGTCTGCTCGGCGGCCTTCGGGTACAAGTGGGCTCCCGCATGGTGGACAGCTCCCTTAAAACCAAACTCGACAACCTCGCAATCGCCATGAAAGGGGTTCAGTAATGGATATCCGTGCGGCGGAAATCTCCAAGGTCCTGAAGGACCAGATCGCTAATTTCGGCAATGACGCTGAAGTTTCTGAAGTAGGCACCGTTCTCTCGGTTGGTGACGGTATTGCCCGCGTATACGGCCTCGACCAGGTGCAAGCCGGTGAGATGGTTGAATTCCCGGGTGGCGTCAAGGGCATGGCCCTGAACCTCGAGAGCGACAACGTCGGTATCGTTATTTTCGGTAGCGACCGTGGCATTAAAGAAGGCGACACCGTCAAACGGACCGGCGCCATCGTGGACGTGCCGGTTGGCAAAGGCCTGCTGGGCCGCGTTGTTGACGCGCTTGGCAACCCGATCGACGGCAAAGGTCCGCTGACCGATGTCACCCGTTCGCGCGTTGAAGTAAAAGCACCGGGCATCATCCCGCGCCAGTCGGTTCACGAGCCGATGCAGTCGGGCCTGAAGGCAATCGACGCCCTGGTGCCGGTTGGCCGTGGTCAGCGCGAGCTGGTGATCGGTGACCGTCAGACCGGTAAAACCGCCGTTGCCATCGACACCTTCATCAACCAGAAGGCTTCGAACGACGCCGCCAAAGACGACAGCGGCAAGCTGTTCTGTATCTATGTGGCCGTTGGTCAGAAGCGTTCGACCGTTGCCCAGATCGTGAAGTCGCTCGAAGAGCAAGGCGCGCTGGAATATTCCATCGTTGTTGCCGCGACCGCTTCCGAGCCGGCACCGCTGCAGTTCCTGGCACCCTACACCGGTTGCGCCATGGGCGAGTTCTTCCGCGACAACGGCATGCATGCCGTGATCGTGTATGACGATCTGTCCAAACAGGCCGTTGCTTACCGCCAGATGTCGCTGCTTCTGCGCCGTCCGCCGGGACGTGAAGCTTACCCGGGTGACGTATTCTACCTGCACTCACGCCTCCTGGAACGCGCTGCAAAGCTGAACGACGAGCTCGGCGCTGGTTCGCTGACCGCTCTGCCGATCATCGAAACCCAGGCTGGTGACGTGTCGGCCTACATCCCGACCAACGTGATCTCGATCACCGACGGCCAGATCTTCCTTGAGACCGACCTGTTCTACAAAGGTATCCGTCCCGCTATTAACGTGGGTCTGTCGGTATCGCGCGTAGGCTCGGCCGCTCAGATCAAGGCGATGAAACAGGTTGCAGGCTCGATCAAGCTCGAACTCGCCCAGTATCGCGAGATGGAAGCTTTCGCCCAGTTCGGTTCCGACCTCGATGCGTCGACCCAGAAACTGCTGAACCGCGGTTCGCGCCTGACCGAGCTTCTGAAGCAAGCTCAGTACAGCCCGCTCCCGGTTGAAGAGCAGGTTGTGTCGATCTTCGCTGGTGTTCGTGGTTACCTGGATGCGTTCCCGGTTTCGTCGGTTACCCGCTTCGAAGAGCAGTTCCTCGGGGAAATGCGCTCCAAGCATGCCGATGTTCTGGCGACCATTCGCAGCGAACAGAAACTGAGCGACGACACGATTGCAAAACTGAAGTCGATCCTCGACGCATTCGCGAAGTCCTTTAGCTAAGACCCAGACGATTGGAGGAAGGCAGGACCCATGCCCAGCCTTAAAGACCTGAAAGTCCGGATCAGCTCCGTCAAGTCGACGCAGAAGATCACCAAAGCCATGAAAATGGTGGCGGCATCCAAACTGCGCCGTGCACAGGAAGCAGCGGAAGCTGCCCGCCCCTATGCAGAGCGGATGGAAAATGTACTCGCTGGCCTTGGCGCCGCCGTCAAGGACCAGCCGGGTGCATCCCCGCTGCTCGCCGGCACCGGCAAGGACGATGTTGAACTGGTAATCGTCGCGACCTCCGAGCGGGGCCTGTGCGGCGGTTTCAACACCAACATCGTCAAGGCGGCCCGCGCGCACATCCAGTCGCTCGTGAAAGCCGGCAAGACGGTGAAGATCCTGTGTATCGGCCGCAAGGGCTATGGCCTTCTGCGCCGGACCTACGGTGACAAGATCATCGGTCACAAGGACATGTCCGCCATCAAGCGCCTCGGTTTTGCCGATGCGCACGACATTGCCGCCGACGTGCTGGCCATGTTCGAACGTGGCGAATTTGATGTTGCGACCCTGTTCTATGCCAAGTTCCAGTCGGCTCTGGTGCAGATCACGACCAAACAACAGCTTATCCCGGCGCCGCTGCCGGAAGTTGCCAACGAAAACGAAGCTGGCGACGAGCTGCAGGGCGCGATCTACGAATATGAGCCGGACGAAGGCGCGATCCTCGACGACCTTCTGCCCCGGAACGTGGCTGTGCAGATCTACCGCGGTCTCCTCGAGAACGCCGCATCCGAGCAGGGTGCGCGCATGACCGCGATGGACAACGCAACCCGTAACGCCGGCGACATGATTGCCAACCTGACGATTACCTATAACCGGACCCGTCAGGCCGCGATCACCAAAGAGCTGATTGAAATCATTTCGGGCGCTGAAGCGCTCTAGACGACCAAGGAGTGTAGCAAATGGCTGCCAAAAAGAACATTGGCCGCGTGACGCAGGTGATCGGCGCCGTTGTGGACGTCCAGTTCGACGACCAACTGCCCGCCATCCTGAACGCGCTTGAAACCACCAACAACGGCCAGCGCCTGGTGCTTGAAGTTGCCCAGCACCTGGGTGAAAACACCGTTCGTACCATCGCCATGGACGCGACCGAAGGTCTGGTTCGCGGTGCCGAGTGCACCGACACCGGCGCCCCGATTTCGGTACCGGTTGGTCCCGAGACCCTGGGCCGCATCCTGAACGTGATCGGCGAGCCGATCGACGAACTGGGCCCGGTAGGCCACAAACAGGTTGCCCCGATCCACGCTGAAGCCCCGGCTTTCGACGAACAGTCGACCGAACAGGAAGTTCTGGTTACCGGCATCAAGGTTGTGGACCTTCTGGCGCCTTACGCAAAGGGCGGCAAGATCGGCCTGTTCGGCGGCGCCGGCGTGGGCAAGACCGTTCTGATCATGGAACTCATCAACAACATCGCTAAAGGCCACGGCGGTTACTCCGTGTTCGCCGGTGTGGGTGAGCGTACCCGTGAAGGTAACGACCTTTACCACGAGATGATCGATTCCAAAGTAATCGTACCGGGCGGCGAATCCAAAGCGGCCCTCGTGTACGGCCAGATGAACGAGCCTCCCGGAGCCCGTGCCCGCGTTGCCCTGACCGGCCTGACCCTCGCTGAATATTTCCGCGACCAGGAAGGCCAGGACGTTCTGTTCTTCGTGGACAACATCTTCCGCTTCACGCAGGCAGGTTCCGAAGTGTCGGCACTCCTCGGTCGTATCCCGTCCGCAGTGGGTTACCAGCCGACCTTGGCCACCGACATGGGTGCCCTGCAGGAACGTATTACCTCGACCAAAAAAGGTTCGATCACGTCCGTACAGGCCGTATACGTCCCTGCCGATGACCTGACCGACCCCGCGCCGGCCACGTCGTTCGCCCACCTGGACGCCACCACGGTTCTGAGCCGCCAGATCGCCGAGCTCGGCATCTACCCGGCCGTTGACCCGCTGGACAGTACTTCGCGTATTCTTGACCCGCGTGTTGTTGGTGACGAGCACTATGCCGTTGCCCGTTCGGTTCAGGAAGTACTGCAGAAGTACAAGTCGCTGCAGGACATCATCGCCATTCTCGGCATGGACGAGCTGTCGGAAGACGACAAGATGACCGTTGCCCGCGCACGGAAAATCCAGCGTTTCCTCAGCCAGCCGTTCCATGTGGCCGAAGTCTTCACCGGTTTCCCGGGCAAGTTCGTCTCGCTCGAAGACACCATCAAGGGCTTCAAGGCCATCGTTGCCGGCGACTATGACCACCTTCCGGAAGCTGCCTTCTACATGGTTGGCAACATCGAGGAAGCGTCGGCCAAAGCCGAAAAACTGGCTGCTGAAGCCGCCTAAGCCACGAGGACACGGACATCATGACCGACACGCTTCACTATGAAATCGTTTCGCCCGAGCGCCTTCTGAAGGACGCAGAGGCAGCGATGATCGTGGTGCCCGGCGCAGACGGCGACTTCGCCGCCCTGCCTGGTCACGCGCCCCTGATGTCCACCATCCGTCCCGGTGTTGTTGAAATCTTCGAAGACGAGGGCGCACAGCCGTCCCGTCTGTTCGTCAAGGGCGGCTTGGCCCAGATCAGCCCGAAGGGCCTGACCATCCTGGCCGAAGAGACGATCGACCTGTCGGCCGTCAACACTGACGAGCTGAAGCAGAAGATTACTGACACTCGTGAGGACATCGAGGACGCCAAGGACGACATCGAACGCGCCGCGCTTGAAAAAGAGCTGGCCTGGATGGTGGCCCTCGCCGAGGTGGTTGCCGCTTAAGGCAGCACGGCAGACCCAGAAATAGAAAAGGCGGTACCATCAGGTACCGCCTTTTTGCTTTATGGCTATGCCGCCCGCCTATTCGGTTTCGCTGGCAGGCGAAGGCGTTGGCGTCGGAGTCGGCGCCGACGGCACCGTGCCGTCCAGGCAAATGATATAATTTACCACGCTGAAAGGCTGCAGGTTGTCCATCTCAACAACGTCCGGGCCGTTGGTGCCGAGGGCATCGTTCGCGAGTGTTGCGGTCGCGCCGCTATAGCCGGGGGCATAGCCCTTGCGGGTACGGGTCGCGGGTGTGCCGGTCGAGCCGCGGGCGATGGCCATCATGCTTTGGCCATCTATCGGGGTGGCGCTGGTTGCGTTGGAATTCAGCGCCTGGAAGCTGTGCCAGTGCGGCGGCACATGCGCCGCCGTGATGCGTTTTTCGGTCGCGCCAAAGGAATCGCCAATGTACCAGGGAATGTTCGGGTTGCCTGGCGCGGCACCGGGGCCGACGGCGACCCTGCCCCGAAAATCGGGCAACCGGAAATAGTCGCCAGCGCCGCCATACATATAGCCGATGACGCCGAACAGGCTCAGAAAGCTGGCTTTTGGCAGGCTCTGCCCACAACACAAGGCCCAGTCGACGGGCGCAAAGTTGAAGCCGACTTGCCGGATTTCACCAATATAGGCCATGTTATTTGTCCTCCTCTGGTGTCGAGGGCTGTGTCGGTTCCGGTGGCACCATTGCCTGCACTGAAGGGGCAGGGGACGGCCACGCGCCATATGTTGCGATGATATAATTGACACACAGGGACGGCTGTATGTTGCTGACCGGCAGGTTGCCGGGGGCGCCCGCAGATATTGTGCTTGAATCAAGGGTGCAGGCGCCAGTGTAACTGCTGTCCGGTGTCGCATAGACAAGCTGATTTTTTTTGCCCGATACGCCGCCCAGATAAGCGCCATAGGGGCTTCCCGCCGGGCTGTTGGCTTTGGTGTTGACCTGGACGGTATGGTTGTGGTTGGGCAGGTTGTCCCGGTTCAGGTACATTTGTGTCGCACCGCCAATAGCACCGAAGAGGTAGGTGTGGTACGAAGCCGTCGATTGACCGCAGGAAATCGGTACCCGCCCCCGAAGGTCGGGCAGGGCAAAGGTGGTCTGGCTGCCGCCATAGGTATAATAGAGGGCCGTAAACAACAGCTCATAGTCAGAGACATTCAAATAGCGGCCGTCGCACGGCAGCCAGCCTGTGGGTATCGCGGTCGCGAGGCCCGCAAACATGCGGATTTCACCGACATAACAATCAGCCATGGGTGCTCTCCTCGGCGACAGGGTCTGTGGACCGGCTTGGATATATGCCCTTGGTGGCCATGCAATAGATCAGGGCCAGGTAGGGCTGCATATTCTGTATCGGGGTGCTGCTGCCGCTATTGCCGACCGACGCCGGGTTCAGGGTGGCATACTGGTTGGTGCTGTAATAGCTGTCCAATTCCGGGAATGGCTGGGTACTGGTGTCGATTGTGGTGGCCAGCAGGTTGTTGGCCGGGCTCGATTGGGTGCCACCCGTTTCTGCGGCCATCAGATTGTGGGTGTGTGCGGGCACTTGCGTCAGTATGTTGATTTCGCTGCCGCCAATGCGACCAAGGGGAAATTGGCCGTAGGGATCTTGCCCCATGGCAACACGGCCGCGCAGGTCGGGCAGGGAAAAGGTTGTTGTGCCATTGCCGCCATATGCGGTGCCCAGCAGTGAAAATAGTGGTTTGTAGCTGTCGATCTGAAGCTGTCTGCCGTCACAGGGCAGCCAGCCATCCGGTATTCTGGAAGTGGGAAACAACCGAAGTTCCCCGATGAAAAAGTCCATGAAATTTGCCCCATAGGTGATTGTCCCGATGGAAGGGCAATTGCACCGATATCACCGTGCCGCGACACGGGCACCCCTCCCCTCCCGCCGATATACGATCAGAAATAGTTCTGGCGCGCAATGGCACGCCTTGAGGGCGAACCGGCCGGGCGGCGGAAATCCGGGCAAGGGCTGTACGGTGCGGATCGGGCGGGTTTGTATTGTGGCTCTCGAAATCAGGGCTGGGGCCATGGCACCGACGGTGGATAAATTCCGTCTGTGCAGATCGCGAAGGTCAGGGCCAGGTAGGGCTGCAGGGTGTTGACCTCGACCGTTTCCGGTGTCCCGGTCATCGAAAGTATGCTGTTGCTGGCCAAATGCACCCCGCTGTCGCCCTCTCCTTGGGTGTAGGCATTCTGCGGCCCGTCGGCACCGATGGCTTCTGCAAGCAGGCTGGTGCTCGTGCGGGCCGGCGCGGCAGTTGTGGCCGGTGCGCCAAGGGCATAGAAATCGTGCCTGTGGGCAGGCAGGGTCGTCGCATCGATGCCCGTGGTGGCACTGCCGCCGCTGGCACCGACATTGACCCATCCCGCAAAGGATGTCTCGCCAAAGCCGATGGGCACACGTCCGCGGAAATCCGGCAGGAAAAAATGGGTTTCCGTTGCCTTGGCGAACAGGGAACCGACAATGCTGTATAGCGCGGGATAATCCGTGATTGCCAGTTTCTGTCCTTCGCAGGCCATCCAGGACTGTGGCAGGGTTGGCGCCGAAAAGATGCGGATCTGGCCGGTATAGCCATTCATCCCGGCAGAATCCTGGTTGGGGACCGGGATGTTGCCGTAGCTGCTGATCAGGAAATTCACCGCCAGATAGGGCTGCACGATGGGGATGGAAACAACGTCCGGCTGGCTCGACCCGACGGTTTTGTGTGTCAGGGCCTCAAGGGACCCGGGTGTGCTGTCGTCGGCAAAAAGCTGCAGCCCGGCAGAGGCCGGGGCACCGGCAATACGGGCATTTTCGCCGGCGGCAACCCCGGGAATAAGCGATACCCAGGCCATATGGCTGTGGGCCGGGATATGCTTCCAGCTCAGCGGGCTGGAAGCCGCCCCTGATGACAGGCCCAATACACACCCGGGCACGCCGGTTCCTGTCCCCGTGCCCATGGGCACATTGCCCCACAGGGCCGGGGTCCGGAAATAGTCAGGGTCGACCGGGCAGGGAAAATGCTGGGCGATGACCTGCGACAGTGCCGGATAGGTTTCTGTCTCGAACGACCTGCCGTCGCAGGGCAGATAGTGTGGCAGGCATTTGTTTCCCGCCATCATGCAGACTTCGCCCACATAGGGTGCCGCTGGCGGGGCGACCATGGCGATGCAGAAGGTAAGGCCCAGTGCGGGCTGCTGGATGGGAAAATCGTCCGGGTCGGTGGTGCCGCCACTGCCAATCGTCTCGGCCGCCAGCGCCGCAGCCAAACCTTTGCCATAAAGGGACGCGCCCGAAGGTTCGGCGGATGCGGCCAGATACCGGCCGGCGGGCGAATTGCTGGTCCCAGCACCGGTCGCGACTGTCAGGGCATGGCTGTGGGCCGGAACGCCGGGCATAGTGCTTGCCGCCGCGCCACCCGCCTGGCCAAGCGGATAGCTGTCGGCACACGCGCCCAGGGGCAGCCGCCCCCTGAGGTCCGGCAGGGCAAAGGTGGTGGTGCCATCGCCGCCGTAGGTGGTTCCCAGAACAAAAAACAGCTCGGGGGCATCCTGGATATTCACAAGCGCGCCATCGCACGCGGCCCACCCTTCAGGAATGGTGGCAAAGGCGAAAATCCGAATTTCCCCAAGATAGTGGATTGTATCGCTGCTGTCGGGCACAGGCTTTGCCATCATTTCCCCCTTCGGTGTTTATGGTTCGCGTGCGTCCGTCCCTTGTGGTGGCACACCATAGTTCCAGAAAATGCCGACCTTGAAGACCTGCGACGGCTGCATGTTGCTGAGCGTGACGTCCGGTACGCCGGCCTGTGCCAGCGCGTCAGCGTTCAGCGACACGACGCTGGTGCCGTCATTGGCGGCATAGGCCGGGCGGCCCCGGTTCGCTGGCGGCCCGGAGGACACCCTGGCTTTGGCCAGCAGCGCGGTACCGTCCGGCGGCGTGGACTGGGTTGCGTTCACGTCAGCGGCGTTGAAGCTGTGGCTGTGTTGCGGCATCTGGCTTATTGTAACAGCCTGGCTGGTGCTGCCACCGCTTTGTCCCAGTGTATAGTTGCCAATGCCCACCCCTTGCCCGCACATGATGGGCAGGCGGCCCCGAAAGTCGGGCAAGGTGAAATTGGTGCCGTCGCTGGGACCAAAACTGGTGCCGATAACGGCATATAGGGCGGGGTAGGTGGCGATGGCGACCGAACGACCGTCACATTCCAGATAATCGTCCGGCACGGTTGCGCGCGCGAACAGGCGGATTTCACCAACAATATAGGTCATGACGCATCTCCTTCCCCGGGGACCGGATAAAGGCCGGTGATGCAGATGATGAACTGGACCGCCAGATAGGGTTGCATGGTCGATAGCGTGCTGCCGTCCCCCGTTTCGCCGACCGTGTCGGCATCCAGCGCAACAAGCGCAGGTGCATCGCCATTGTCTGCATACAGGCTGGCGCCGGCGGCGGCCCCCGAAGGCCCCGCAAAATAGTTCCCTGCCGGTCCGCCGGTACCGACCGTATCCGACGCCTGAACCGCATGGGTGTGGGCCGGCATGCTGGTGGTGTGAATAAGGGTAGTTTCTTTCCCACCCTGCTGCCCCACCTGCTGGTTGGGCAATCCGGCACCCTGTCCGGCGCCGATGGGCGCGCGGCCCCTGAGGTCGGGCAGGGCAAAATCGCCGCCGTTATTCTTGCTGCCGAAGCGGGTGCCAAGAACCTGATAAAGCACGGGGTAGGTGCCAACGGGGTAAAAAGCACCGTCGCAGGCCGCCCAGTTGCGGGGGATATGGTCGGTGAAACCGATCATGCGGATTTCTCCGATATAGGGCTCGTCGTTGCCGCTGGTGTCATAGCAGATTCCGAAGCCGAGCCCGAGTGTCGGCTGGGCATTCGACACCGGTTCGGGGCTTGCGCTACCCGCCTGGGCGATCGTTTCCGTGGCCAGGCTGACACTGCCTGAGGCCGCATAAAAGCCGCTACCGGCTGTACCGATGCGGGCTGCGGCCATTTCCCCGCCCGGCGACGATTTGCTGCCGTCCGCGTTCATGACATTCAGGCTGTGGGTGTGGCTGGGTACGGCGCCCAGAACATTGCCCTGGGTCCCGATTTTCTGACCGCGCTGATAGGTGTCGTTCACGCAGACCGGCACACGCCCGCGCAGGTCCGGCAGGCCGAATTGTGTGGTGCCATCGCCGCCATAGGCCGTGCCGATTTCATCAAAAAGAAGGGGATAGTCGGTGATAGTCAAAAGGTCGCCATTGCATGACAACCAGCCTGACGGGGCTTGGGAGAAGGCAAAAAGCCGCAACTCGCCTGTGTGGATTTCCATTGGTTGTTCCCTGGAAAAATTGCTGGACCGACCGGCACAACAGGCCCCGCGACTTCGTCGGATTGGCGGGCGCCGATTTCCCTGTCCACAAAACAGCCGGCACGACTACACATATAGTAAATATTAATACAAGTTAAGGATGAATTATCGAGGATGGGCCCCGGTCAGGGCGGACTCGACTATTCTGCGCCGTGCGGCGGGTGCGGCGGGTGCGGCGTGGTGCGCAGCCACACCAGCATTTCCGGAAACAGCGGCGCGCCCACCGGGGCATTTCGCGTGCTTTCGTGCGCCATGCCGTACCAGGCCAATAGCGGGACGCCGACCGTGCCGCCAGCGTCATAGAGGTCCCGGAGCCAGGTCGCACTGCCCCTGTAGCCATCGTCATGGAACAGGACATCAAGCGGAATGCCCACCGCACGCGCGGCGGCATAGGACCAGGCCTGGGCCGCCATTTCCTCACCCATGTCGGCCTCCAGGCTGCCTGTGGCCTGCGCCCGCACGTCCGGGGGCAGGATGGCCAGGTGCCCGGCTTCATGCAGCAGGTCGCCGGGATACAGAAGCTTGTCTTCATCGACCGTCAAGGTGCCCTCCTCGATCCGGATGCCGGGCAGGAAACAGGTTTCCGGCACCGGCGCGGCATTTATCGGCAGCCCGATGCCAACCAGAAACCGGGCGATGCGGTCAACAATCGGGGTGCGGAAGGGCGCGCGGTCTGTCTCTGACATGGATTTTCTTTCAGGCAGATGGGGCTTGGGGGGGCCGCTGCATGCACAGGCGGAAATCGTTGGTGCCGGTGATACGAAAGCCAAGCCGTTCATAAAGCCGTCTGGCCGGGTTGACCTCGTCCACCTGCAGATACACGGCCCGGCCTTCGCACTCGGCCCGCTCGATCACGCCCCTGAGCAACAGGCCGCCAAGGCCCTGGCCGCGCACGGCGGGCATCAGGGATATGTCGACGATATGGATTTCTCCCGCCGGGGCATGCAGGTACAGCCGCCCCACCGGGCTGCCCGCCAGTTCGACAATCATGCGTTCGGGGCGGGGTTTCCGGTACGCGGCATAGGACCGGTGCTGGGCGTCGAACTGCTGGTGCAGGAAGGCTTGTTTCTGTGCATCGGTCCAGGGCAGGAACGCCATTTCCTGCGCGCGGGTGCTGGCAAACAGGGCCCGAAGGAACGGCAGGTCGTCGGGTTCCGAAAGGGGGCGAAGATGGGGTGTCAGCATACGGGTTCCGTTGTTTGGAAACCGGATCGCAACGTCCGGTGCCGGTATGGGCTTGTGGGCACATGCAAGCCGGGTGAAAGAGCTGAAAATGGCATTTCAACACCTCGGATGGTAATTCTCGGCATGACCTTTTGCCAGAACAAGGTGGCTGATGTTGCCGACCTGAGGGACGCTCCGGCGCCCGAAAAGCGCCGGAGTGTGACGATTTTGTCAGCTACGCGCCGGGAAAACGCCGTTCTCCACACAGATGATGAAGTTGGACACCAGGTGCGGCTGCATGTTGGTGCTGGTCTGGCTGCTGTTGATGCCGGTCACTGACAGGCTGTCATACGGCATTTGCACTATTGAGGTGCTGGTATCGGGATAGGGTGCGTAGGCCGGTTTGTTGCGACTTGCCGGTGGGCCGCTCAGGGCACGCCCCCGTGCCAGCATGCTGTCGTGGTTGGTCGTCGGGGCTGTTTCGTCGGCCGGCGCGTTCACGGCATGCATCGTATGGCTGTGGGTCGGCATGTTCGAAATATTCAGGGCTTTTGTTGCCTGCCCGGTCATTTCGCCAAGATAGTAGGGGCTGAGCCCCGGACCCTGGCTGTAGCCGAAATGCAGCGGCGTGCGTCCGCGGAGGTCCGGAAGCTGGAAATAGGTCCGGGCGTCGCCCCCGTATATGTCGCCGATTACCGCATAGAGCACGTTATATTGCGGAATGGAAAGGTGCTGCCCCGCGCAAAACATCCAGTTTTCCGGCGCATAATTGCCTGCGAAAACGCGGATTTCTCCGTAAAAAGCATCCATGGGAAATCTCCTTACTGGGCTTGGGGGTAAACACCCTTCAAAGCGATGATGAAATTGATGGCGAGGACGGGCTGGAGGTTATAGACGCTCGCCGGTTCCACGCCTTCCGGTGCGATGGCATGTTCGTTCAACTGGACAATATCATCCCCCGGTGCTTCGGACACATACATGGCGCGCGCCTGGCCGCCGCCGGTGGCGCCGATATAGCCTTTGTCGGGCTCGGTGATGAAGTCACCGGCGCCTTGTGCATCCGCAATGACCGTGTGGGTGTGCGCCGGCAGGTTTTCAGCGCTCAGGGTTACCCTTTCAACGCCTGTCGTCTGGCCCAGGCTGTACGCGCTCAGTTCCGGTCGCTGCCCGATTGAAAGCGCAATCCGGCCCCGCATGTCGGGCAGGCCGAACGTGTTGTGACCGTCGCCGCCATAGTCGGTCCCGATCACGGAATAAAGGGCGGTATATTGGGAAATCTGGAGTATCTGGCCATTGCAGAAGGCCCAATCGCGGGGCGCATAAGGGCCCGAGAACATGCGAATTTCGCCCAGATAGGGTTCAGACATGATGGTTTCTCCTTCTTTTGGGGCCTAGCTGCGGGGCGGATAGACGCCGCCAGACGTGGCGATGCAATAGCGCAGGGCGATAGAGGGCTGGATGTTGGTAAAGGCTTTGCCGGCACCAGTGCTGCCCACCGTGGCGGGGGCAAGGTCGTCCGTGCCTTCCGTGGAGAAAAAGGATTCTCCGCCCGTGCCGCCGCCAACCGTGGCTGCGAGCAACTGGCCGGTCGGGTCGTTTTCGGTTCCGACACCCTTGAAAACCTGCACATAGTGGCTGTGGGCCGGCACCTGGGCAAGCTGGGTGCTTTCCGCACCACCGCGGGTCCCGAGCTCATAGGTGCCGAACCCGTTTTCGCCCTGGCCTACGGGCACGGTGCCACGATAGTCGGGCAGGTTGAAATGGGTCGTGCCATTGCCGCCATAGCGATTGCTGAGCAGCGAATAGAGTGCCTGGTTACTGGAAATCAGCAGTTCCTGGCCTTCGCACGGTGTCCAGCCTGCGGGTAGGATGCGGTTATAGGGGAAGAGTTTTATCTCGCCGAGATAATATTCCATAATAAGGTCCTGTCAGTTGGGGTTGAGACCCGGAAAACGGGAAGGACATCAGACAGGCACAACAATAAAAACCGACAAACTCAGCCAGAATGAGAAATATCTTAACCTTCAAGAGAAAAAATATTGTACTTCCCGATCCAATTTTAACGTTCAGATTGTAGCGCGCTCGCATGACGAAACAACGGCAGATTTGAAATATTCCGACTTTCGTTTTGCAGTCGCAGTTTCGGCAGAGAGCGCAGAAAATGCCCCGGGACCGAAACTGGACGTGTCAAAGCCGCGTTCCGGCAGCAGCGCATGAATAGAGCGACGCGCAGCCCGGCGATTTATGAACCTGAATTTATGGAAAGTTTTGCCACCTGAGGGTGGCGCAGCATCAGCCCAGCAGTTCCGCCACCACCTGCGCATACACCGGGCGCTTGAAGGGCACGATCTCGTCCAGAAGTTCCTGCGTGCTGGACCATTTCCAGCGACCGAATTCGGGGATTTCGGTATCGATGTTGATGGCGCTGTCGTCTGCTTTCAGGCGCATCAGGAACCATTGTTGTTTCTGGCCCCGGTATTTACCGCCCCAGACCACGCCCAGAAGATGCGGCGGCAGGTCATACATCACCCAGTCCCTGGTCTGGCCCAGGACATCGACCGCATCGGCCGGCACGCCGATTTCTTCCTCCAGCTCCCGCAGCGCGGCTTCTTCAAGGGCTTCGCCCGGGTCGACACCACCCTGCGGCATCTGCCAGGCGCCGGGGGTATCCAGCCGTTCGGCGGTGAAGACCATGCCTTCGGCATTGACAAGCATGATGCCCACACAGGGGCGGTAGGGCAGGCTGTCGCTATCCATGAGGGGATGTCCTATTGTGCGGGCGGCTGGCGGTCTGCAACGGCGCTGACGGGTACCAGAAGGATGCCGCGGCTTTCAAGCCCTTCGGCCCACTGGCGCACGGCATCGAAGGTTACGGGGTATGGCCGGCCCATGCCGACCGCAACACCCTGGGCCTTGGCCCGGACCTCAAGTGCGTCCAACTGGCGGGCAATCTCGTCGGCGGCCAGGTCGTCATCGATGAAACGGTTGCTGTAGGCGGTTGGCAGGCCAATGGCTGTCGCCATCGATGCCGCGCGCGAATACTGGCTGTCGCGGCTGTCGACAAACATCAGGCCGCGGGATTTCAGTTCGTCCAGCATCGGGCGCACGCTGTCGGCAGCGGCGGTGAAGCGCGAGCCCTTGTGGGTGACAATACCGACATAACCCGTGAGCCGGCCCATCGACGCCTTCAGGAGCTCGACATTTTCCTTGGCCGACATGCTGGTGAGCAGGGTCAGCGACCCGGGGTCGTTCTGCGGATAATTGATCGGCTCCATCGGTACCATCAACAGCACTTCATGACCGGCCTCGCGCGCTTTTTCCCCCCATTCGATGGGGTTCGAGGCATAGGGCGAAAAGGCAAGGGTAACGGCCGCCGGCAGGTCGGCAAGCGCCCGGCGGGTCATCAGGGCGCGCTGGCCCAGGTCGGTCACGATAATGGCGATGCGCGGTTTGGTGCCGTCGGTCGGTGCCGGTGCGGAATAGACATCGAACGGTTTGCGGCCATCTGCCGAAATCCTCGGCAGGGGGCCGGCGCCGGAATTGTCGATCAGGTCGGGGTCGGCCACCACAGGGATATGTTTGGGCAGGGTTGCAACACCCCGCGCCTCGCGGATATCCGCGACCTGGCCGGGTGCGGGCATCTGGGCGTCAGCGGCGGCAGGCGTGTTCCCGCCCTCGCCGGTCGCCATTTCATGGCCTGCGGCTTCGTCCTCGTCCATGCCGGCATCTGCCGGTTCGTCGCCTTGCTGCCGGCTTGCGGGTTCGGTTTCCGCCTGCGCGCGCGGGTGCTCTTCGGTTTTGGCAGGGGCGTGTTCCGCGTCCGGGTCATAGCTCAACTGAATGGCGACACCACCACCGAAGATCACGATGATGGTAATCGCCCAGGCGATCAACAGGGCATTCAGGCTCGACGGCATAAACTGCGTTCCCCGACTCGGTTGCGGTGGCTTGCTGTGTGTCAGCGTACCTCGGCTACCTGTGCTTTAGGCAGTGACGACATATTTTTCAACAGCTTAATGGCATGCTGAAGCTGGATGTCCACCGGCGCTGCGCCTTCTTCACCATTCGATTCCGCTTTTTGCTCGGCCTTCAGTTCGGCCTGTTCCTCGGCGGTCAGCGGGTCTTCTTCACCGGCCCGGTCGACACGGTCCTGGTCGTTGGTGATATGGCCATTCAGGTCGGCTTCGCGGCGCTGCGCCTGCGCGCGGGCGCGGGCGGTCAGCACTTCGATATCGGGTTCGATGCCACGTTCCTGGATCGAGCGGCCAGACGGTGTGTAATAACGCGCCGTGGTCAGGCGGATGGCCCGGTCACCGGTGCGGCCAAGACGGATTTCCGACTGCACGGTGCCTTTGCCGAAGGTGCGGTCGCCCAGGATCACGGCACGGCGATGGTCCTGCAGCGCGCCGGCCACGATTTCGGATGCCGATGCCGAATAGGCGTTTACCAGCACCACAATGGGTACACCGTTCAACAGGTCGCCCGGCACGCCATGTTCGGGGTCGCCGGAGGTTGCGTACCAGCGGTTGTTGTTCTGGCGCTTGCGGCCGCGGGTGGAAACGATCTCGCCCCGGTCAAGGAAGGCGTCGGAAACACGGATGGCTTCGTCCAGAAGGCCGCCCGGGTTGTTGCGCAAGTCCAGGATCACGCCGTCCAGATGGTCGCCCAGCTTTTCATTCAGGTCGCGGATGGCTTTTTCGACCCCTTCGCCGGTCTGCATGTTGAAGGTGGTGATGCGGATATAACCGATGGTGTCGTCCTCGACCCGGTGGCGCACGCTGTGCACCAGGATCTTGTCGCGCACGATGGTCACGTCAAACGGCTGTTCTTCGCCTTCCCGGAGGATGGTCACCACGATGGGCGAACCCACGGGGCCCCGCATCTTTTTCACGGCTTCGGTGAGGGTCAGGCCCATGACAGACTCGCCGTCGATCTGGGAAATATAGTCGCCGCCCTGGATACCGGCGAGCGCGGCGGGCGTTTCATCGATGGGCGAGACAACCTTCACGAGGCCATTGTCCATCTGGACCTCGATGCCCAGGCCGCCATATTCGCCTTCCATCTGCACGCGCACCTGCTGGTACACATCAGGGTTCAGGTAGGTCGAGTGCGGATCAAGCGACCTGAGCATGCCCTGGATGGCGGCTTCGATCACTTCCTTGTCGTCCACTTCATCGACATATTCAGAGCGCACACGCTCGAAAATGCGCATCAGCAGGTCAAGCTGTTCATAGAACTCGTCCTGGTCCTGCTTGGTGTCGGCGCTTGCGGGCAGCGCCATCATCAGGGCCATCAGGGTGCCTGTCACCAGTTTACGCATGGTACTACTACCTTTCATTCATGTCCGCCGCGCCTCATTGCACGGCGGCTGTCTTGCGGTTCAGCCAGGGGGCCGGATCAATGGCCGATCCCTTGTGGCGCAGTTCCATATAGAGTTCGGTCGCGCCGTCCTTTGCCGCCATCGTGCCCACCGGTTCCCCGGTCAGCACCCATTGTCCCACGACTCCGTACATCTCATCAAGTCCGGCAAGCAGGCTATGGTAGCCGTCGCCGTGGGATATGATCAACATCCGGCCGTACCCGAGGAACGGACCGGCAAAAACAATCTGCCCGTCATAGGGCGCCACCACCTGTGCCCCCGCCCGCGCCTTGATGCGGATGCCACGGGTCACGCCCATGCCGTCCTTGGCGCCGAAGGCCGTTGCCACGCTGCCCGTGACCGGGAAGGGCAGGTTTCCCTTCGCATTCCCGATCGGTTTGCCGCCCGGGGCCGGTGTCGTCGGGATCGTCGGTTTCGGCTTGGGCAGCCTAGCAGCCATGGCTGCCAATTCCCGCTCCTTTGCGGCCTGCCGTTCCAGTTTGTCGATCAGTTCCTCAAGCGACCTGGCTTCGCGGGCGAACTTCGCGAGGTTCTGGCTGGCCTTGTCCGATGCGGCCCGTGCTTCCCGTGCCTCTGCTTCACGCCTTTTCAGCAGTGAAGCAAGTTTGTCTTGACGATCTGTTAACTGTGCCAGGTTTATTTGCAGGCTCTGGCGTTCCGCCGCCAGGTTGGCCTGAATTGTTGCAAGCGCAACAAGTTCCGACTTCAGTTTATCGGCCCGGTCGTTGATGCGCGGCACCAGGGTGCTCATCAGGCTGGCGCTGCGGGCGGTCTTCAAGGCTTCCTGCGGCTGCAGGAAGGTGAAGGCCACCGGACGCTTGGACAGGCGCTCAAGCGCCGCCAGAAGGCCCAGAAGCTCGTGCCGGTGTACTTCCAGTTCCTGCTTTTTGGCCTCAGCCGCCGCGTTCAGGTCGTCAATTCGCTGTTCGATGCGCTCGACATTGGCTTCGGCCTGCCGGATATCGGCGGCAGCGGCTACCATGTCGCGCGACAATTGGCGCGCTTCGGCTTCCGCCTTCTGCCGTTCTTCCTCGCGCGCCTTTTTTTCGGCTTCGGTTTCGCTGATGGCCTTCTTGACCTCGCCAAGGCGGGCTTTGGCTTCGTCCGGATTTTCCTGTGCCTGAAGGCCGCCCGCGGTGGCGGCGGCAATCAGGACAGACAGGGCAAAACGGCGGATCATGGGGTCAGGCGGTGGCCTGGGCCTTCGGTGCTGTGCCGGTCGCCCGCACGCCGTCCAGAAGGCTGTGGCCGGTCATCTCGGCCGGCTGTTCGATCTGCATCAGCTCCAGCATCGTGGGTGCCATGTCGGCCAGGCGGCCATCTCTGACGGCCATGTCGCTGTTCACCAGCAGCACGGGCACATCGAAGCTGGTGTGCGCGGTGTGCGGCTGGCCGGTTTCATGGTCCATCATCATCTCCACATTGCCATGGTCGGCGGTGATGAACATGGCGCCGCCCACCTGCTTGATCGCTTCCTCGAGCCGGCCCAGGCAGGTATCGATGGTTTCGACCGCCTTGATGGCGGCGGACAGCACGCCCGTGTGGCCGACCATGTCGGGGTTGGCGTAATTGACGATGATGGCACCGTATTTGCCGCTCTTGATGGCTTCAACCAGCTTGTCGGTCACTTCAGGCGCCGACATTTCGGGTTTCAGGTCGTAGGTCGCCACATCGGGCGACGGGATCAGGATGCGGTCTTCGCCGTCATACACGGCTTCCGAGCCGCCGTTGAAGAAGAAGGTCACATGCGCGTATTTTTCGGTCTCGGCAATGCGCAACTGGTTGATGTGATGGCGTGCGAGCACTTCACCCAGGCTGTTACGAATTTCTTCCGACGGAAACAGGACGGTCAGGAATTCATTCAGCGCGCTGGAATATTCCACCATGCCGGCCTGGGCCGCGAACTTCACCGGTGCGCCACGGTCGAAACCGTCGAAGGCGGGGTCGACAAGGGCGGTCAGGATTTCGCGGGCGCGGTCGGCGCGGAAGTTGGCCATCAGCAGGCCGTCGCCGTCCTTCATGCCGGCATAATCGCCGATCGTGGTGGCGGCGACAAATTCGTCGTTTTCATCTGCGGCATAGGCGGCCTCGACCGCGGCGGTCAGGCTGTCTGCCTTGCGCAGGCCGGCGCCGTGCGCCATGGCATCATAGGCTTTTTTGACCCGGTCCCAGCGTTTGTCGCGGTCCATGGCCCAGTAGCGACCGGCGGCGGTGCCGATGGCGGCCAGCTTGGCGCCCGCGATCTTGCCTTCAAAATCCTTGATATAGGCCAGTGCCGACCGGGGCGGTGTATCGCGGCCATCCAGGAAGACATGCACCCGCACGGGCACACCGGCGTCCGACAGGATGTTCACGAGCGCGGCCATATGGTCCTGGTGGCTGTGCACACCACCGGGCGACAGAAGACCCATCACATGGGCGGTACCGCCCGATGCTTTCAGTTTTTCGGTAAAGGCCACCAGTTCGGCGTTTTTGGCCAGCGCACCCGTTGCCACGGCGTCATCGATGCGCGGCAGGTCCTGCATCACCACGCGACCGCCGCCCAGGTTCATATGACCGACTTCCGAATTGCCCATCTGGCCGTCCGGCAGGCCGACCGCAAGGCCGCTGGTCTTCAGCCAGGCGCGCGAGGCCGTGTCCCACAGGCGGCTGTAGACCGGGGTCCTGGCCAGCTTGATGGCATTGTCGGCACTGTCGTCGCGGTAGCCCCAGCCGTCGAGGATACACAGGACTACGGGTTTCGGCGTTTTCGGGGTCTCGGTCGTCATGGTCTCGGTCCTACTGCTTGTCAGGCGGCAATATGGGCACTATCTCTCGCACCCTTCGGGGTGCAAAAATATGGCAAAAGCTCAATCAATCCCGATGATAGGGATGGCCTGCGCCGATAGACCAGGCGCGGTAAAGCTGTTCGGCCAGCATCACCCGCACCATCATGTGCGGCCAGGTCAGCGACCCGAAGGCCAGCTTCAGGTCCGCACGTGCGAGAATGCTGTCGTCAAGCCCGTCGGCACCGCCGATCACACAGGCAAGACTGTTAAAGCCTGCCGTTTGCCAGTCGTCAATTTTTTTTGCGAAATCACGGGATTTCAGGTCTTTTCCGTATTCGTCCAGCACCAGAAGCGCCGCGCCTTGCGGGATGGCGGCCAACAGCCTTTCGGCTTCACGCGCCTTGCGCTCGGCGGCATTGGCGGCCTGTTTCCGGATATCGATTTCGATGACGGACGTCTTCCAGGGCAGGCGCTTCAGATACTGGTCCAGAAGTTCCTGTTCCGGTCCGCGTCCCATGCGCCCGACCGCGATGATGGAAACCTGCACAACATTATCCCTGCCGGGGCCCATGGCCCCGTTCTAGCTGCCCTGACGGCACCGGCACCCGTGTGGCCGGTGCGTGACCTGTTTGGCGTGTGGCTTAGTTCACCACGTCATGGTCGTTCAGTTCGGTCGACCACATCTTGTCCAGGTTATAATAGTTGCGCACTTCCGGACGGAAGATGTGAACCACAACATCCGCAGCGTCGATCAGCACCCAGTCGGCCTGCTCAAGACCTTCGACCGAAATATCGCGGTGCCCAAGCGCCTTCAGGCCCTTGACCACATAGTCTGCCAGCGCCGCAACCTGACGCTGCGAACGACCGCTCGCGATCACCAGATGGTCGGCGATGCTGGATTTACCTGCGAGGTTGATGGAAACAATGTCTTCAGCCTTATTGTCATCAAGGCTTTTGACGATGGATTTCAGAAGATCCTCAGTCGCGACGACGGAGGTGGTTTCAGTGACGCGGTGCGTCTCCGATGATGCGTGCAAGTAAAGCTCCTTTCTCATGATCCCGTCGGCCAGTTCTTGCCCATCTGACCGCGAATCTGTGTGGCCGAAGCGGGGTGACGCGGTATGGTCACGAACGCCCAGGCCGGGGTTTCGGTTTGCTTAAGCTGTTGTACGGGCACCCGAAAACGGGAAAACTGCCGGACCAGACCGCCTGCAAACCCACGGATAGCATAGCCCGGACGGTCAAAAACCGCAATGGGAACTGCCTTCACAATATCGCGCCAGCGGCCCCAATGGTGAAAGCTGGCCAGGCTGTCGGCGCCCATGACCCAGATAAACCGGGTTGCCGGCATCAACCGCCTGAGCGCATCAATCGTGTCGGCGGTATAGCGTGTGCCCAGCCGGCGTTCGATATCGGTGACCACAAGGCGCGGATGATGCCCGACCTTGCCGGCGATGCTGCCAAACCGTTTGTCGAATTCGGCCATGCCATCATCGGTCTTCAGGGGGTTGCCGGGGGATACCATCAGCCACACGGCATCGACACCCAGATGCGCGAGCGCGGCCTTGGCCACATGCACATGCCCATCGTGCGCCGGGTTGAAGCTGCCGCCATAAAGCGCGACCGTGCGGCCACGCCAAAGCGCTGCTTCCTTCAGGATTCCGAGATTGGGGGCAGGGGACATGGGCGTAGTCGTCAGGGCCGGGTCTGGCCGGTGCCATGCACCTGGTATTTGAAGCTGGTAAGCTGCTCGAGCCCCACAGGCCCCCGCGCATGGATGCGACCCGTGGCGATGCCGATTTCGGCGCCCATGCCGAACTCGCCGCCATCCGCGAACTGGGTCGAGGCATTGTGCATGACAATCGCGCTGTCCACTTCGGTCAGGAACTTGCGGGCGGCGATGGCATCTTCGGTGATGATGCTTTCGGTATGGCCGGACGAATGCGCGGCAATATGGGCGATGGCGCCGTCGATGCCGTCAACCATTGCTACCGACAGGATGGCATCCAGATATTCGGTGTCCCAGTCGGCATCGGTGGCGGCAAGTACGCGGCTGTCCATGGCCTGTACATCCTTGTCGCCGCGGATTTCGCAGCCTGCCGCGATTAGGGCGTCCAGAATGGCGGGCAACAGGTGTGCAGACTTGCGGTCCACCAGCAAAGTCTCGGCGGCACCGCAGATGCCGGTGCGGCGCATCTTGGCATTCAGGGTAACGTCCAGCGCCTTTTTGGCGTCGGCACCCGCGTCGATATAGACATGGCAGATGCCTTCAAGGTGCGCGAACACCGGCACCCGGCTTTCCTTCTGCACCCGTTCAACCAGCGAGCGGCCACCACGGGGCACAATGATATCGATCACGCCGGCCATGCCCAGCATTTCGCCCACCGCCGCCCGGTCGCGGGTCGGCACCAACTGGATGGCGTCTTCGGGCAGGCCGGCGGCCTTCAGGCCAGCGACCAGGCAGGCATGGATGGCGCCAGAGGAATGGAAACTTTCGCTGCCGCCCCTGAGGATTACGGCATTGCCGGCCTTCAGGCACAGGGCGCCGGCGTCGGCTGTGACATTCGGGCGGCTTTCGTAGATGACGCCGATCACGCCCAGCGGCACACGCACACGCGCGATATGCAGGCCGTTCGGACGGTCCCATTCGGCCAGGATGCCACCCACGGGGTCGGGCAGGCCGGCAATGGCTTCAAGGCCGTTGGCGATGGCATCAATGCGCGCCTCGTCCAGCATCAGCCGGTCCAGCATGGCGCCCGTCAGGCCCTTGTCGCGGCCAAAGGCCATGTCTTTTTCATTGGCGGCAAGGATGTCAGCAACACCGGCCCGCAGCGCGGCCGCGGCGGCGGTCAGTGCCAGGTTCTTGGCATCGGTGGACGCCAGCGCCAGCGCCTTGGCGGCAACACGGGCGCGGGCACCCATATCGGCCATCAGGGGGGCAATCTGTCTTGCATCGTCCATTGTCGTCCCCTCCGTCAGATCAGGACCAGGTCGTCTCGGTGCACCAGCGCCGAACGCCCAGCATAGCCCAGAATGTCCTGGGCTTCGCTCATTTTATGGCCCTTCAGCTTGCGGGTTTCCGCCGAACCATAGGAAATAAGCCCCTGGCCGACCGGCAGGCCGTCGGGGCCGGTGAAGGCAACAAGGTCGCCCCGCTCGAATGTACCGTCGACACGGGTGATACCGGCGGGCAGCAGGCTCGCGCCCTTTTTCAGGGCCGAAACGGCGCCGTCGTCCACATACAGGGTGCCCTTGGGGGCCATCATGCCCCTGATCCAGCGCTTGCGCACGGTCAGGGCATCAGTGCCGGCCCGGAACAGGGTTGCACGTTCGCCGCCGAACAGGCGTTTGATCGGATGGTTGGCACCGCCGTTCATGATAACCATCGACGAGCCGCCGGCGAGCGCGATCTTGGCCGCCATCAGCTTGGTGATCATGCCGCCGGTGCCGACGGTTGTGCCGCCGGGCGGGCCGGCCATGGCCTCGATCTCGGGGGTGATGTCTTCAACGAGCGGCAGGAAACGCGCATCCGGGTTGTGGCGCGGGTCGCTGTCATAAAGCCCGTCGATGTCGGATAGAAGGATCAGCGCATCGGCACCGGCCATCTGGGCCACGCGCGCTGCCAGCCGGTCGTTGTCGCCAAAGCGGAGTTCGCTGGTGGCCACGGTGTCGTTTTCATTGATCACCGGCACCACGCCACGTTCCAGAAGCGCCTCGACCGTGTTGCGGGCGTTCAGGTAACGGGGCCGGTCTTCAAGATCGTGGATGGTCAGCAGCACCTGCGCAATGACGATATCATGGATATCGAACAGGGACTGGTAGGCTTGGGCGAGGCGAATCTGGCCAACCGCGGCCGCAGCCTGCGCTTCTTCAAGCCGCGCGGGGCGGCTGTCGAAACCCAGGGGCGCCATGCCCATGGCCACGGCACCGGACGAGACCAGGATAACCTGCGTGCCGCCGGCCATCAGGTCGGCGACATCTTCGGCCATCGCGGCGAGCCATTTTTTGCGAAGCTGGCGGCTGCCGCCTTCGACCAGCAGCGCGGACCCGATCTTGATGACAAGACGGCGGGCGGATTTGAGCGCGGCAAGGTCGGGCAGCAGGGACATGGCCTTTACCGCCCGAGGGGCGACCACTCGCCGCCGGTGGAGGTGGTGTTGTCTTCCTCCGCCTCGACCTGCTTGGTTTCCTTGATCACATCCCAAAGCGCGGACAACACCTCATACACACCCTTGTGGGTAGCGCCGGACAGCACCATCACAGGGGTGGCGGCGGCGTCCTGCAGCGCGAGGCGCTTTTCCTCGATTTCGTCTTCGGGGATGGCGTCGCATTTGTTGAGGCCCACGATCATGGGCTTGTCGACCAGTTCACCGCCATATTGCTCAAGCTCGGCCATGATGGTCTCGTAGGCTTCGACCACGTCTTCCTGCGTGCCGTCGACCAGATGCAACAGGATGCCGCAGCGTTCGATATGGCCCAGGAAACGGGTGCCGAGGCCGACACCATCACTGGCGCCCTCGATCAGGCCGGGGATGTCTGCCAGCACAAATTCGTTTTCACCGACACCCACCACACCCAGTTGCGGCGTGATGGTGGTGAAGGGATAATCGGCAATCTTGGGCTTTGCGCGCGACACGGCGGCCAGGAAGGTCGACTTGCCGGCGTTCGGCAGGCCCAGCAGGCCGGCATCGGCAATCAGCTTCAGGCGAAGCACGATATTCATTTCCTCGCCCAGCCCGCCGGGCGTGGTGCGCCGGGGTGCCTGGTTGGTGGAGGATTTGAAGTGCGTGTTGCCAAGGCCGCCATGGCCGCCTTTGGCGAGCACGACACGGTCGCCCACTTTCGCAAGGTCGGCGATCAGGAATTCCTGGTCTTCATCGAACACTTGCGTGCCGACGGGAACCTTCATCACAAGGTCCTGGCCGTTGGCGCCGGTCATGTTGCGGCCCATGCCATGCTGGCCCTTGGGGGCCTTGTAATGGCGCTTGTAGCGATAGTCGACAAGGGTATTGAGGCCGGTCACGGCTTCGATCACCACATCGCCACCTTTGCCGCCGTCGCCGCCGTTGGGGCCACCGAATTCGACAAATTTTTCCCGCCGGAAGGAAACGCACCCGTTCCCGCCGTCACCGCTACGAATATAAATCTTGGTCTGGTCTACGAATTTCATGCGCGCCTTGTATCAGATCGCACCCGGCGTAGGAAGCGCCAGATGCGCCGGAAACGGCGATTTTTTCTTCAATATCGCAAAAGAGAAGCCCTGCATGAACCATGGCTTTCACTGGGCCGCGACCGAAAACTCCTTTTCCTGCGACTGGACCCTGTGAACATCGGCCAGGAAGCGTTTCACGACCGATTCCAGGTCCTTGCTGCAGGTGCCAATCGACTCGGACGATGTGCGGACCTGCGCGGCCGAACTGCGGGTTTCGCCCGACAGGGTCTTGACCGCGGCTACATGACGCGACACTTCCTGCGTGCCCAGGTGCGCTTCCTGCACATTGCGGGAAATCTCGCCGGTCGCGGCACCCTGTTCCTCGACCGCGGCGGAGATGGACGTGGAAATCTCGTTCATATGTTCGATGATCGTGCGGATCGCCTGCACCGCTGCGGCCACATCGCCGGAAACCGACTGGATATTGCGCACATGGGTTGCGATATCGTCGGTTGCCCGCGCGGTCTGGGTCGCCAGCGCCTTCACTTCGCTGGCCACGACCGCAAAGCCCTTGCCGGCGTCCCCCGCACGTGCCGCCTCGATGGTGGCATTCAGCGCCAAAAGGTTGGTCTGTTCGGCAATGTCGGTGATCAGCTTCACCACGTCGCCAATGCGGGCCGAGCTTTGCCCCAGGTTATCGACGATTTCAGTGGCCTGGTTCGCCTTGCCGACCGCTTCTTCGGAAATGGTGCTCGATTCACTGACCTGCCGGCTGATTTCATTGATGGACGCAGTCAGTTCCTCAGCGGCGCTGGCGACCGTATGCACATTGGCGGCGGTTTCTTCCGCCGCACTTGCGGCGCCATTGCTGCGGTCGTCATTGCTGCGAGCATGACGGGTGATGGTTTCCGCAGCTTCGTTCAGGTCCTGGCAGGCATGGCCGAGAAGTGCCATGGCCTCGCCGATACGGCTGTCGAAACTGGCTGTCAGGGCTTCAATCGCCTTGCCGCGTTCGACCCGCGCTTTCAGGGCTTCAGCTTCGCGCCGTTTCTCCTCGGCTTCGCGGGCCATTTTTTCTTTCATCGCCTGCTCGCGCTCGCGCTGTTGCTCGGCCATATCCAATAACGCCTTTTCTTCCAGCCGAATGCGTTCGAGCCCGCTTTGGCGGAAGGCCTCGACACTGTTGGCCATGCGGCCGACGGCACTGCCATAATCGGTAAAGGGCACCACCGTATCCAGTTTGCCGTCCGCCAGGGTCAGCATAATTTTTTCAAGTGTGCCGAGCGGGCGGTCGAGGCTGCGGTAAATGGCGAAACTGGCCAGCAGGACAAGGATCGAGCCGACAAGGGCCACAATGCCATAGGTCCAGTAGGTGCTGTCCGCTGCGTGCGCCCGCTCGGTCGCCTCGGCAAGGATGAAAGCATTGATCTGGTCCTCGACCGTCTTCATCAGGTCGATCTTGCGGGTAATTTCGTCGAACCATTCTGTCGCCGAAAAGGTCGTGGTGCCGACATTGCCCTGGGTCGCAAAGACATGGTCGCGCATTGCGGCGACATGCTGCACCGCGGGGCCGGTGACCGTGCTGTCGTACAAACGTTGCAGTTCGTCGGGCGCATAATCGCGGAACAGTTCAAGATAGGTTTGCTCAGCCTCGATAAGCTCGGTGAAACGCTTGAAGGTGGCCGGCGAAAAGGCGCCGGCTGCAAAACCTGCATTGCCCATGGCGCGTTCGAGACCAGACTTTTCCTTGGCTTCAAGGAAGCCGACATAGGAGGTAATCTGCCGGGCCAGTTCGGCGTCCGAGCTGGCACTTGCCATGGACTTTATGATGTCGAGAAGGGACGCGACGGTGGCGGTGTAGCGGTTCGCCATTTCGCCGACAGTCAGGCGCTTGCTATCGACGCCGGCGCGTAAGGTGCGCAGTTCGCCAAGGTGCTGTTCCGCCTCGGACACCTTTGCAGCAAATGTCGGGTCGAGTTCATTTCTGTCCAGTGTGGCGACGGCAGTGCGAAATTGCACGACGGCAATGTCGCTTTCGCCGATCTGGCTTGTCAGCAGTGACTTCAGGTCTTCGCGGCCCCCCGATCCCAGATAGCCGGCTGACCGACCGCGCTCTTTCTGAAGTTCGTGGGCAACAGTGCTGACCGCGGGCGCAAAGGCCGCAAGGTCCTTGATCTTGTTGGCTTCTACGTCGATCTGCCCGGCAAGCAGGACCTCGCGGACCGCCAGCAGGATCGCGACAATCAGGGGGACAAGGGCAAGAACAGCAATACGCACACCAAGGCTCAGGTCGTTAAGGGTCTTTTCCATAACCACTTCCTCAAAAGCCAGTTTCTACGTGTGTTCAATTTCTCCGGGTACTGCTACTAAAAATTACCTATGCGGTTAATTTAACAACCGGGTCTTAATTTATCCTAAAATTCGACCAATAGCGGTACGAAATAGTTGTCGCCTGCTGATAATTTCGGGGCTGAAATGAAAAAGGCGAGCCAAAGGCCCGCCTTTACATGATCCCGGCCCCCAAAAGGACGGGATGAATTCTTGTCCGTTTCGGGGCGCGCATGGCGCCCCGGCCCGGCTTAACCTTCGACGTGTACGAAGGATTTACCGCCTTTACCGCGGGTGAACTTCACAGCGCCTTCAACCAGCGCGAACAGGGTGTGATCCTTGCCCATGCCGACGTTTTCGCCCGGATACCATTTGGTACCGCGCTGACGCACGATGATGTTGCCCGGAATGACGGCTTCGCCGCCGAACTTCTTGACCCCGAGACGGCGGCCTGCGGTATCGCGGCCGTTACGGGAACTACCACCAGCTTTTTTGTGAGCCATTTGGTTACTCCTATTTCTTTAGGGCCGCTTATTCAGCAGCAGCTTCTTCGGTTTTCGCGGCTTTTTTGGCCGGAGCTTTTTTCGCCTTGGCGGCGCCGGCAATGCCGGTCACGCGCAGGACGGTGATTTCCTGGCGATGGCCTTTTTTGCGGCGGTAGTTCTGGCGACGTTTCTTTTTGAAGACGATGATCTTCTTGTCTTTTTTCTGCTCAAGCACGGTTGCGGTAACCGAGGCGCCAGCAACAAGCGGTTCGCCTACTTTAACGCCGGCTTCATCGCCAACCATGAGAACTTCTTCGAGGGTGATGGTTGCACCGGCGTCGCCCGCCAGCTTTTCAACCTTGATCACATCACCTTCGGCCACGCGGTACTGTTTACCGCCGGTCTTGACGACTGCGAACATATCCGTTCCTTTCTTCTACACGCCGCAGCAAACCGGGTGGGGCCAAGGACCCTGTGAAACTCCCACACTTTGGGCGGTTTCCGCTGGCTTCTTACATAAAGCAAAAGGGCGGCAGGAACCGATTCCTTCCGCCAGTGGCGCGGAATATACGGATTGGAGCGGCAGAGTCAATGCCTAAGTGGGCCTAAGGTGCGTTCAGCCCAGCACGGTACCGAAGAGCCGAAGCCAGTTGGCCCCCAACAGCTTTTCCATGTCGCCGGTTGAATAGCCGCGTTTTGCGAGCACGGGCAACAGGGTGCGGAAGCGTTCGGGCTCGTCCAGTTCCGGCACCCACGCCGGCCACTGCACGTCATAGCTGGGTTTATAGACCTTCAGGCGCGGTTCGTACCAGTTTTCCCGCGTCGCCCAGCTTTTGATGCCGCGCACCGGGAAATCGGTCGCCAGGCCCACATGGTCGATGCCCATCACCTTCACCGCATGGTCGATATGATCGGCATAGGTTTCGATGGTGGTGTCCGTGCCCGGATTTTTGCCAAGGAAATATCCAAGCGCCGCCATACCGGCCACACCGCCCGCGTCCGCAAGGGTCCTGAGCGCATGGTCGTCCTTGGCGCGCGGGTGGCCGGGACGCAGCGCTTCGCACATGGTGTGGGTGAAGGCGATGGGCTTTTTGGAAAGCCGGATCGCGTCCAGGGTCGTCTGTTTGCCGGAATGCGACACGTCCACCAGAATGCCCAGGTCGTTCATGCGGTCAACCACCGCGACCCCGAAGTCCGACAGGCCGGCATTGGTGCGTTCGGTGCTGCCATCGCCCACAAGGTTGCGGCTGTTGTAGGTAAGCTGGAAACAGCGTGCGCCCATGTCGTAAAGGATATCGACATTGTCGACATCACCCTCGAGCATGGTGGTGTTCTGGAAATTCATCATCACCGCCAGCTTGCCGGTCTGTTTTGCGGTCAGGAAATCGGCGGCTTTGAGCGCGAACATATAGCGCTCGCCTTCCGCCTGCACCCGGCGCTGCCATTCCAGCAGTTCATCTAGGGCGACCTTCAGGCTGGACCGGTTCAGGCTGGTGACAATGCCGGTGTAGCCGGACCGCACGACCGCCTTGTGTTCGTCCTCATCCCATTTATGCGCGAAGCTCAAGGTGTCGATGACGATGGATTTGTCATAAAGCGCATCCAGGTCGGTGCCGGCGGCGAAGGCGGCGGGTGCCACACCGGTTGCGGCGGCTGCGGCAGCCAGTTTCATTAAGTCGCGTCTGTCCAGGTCCATGCTTTCCCCCTTGCCGCCGGTGCGGCTTTTGGTCCTAACTGTCGCGGGCAGGGGCAGTGCTGTCAAGTCACGCACCCGGCACGACAAGGAGGAAAAACCAATGACCGTGATCACCGGCGCCGTGGTGCAGGCAGGCACACCGCTTTTTGACAAAAAAGCCACCTTCGAGAAACTCGCGGACCTGATTGCTGACGCTGGCGCCAAGGGCGCGCAGCTTGTGGTGCTGCCTGAAGCCTTTGTCGGCGGTTACCCCAAGGGTCTGGATTTTGGCGTGCGGCTGGGCTCCCGCTCCGACGAAGGGCGCGACATGTTCCGCCTTTATGCGGAACAGGCGATTCTGGTGCCGGGCCCGGATGTGGACACGATCGGCAAGATGGTCGCGAAGGCCGGCGTGCATCTGGTCGTGGGTGTGGTCGAACGCGACGGCGGCACGCTTTATTGCACGTCGCTGTATTTTGCGCCCGACGGCAGCTTGCTGGCCAAACACCGCAAGCTGATGCCCACGGCGCTTGAGCGCGTGGTCTGGGGTTTTGGCGACGGTTCGACCCTCGCGGCCCCAAAAACCGATATCGGCATCCTGGGCGGCGCCATCTGCTGGGAAAATTATATGCCGCAACTGCGCCTCGCCATGTATGGCAAGGGGGTCGAGTTTTACTGCGCCCCCACGGTGGATGACCGCGATGTCTGGCTGCCGACCATGCAGACCATCGCCCTTGAGGGCCGCTGTTTTGTGCTGAGCGCCTGCCAGTATATGGAACGCGGGTATGGCCCGGCCGATTACCACCCCATCCAGGGCGAAGCGCCGGACACGGTGCTGATCCGGGGCGGCAGTTGTATCGTCTCGCCCTTTGGCAAGGTGCTGGCGGCACCGGTATTCGGGCGCGAATGCATCCAGCTTGCCGAACTCGACAAAGCCGACATCCTGCGCGGCAAATACGATCTTGATGTCGTCGGCCATTATGGCCGGCCTGATATCTTTCGGCTCGAGGTCGACGAACGGCCCAAGGCCAGCCTGGCGCCGCGGGGCACAGGCGAATAGCCAAAAAAGAAAAGGCGGCACGGGGCCGCCTTTTTGCTGTTCTGTATATGCCTGCCTCTATTCGGCGGCTTTGGCGTATGTGCCGGCAAGGCGTTCCTTGGCGGCGAAATATTCGTCGGCCAGGCGGTCCACCAGCTTCGCAGCCGGCAGGATTTCCTTCACGGCGCCGATGCCCTGGCCGCAGCCCCAGATGTCGCGCCATGCTTTTTTGGCTTCCGTACCGCCCGAGCCGAAATTCATCTTGGACGGGTCGCTTTCCGGCAGGTTCTTGGGGTCAAGGCCCGCTGCGACAATGGACGGCGCCAGATAGTTGCCATGGATGCCGGTGAACAGGTTCGAATAGACGATGTCGTCGGCGCCGCAATCGACAATCGCCTGCTTGTAGCGTTCGTCGGCATTGGCTTCCTTGGTGGCGATGAAGGCCGAACCGATATAACCGAAATCCGCGCCCATGGCCTGGGCCGCCAGAACCGCACCACCGGTGGCGATGGAACCCGAAAGCGCGAGCGGGCCGTCGAACCATTCGCGAATTTCCTGAACGAGTGCGAAGGGCGACAGGGTGCCCGCGTGGCCACCGGCACCGGCGGCAACGGCGATCAGGCCGTCGGCACCTTTTTCGATGGCCTTTTTGGCGAAGCGGTTGTTGATGATGTCATGCAGCACCACACCGCCATAGGAATGGGCGGCGTCGTTGACTTCCTTCACGGCGCCCAGGGACGTGATGATTACCGGCACCTTGTATTTTACGCACAGTTCCATGTCGTGCATCAGGCGTTCATTCGATTTATGCACGATCTGGTTCACGGCGAAGGGCGCGGCAGGCTTGTCCGGGTTGGCCTGGTTATAGGCATCCAGTTCTTCAGTGATGCGTTTCAGCCATTGTTCGAGCACTTCGACCGGGCGGGCATTGAGCGCCGGGAACGAGCCGACAATGCCGGCCTTGCACTGGGCAATCACCAGGTCGGGGTTCGAGATGATGAAAAGCGGCGACCCGATCACCGGGATACGCAGATGCTGGAATACGGACGGCAGCGCCATGGATGTGCCTCTTGTGCTGTTTTGACCTTTGGGCCGATTGTCCCTGCAAAATATGTCAGGGGCAATCGGCCTTTCAAGAGAACATAGCGTGCCAGGCGCCCGCGTCCAGTATTTTAGACTGGTGCGTCCAGTATTTCCGCCGTGTGCCTACTGGGCGTAGCGGAAACGGGCCGCGAGGGCAGCCTTCATGGCGGCGTCGGCGAGCGCAGGGTCGCCGGTACCCATCAGGGATTCGGGCCGGTACTCAAGGCCCAGTTCCATCAGGGACGCGACAAAGTCGCCTTTGAGGAGGCGGGTCAGATAGATGCCCAGCTCAATGGCTGTGCCGGGGCCGGCTGCGGTGATCACATGGCCGTCCTGCAGGATGCGCTCGTCCGACACGGAAACCCCCATGCGGGCCAGTTCGGCGCGGGCCAGCCAGTTGGTGGTGGCTTTCCTGCCGTCCAGAAGCCCGGCACGGGCCAGGATCAAAGCGCCGGTGCAGATGCTGGCCACCGGTTTGGGCCCCGCCCCCAGGCGTTTCAGGAACGCGACCTCGGGGCTGTCGGCATCGCAGGCAATCTCACCTTCGCCGCCCGGCACCAGAATCAGGTCGGCCTGGTCGATGGCGCCGAAGGTGGCGGTGGGCACCAAAGGCACCCCGCCTTCCAGCATGATGGGCCCCAAGGTCCGTGCGGCATAGGTAACATTGCCGATGGCGGCCAGCGCCTGTGCGGGGCCGAAAATATCCAGCGGCGCGGCGCCGGGATAAACAAGAATGACGGTATCTGCTTTCATGGTCGATCTCCTGTGTTGGCGCATGGCCGTGCCATGTGCCCGAAAACAAAAACGCCCGGGCCCTTATTCGAAGGGTGGCCCAGGCGATCGACCGACTAGATTTTACCTTGGCATGACGCGCTTCCCAGGGGTGCTCCCCTACTTTCGCCAGTTGCGCGCCACAGTGGCCCAAGCAGGACCGATTTTAGCGTGCGCGGCTCAAGCCGGCAAGCGCCGAGAGGCAGGCAACCCGAATTAAGTGGTTGTGCCGAACTGGATGGCCACACGGTCCTGCGCCTGCATTTCCACGAAGGCGAGGCTGAAGCTGCCGCTGCTGCCGGGTGTCGGCACGATGGTCGGGCTTGCTGCCCAGTGCCCGCCATTCAGCCAACTGCCCACGGGGGTAACCGGGCCATCGATCAGTTTGCCGGTCATGTCGTATGTGGCAATGATGGGTACACCGGCGCTCGTGACCGCAAACAGGCACAGGTTGCCGCCGGCGACCGCAAGGTCGAATGCCCCGATGTCGAAGCCGCCAAGCAGCGGCACAGGGGTGCCAAGCTTGTTGTTATTGATATCGTAGTTTGCCAGGGACAGCGGCCCGGCAGGACCGCCGGACGGTGCGGTTTCCCCGCTGCCCGCCCCCTGATAGACCAGGGACACAGTTGCGGGCAGCCCGGAACTTAGGTCGCCGATGATGCGACCGGCGGACACCGGGGCCGCAGATGTGCCGACAATACCCGAAACATGGGGTACCTGCTGGCCGTCCTGCGTCTGCAGGCCGATGAGCCCGAACTGATAGCCGCTGAAAATGGCCGATACAAACTGCTGGCTGGCCGCCTTGCTGCTTGAATTGAGCATGAAATGCGGTCGCCGTGTGTCTTCGACCTTGTAGCTATACAGCGGCGCCAGTTTGCTGTCCTTGAACTCGGACACCGACAGGATATTCCAGCCGCCACCAAACTGGCTTGCTGCAACCTGCAGGGGGGCGCTGCCGGAAGCGACAAGGTTCCATAGGGGCGGCACGGTCAGCAGGGTCGGGATTGCCAGGCTTTGCGGCAGGCTGGTGGTCGGTGCAGCCGGCGCATGCAGGCTCAGGGTTGCGGCAAAACCGCTGGCGGGATCGCTTGCCATATCAGGCCGCCCGAAACCCGCAACATAAAGGCCGAGGTCGCCGCCGTTGGCGACAAGCTGGATGTCGCCTGTCGCTTCAATATCCTGCAGCTTTGAAATCTGGATATTCATTGCCTTTTTCCCTGTTCGCGCATGCGTTGCCGGTGGTGGATCATTGCCAGAGGAACGTGCCGTCCGTCAGATCGCGGAAGGTAACCACCTTGTCGTTCGGGACGATGTTCGCGCCGGGTTTGGTCGCATAACCGGCCATTTCGCCATCCACCAGATTGTCGGTAAGCAAGCCGTCAGCCGAGGACGTGACCCACGTCTTCGGGTCAGCAGCCGTGGTGCCATAGGATGGGTCGTAATAGCTATTGTTCGTGGCGTCATAGACGATGAAATGATTGTTGAACCAGTTTGGCGACGCCGCATTGTTCTGCCCGTCCACCACTTGTGCAGGGCTGGCCTCGCCCGGATATTCATGCGTGGCCGCGGTGTTGCTCATCGCCACAGAGGCATCGTAGGTCCAGTTCTTCACCAGAAACACCTCCGCGTCCGGGTCCAGCCCGGTGTTGGTATCGACTGCAATCTTGTGGGCATTGCCGATGCCGTGCAGGGCCCACATGGTGATCAACAGGTCGGCCCAGGCACCACAGGCCACATTGCCTGCTTCGTTGGTGAAGACATTGCCACCTTCGTCCAGATCGATCTGGTCATTTACCTGTTGCGCAGGCACCGGCGCATTCGGATCATCATGTTCCAGCCAGTATCCGAGCAGGGTTTTGACCCCCGTGCCTTCCCGGTCCAGAAGCTGCATGCGCATGTTCGGGTTCACGCTGTCGGAAAAGGCACGGGCGACGGCGTCACGGACACCGGCCTGTGCCGTAGCACCTGCGGCGAAATCCAGCACTGCTTGGCACGAAATGGCCAGAAGCGAATCATAGGTGCAGACGGATTTGAGCACTGCACTGTTCAGGTCTGCATCCTCGACCGCTGCATCCCAAACCATCTCTGTTGTATAGACCGGCTTGGCGGCGGTCACATACACCGGGGTTTCGGTTACCGCGAGCGGTGCCCAGGTGCTATTGTCTGCGCTCAGTTCCCAGAAGATCCGGAGCGGATTGTTGATCATCACCTGGTCGGGCACAAATTTGGCGAAGTCCAGATCGGGCAGGGCAACAGTGGCGCCTTTGGCCGTGCCGTTCGGCACCTTGAAAGTCACCCCCACCGTCTTACCAGCGATGGCGCCGGTCACCAGCGGGAAATAGGGCGTGGCTTGTACATAGATGGTGGTATCCTGGCCCGCTGCGTTCAGGAGCTTGAGGCCAGGTGCGGTCAGCTTCATTTTGCCGTTTGCAGCATAGCCCTGGGGCGCAGCCTTGGCCCCTTTGGTCCATGTGTCTGTGTAGAGGTTCTTGAGATGGGGGTCCTTTTCTTTGGTGACGAGGAAATGGTCGTCACCGGCAAAGGCGAAGGACTGCAGCTCCAGCTTCAGGGCACCGGCGCCTGCGCTTGTGGTCGGATTGACGACATTGATGCCCTTGCTCACGGCGCCCGTGCCGTCCCTGTCGCTTTTCAGTTGAACCATGGTGGTGACATCGCGGGTTTCATGCAATCGCAGGGCGCGCATGTTATCCATGGTGCCGATGCTGGCCTGGTTGCCATATTTGTCGACCGTATAGAGGTTGATGGCTTTTGAGCCGACAATCAGCAAGGTGCGGGTCGCCGACCAGGACAGGTGGCTCCAGGCGGCGGCATTGTCGGGGGCCGTGGTTGCCTTGAAGGTGCAGTTGAAGTCTGTCGCCTTGTCGCCCACAAGGGGCTTCATCGACAGGGCATACCAGTCCGTGCCGTTCTTGTTGAAGGCATAGTGATTGTCCATCAGGGTCAGTGCGCTGATGGTGGGCAACAACAGCACCTTCACCACCGGATGCTCCAGCGACCGGGCCGTGCTGGCCTTGACCGATATCACCTGGCCGTAGGGCAGCACATTGGTGGCGTCGTCGGCCTTCAGGGTCAGGCTGCCGCCGGTTGTGGTGGTCACGACCCCGGCCTTGTCGCAGGTCCAGGTCACGGTGCCGTCGTTGGTGGTGGCGGTCAGCACAATATCGGCGCCCGCGCCAAAGCTTGCGACCCAGACATCATCGCTGTTCTTGACCGCGCCGGTGACGGCAACACTGACCTTGTAGATGGCCTCCATCTCGATCAGGACTTCTTTTTTGCCGACTTCGCTCATGCCGCGTCCGCTCCTTCAGCTTACTTTGATGGCGGCACTAACCGGCAGCGCCCCGCCTGAAACCGCATCGCTGTTGACCTGCCGGAAATTGGGTCGGTTCAACCCGTCGGTATTGCCGCCGGTCCAGGACAGGAAGGCGTAGGCCGCCATCGTGTCGGGCACGGTGACGGCCTGCACGCTGATCATGCCGTGGGTATTGGGGACCAAAGTCCAGCGACCGCTGCCATCCGTCGTGGCATTGGTCACCAGAAGCCGGTCGAGGCCCGGCACCACCGCCACCTGCGCCGACAGGCTTTTGCCAGCCAGGCTCGCGGTCACTGTCACCGGGCTGCCGGGTTTCGTCAGGGTATCCAGGGGCACCATGCGCTGGTTGGCGGCGCCTGAAAAATCGGCCTTGCCGCCCTGCCAACTGATACCGGCCCAGGCCGCAGGCGTATTGGGTTCGGTCACCGCCAGCAGGCGCACGCTCTGGTCGGGGGCATAGAACTGGTAATACAGGCCGCTCTGGGTTTTTTCAGCGCCGCTGACCTCAAGGCCGGTCAGGCGTGCCGGGGCCGGGGATGGTGACGGCGTCGGTGTGGGGGGCGGCGTCGGGGTTGGCGTGGGTATGGCCATGGCATTCAGCACCGCGACCAGGTTTTCGGTGTCATGCTGCAGGCTGGTCAGATTCACATTGTTGGCTTTGGCCATCTGTGGGCTGATGGTCCGGTTCAGGCTCAACTGACCCATTTTTGTGATCTGCACATTCAGGCTCACGAGGTCGGCAACCGACGGCAGCACATCATGGTTGGCTTCATCCAGCAGCCCCTGCCGGTCGCTTTCCGAAAGCGCGGGTTTGGCATCGGCCGTCAACAGGTTCTGCTTGAACAGGTTCAGGGTGCCGATCATCTGTTGCAGGGTCGGTTTGCCATTATAGTCGGGCCGCGCCTGGATATCGGCAACGACGGTCGGGATATCCTTCACGACCGCTGCGGACGCCTTCTGGAATTTCGGGTCTGTGGGCATGCCGAACCTTTGTCCTCGCTGGTGGGGAAGTCTTGCTCAGCGACCAGACGCACGGGCGCGGGGGCTTGTGAACTGATGCCGGCGCTTGGGCTTTGCGTGCGGGTGCCGCACGTGATACGTCAGAACAGAGGTAGGGACAGGGACTTTTATGCGACGGGAATGGCCAGCGGAAACCGGAGACATGTCACGGGCGGGACGGAAGTTGCGCGCGCTGCAGGCGCGGCTGTTCCTGCCGGTGGACGGCGCGTCGCTTGCCGTTTTCCGCATCCTGTTTGGCGCCATCCTGTGTTGGGAAGTCACGCGCTACTTCGGTCACCACTGGATCGAAACCAAATATATCATCCCGCAGTTTTTCTTCTCGTACCATGGCTTCGAGTGGGTGAAACCGTTTGGCCCCCAGGGCATGTTCTGGCTGTTCCGCGTCCTGGGCATCTGTGCGTTCCTGATGATGATAGGACTATATTACCGGCTGGCGGCCTGGGGGGTGTTCTTCAGCTTCAGCTATATCTTCCTCCTCGATAAAGCCCAGTATCTGAACCATTTCTATTTCACCATCCTGCTGGCGTTCGTGATGGCGATTGCGCCGGCCAGCCAGGTCTGGTCGCTGGACCGGCTTCTGGGGCGTGTGCGCGACCACGACCATGTGCCGGCCTGGGCCCTTATCACCGCGCGGGCACAGATGGAAATCATGCTCGTGTGGGCTGGCCTCGTGAAACTGAATGCCGACTGGCTGGTGGGCCGGCCGCTGGGCGATTGGCTCGCAAACGCCGCCTCGCGTTTCCCGGACCGGATTGCCGACCTGCTCAGGATGCCGGAATTCGGTATCGCCGCAGCCTGGGGCGTGGTGGCGCTGCATCTCATCGGCGCACCCCTGTTGCTGGTGCGACCGGCCCGCATCTATGTGTTCCTTGTTTATGCCGCCTTCCATTGTCTCAACCATCTGTTCTGGAATATCGGCATTTTCCCCTGGCTGACCATCGCGGGCACCCTGCTGTTTTTTGACGCCGACTGGCCGCGCCGGGTGGGCCGTCGCCTCGGGCTGAAATTTCTCTCGGTCACAGGCGATGCGGCACCGGCTTTTCCGGTGCGGCCGGCGATCACGGCCTTTGTACTGGTGTGGGTGGCAAGCCAGGCGCTGTTGCCCATCCGGCCCTACCTCTATCCCGGCAATCCGGCCTGGAACGAACAGGGGCACCGTTTCGCCTGGCGCATGAAACTCAGGGACAAGGAAGGCCGGCTCCGCTTCACGGTCAAGGACCCGGCCACGGGCCGCGTGTGGCAGATCGACAGCCGCGACTACCTGACCCGCCGGCAGGCCGCCAAGATGGCAACACGGCCCAGCATGATTCTCGAATTCGCCCATTACCTCCGGGACCGCTGGCGCAGCGATGAAGGGGTTGCGCAGCCGCAGGTGTTTGCGGAAAGTTACATCTCGGTCAATGGCAGGCCGTACCGGCGCTATCTGGACCCCGGCCTCGACCTGGCGGCTATCGACCGCACTTTCCTTTCGCCTGACGAATGGATATTGCCGATGGACGAGGGCGCGAACGGCGAAAGCGCGGACGATGCCGCCGACGGTGCGGCCTCCGCCGGGCGCCCAAACGGAGATGCAGATGACGACGACTGAGGGCAGCACCGGGAATCAGGGGGAGGGTGCCGCGCCGCTCATGCTCTATGACGGTGTCTGCAATCTCTGCAACGGCATGGTGCGCTTCATCATCAGGCGCGACCGCCACGCCCTGTTCCGGTTCGCGGCGGTGCAGTCCGACTATGCGGCGGCTGTGCTCGCGCGCTTCGGCAAGGTCTGGCAGGACGATACTTTTTACTTGCTCCTGGACGGGCGGCTTCATGACCGATCGTCTGCAGCGCTTCGCATCATGGCGCGGCTCAGGTTTCCCTGGCCCATGATGGCGGTTTTCCTTCTGGTGCCAAAACCGCTGCGCGACTGGGTTTATAACCTGGTTGCCCGCAACCGGTACCGGCTTTTTGGCCGCACGGATGCCTGCCAGATCCCCGACAAATCGGTCCTTGAAAGATTTCTCGATCTTAATGCTTGAAAGCGGCAAACTCTTGGGCTAGGTTGCGCGCCGCCGCTACCCCCGGCGACCATGTCGCACGGGGACCATAGTTGAAGTCGGAGAGGTGCCGGAGCGGTCGAACGGGGCGGTCTCGAAAACCGTTGTGCCCGCAAGGGTACCGAGGGTTCGAATCCCTCCCTCTCCGCCATTCTTCCCATACAATGAAATGTCACTCGGGTCACGCTACGGCTGTTGCCGTCGCGGTTCAGTTGCTGCCCGATCCATTGGCGTCCAGGTCGCCAAGGAAGATATCGCGGGCATATCTGATCGCGGTCAGGCCGGCGCGCAGGGGACGCGGCGTGCGGGCGGCTTCATGCCGGCCCAGCACCATCTGCACCATGCGTTCAGCGGAATCGAGCCCGCCGCGGATGCTGAGCGACGAGCCGCCGCCAAAGCGCGGGTTGACCTCGATCACATGGCCGCCCTGGGTTTCGTTCCAGAACATCTGCACCAGGTTGTGGCCCCTAAGGCCCAGCTTTTCGGCAAGGTTGATGGCAATGGCCGACAGGTCCGGGATATCGACGATCTGGGAGCGCCAGCTTTCGCCGTTCACGAGGCGCTGGCGCTCGCGCACCACCGCCTGCAGGGCACGGCCTTCAAAATCCATCAGGATGTCGCAGCTATATTCGGCGGCTTCGCAGTAGGGCTGCACGATATGGTCCTCAAGCCGGAGCGCAAGGCCGTTGAAAGCGTCGACACTATGCACGGCATAGGCACCGCGGCTGCCTGAACTGATGCGCTTGCGCACAAATACCGGGAAGTTGCCGGGCGAAGACGGATCGACAAACGGCAACACAGGATAGCCGTGGGTAACACAGAAATCGTGGAAGCGGGCCTTGTCGAGGCAGATGTCCAGGCTTTCGCCCGCCGGCAGCGGCACGGTCACGCCCATGGCTTCCAGTTCGGGTTTCATGGCGGCCAGCAGCTTCAGTTCGCCGTCGCGCGTGGGGATGATCAGCCGGATGGCGTGTTCGCGGCAGACACGCAGCAGGGTTTCGCCATAGGCCGGGTCGCGGTCGGCGGGCAATTGCACAAACGCATCGGCAAAATAGCGCGCACAACAATGGGCTTCCATGTCGGCTGCGACAATCTTGCCGCCCTCGGGCCGCACCGCAGCCTGGAAAAATTCGATCAACTGGATCTTTGCAGATGCGCTGCAGATCAGAATATTCATGGTCGCATCCGTCCCCTCGGGTCCCCGTTCACTCCCTGACCTTCGGCCTGGGCGCAGGTAGGCCCGACCTCCATTAAGCCGAAGAAGTACAATGAGTTTCTGCGAGAGTGCCTAATAAAGGTTAAAAATCCAAGACGATTTTTGGGTCCATGCTGGCCGGGTGGGACGCTGCAGGCTCCGATATCCGCCGCCATCGTTCTTAAAAGCTAATTAACAATATCGCCGTAAGGTTGGCATGTGTTATGCATCGCCCTATGGGGTGACGGCTTCGGGGCATAAGGCCCGTCCGAAGCGGAGAGGAGACAGACGCTGTGCTGAACGCGTCGATACTGGTGGAATGTGGCAGAAAGTCTGGCCTTGGGCGGGTCAGGCGGACCCTGACCCTTGCAAATGCGCTGAAGGCGCGGGGCGTGGCCTGCGATATTTTTGTTACCAGCGATGAAGGTATGGACCTTGTCTCAGCCCTTGGATTTACGGCAAAGCTTGCCGACCAGTTGCCCGCGCGGCATGATCTTCTGGTCGTGGATACCTGTTCCGACAGTGCCCGGGCCCTGAGTGCCCTGTGTGCCACCGCCCGCATCAGTTGCGTGATCGACGACCTGGCCGAACGGCCCGTGGTTTGTGATTATGTCATCAATCCCAATCTTTATGCATCAGAACTGGATTACAGCGCCTACCGGGTGCGCGAGGTCCTGCGCGGCCCCGCCCATGCGCTGATCCATGACGACTTTTTTGCCCGCGCCCTGCCGGCGGACGAACGCGCCGGTGTGGTGGTATCCTTCGGCGGCACCGACGATGGCAGGCTGGCAGCCCCCATCGCCGCGCTGATCGCAAAGGAAAGCGGCGAACCCGTCTATGTACCCGTACCGGCCTACCTGGAACCGGCGGCCGAACTGACGGCACTTGCGGGGCAGGGCGTCGAGGTGCTGCGCGCACCCGACATGGCCGGCCTTCTGGGCCGTGCGCGCCTTTATGTGGGTGCTGCAGGTGCAACAGTTCTGGAGGCACTGGCGGCCGGCTGCCCGGTGTGTGCCATCGCCACCCAGTCCGACCAGCACAAGAATGTGGCCTACCTTGGCCGCATCGATATTGCGGCCCTGCCGGTCTATGACGCCCGCAAGGCGGCAGACCTGGCGCTGGCGGCACTCGCGTCGCACAAGAGCCCAATGGTCCTGAGCCCCCGGGCGGTCAGCGATATCGCGGGCGTGATCCACCGCGCGGCCGCAGCAGCCTGACGGAGTGCCTGTGCCAACCACCCTCCTGATCGATCTGGATGATACCCTGTTCGACGAACGCCAGTATGTCGACAGCGGGTTCCGTTTCATTGCCGGCAATATGGCCTATCTGTTCGACCTGTCGGCGGGTGATGTCTACGACCATATGCAGAAACTGCTGGCCCGCGAAGGCCGGGGCCAGATTTTCGACCATACACTCGAAGCGTTTGGCATCGAGCCCAAGCCCGAAATCGTCGCCGGCCTTGTGCGCCGCTACCGTACACACGCACCGTCGCTCGGCTTTTTCCCGGGCGTGCGCGAAGCGCTGGACGAACTGAAAGCCACCTACAAGCTGGCGCTTGTGACCAATGGTCATGTTGCCATGCAGGCTCGCAAGGTGGCGGCACTGGCAGCCGAGAACTGGTTCGAGGTCGTGGTTTTCTGCGACAAGCTCGGCCATCCGAAACCAGCGCCCGAAGGGCCGCTGGCGGCCTGCAAGCTTTTGGGCGTCAAACCGCGGAACGCCCTGATGGTGGGCGACAATCCGGAAACGGACGGTGGTGCCGCCAGAGCCGCAGGCATGGGTTACCTCAGGATCAATACGGCGCGCTTTGCCGCCACAGCAAGCGATGCACCGAGCGTTGCCACCTTCGCCGACGTACCCGCCTATTTGCGCGGGCTATAGTCCGCCCGGCTGGCCAGCGGCCGCAGTGGCAGTGCGGTATAGCGCAGGGCATCTACCCCAAGCACCCCTGATATATTGAGCGTGGCATCCAGGTATCCGGGCTTGCCGTCCAGCGCTTTTTGCCAGCAAGCACACGCAGCATCGGGCTTGCCTGCCTGCATCAGGGCCACGCCCAGGTTGTTGGCAACCGTGGCGTCCGGCCAGCGGACATAGAGGGCTTCAAGCACGGCAACGGCCTCTTTCGCGTGGCCAAGCCTGAGCCGCATGGTGCCGGCAAGAAACGCGGCAAGATCCGCCGCCGGCTGGCTGTAGGGTGCTATCGGGGCATCGGATGACGCGATGGTTTCCAGCCATTTGGCCGCCAGGGTTTCCTGCCGGCTGGAAATAGCCCAGGCTGCCATGGTGTAAGCCAGTTCTGCGTCCGACAGGTTGGCTGCCATCATGGCGGCAAGGCTGTCGGGCCCATGCTTGCGTTGGCCCTGTTCGAAGAAATTCACCGCCTGTCCCAGCTTGCGCGACAGCGAACCGGCATAATGATAATAGCGGTAACCAATGTCCGCGATCAGGCCGATACGCGCGCCGGCCATCAGGGACCGCAAGTGGAAATCATAATCCTCCGCCGCCTGGAAACTGGTGTCGAAACCGACCTTGCGGGCAAAGGCGACATCGAACCCGCAGTGCAGGGACGGCAGCCAGTTGCGCTCCGCCTGCCTGCCAAGCTTGCCGTCCTTCAACAGAAACCCGGGGATTTCGGCCTGTTGGGTCACCCTGCCTGTGGCGCCGTCCACCAGGTCGCAGCCATCGTAGGTCAGGTCATGGCCTGCCTGCAGCATGGCCAGATGACGCGCGGTGCGGCCCGGCATGAATTCGTCGTCGGCATCCAGCCAGATGCCGTAGGGTGTGCGGATGTTCGCCAGCGCCGTTTGCCGCGCATTGGCGACACCGGCCTTCACATCCGGTTTCACGATGGTCAGGCGCTGGCCCGCAACCTCTGCCGCAATACCTGCTGTGCCGTCGGTCGAATGGTCATCCACCAGCAGGATCGGTGCGTCACCATCGGCCAGCGCTGACATCACCGCCCGGGCAATGGTCGGTGCCGCATTGTGGGCGACAATGGCGACAGTGATCTGGTTAAATTCGGGCATGGTCCCCCAACTGGCCGGATGGTAATTTCCCTTCGGATAGAAAGGATTGTATGCTGATAATGCGGTTCATGGCTATCCGGTTTTAAGGGGAAGGCGGCATTATGGCACAGGGCAGTTTCGAGATTGCAGGGCGGAAAATCGGCGCCGGCGCGCCACCGCTTGTGCTGGCTGAACTGTCCGGCAACCATGGTGGCTCGCTTGAAAAAGCGCTCGCACTCATCGACGCCTGTGCCGACGCGGGTGCCGAGGCGGTCAAGTTCCAGACCTATACGCCTGACACCATCACCCTGAAGTCGGACGCACCGGCCTTCCGGGTTGGCGGTGCCCTGTGGGGTGGCCGCACGCTTTATGACCTGTATGAAGAAGCACACACGCCCTACGAATGGCATGCCGCCATGTTTGCGCGTGCCCGCGAACTGGGGCTGATTGCCTTCAGTTCACCGTTTGACGACACGGCGGTCGACCTGCTCGAAAGCCTTGATGTGCCGGCCTACAAGATCGCGTCGTGCGAGGTGGACGATGTCGGGCTGATCGCCCGGGTCGCACGTACCGGCAAACCGGTGCTGATCTCGACCGGTGCTGCGACGGACACGGAAATGGATGAAGCCATGGCCGTGCTGGCGGCTGAAGGCTGCAACAATGTCTGCATCCTGCACTGTGTCAGCGCCTATCCGACGCCGGTTGATCGCGCCAATGTCGCCAGCGTGCCCTACCTGGCCGGGCGCTACGGCGTGCCAGTCGGGTTTTCCGATCATACCGAGGGGCTGGAAGCGGCGATGGCGGCGACGGCGCTTGGTGCTGCCATCATCGAAAAACATGTCTGCATGCGCCGGGCGGACGGTGATATCGACAGCGCCTTTTCGCTGGAACCCGCTGAACTCGCGGAGCTGATCCGCGCTACGCGCGCGGTGGCGTCGGCGGTTGGTACACCTAAAAGCGCTCCCCTGGATATCGAGATGGAAAGCCGGCGTTTCAAACGCTCGCTGTTCGTCACGAAGGATGTGAAAGCAGGTGACAGCCTGGGGCCTGACGCGGTGCGCAGCGTGCGCCCGGCGGGCGGGTTGCACCCGCGGTTCCTGGCCGATGTGGTGGGCAGGAAGCTGGCGTCCGACGTCGCCGCCGGAACGCCGCTTCAGTGGGATATGCTGATCGACTGATCCGCCAGGGTGTCAGGCAACAGCCCTGATTGCCTTGCGGGTGATGTCGATAATCTCGTCAATCTCGCCACGGCCCATGGTCAGGATCGGCGCCAGTGCGAGGGTGTCGCCATTGTTCCGGATCACCGCCCCGAACTCATACGCCTTCTGCACGATCTCCGCTGCCCGTGCGCCCGGCATGCCGTCGCGCACTGCGATGGTCAGACCGCCGGCAAGGCCAAGGTTGCGGATGTCGGTCACATGCGGTTCGCCCTTCAGGCTGTGTACGGCGTCTTCGAAATAGGGCGCGATGTCGGCTACATGCTGGTAGACGCCTTCTTCCCTGAACACTTCCTGCGCGGCGATGCCGGCTGCCACCGCCAGCGGGTGGGCGCTGTAGGTATAACCATGGAAAAATTCCACGCCTGCCTTGGTGCCTTCAATGAAGGTGTCATAGATTTTTTTCTGGGCGGCAACGGCACCCATGGGCACGGCGGCATTGTTGATCGCCTTGGCCATGGTCACGAGATCGGGTTCGATGCCGAACCAGGTGGCGGCGTTTGGCGCGCCCAGCCGGCCAAAACCGGTGATCACCTCATCGGTGATCAGAAGGATGCCGTGTTTGGCGGTCACTTCCCGCAGCATCTGCATATAGCCCTTCGGCGGCACGAACACGCCGGCCGAACCCGCAAACGGTTCCACAATCACCGCGGCGATGGTCGAGGCATCATGCAGGGTGATGATGGTTTCCAGTTCCTTGCGGTAGTGGGCGACATCGGCATCCGACAGGCCCCGGCTATAGCCATGGGTTTCGGGGTTGTAGGGCAGGGACAGATGGTCCACACCTGGCAAGAGGCTGCCGAAAAATTTGCGGTTGTTGACCATGCCGCCCACGGAAATGCCGCCAAAACCGACACCATGGTAACCCTGCACCCGACCGATCAGGCGCATGCGCGTGCCTTCTCCCCGCATACGGTGATAGGCAATCGCCATCTTGAGCGCGGTATCCACGGCTTCGGAGCCCGAGTTGGTGAAAAACACATGGTTCAGATCACCCGGAAACTGGTCGGCCACCATGTTCGCAAGCTTGTAAGACCCTGGATGGCCGAAACCGAAGGCCGGGCAATAGTCCATGGTCGAGGCCTGGTCGCGGATCGCTTCCACCACCTTCGGGTGGCCGTGGCCCAGGTTCACGCACCAGAGGCCGGAAAAGCCGTCCAGCACCCGCCGGTTGTCGGTGGTGTAGAAATGGAATTTTTCGGCCCGGTGGAACAGGCGCGGGTTCTGCTTGAACGCCCGGTTGGGCGTGAAGGGCATCCAGAAGGCTGCCAGATCGTCATTCTTGAAAGTCGTTTCAGACATTGAACACCTGTTTTCGGGCTGAATTTTATGTTTCCAACAGGCTAGAACGGCTTCAGGGGCGCGATCAAGGCGTTTTGTGTGTGCGCGCAGGATGTTGAAAAACAGCGGGTGTTTAGCTAAAACGTTTTGAATACCAAACAGAAAAACGGGGTGGTGATGGAAGACCTTGGCCTGAAGCTGCGACTCACACGCGAGAAGTTCGGCATTTCCCAGCGCGAACTGGCGCGCAAGGTAGGGGTTTCGAACGGTACCATCTCGCAGATCGAGGCCGGCAACAGCGACCCGTCCTTTTCCCTGACCCTGAAGATACTGGACGGCCTTGGGGTCACCGTGACCGAGTTTTTCGAGGAGCGGGAAAACCGTGCCCAGAAGGTTTTCTACAAGGCGGCGGACCTGGTGAATGTGGGCACGGGGCGCATCAAATACCTGCAACTGGGCGCCAGCACCAGCGGGCGGCAATTGCAGTTGTTGAAGGAAATATACCCCGCCGGCGCGTCCACGGGCCCCAAGGCGCTGATCCATGAAGGTGAAGAGGCCGGCATTGTGATCAAGGGGCGGCTGGAGGTGCAGGTGGGCGACCAGGTGCGCACCCTGGGCCCCGGTGAAGCCTATCATTTCCCCAGCACAATCCCGCACCGGTTCCGCAATCCGGGCAGCGAGGATTGTGAGCTGGTGACGGCCTGCACGCCGCCCTTCTGAGCATTTTTGACTCTTTGGTCAAAATCAGCCCCTTGAATTGTTCTGCCGTTGGTGCAGTATCTTTGTCGCGGGTTCTTTGATGGGGCCTTCGCGCAAGGTGCCGGGCTTTGGTCAGCCGGTGCCGTCTGAGCGCGGAGGCGTTGGGCCGGGCCCGCATGGGGAGGGTGTGGTTGATGCGATCCAACGTTCAAAAAGGCTTTGCATATGAACAAACACACACCGTTTATGGCCCTTGTTGCGGCCGCAGTCATTTCCGGTTCGGCACACGCACACGCGGGTGACCACAGCCATTTCAGTCTGGACAGGATGGTCGACCACCTGTTCAGCCAGCCGTTCCATGTGCTGGGCATCGTCGGCCTTGTGGCCGTGGTGGCCTATGCCGGCTGGCGCTTTGCGGCCAAGCGCAAACAGCGCTGATCCGGCCTGAAAGCACAGCCTATGCCGGCGGCACCAGTCCTTGCACCCCAGCGGGTGCAATCCATGCAGCGTTCCGAAGGGACGGCGCGCATCGCGTTCAAGACACGTGGTGACGCAACCGTTCTGGACGACCTGTATCAGGCGGGCTCCGCCAAGGTGCGTTTCCCGCGCGAGGGGCTGGGGCCGGTGAAGGATGCCGTGCTGATCAACACCACCGGCGGCATCGCCGACGGCGACCGGTTCACGGTGACCGTGGCCTGTGGCCCCGGCACACAGGCGCTGGTCACAAGCCAGGCGGCGGAACGGGTTTACAAGGCCGTGGACAGGGACAATCCGGCCGCGCTGTCGACCCGGCTGTTGGTCGCGGCGGATGCCACCCTGATGTGGCTGCCGCAGGAAACCATGCTGTTCGATGGCGGTGCTGTGCGCCGGACCCTCGACCTCGATGTTGCCGAAACCGGGTCCACCGTTATGGCGGAAAGTTATGTCATCGGCCGCACGGCCATGGGCGAGCGGGTCGGCGTTGCCCGGCTGTTCGACCGCTGGACAGTGCGCCACGGTGGCAAACTGGTGTTCGCCGACAGCCTGAAGCTGGACGGCGATATCACAACCCTGCTGGCCGAACCTGTGGTCACCGGCGGCGCCACGGTGTTTGCGACCCTTCTGTATGTGGGCACGGATGCGCCCCATCGCCTGGATGCCCTGCGCGATGTGGTGGCCGGCGTGCCGGCAAATGCCGCCTGTTCCCTGCGCGCGCCGGTGCTGGCGGTGCGCATGATTGCGGCTGATGTGATCCAGCTTCACCGAAGCCTGATTGCGGTGGCCGCCCACCTGTCCCCTTGTCCCGACCATGTGGCGGCCCGGCTTGGCCGCCAGTGGCTCTGTTAATACGAGGATAAAACCCATGAATCTGACGCCCAGGGAAAAAGACAAACTGCTGATCAGTGTCGCGGCCATGGTGGCCGAACGGCGGCTGAAGCGCGGCGTGAAGCTGAATTACCCGGAAGCGGTGGCCCTGATCACCGATTTTGTGCTCGAAGGCGCACGCGATGGCCGCACGGTCGCCGAGCTGATGGAACAGGGGGCCAAGGTGCTGACCCGCGCGCAGGTGATGGACGGCATCGCCGACATGATCCATGACGTGCAGGTGGAAGCCACTTTCCCGGACGGCACCAAGCTGGTCACCGTCCATGAACCGATCCGCTGAGGGAGGCAAGACCCATGAAACCCGGTGAAATCATTCCCGCAAGCGGCAGCCTGATATTGAACGAGGGCCAGCCGGTCACCAAACTGACCGTCGCCAACACGGGCGACCGGCCCGTGCAGGTGGGCAGCCATTATCATTTTTACGAAGTGAACGAGGCGCTGGCGTTCGACCGCGAAGCCGCGCGTGGCCTCAGGCTCGATATCCCGTCCGGCACCGCCGTCAGGTTCGAGCCGGGCATGGAGCGCGAAGTGGCCCTGGTGCCCTACACCGGCGGGCGCACGGTTTACGGCTTCAATGCCAAGGTGATGGGAGGGCTGGACTGATGGCTTACACAATCGGCAGGGGCGATTATGCCGCCATGTTTGGTCCGACCGTCGGCGACCGGGTGCGCCTTGCGGACACCGACCTTATTGTCGAGGTCGAAAAGGACCTCACGGTTTATGGCGATGAGGTGAAGTTCGGCGGCGGCAAGGTGATCCGCGACGGCATGGGCCAATCGCAGGCCACGCGGCGCGAGGGGGCGGTGGATACCGTGGTCACCAATGCGCTGATTATCGATCATACCGGCATCATCAAGGCCGATGTCGGCATCAAGGACGGGCGCATCTTCAGGGTCGGCAAGGCCGGCAACCCGGATGTGCAAAAGGGGGTCGATATCATCATCGGCCCGGCGACCGAAATCATCGCGGGCGAGGGCAAGATCCTCACCGCCGGCGGTTTCGACAGCCATATCCATTATATCTGCCCCCAGCAGATCGAGGAGGCGCTGATGTCCGGCGTCACCACCATGCTCGGCGGCGGTACCGGCCCCGCGACCGGCACCAACGCCACTACCTGCACACCCGGCCCCTGGCATCTTGGCCGCATGCTGCAGGCCGCCGAAGCCTTTCCGATGAACCTTGCCTTCGCGGGCAAGGGCAACGCCAGCACCCCGGCGGCGCTGATTGAACAGATCAAGGCCGGTGCGTGCGCGATGAAACTGCACGAGGACTGGGGCACCACCCCGGCGGCCATCGACTGCTGCCTGTCAGTCGCGGACGACCTGGATGTGCAGGTGATGATCCATACCGATACGCTGAACGAAAGCGGCTTTGTCGAGAACACGGTGAAGGCCTTCAAGGGCCGCACCATCCATGCCTTCCACACCGAAGGCGCGGGTGGCGGGCACGCGCCCGACATCATCAAGGTGGTGGGGGAGATGAACGTGATCCCGTCGTCCACCAACCCGACCCGGCCCTATACGGTCAACACGGTCGACGAACATCTGGACATGCTGATGGTCTGCCATCATCTGGACCCCAGTATCCCCGAGGATATCGCCTTTGCCGAAAGCCGCATCCGCAAGGAAACCATCGCGGCCGAGGATGTGCTGCATGACATGGGCGCCTTTTCGATCATCGCGTCGGACAGCCAGGCCATGGGCCGGGTGGGCGAGGTGATCATCCGCACCTGGCAAACCGCCGACAAGATGAAAAAACAAAGGGGCCGGCTGGCGCAAGAAACTGGCGACAACGACAATTTCCGCGTCCGGCGTTATATCGCCAAATATACCATCAACCCGGCCATTGCCCACGGCATGTCCGCCCATATCGGTTCGGTCGAAGCCGGCAAGCTGGCGGACCTCGTCTTGTGGTCGCCGGCTTTTTTCGGCGTGAAACCGGACCTGATTTTGAAGATGGGCACCATCGCCGCGGCCTTGATGGGGGACCCCAATGCCTCGATCCCGACACCGCAGCCGGTGCATTACCGGCCCATGTTCGGGGCCTATGGCCGCGCCATGACCCGCAGTTCAGTGACCTTTGTTTCGGAAGCCGCGCGCGCCGACGGTATCGCCAAGACACTCGGCCTTGAAAAGCCGGTGGTGGCGGTAAAGAATACCCGCAAGGTCACAAAAAAGGACATGGTCCTGAACGCCGAAACGCCGGACATTTCGGTGCATCCCGAAACCTACGAGGTGCGGGCGAACGGCGAACTGTTGACCTGCGAACCGGCCAAGGTGCTGCCGATGGCCCAGCGTTATTTCATGTATTGAGTTTGAGGGGAGTAGCGAATGCAGCTTGTTGCCCATACCGTGGCGCCCGCGGGCAGTTGGACCGGTGAACCGGTCGATACCGTGGTTCTGGATTACGAAGCCCGTTTCCGCCGCCGCATCCTCTTGACCGGCGAGAAAGGCACCCATGTGCTTCTGAACCTCGCCGAAGCGCAATTGCTGGCGGATGGTGACGCGCTGGTGACGGACGAGGGCGAGCATATTGCCGTCAAGGCCGCACCAGAGGCGCTGATTGAAATTCACTGCCATAACGGCCTCGAACTGCTGCAGATGGCCTGGCATCTGGGCAACCGGCATCTGGCGACCGAGATTTCGGAAGGGTCGTTACGAATACGGTATGATAAAGTGATCCTGGATATGATCCACCAATTAGGCGCCCATACCCATCTCATCGAAGCGCCCTTCAACCCGGAAGGCGGCGCCTACAAGGCGGGTGCGACCGCTGTGCATGGCCATGACCATCATCACCACCACTGAAGCAGAAGCCCGCGCTGGCGCGGACCTGTATCGGCTGATGACCTGGCTGTCGCCCAGCTATCCCGTCGGCGCCTATACCTACAGCCACGGGCTGGAGGCGGCGGTCGAGGCCGGTCTGGTGTGCGACCGCGCGACCACGGCCACCTGGGTCGAAGGCGTTTTGCGCCACGGCGGCGCGCGCGCCGATGCCATTTTGCTCGCGCATGCCTATGATGCCGCCATGCGGGCCGACGGGCCGGCGCTTCGGGGTGTGGCGGAACTTGCCAACGCCCTGTCGCCGACGGCGGAAATCGCGCTTGAAACCACGGCGCAGGGCGCGGCCTTTATCGAGGTCACAAAAAAGGCCTGGCCGTGTGCGGCGCTCGATCTGCTTGCCGCCGTGTGGCACGACAAACCCGCCTATCCTGTTGCCATCGGGGTTGCCGCCGCCGGGCACGGCATCGCGCGCGAGGGCGCAATCCACGCCTACCTGCATGCCTTTACCGCCAACCTGGTGTCGGCGGCTGTGCGCATCATCCCCTTGGGTCAGACCGACGGCCAATTGATGACCGCCTCGCTCGCGCCCGCCGTCGATACGGTCGCATTGGAGGCCGGCACCACGAAACTTGAAGATATGGGAACCGCCACCCTTATGGTGGATATCTGTTCCATGAACCATGAAACACAATATACGAGGTTGTTCCGCTCATGATCACCAAATCCCACAATGGCCCCCTCAGGGTCGGCATCGGCGGGCCCGTCGGTTCCGGCAAGACCGCGCTCACGGACGCACTGTGCAAGATGCTGCGCGACCAGTATTCGGTCGCGGCCATCACCAACGACATCTACACCAAGGAAGATGCCGAATTCCTGACCCGTTCCGGTGCCTTGCCGCCCGAACGCATCATGGGCGTGGAAACCGGTGGTTGCCCGCACACGGCCATCCGCGAGGATGCGTCCATCAACCTCGCCGCCGTCAAGGACATGAACGCGCGTTTCCCGGACCTTGAATTGATCATCATCGAAAGCGGCGGCGACAATCTGGCCGCCACCTTCAGCCCCGAACTGGCCGATATCACCATCTATGTGATCGACGTGTGTGCCGGCGACAAAATCCCGCGCAAGGGCGGGCCGGGCATCACGCGCTCGGACCTCTTGGTTATCAACAAGATCGACCTGGCGGGTTATGTCGGTGCCAGCCTCGAGGTCATGGACCGGGACAGCAAAAAAATGCGAGGTGACAAACCTTTTATCTTCACTAATATCCGCGCAGGGGAAGGTGTGGACAAGGTGGCAAATACCATCCGCACCCTCGGGGGACTACCGGGCTGATCGTTCCATTGTGTGCGCTGTTCGAACGCTTCGAAAATAGTATTGACTGTCTGTTGCCGCTCCGGTAAATCCGCCGCCGTCTGACCGGTTCTCCATAATAAAACCGGCAGCGAGGCAATATATATTCCCGGCAACGACCGGGTGAACGGAGACAGACAGAATGAACAAGCTCGCGGCGCTGCACATGCGTCTCGGCGTAATTTACGCCATCATCGGCATGACCCTCGGCAATTTCATGGGGGCCAGCCACGATTTCACCCTCATGCCGGTCCATGCCCACATCAACCTCGTCGGTTTTGTGTCGGTCATGCTGTATGGCCTTGTCTATATGGCATTCCGGGACCAGCCGGTTACGCGGCTGATGAAGGCCCATGCTGGGCTGGCGCATGTCAGCGTTCTCGGCATGTGCGCAAGCCTGTCCGTCATGTTCCTGACCGGGCAGGCCGAGCCGGTGGTCGGTATCTTTTCCGTGCTGACCCTGCTGTCGATGGTGCTGTTTGCGGTCATCCTGTTCGGGCTGACCAAAAAAGCCTGACACCAGGTCCGAAAAGGGCGTGCCCGCGTCGGGTCGTGCCGCTAGTATGGCGGCATGACAACAGCCGGCTACGCCCTTTTTGAAACCGCGATCGGACCCTCGGGCCTTGCCTGGGGACCACGGGGCCTTGTTGGTCTGCAGTTTTTCGAAGGTACAGCCGACGCGACACGCGCACGGCTTGAACGCCGGTTCCCCGATCATGCGGAGCTTTCACCGTCTGCCTCGGTGCGCTCTGCCATCGGCCTTATCCAGACGCTCCTGAAGGACGGTCGGGCAGACCTGTCACCGATTGAACTGGATATGGACCGTGTGCCAGACTTTCATCGGCGAGTATACCATATCGCCCGGTCGATCGAACCCGGGGAAACCCTGACATATGGCGATGTTGCCCGCCGGCTGGGCGATGTCGGCCTGTCGCGCGCCGTTGGGCAGGCTTTGGGCAAGAACCCGTTTCCCGTGGTGGTGCCCTGTCACCGGGTGCTGGCGGCCGCCGGCGGCACCGGCGGTTTTTCGGCGCGCGGCGGTGTGAATACCAAACTGAAACTTCTGGATATCGAACGCGCGCACACAAGCGACACACCGGGCCTGTTCGACTGGCTGCCCTTTTCGGGTGTCTGAGGACCTGGCGCTGCATCCTGCCCTTCGACAGGCTCAGGGCGAACGGCGTTTATAGTAGCTGCTAAACTCCGCCGTTGGTTGCCTTTTTCGGGTGCCTGAGGACCTGGCGCGATATCCTGCCCTTCGACAGGCTCAGGGCGAGCGGCGTTTATAGTAGCTGCGAAGCTCCGCCGTTGGTTGCCCTTTTCGGGTGTCTGAGGACCTGGCGCGGTATCCTGCCCTTCGACAGGCTCAGGGCGAACGGCGTTTATAGTAGCTGCGAAACTCCGCCGTTGGTTGCCTTTTTCGGGTGTCTGAGGACCTGGCGCGACATCCTGCCCTTCGACAGGCTCAGGGCGAACGGTGTTGGCAGTAGCTGCGAAACTCCGCCGTTCGTGCTGAGCCTGTCGAAGCACAAGATGCAGGGACTCAGCCCGCCAGTTCCTCGACTAGTGCCAAAAGTTTGGTGGCGGTGTTCCAGTTGCGGCCGGTGGCACTCACCTTCAGGGCGCGGTTCAGCTTCTGCTGGTCGAATTTGCTTTTGCCCATGCCGTCGGGGAAAAACATATACAGCAGGTCACCCCGGAAATAGAGATTTTCCTCGCCTTCAAAGCCGGCCATGAAGGCGGCCACATCCATGGCTTCGGGCCTTGGGGCCAGGAACTGGATCAGGCATTTGGACGGCTCCTCCAGCTCTTCCTCACCGAAGGGGCAGTCGCCGACGGCAGCGCGGATGTGGTTTTCATCGATGATGAAAACATCGGAATGGAAGCCGAAGCGTTCCTCGATGCCGGCTTCGATCCGCCGGCCAAGCGCAAGTTTGTCTGTTTCGTCTGCCATAAACACCGCGTTGCCGCTTTGAAGCAGGGTTTTGGTGTCTTTCAGACCCAGTGTTCCATAAAGCGCGCGCAAATCCGCCATCGGCAGCTTCTTGTTGCCGCCGACATTGATGCCGCGCAGAAGCGAAATATAAACCGGCATCAGGAAACCACGCTCGGTTCGCTGCGCCCGGTACGGGACGTGATCTCGGCCAGCTCGTCGGCCAGCGCGATCATGGTCGCAAGCGCTTCCTGTGTCTCCATGCCCAGGTTGCCGCCTGCGGGCTCGTACCGTTCCAGATACACCCTAAGGGTCGCACCCTCGGTGCCGGTGCCCGACAGGCGGATCACGATGCGCGAGCCGCTTTCGAACACGATGCGCAGGCCCTGGCCCGAACTGACCGACCCATCGACCGGGTCGGTGTAGGCGAAATCGTCCGCGCCCGCGACCGTTTCGCCCCGGAAGTTTTGACCCACCAGCGAGGACAGTTTGCCCCGAAGTGCCGCCATCAGATCGTTGGCAAGGGTGGTGTCCAGCACTTCATAATCGTGGCGGCTATAATAGTTGCGGCCATAGGTCTGCCAGTGTTCCCGCATGATGGCGGGGATGTTCTGGCCGCGTGCCGCGATGATGTTCAGCCACAGCAGCACGGCCCACAGGCCGTCTTTTTCCCGCACATGGTTCGACCCCGTACCCGCGCTTTCCTCGCCGCAGATGGTGGCCATGTCGGCATCCAGAAGGTTGCCGAAAAACTTCCAGCCGGTCGGGGTTTCGAAAGCCGGAATGCCCAGCTTGGCGGCAACCCGGTCAGCCGCGCCGCTGGTGGGCATTGAGCGGGCGATGCCCTTGAGGCCGGTGCGGTAGCCGGGCGCCAGATGCGCGTTCGCGGCCAGGGCCGCCAGGCTGTCGGACGGCGCCACATACAGGGCTTTGCCCAGCACGATATTGCGGTCGCCGTCGCCGTCCGATGCCGCGCCCATGTCGGGCGCATCGGGTCCATACATCAGGTCGAACAGGGCCTTGGCATGCACCGGGTTCGGGTCCGGATGATGATGGCCGAAATCCTCAAGCGGTTCGCCGTTCACTACGGTGCCGGCGGGTGCGCCCAGCGCGCCTTCAAGGATGGCCCTGGCATAGGGGCCGGTGGCTGCGCTCATGGCATCGAAGCGCAGGCGGAAACCGGAGGCGAACAGGCTGCGGATGGCGCGGAAGTCGAACAGCGTCTGCATCAGTTCCTGATAGTCCGCGACCGGGTCGATCACATCGACCGCCATGTCGCCCACCAGCTTGTCGCCAAGGGTGGCAAGGTCGATGTCCGGCCAGTCCAGGATATTGTAATTGCTGATGGTTTTGGTTTCGGCGAAAATCGCGTCGGTGATTTTTTCCGGTGCGGGGCCGCCGTTGCCGATATTGTATTTGATGCCAAAATCCTCGTCCGGGCCACCCGGGTTGTGGCTCGCGGACAAGACGATGCCACCCGTAGTCCGGTATTTGCGGATCACGGCAGATGCGGCAGGTGTCGACAGAAGACCGTTCCGTCCCACCAGCACGCGGGACACACCGTTGGCAGCCGCCATCTTCAGGATGATCTGGATCGCCTCGCGGTTATAATACCGGCCGTCGCCGCCCACCACCAGGGTCTTGCCGGTCATGCCGCCAAGGGCATTGAAGATCGACTGCACGAAGTTGGCCAGATAGTGCGGCTGCTGGAAAACCTTCACTTTTTTGCGCAAGCCCGATGTGCCGGGTTTCTGGCCTTCATAGGGTTTGGTGTCGATGGTCTGTAGGGTCATGGTCTGTCTCCGCCTGAATGGAGGCTGTCTGTTTAGGTGCCGGGGCGTTCCCGGTTGATGGCGTCAAATAAGGGCGCGCGGGCGCTGGCGCCGAAAATATCGTCCACGCCAACCGGCAGCTTGCGGCGCCAGTTGGGTTGTTCGTCGGTGGTGCCCGGTACGTTGGGCTGGGTGTCGAGGTCAAGGATATCCTCAAGCTGCACGGCGACCAACTTTGACGCGGTACGCGCGAGGAAAGCATGCAACGCTGCGGCCAGCTCGGGCGTCATCTCCGCAGGTGGGTGTGCTGGGTCAAGTCCTTGTGGCAAAAGGCTTTCCTGCGCCAGTAATGCCAGCAGATCATGCCGGTCGCGCCCACGCGCGGCCTTGTCGGCAGCCAGTTTTTCTGCACTTGCACCAATGCCCAGCGCCTCGCGCCATTTGAAATCCTCACCCTGCCAGAAACCGCGCACGGTCGGCAGGTCGTGGTTGGTGAGCGCGGCCAGGGTGTCGGGGTCATAATCCTTCGCGGCCTTCAACCGGCCATCGTATCCGCGTTCAAAAAACGCGATGCGGCAGCCGATAAGTCCCCGTTCCTGAAGGATTTCCCGGAATCCGTCCGGCACGGTGCCCAGGTCTTCGCCGATCACCACGGTGCCGGTTTCGTGCGACTTGGCGGCAATGATACCCATCAGGTCGTCGCGCGGGAAACGTACATAACCGCCCGGGATTCCGGCGGCGTCGGGGCACAGGAAACTGCGATTCAGGCCCAGGATATGGTCGACCCGCACCATGCCCGCCAGCGCCATCGACGCGCCCAGCATGTCGGCAAAAGGCCTGTAAGCACAATGCTTTAGCGCGTCCGGGTTGAAGGGCGCAAGGTTCCAGTTCTGGCCGTCCGGGTTGGCGGTGTCGCCGGGGGCGCCAAGTCCGACACTACGGATCACGGCATCGGGGTCGGCCCAGGTTTCGCTGCCGCCCGGCACGGTGCCGACCGCAAGGTCGAGATAGAGGCCGATGGCCATGCCGGCGTCGGTGGCACGGCGCTGTGCGGCGGCAAGCTGGTCGGCGGCAAGCCATTGAAGATACAGGTAAAATTGCACCCGGTCCGCATGCTCCGCCGCGAATTTCGCCACGGCGTCGCTGTTGCAGTCCTGGTATTCCGCGGGCCACAATTGGCAGCGCATGGCGGCGGCGGGGTCGGCGCGGCCAAAATGTTCCGCGAGCGCATCATAGAGCGCATGGCGGTAAAGCGCCGTGCCGCCGGCATCAGTGAAGGCCTTGAAATCGTTAGCCCTTTCCTTGCTGGCCGGGAACAGGTTGAAGGCGGTTTCGAACGCTTCCCGCTTCAGGGTCTGAACTGTTGCATATGCAACAAAATCGGCGTTTCTGGCGTCCCTGAACTGTTGCATCTGCAACACTTTCGCGAGATAGGCCTGCCCCCTCGCGGTGTCGGTCAATTCCGGAATTTTGTCGGGCGCGATATGCAGCACATTCAGGAATTTGCGGCTGGACGGCGAATAGGGGCTATAGAGTTCGGTCGAGTTCGGGAACAGCGCGTGCACCGGGTTGACACCGATGAAGGCGGCACCAACTTTGGCGGCCTGTTCAGCGAGCACGGCCAGGTCTTCAAAATCCCCCACGCCCCAGTTGCGGTTGGAGGTCAGGCCATAGAGCGGTGCTGTGATACCCCAGAGACGGGCGCCGGGATCGAGGGCGCGGGGCGGTACCATCAGGAGGCGGGATTTTTGGCCGGCGACCGTCAGGGCATAGTTGCCGGCCGTGGCGGGCAGGGGCAGGGCCAGCCGGCCATGGCGGCAGGTGGCCTCGCCGGTTTGGTCGCCGATTTTCCATGCCGCTGTGCTGCCGTCCGGCAGGTTCACCGGCAGGCTGTCGTCGCCAAGGCGGGCCACCACGGTGGCGGGCACCGGGGCATCGGCTGCCGCCTGCCGTTCGGCCAGATGGGCGCGCAGGGCATCAAGATCGCCCGTGGGCGCGCCGAGCGCGGCGAGCAATGCCTGCCGTGTGGCGTGGCTCATGGCATGCCAGGTGCCTTCGAAACTGAAATAACCGGGCACGATGCCGTACAGGTCGGCCAGCTTGACCAGGATTTCCTGTTTTTCCACCGTGCCGTCGCCATCGAAACGGCAGGCGAACACGGCGACACTTTGGCCCTGAATGTCGGCGGTGGTGCCGGCGGGCCGCAGCGGGCCTTCGGCGAAGGCATCATCAGCGGCGGTGTCGACCAGTCGCTGCCAGCCTGTGGCCGCCGGCAGGTCGGGCAGGGTGAAGGGCAAGCCGCGCTTGCCGGCATTGAAGATCACCAAAAGCGTGTCATCTGCAAGGCTTGTACCGTCCGGCGCCGCATAGTCGCCGGCCTGGCCGCACAGCATGAGGCCGAGGGCGTGATTGTCCGGTCGGTGCCAGGCATCGCCCGGCATCTGGCGGCCATCGGGGCCAACCCAGGACACATCCTGAATGCCAAGGCTGGAAACCGTGGCGCCATGCAGGAATTTGGGGCGGCTGAACACCGGGTGCGCACGCCGGAACGCGATCAGGCCCGCCGTGAAGCCGGTCAGGCCCTCATCCGCCTGCGCCCAATCGAGCCATGTGGTTTCATTGTCCTGGCAATAGGCATTGTTGTTGCCGCCCTGGCTGTTGCCCATTTCGTCGCCCGCCAGCAGCATGGGTGTGCCCTGGCTGAACATCAGGGTTGCCAGCAGCGCGCGTTTGCGGCGCGTGCGGGCGGCAAGGATGGCGGCAGCAGCCGTGGGGCCTTCGTGGCCCATATTGTCGCTCAGGTTTTCGCCATGCCCGTCGCGGTTCCCTTCGCCATTGGCGTCATTATGCTTGTGGGCATAGGACACCATGTCATGCAGCGTAAAGCCGTCGTGACTGGTGATGAAATTGACCGACGTTGATGCCGGCCGGCCGTCATGATCGAAGGCATCGGCGCTGCCCAGAAGCCGGCTGCCCATGTCCGGCAATTGCCCGCCATCGGCACGCCAGAAACGGCGCACGGTGTCGCGGTAACGGTCGTTCCATTCGGCGAACGGCGCAGGAAACTGCCCGACCCGGTAACCGCCATAGCCGATATCCCAGGGTTCGGCGATCAGCTTCACAGCCGCGAGAACCGGGTCCTGCCGGATGGCAGCCAGGAAGGGCGCGGCGATATCATAGTCTTCCGGATTGCGGGCGAGGGTGGTGGCGAGGTCGAAGCGGAAACCGTCGACCCCCATCACGGTCACCCAGTATCTGAGGCTGTCCATCACCAGCCGGAGCACCGCCGGATGGCTGAGCTTCAGGCTGTTGCCGCAGCCGGTTTCGTTGCGGTAATAGCGCTTGTCGTCCAAGAGGTGATAGTAGCTGGCGTTGTCGATGCCCCGGAAGCTGAGGGTGGGGCCCAGCTCCCATGTTTCTGCCGTATGGTTATAGACCACATCCAGGATCACCTCGATGCCGGCATCATGATAGGCCGCCACCATGGCGCGGAAAGCCTGCACCGCATCCGGCCCGGCCAGCCGCGCATCCGGCAGGAAAAAGCCGATGGTGTTGTAACCCCAGTAATTGACGAGGCCCATGTCGCTGAGGCGCGGTTCGGGGAAGGATTGCATCACCGGCAACAGTTCGATGGCCGTGACACCAAGGCGTTTCAGGTGGTTGGTGACCGATGGGTCCGCGAGGCCCGACACCGTGCCGCGCAGCTTTTTGGGCACGTCCGCATGCTGCATGGTCATGCCGCGCACATGCGCTTCATAGACGATGGTGTCGGCCCAGCCGGTGCCCGGCCCAGGTGTGCCGTCAAACGCCGCATCGGGGGCCGTGACCACACATTTGGGCATGAAGGGCGCGCTGTCGCGTTCATCGAAACTGAGGTCGGCATCGGCATGGCCCCGGACAAAGCCATAAAGCGCGTCATCGAGGATGAAGTCGCCCTTGATGGCTTTGGCATAGGGGTCGAGAAGCAGTTTGTTGGCGTTGAAACGGTGGCCTTCATGCGGGGCATAGGGGCCATGGACACGGTAGCCATACAATTGCCCGGCCTTCACCCCCGGCACAAAACCGTGCCAGACATTGTTGCTGCATGCGGGCAGCGCCAGCCGCGCAGTTTCGGTTTTGCCGTCCGGCGTGAACAGGCACAGGTCCACCTTTTCAGCATGGGCCGAAAACAGGCGGAAATGGGTGCCGCCGTCAGCGCAGTGCGCGCCACACGGGCCGGGTGTGCCCGGTACTATGCTGGTATGTTTGGCCATGGTGCATTGCCCCCTCTGGCTCAGTCCGACGCCAGAAGCGCGCGGTACAGGTCCATGTAACGCCGGGCGGGGGCGGCCCAACTGACATCCTGTTTCATAGCATTGCGCCGAAGCCGGGCAAAGGCCGTTTCATCGCGCCACAGCGCAAAAGCACGGTCGAGCGCAAAACCGAAGGCTTCGCCGGTTGTGGGTGCGAACTGCACGCCGGTGCCGGTGCCGGTGGCCAAGGCGGCTTCGTTGGCATCGATGATGGTGTCGGCAAGGCCACCCACGCGGGCCACCAGCGGCAGGGTACCGTACCGTAGGCCACAAAGCTGGGTCAGGCCACAGGGTTCGAAGCGCGACGGCACGAGGATATAGTCCGAACCCGCCTGAAGCTGGTGCGCCAGCGGCTCGTCATAGCCGATGACCGTGGCCACGCGGCCCGGATAGTCGCGCGCGGCGGCGACAAAACCGGCCTCGAAATGTTCGTCACCTGAACCGAGGATGGCCAGTTGGCCGCCCGCGTCCACAAGGGCCGAAACCTTGTCGAGGATCAGGTCGATGCCCTTCTGTGTGGTCAGCCGGCTGACCACAC
>SBGU01000041.1 GCA_006226495.1 Alphaproteobacteria bacterium
TCGGACGGCAGCTATTACACCATCACCGACCTGTATCTGGAAGGCTTCGAATATACCGTCCAGAACAGCACATCGCGGGATGACGGCGCCGAATATACCTACTTCCAATCGAGCCTCGATAACGCCATCGACTTCGCACTCGCGCTGTCGACGCCCGAGGATTCGGTCGTGCGCCATAATGTTGCCGGTGCAACATATTCAGACAATGACGGCGACACCAATGTGGATGCGCTTGGCGACCTGTATGTCGCGCAAACCGACGCCGGCAGCTTGTCGGTCCAGACCGCGGCCGACTATGCCAACGAAGGCGACACCATCCATATCGGCACCGGCACCTATGCGGGCAATGTGACCCTGTCGACCGCAGGCATAACCCTGTCGGGCGCGCAGGCCGGCGTGGATGCCCGCGGCCGTGACGGCACGGACGAAACCGTGATCAACGGCGCCATCGCTTTTGCCGGCACCGCAGACGGCGGCAGCATTGACGGCCTGACCATCCTGGACGGCGCCAGCATCCAGGGTTCAAAAGCCGGGGTTTATCTGGCCTCGGGCGCCACGGATGTCACGGTTGAGAACACCATCTTCACCCGCACGGGCGACGTGGACGGCGACAGCTACCGCGGTGTGCTGACGGTCTATAACGGCGGCAACGCGGGCCTGAGCATCAGCCAGAACAGCTTCTCGGGCTGGGCGACCGGCGTTTACCTGAATGCGGGTGCCACGGACGCCGTGGTCAGCGACAATGATTTCGACACCAACTATGTCGGCATGTCGATCGACGCGCCGGACGGCGCCACCGTCAGCGGCAACGTCTTCACGGGCAACCTGTTTGAAGCCCTGGGCATCGGCCCGGGTGCCACCACAACGGGCCTCAGCCTCACCGACAACAGCTTTGACGGCAACACGATGCACCTGGGTCTCTATACCGACCTGCGGGTGGACCTGAGCGCCAACATGTTCGACGGTGTCGCCGCCAGCGACATGACCTTTGCCCAACTGTTCGCGCTGGAAGCCCTGATCGGCGACGGGCTGGACGGCGGCTATTACGCCGGCCACGCCGCGCTCCGCGACGGCTATGTGTTTGTCACGAACGGCAGCAGCATCAACACCGGCGCGGGTTATGCCGAGGATGGTGACACCGTGATGATCGAAGCCGGCGATTATGCCGAGACGGTCACGGTATCCGCCGCCAATGTTACCCTTGCGGGCGCGCAGGCCGGCACGGATGCCCGCGGCCGCGAGGGCGCGGACGAAACCATCCTCACAGGAGCGGTCAAGATCGCGGGCACCGCAGACGGCACCACCATCGACGGCCTGACGATCCTGGAAGGCGCCAGTGTGGGCGAAAAAGCCGGGGTCTATATCCAGAACGGCGCCACGGATGTGACCGTGCGGAACACCGTCTTCACCCGGTCGGGCGATGTGGACGGCGACGCCTATCGCGGCATTGTCACCACGGCAAGCGGCGGCAACACGGGCCTGAGCATTTCCCAGAACAGCTTTTCGGGCTGGGCCACGGGCGTTTACCTGAACCCGGGGGCGGCGGATGCCGTGGTCAGCGACAATGATTTTGACACCAACTATGTCGGCATGTCGATTGACGCACCGGACGGCACCACGGTCAGCGGCAACGTCTTCTCGGGCAATTTGTTCGAAGCGCTGGGTGTCGGCCCGGGCACAGGCACCACGGGCCTCAGCCTCACCGACAACAGCTTTGATGGCAATAGCATGCACCTCGGGCTTTATACCGGCCTGAGCCTGGACCTGAGCGCCAACAGCTTCGACGGCGTTGCCGCAAGCGACATGACCTTTGCCCAACTGTTCGCGCTGGAAGCCTTGATCGGCGACGGGCTCGATGACGCGGGTTACGCGGGCCATGCCTCCTTGCGCGACGGCTATGTGTTTGTCACCAACACAAACAGCGTCAATACCGGCATCGATTATGCGACCACAGGCGATACCGTGCTTCTGCAAGCTGGCGATTATGCCGAAAATATCGTCGTGGATGTGGCGGGTATCACCCTGTCGGGCACCGAAGGCGTGTCGCTGTCGGTCGCGGAAGGCAAAACCGGCATCAGCATCAAGGCAGACGATGTCACGGTCACCGGCTTCACCATCACCGGGCCGTTCAGCGACCTGTATCCCGATATCGACTGGGGCACGGTTTCCAACACCTTCGGCATCGTCGGCCAACTGGGTTCAAGCGGCCTGACGGTCAGCAACAACAGCATCAGCAATGTGCGCACCGGCATCGCGTTCCATGGCAACAACGAAGGCTCGGTCGTCACCGGCAACCTGATCGACAATACCAAAGGCTCGATCCTGATCCGCACCGACGGCCTGACCATCAGCGGCAACAGCGTTGGCAGCCATGGCAACGAATGGGACATCGTGTTCCTGAACAATGTCTCGGACGGTGCCTATACCACCTCGCCGGTCGAGAACGAGGCGCAGTATGGTGCCGATATCATGGCCCTTTCCGCCGACAATGGCGACATGCATGTGCTGGACCGGCGTTATGGCTCCGGCGGGTTCCTGGGCATCGCAACCGATGTCGGCAACCGCTCGCACGTCTATGCGTCGGCAGACAGCAGCTATACGGCGGATGACGATTTCAACCTGGGCAACGGCCTTGGCAATACACGCCAGCCGCTGGGTTCGGTGACAGATGCCTCGAACGCCGCCGTAATCGGCGGTGTGCTGGTGATCCAGGCCGGCGATTATGCCGAGGATGCCGTGATCCGCGCCGACCAGCAGGTCACGTTCGAGGACGTAACCCTGAACAGCCTCAGCGCCGCGGACGGCGTGGCACCAATCCTGAATGGCATGCTGACCCTTGAGACCCTCACCCTCGCCGACGGTATGGTGATGGACGGCGACCTGACGGTTTCGGCCAGCGGTGTCATCGACATCGGCGCCATTGACGGGGCCCATGTGCTGGACCTTTCGGGCAGCAACGTCACCCTGGGGGCCACCGGCACTGTACAGGCGCCGACGGGCCTTTCTGTGACGGCTGACACCATTACGCTGGCGTCGGTCACGACCGCAGGCGAGCAGTATTACGATGGCAATCTGGTATTGGCCGGCAGCGATTATATCGCCAGCGGCTGGACCGTGACCGGCACCACGACCCTGCAGAATGATATCACCATCGACACCAGCGGCGTGGGCGGCGACATCCTGTTCCAGGATGCCATTGACGGTACCACATCGGGCGCGGAAGACCTGACCCTCGATGCTGGCACCGGGTCGGTAACCCATGTGAACGCGGGCCAGAACGTGCGGCTGGGCGACGTGAATGTGACCTCGGGCGATTATGATTCGTCCTCGGGCACCACGAACCTGACCAACCTTACGGTGAGCGGCAGCAACATCAGTGTCGGCACCCACACGGTGAACGCAACCGGCAGTGTGCAGTTGTCCGGCAGCAATGTGGCCGGGTCGATCAACGCCAGCAATGTGAACGTGGGCGCCTCCGGTACCGCCAGCCTGAACGTGGCAGCCACAGGCAGCGCAAGTGTAACAGCCAACAAGGTTACAGCCTCCAGCGTATCGGGGGGCAATGTGACGGTGTCTGCGACCGAAGATGTCGAGGCGTCGGTCACGGCCACCGGCAGCGGCGGTACCGCCAGTGTATCGGGCGCAAACGTGTCCGGCAGTGTCAGCGGCAACAATGTGACCGTGGGAGCCTCCGGCACCGCACAGGTGACGGTGGCCGCAACAGGCACCGCCAGTGTGAATGCCAACAAGGTTACCGGGTCCACGGTCACGGGCAACAGTGTCACGGTTACCGCGACCCAGGATGTCAATGCCACGGTTACAGCAACCGGCAGCACGGGCATGGCCAATGTGTCGGGCACCAACGTGTCGGGCACCGTAAGCGGCACCAATGTCAGTGTTGGCGCATCGGGCACCGCGCAGGTCAGCGTTTCTGCGGGCAACACAGCCAGCGTGAATGCAGGGACGGTCAGCAACTCGACAGTCAGCGGTCGCACGGTCACCGTTTCGTCGACCGGCGATGTGAATGCGACCGTTACAGCGAATGGCAATGGCAGCAGCGCAAGCGTGAGCGGCAGCAACGTCAGCGGCAGCGTCAGCGGTCGTAACGTCACCGTCGGTGCAACCGGTGCCGCCAATGTGTCGGTGACCGCACAGAACAATGCCAATGTGTCGGGCACCAGCGTCACCGGCACAATTACGGCCCAAACCGCCAAGGTGGATGCCAACGAGGATGCGGACATCGAAGTGGATGTCGAGGACCTGACCATCTCGGCCGGCAACGACGGCAAGGTCAGTGGTACCGTCACCACGGTGACCGTGCCCACCGGCAGCACCAGTGTTGACGTGAACGGGACCCCTGTTGAAGCAGAGCCCGAGCCGGAGCCCGAACCGGAGCCGGAGCCCGAGCCTGAGCCCGAACCGGAACCTGAGCCCGAACCGGAACCTGAGCCTGAGCCGGAACCTGAGCCTGAGCCGGAACCTGAGCCTGAGCCGGAACCTGAGCCTGAGCCGGAACCTGAGCCTGAGCCGGAACCTGAGCCTGAGCCTGAGCCTGAGCCTGAGCCTGAGCCTGAGCCTGAGCCTGAGCCGGAACCCGAGCCTGAGCCTGAGCCTGAGCCTGAGCCTGAGCCTGAGCCTGAGCCTGAGCCTGAGCCTGAGCCCGAGCCGGAACCTGAGCCTGAGCCTGAGCCTGAGCCTGAGCCGGAACCCGAGCCTGAGCCGGAACCCGAGCCTGAGCCCGAGCCCGAGCCTGAGCCTGAGCCTGAGCCTGAGCCTGAGCCCGAGCCTGAGCCTGAGCCCGAGCCGGAACCTGAACCTGAGCCTGAGCCTGAGCCTGAGCCTGAGCCTGAGCCTGAGCCTGAGCCTGAGCCTGAGCCTGAGCCCGAGCCGGAACCTGAGCCCGAGCCGGAACCTGAGCCGGAACCTGAGCCCGAGCCTGAGCCTGAGCCTGAGCCCGAGCCCGAGCCGGAACCTGAGCCGGAACCGGAACCGGAACCTGAGCCGGAACCTGAGCCTGAGCCTGAGCCCGAGCCTGAGCCTGAGCCCGAGCCTGAGGACCTGAACCCGGCCGTCATCGCGCCTGACACGATTGTGCCGACGACTAGTGGTTCAGCGCCGGTGGTATCGGACACGCCGGCAGACATGGCCTTTGACAATGCCGCCGGCGATGTCTTCGCGATGGACTTCAGCCTTGGGGTCGCACCGGGCGAGATCGCGCCGGCAAGTGGTGGCGAAGAGAAGGTTGAGGACAAGGAAGAAAGCGACCTGATGCGCTTCCTGAAAGGGGCCTGGTCGAACCTGAAGAAGGGAAAGGCAGACAAGCCCGGGAAAGGTGAGCCGAGCAAATAGCGGTCGCTCGGCCTAACCGGAAAAAATCAGGGCGAAGGCAATGTGCCTTCGCCCTTTGCTTTTATTCTGCGGGCTTAAGGTCCGGTGCCTGCGCGGCCCACACGCTGTCTGTCGGGCCCTCCGTCACGCGCCGGTGTGCCCTGAGCGCCATCAGGGCGAAAAAGACCGTACCCGCCACCGCGACAAGGTCCACCAGCAGGCCATCGGTGCCGCCATGGTTCCAGGGCATGTGCGCCGGCGTCAGGCTGGCCAAAAGGCTGGAAAGCGGGATCAATGCCGTGGTCGCGGCACACAAAAGCAGCAGGTCCACCCCTGCCCGCGCCGCGCCGCGCACAAAGGCCCACGCCACGGCAGCCAGGAACAGGGCATAATAAAGCCCGATATGCCAGGGGCCGGCATTGTCCACCAGCATGGGCAGCCATTTGGCTGCGGCAATGGTCAGGGAAATGCCGGCAATACAGCCAAAGCTGACCCCCACCGTCAGCGCCGCCATCACGCGGGTGGAGCGTTTCTGTTCCACCTGTCCCGCCTTGCGCGCTTTCTTGCGCCGGCTTTCGATCCATAACAGGTTGCCGGAATAAAAAAGGAACGCGCCCGCAAGGCCCAGGAAAAAATAACCCCAGCGCACGCTGTAGCCGCCGAAACTGCCAAAATGCAGGGCAAAAAAGGCTGTCAGGGTGGCGTTCCAGCCATCCTGCTCGCCCGGGACGAGATTGGTTCGGATGAAGCTGCCATCATAAGCGTCGACAATGCCGATGCCGGTCGTAGGTGTGCGCACGCCGTGCCGAATGTCGGTCCCATACGCCTGCACCATATACTGGCCGTTCCGCTGCTGGGCATAGCTCAGGGTCATGACCCTGAAGTCGGGCGCCTGCTCGCCGATGCGGGCCAGCATGGCGGCGGCGCCCAGAAGCGGCGTGCCGTCCGGATGCGGCGTCGGGCGCGGGCTGCCCGCGGCCCAGTATTTTTCGATCTCGCCATCATAGATAACCTCGCTTTGCAGGTCGTAAATCTGGTCGTGGAAGGCAAACACGACAGCGGTCAGCGCCATCACCAGATGGAATGGCAGGCTGAAGATGCCCAGCACATTATGGACATCGAGCCACATGCGCTTGAGGTTCCTGCCCACACGCACCAGGAACAGGTCCTTGATCAGGCTCGGGATCAGCACAATGGTGCCGGACACCAGGGCAAGCGCATAGAGAAGCGATATGGCTCCCATGATCATCATCGAGATTTCATGGTCAAACGGCAGGCCCACCTGCTGGTGCAACACGTCGACAAGCTGCGCCACGTCGGTTTTCCTGAATTCAGCAACCTGAAGGTTGCCTGTTTCATCGAAACTGGCGCCAAAGTGCCGGGCTTCGTCAAGAATGCCATGGCCGCGGCGACCGCCGGTTTCCCAGGTTACACGGGCTGGCGCCTCGGGTGTGGGATCGATGTTCACCATAAAGCGGCGTCCGGCCTCCGGCACCTCCGCAAGGGTTGCCGCAACAAGGGCGTCCGTTTGCTCCAGCGCCGGGGGTGGCGCCAGTTCGCTCGGCACCGTCGCCCAGCGCTGCAGTTCGGTTTCGAACATGGTGATGGCCCCGGCATAAAAGGCGATGAAAAGCGCAAGCCCCGCGACGATGCCGGTCCAGGTATGGATGTCCTTATAAAGCCTGACGATATCGGTCCGCACCCGGGCCTCCTATGTCACAAGGGCGCGGCCGCCAAAATAGGCCGCGAATATGAAGATGTTGGTGGCCCCGAGCCAGAGCCAGGCCCTGAGGCCGGTCTGGAACAGGAAACAGCAGCACAGCACCGTGACCCAGATGGGCGATGTCATCCACATGGTCATCTGCATCTTGGTACTTTCGCCATTGAAGCCGCCCGGGCCAAAATGCGCGAACAGGGCCGACAGGCCGATCGCAATGCCGAAGCCGAGGATCAGCCCCGCCGACGCCCTGCCGAGCCAGTTCTTGCTGCTGAGCGTACCTGTCTGCTGCTTAGCCATGTTTTTTCTCCCGCGCTTTCATGCGCCAGACCCCCAGGAAAGGCAGCAGCGACCAGGCGACGGTCAGGACCACCAGCAGCATGAAAACCGCTGTATCTGCCGCAACGGCACCGCGAAACAACAGCAGCGAAAATGCCAACAGCACGATGCCGACACCAACACCCGCACGCGACGGCATGGGTGCCCGCAACAGGCGCTGGTTCGGGGACACCAGATAAAGTGCAAGCGCACCGGCAAAACCGGTCAGGATCGCACCCGCTATCAGAAGGATCATGTTTCTGCCTTTCCTTCAAAAAAAAGAAGGGGTGCCACCCGAAGGCGGCACCCCGCGCCCCCAATCACCAGGAATATTGGAGGCGTACATTCATGGTGCGGCCCGAGCCATAGAAACAGGAGGCCACGCTGGTGCAGGTCGCCACATAGCGTTCGTTCGCCAGGTTGCGCAGGTTCACCGACAGCACCAGGCCCTCAAGCCGCTCGTTGTCGGCACCGAAGTCATAGCGCACCAGAAGGTCGAACAGGGTATAGCTGGGGATCGCGAGCGTATTGTTGGCGTCACCGTATGTTTCACCCACATAGCGCACACCGCCGCCCAGGCCCAAACCGTGCAACACACCTTCGGGCAACCGGTAATCGATAAACAGGGACGCCATATAGTCCGGCACCGCGGCAAGCTTGTTGCCAAGCTGGCTGGCCGTGTTGGTTTCCGTGATCTCGCCCTTCATGTAACTGGCAGAGCCCACAAGCGCGAGGTCTTCGGACAGGGTGGCCTTGCCTTCGAGTTCCAGCCCCTTGATGCGGCCCTCGCCCGTTTGCACCGAACAGGTGCTGGTGCCACAGATGTGGCTGGGGTCGGGGTCCGGCGTGGTGATATTCTGCTGGGTGATCTGATAGGCGCCGAAGGTGATGAAGGCCTGGCTGCCCGCCGGCTGGAACCGGATGCCGGCTTCATACTGCTGGCCGGTGGTCGGGTCGAAGGCCGTGCCGTCATAATAGGTGCCGCTCGACGGCTGGAACGATTCCGAATAGTTGAAATAAGGCGCCACGCCATTGTCGAACAGATACACGGCCCCGGCCCGCCAGGTGAAGGCGTCGGCTTCTGTGAGGGTGGTTGCGTCCGCCACGGGGTTATAGCTGTCGTCCTTTGCCCAGTCGTACCGGCCGCCAAGGGTCAGGCGCAGGTTGCCCACTGCCATCTGGTCCTGGGCATAAAGGCCGGTCTGTTTGCTGACGGTTTCGGTATAGATCTGGGGCGACAGGTTGTCGCCGTAGGTCGATGCGCCCCGGTATTCCGGATTATAGAAATCCAGAAGCGGCAGCACCACGGCACCCGATACCGCATCGCGGTAATGTTCCCAGTCGGTGTGGAAATAGTCGGCACCAAACAGCAGGGTATGGCTGACCGACCCCGTGGTCATTTCCGCCTGCAACTGGGTATCGAGCGCAAGACCATCGGATTCGCCCTTGCCCTGCACGGCGCGGCGGTTGATGGTCTGGCCTGCGATACAGCCTTCCATGGCGCCGCAGTCGGTGACCGTGTCGCCCCGAAGCACCGACACCTGATACAGGGTGTCGATATGGGTGTAGCGGAATTTCTGCCTGAGCTCGACCGTATCGCTGAAGCTGTGGCGGAAGGCATAACCCGCCAGAAGCTGGTTGCGGTCGAACGTGTTCCATTCCGGTTCACCGATATAGGCATCAAGCGGCAGGCGCTCGCCATTGCTTTCATACAGGGTGCCGGTCGCGGGCATGAACTGGAAGGTCGAACCGCCCTCGTCCCGCTGATACTGGGTCAGGAGGGTCAGTTCGGTGTCGGCGTTCGGGACCCACGCCAGGCTGGGTGCCACATAATAACGGCTGTTCGAGGTTTCATCGATCTGGGTCTGGCCGTCGCGCGCCAAGGCCACCATGCGGTAGCGAAGTGTACCGCTGTCATTCAAGGGACCGGTGAAATCGCCCGCCGCCTGGAACTGCCAGCGGTCAAGCTCGGTAAAGCCCGCAGCCTGAACCATAACCTCGCCATGTGCCGTGTCCTCGGGGCGTTTGCTCATCATATTGACGATACCGCCGGGCGCCACCTGGCCGAACAGCACGCTCGCCGGTCCTTTCACCACTTCGATCTGGGCCAGACCGAAGGGGTCGAAGGACGTGCGGGTCCATTGGCCGCCGGTCGGAAGCCTGAGGCCATCGACGAAGTTGTTGTTGCTGCTGAAGCCACCGGCGGAAAAACCGCGTACCGAGACATCGTCCACCCGGCTGTCGATGCCCGAGGCTTCCGACTGCACGCCGGAGGTATAGGCCAGTGCCTCCGCCACCGTGTGCACACCGCGCAGGTCCATCTCCTCGCGGGTGATCACCGACATGGACTGCGGCGTTTCAATCAGCGGCGTGCCGGTCTTGGTCGCGGCCAGCGAACGGGTAGCGCCGGTCGCGGTCACCACAATCTCGGTAATGTCCTCTTCCTTGCCCTTCCTGGGTGCTTCGTCTGCCAGAATGCTCGTGCTCAGCACCAGGCTCGTGGTGGCCAGCAGCGCCGTCCTTGTGGACAGTCTCCATGATGTCATCGGTTTTCTCCCTTGCGATGCAGGCGGCATGCCCGGGGGACCGGTTGCGCTGCCCTCCGGGGAGGATGGAAGGCAGCGCAGGCGCCGGTCCGGCAGGCTGCCGTCCCAATTGCGCGCGACGTTAATAAGAATGACTCGCAATTTCAATATTAGAAATGCGCTGTGGCGATAAATTTGGCGCCCACGCGCAGAAATGGCGCCAATGTGCGCCAAAGGGCCATGTTTGCATTGGGGAAAGCCGGTCAGATACCGAACAGGCTTCCAAGCTGCTCCTGCCCGAGCACTGTGAAGCCGACCAGCCGGCCGGGGCCGCGCCGGACCCAGCCGCGCGCGCTGAATTCCGCCAGGATCGCGGCGCCCAAGGCGCCCGCCAGATGGTTGCGCCGCTCGCTCCAATCGAGGCAGGTGCGGCACAGCGGACGGCGGCCTTTCTCAAGCCGGGCGACATCAATACCGAAGCCGATGAAAAACGCCCTGCCCGCTGGCGTAAGCGTCGGCGCATCCATGCATGAAATCAGGCCACGGGCGGCCAAACTGTCGAACAATTCGACACTTCGCGACCCGGCCAGATGGTCGTAGCATACCCGCGCGTCCCGAAGCGCGGCATCCTTCGGCCCGGTGCGCACGCGCTTGGCACCCGTGCGTTCGGCCAGGCCCATCAGCGCTTCCAGTACATCGGCAACATCGTTGCCTGACAGGCGGAAATAGCGGTGCCGCCCCTGCTTTTCAGCGGCCACAAGGTTCGCGTCCTTCAGTTTAGACAGATGCCCGCTCGCGGTTTGAACGGTCACCCCTGCGGCTACGGCCAGTTCACTGACCGTCAGGGCACGCCCGTCCATCAGCGCCGACAGCATGTTGGCGCGGGCCGGATCGCCGAGAAGCGCGGCGACAGAGGCGATGATCGGGCCTTCTTTCATACTTCGACCATAACCGAAGCATTGCCGCGCAGCAATGCGCTAGGGTCCGCCCGAAACCACAAAAGACAAGGAGACTTCCCCCATGATCACCTGCTTCATCCGCTACGAGATCGACCCATTCAAACGCGAGGCTTTTGAACATTATGCCCGCACCTGGGGCCATGCGATCCCGGCCGCGGGTGCCGACCTGATCGGCTATTTCAGTCCGCATGAAGGCTCGGCCACCACGGCTTACGGCATATACAACATCGAGAACCTTGCCGCCTACGAGGCATACCGCGCCAGGCTGGCGGCCAGCCCCGAAGGCAAGGCCAATTATGAATTTGCAAAGGCAGAACAATTCATCCGGCGCGAGGACCGTATCTTCCTGAAACTGGCATCCGGCCCGCATGCGCCACTGATACGCCCCTGAGGGCGCCTTGGGCCTTGACATTTTTTATTACGGATATTATTTATCCTTAAGGATATTAATTATCCTTATATAGAAATGCAATCCACAAGGACCCGAGACATGACAGCACGTGGCAACTATCAATCCATCGCCCCCGACCCCACCAAAAAATATATCGCCTTCAGCATGGCCCTGGCCGGCAGCAGCATCGATGCCGGCCTCAAACACCTGATCGACACGCGGGTGTCGCAGCTCAATGGCTGCGCCTTCTGTGTCGACATGCATGTGAAAGAGGCCAAAATCCATGGCGAGCGCGAACTCAGGCTGCACCATGTGGCCATCTGGTGGGAATCACCCCTGTTCGACGCGCGCGAACGCATGGCGCTGGAATGGGCCGAGATCCTGACCAACCTGCCGCCGCGCGGCGTACCGGATGATGTCTATGCCCGCGCGCGGGAACATTTCAGCGAAAAGGAACTCGCAGACTTGACATTCATCATCGTGGCCATCAACGGTTGGAACCGTCTGAACGCGGTTTACCGGACCCCGCCCGGCGCGCTCGACAAACTGTATGGACTGGACAAGGCAAACCTGAGCTGATGCAACTGAAGAACCAGGTGGAATGGGCGCTGCACTGCGCCGCCGTGCTCGCCGGCTTGCCGGAAGGGCGTTATGTTTCCACCAAGGCGCTGGCGGAATTCCATGGCGTGCCCAAGGAATATCTGTCGAAAGCCCTGCAAGGCCTGTCGTCGGCAGGCCTTGTGGTCAGCACACTCGGGCCGTCAGGCGGTTACCGGCTTGCGCGGGCGCCGGGGGATATCAGCTTCCTCGACATCGTCGAGGCCATCGAAGGCCCCGGCCGCACGTTTGTCTGTACCGAAATCCGCCGCAACAACCCCTGCCGGCCCGCCGGCATGTGCGACGACCGCCCGTGCGGTGTCGCGCGTGTGATGTGGGCGGCGGACGAAGCCTGGCGCGCGAGCCTGAGGCAAGTCAGCCTTGCCGAACTGGGTGAAGGCATCGCCGAGGACGTACCAGCCGACCTGTTGGCTGCCGGCCGGGACTGGCTTCTGAACAGCCGCTGAGCGGCGGCTACCGCGCCAGATTGCGGTCGAAAAAGCCGGCGATCAGCTTGTAGGCCTCGCGGCTTTCCGGCAGTTCAGGGTCCATGAAGAAGGCGTGCCACAGCCCGTCAAACAGATAGAGGTCCGAACGCACATCGGCTGCCGCCAGCCGCCTGTGCATGACCGTAAGGCCACTGGCCGCAAAATCGCGGCTGCCGGCAAGCAACAGGGTTGGTGGGAATTTGGCCAGCATGTCCGGATATTCGCCGGGCACCACAAGCGGACCATTCTGCTTCACACTCGCGAAATATGGCAGGCGCTTCATTGTCAGGCCGCCTTCTGGGTCCAGCGGTTTGCCGTTCAGGGGCATATCCAGCATGCGGCTGTCGCCACCATATTCGGTGCCGGAGCCGCAGAAGGTGCCGATCGCACCGGGCACGGGCACGCCCTGCTTGATGATCCAGGCGGTGGATTGCGCGGTCAGGATACCCCCCGCCGAACAGCCATAAATGCCGATGGTGCCGGCGGCATGGTCCTTCAGGAGCGCCTGATAGACCGTGAACACGTCTTCGGAACCCGCCGGAAACATATGTTCCGGGCCCTGCCGGTAATCGACCGTGACAACCTTCACACCCATGACGGCGGCAATCGGGATGGCTTCCACCAGTTCGCCATTGCCGGCGCCCCACAGGAAGGCACCACCATGCAGGTTCACAAGCACCCGATTTTCATTGCCGGATTTCACGCCGGCTGCGGGCACGACAATCTGCACCGGCACGCCGCCCATTTCCGACTTTTCGATTTTCACCGGCCAGATTTTGAGCATGCGCTCCATGCGCGCGGTGTTCCATTTGTCATAGAAGGCGCGGCGGACCGCGATATCGGCGGTCGCCGGCGGCTGGGGCGTGGTCATGATGTCATACAGCAGCTTCGCTGCCTCAGGGCTTGCGAAGGACGACATCGGCAGATCGAAAGCCGGGGCCGAGATGGTGGCATCAGGCCCAACCGGCGCGCCTGCCTCTGCCTGTACGGACATGCCGGGCGCGGCACACAGAGCCGCAGCCAAAATCGAACCGGTCAAAAATCTTTTCATCATACGCTCCCCAGATTGCAGGGCGGATTGTGGGACGGAATGCAATCGTTTGCAAGTATGCTGCGCATTTAAAAAGCCCCCGGCAACAACCGGGGGCTTTGATGCGTCAGATAATATGGCGCCAGTCAGGCAGCGCGGCTTTCAACCCAGCCAAGTTCCGCCGCCCGTTCGGCAGCCAGCGCCGGCACATCGGTCTGGATGAAATGGCGATGCAGCATCTGCACCCCCAGCATATGGTTGATCACCGCATCCAGTTGCACCTTGCGCGCCCGCGAAGTGCCGTCATCCTTGGCTTCACTGATCAGGCGCTGCACACCGGCCCGGTCCAGAAGCCCGGCATCCAGGATCGCCTTGTCGCCCAGGAAGTCCTGCGCCAGTTCCATCATGGCGGTCCATTTGTCGCTGTTGGTGGTCGCGGGCGGCGCCATGAAAGCGAATTTTTCGCGCTCATACAGGGTGGTCGGCAACAGGCCCTTCATGGCCTCCTTCAGCACAAATTTCTCGCGCCGGTCCTTGATCCGGTGCAAGGGCGGTATCTTGACTGCCGCTTCCGCCAGATGGTGATCGAGGAATGCGGGCCGTGCCTCCATGGAATTGGCCATATCGACCCGGTCGCCGCCCCAGGTGAGAATCTGGCCTTCAAGCATGGTCTTGGACCAGACATATTGCGCACGGTCCAGAGGATGGCGGCCGTCCAGCATGGTGCGGTCCAGTTTCTCGGCAATGGCCATGCCGGGTTTATAGTCCGCAAGCAAGGCCAGACGGTCGTTGTTCAGGACCGTGCGGGCCGTTTCTTCACACGCCAGCCAGGGCTGCAGGCAGCTTGGTGTGAAACCGATCCGGTCGGTCAGATACAGGTCGTCATGTTCGTCTTCGGCCAGCATGGCGCCCTTGAACAGTTTGTTGCTTTCGCCCAGCATGGCTTGCCATTTCTGGCGTTCGGCACCATCGAGATCGTCCAGGCCATGTAGGAACAGGTCGCGCCGGAAGCTGGGATAGCCTGCAAACAGCTCGTCCGATCCTTCACCCGTGACCACGACCTTGTAGCCGGCTTCGTGCACATGTTTGCTCATCAGGTATTTGGCGACCGCGAGCGTATTATAGATCGTGCGCTCGGCGTGCCAGACGGTCTTTTCGAAATGGCCATACAGATGGTTGGCATCCAGCCGCAGGATGTCCTGGTCGGCGCCCGTGGCGGCGGCCATTTCCTGTGCGATCGGCGTTTCGTCATAGGCCGCGTCGGTGAAACCGATGGTAAAGGCCTTCACTGGCCCCTGCCGCATGGCGGCCGAAAGCCCGAGGATCGAACAACTGTCGACCCCGCCTGACAGGTAACAACCCACCGGCACGTCGGCTTCGAGGCGCAGGCGCACCGCTTCCGTCAGCCCCTCGCGCACGGTTTCGATGCTGGCCGCTTCATCTTTGGCACCCTTGTGATAGCCGGCGTCCGGGAATTCGAAATCCCAATAGGGCTTGTCCTCGATCTGGTAACCAAGACCCTGGCGGCGGAAGGTCACCACATGGCCGGGTTTCACCTGCACGATGCCTTCATAGGGCGTGGTGCCCGGCACCATGACCTGCATCAACTGGTGCAGAAGGCCCTCGTTGTTGAAACGGCGCGGTACCGCAGGATGCGCCATCACCACCTTGATTTCCGAACCGAACACCACGCCTTCATCGGACGCATGATAATAAAGCGGCTTGATGCCGAAGCGGTCGCGCACCAGATGCAGCGCATCTTCCTTGGCGTCATAAAGCGCGAAGGCAAATTCGCCCCGAAGGCGCCGCAAGGTTTCTTCGAGACCAAAGCGCGGATAAAGCTGCAGCACGATCTCGCTGTCGCTTTTGGTGCGGAAACGGGCACCGCGGCTGGTAAGGTCCGTGCGGATGCGCTGGTAATCGTAAAACTCGCCATTGTGGGCCAGCAACAGGTCACCCTCAGGGCTGGTGAACGGCTGACGCGCGCGGTTTTCATTCAGGTCGATGATCGACAGGCGTGCGTGCGAAAAACCCACGCCCTGTCCGGCCAACGCCTCGACACCGTAACCATCGGGGCCACGGTGGTGCTGGATGGCGGCCATATTGGCCAGAAGCTGGCGATCAACGGGGCGGTTTTTCTCGCGGTAGAATATTCCGGCAATGCCGCACATGATACTCTCCGATTTTCTTGTTTACTCAGGAATGGATTGGATGGCGGGACAGCGTGCTCAGACGATGTCCATCACCATTTCGGTGCGTTGCACCATGCAGGTCAGAAGCGCCATGCGCATGAACACAGCCCCGCGCGCCTGCGCGAAATACCAGTTGTGCTGGGTATTATCGAGCGAGGTGCACAGTTCGTCCCCGCGCGCGAGCGGATGCAGCACGATGGCCGATTTCTTCAAGGGCGAATTGGCATTGAGCTTCAGGTTGCCGCCCATGACCTCGAACCCGTCCTTCACCCAGGCGATGGCGTTGATATAAACCACGTCCAGGTCTGGCAGTTCGCCATTGAGGTCGGTGCTTTCCCGGATGCGCAGGCCTTCGCGCACCAGGTTTTCCTTCTGGCCGGGCGCATAAAGCTCTTCGTCGGCGCCGTCATGGATGACCACGATTTCCTCGACCATCCCGGAAAAGCGGCTGAGCAGGGTCAGAAGGCTGCGCACCGTGCGCATGCGGCGCGGCACACCGACAACGCCGATGCGGATTTTCTCCGCCGGTTCCTCGGCCAGGAGGGCCGGTTTCCATTTCATGATGGTATAAAGGTCCGCCAGCGCCTGGGTCGGGTGCTCGTCGCAGCCGTTGCCGGCGTTGATAATGGGGATGCGCAGCTTGTCCATCATTTCCATGACGGATTCCTCGCGGTTGTCCCGAAGCACGACACAGTCGCCATAATTATTGAACATCTCGGCCACGTCCGACAGGCTTTCGCCCTTGGCGATGCCGGTGGTCGAACGGTCGGTGATCGACATGATGTCGCCGCCCAGCCGGTGCCAGGCGCTTTCGAAGCTCAGGCGCGTGCGGGTCGAAGGCTCGTAGAAAGCGCTGATCAACAGTTTGCCGGACAGCGGCTTGATTGGGGTCGCAAAACGTTCCGGATTGGCTTCATATTTGGCGGCCAGCCGGAACAGTTGCAGCAGCAGCGGCCGTTCGAACTGTGCTGCCGAAGCAATATGGCTGCGGGCCAGCGCCAGCAGATATTCATGCTCTTCCGTAATGGCCCGCAACAGGTCCTTTGGATGCGCATTGCCATACACGTCAGGCTGGGACGGTTCGAACGATGCCGCGCCGTCAAAGATCGCTTTTTCAACCCCTACCATAGCTTATTCTCCCGTACATCGCGCCATACCAGGTAAATGAGGACGACAGGCGCCACGCAGGTCAACGCCAGCGCCGGCACCACAAGGGCTTCAAGCCCCCAGGCGGATATCATGAGTTTTCTCCGTGACCTTTTTGCCGGGCACCCCGAAGGGTGGCCCAGTCGAAGGTGGGTTCGCCCGTGAAGGCAAGCAGCATCACGAGCATCGAAACCGCCGCGGACACCAAAGCCGCGACATAAAAACCGATGGCGAAATAGGCATAAAGCCCGCTCGCGGTGCCGAGCACCATGGCTGCGGTCGCCAGCGCGCCGCTGCCGCGCCGATACAGAAGCCCGACCGCAATCGGCCAGATGGTGCTGGCGACAAACGCGCCGGTGAAATGCAGAAGCGAGCCCAAAGTCGCCATCTTCGGCACGCTGAGCGCCCAGGTAAGCGCACCAAGACCAAGGATGATCCAGACCGCGGCCTTCCTGAGTTCGGCCTGGCTGGCATCTTTCCGGAAGTGGCCTTTGTACAGGTCTTTCACAATCAGGTCGCTGGTCGCGGCCAGAACGCTGTCGAGGCTGGACGCCAGCGCGGCGAACACCACCACAAACACAAGGATGGCCCCCGTCAGGCCAAACAGCTTGCCGGCAACCAGCGGCGCCACCATGTCGGGCGACGGCACATTGATGCCAAGGGCGGGGGCGGCGAAGGCGATCAGGCCCGCGACAATCGGGATCGGCAGCCAGAACAAGCCCGCCAGCGCATAGGCGCGGAACCCGACACCGGGGGCGAAGGCAAAGGCGCGCGACCACCAGACATTCGAATGGAAAATCTCGCCGACACCGAAGAACAGGTTGTTGAACAGGAACATGATCGAGGCGGGCAGCAGCAGGTTCAAAAGTTCGGGGCGTTTGGCCTGCATACTGTCATGAATGGCATCGAAGCCGACCTGGTTGATGACCAGAACCGCAAGGATGATCACGCCCACAAGGATCAGGATGGTCTGCACAAAATCAGTACCGATCACGGCTTTCAGGCCACCAAACACCGTATAGAGCGTACAGACCACCACGATCACGGTCATGCCATAGGCATAGGGAATGCCGGAAAGCGCATTGATCAGCAGCCCGCCGGCCATGCCGAGGCTGATCAGCCAGCCGAGGCTGTAGAAGAAGGAAATGACCAGGAACACCCGCCAGGCGGTGTTGCCATAGCGCAGGCGGATGAAGTCACCGCTGGTGTAACCTTCGGGCATCATCTCGCGGATACGGCGGGCAAGCGGCGCGAACAGCAACAGGCCCACAGCCCCCAGCGAATAGCCGACCATGCCCCAGATACCGAGCTGGTAGGCAAGCTGCGGCGCGGTCATGGTGGTATTGCTAGTGACCCAGGTGGCCATGGCGGTCGCCACCGCGAAACCCATGCCGACCTTGCGGCCCGCGAGCATATAATCGTCGAGCGTATCGTTTTTCCGGCCCAGCCACCAGCCGACCCAGATCCATAGGATGGAGAAACCCCCGATGATCGCCCAGGCGATACCGGCAGGCAGAACTGCATCTTCATTCATCGTGTAGCGTCCTCCCCGCTTGCGGGAACAGGCCGGCGGGTACCGGCGGCAAGCAGGCCCAGAAGGCCCGCGAACATGACTGCGCCGATGCCGAAGAACATCCAGGCACGGCTGAGCGGGTGGTGGGCAACCGTGATTTCAAGCACGTCGCCGGGCATGCCGTCGTCGGCGCTCAGGCGGAAACGGTAGGTGCCGTTATGCAGGCCACTGAGGGTCGTGGCATGGTCGGGGCCGTCATAAACGGCGGTCCAGCCGCTGTCGGCCTCGCGCTCCAGCAGGAACGTCTCTCCAGCCGCATCGGGCCAGGCCAGGGTGGCATAACCCGCGCTCAGGCCATTGTCGGCAACCATAAGGTCATCGGCAAAAGCGGCAGATATCGGCATCAGGAAATATGCCAATATTATTACAGTACGAATTATCATTGGATAGGCGCTGTTGCTCTCTTAAGCTCGATCACTTATAAATAGCCGCGCAAATCAAGATCATGTATCGGTCGCGCCGCCATCCGACGTGCCGCCATCATACTGATATATACTTTGAATTCAAATATTTTGTTGAACGCTTTGCTAGCCGCCTGATATCATGGAGAAAAATTGAAAGGAGCCCTCATGCCTGATGTAACGCTTGCCCGCATAGAGAAGGACCTCCTGGCCCTGTCCCGCTTCGGCTATAACGAGACGGACAAGGGCGTGTACCGCCAGGGGTTCACAGACGTCGACATGGAAGCCCGGCGCTGGATGATGCAACAGTTCGAGGCCGCGGGCATGACCGCACGCATGGACGGCGCCGGCAATGTGATCGGCCGTTATGGTCCGGACGACAAGCCGGCGGTGCTGATTGGTTCGCATCTCGACAGTGTGCCCGCCGGCGGCATATTCGACGGCACCCTTGGTGTGGTGGCCGGCCTTGAATGTGTGCGCACGATCATCGAGAATGATATCGCGCTTGCCCACCCCATCGAAGTGATCGGCACCAGCGAGGAAGAAGGTCGTTTCGGCGGCATGCTGGGCGCACAGGCGCTGACCGGCAGCATCACGCCCGACTGGCTGGAAAGCGCGCACGACCCTTCCGGCCTGAAGCTGAAGGATGCCATGGCGAAGCAGGGCCTCAATCATCTGGATGTGCTGCATGCCTACAAGGACCCCGACGATATCAAGGCCTTTCTGGAACTGCATGTGGAGCAAGGCCCGGTGCTGGAAGCGGCACACAAGACCATCGGTGTGGTTGAAGGTATTTCCGGTGTGTTCAAATGGCTGGTGCGCCTGATCGGCAAGGCCGACCATGCCGGCACCGCGCCGATGAACATGCGGTCGGACGCCTTTCTGGGCGTGGCCGAATTTGCGCATGAAATCCAGCGGATCATCAATGAGGAAGGCACCGAGCGCTCGCGCCTGACCATCGGGCGGGTGGAACTGAAACCCGGCTTCCCGCACACGGTGCCCGGCGAGGTGGAGTTTACCCTGGTGGGCCGCGACCTGGAGCCCGAGGTGATGAAGGCGCTGTCAAACGCCTGCCGGCGGGTGCTATCGTCCATCGCCCGCAAACACAGGCTGATGTTCGAATATGAGCAAATGAGCTGGCTTGAGCCCATGCCCTGCAGCAGCCCGATTGTCGACCTTGTCGAAAAGCATACGAAACAACGCGGTTACAGCTATATGCGCATGCCGTCAGGCGCGGGCCATGACACCCAGTTTTTTGCAGGCGTTACCGATGCCGGGCTGATCTTTGTGCCCAGCGTCGGCGGTGTAAGCCACGCGCCCGATGAACTGACCCACTGGGTCGACATCGAAAAGGGCGCAAACCTGCTCCTGGACTGCGTGATCGAACTGGCGGCGGCCTGAGCATTGCACCATGCCGAGAATGCCGCTACACCAGATGCCTGCGTCGCCCGGAGGTAGGCATACGATGAATGATTATGACGATATCCTGATCCTGATCAGGCGCATCATGCGGGCCATTGACCTGCAGTCGAAACAACTGGTCAAACAGTCCGGCCTGACCGCCCCGCAACTGGTGGTGCTGCAGGCCCTCAGGCGCGAAGGACGCGCGGCACCCAGCGCAGTCGCGCGCGAGGTTGCGCTCAGCCAGGCGACCGTGACCTCGATCCTGGACCGGCTGGACCGTGCGGGCCTGACCCGCCGCGAACGCAGCGATGCCGACAAGCGCGTGGTCTATGCCTGCCTGACCGAAGCTGGCGAACGCAAGCTGGCCGAAGCGCCGGAACTGCTGCAATCCGGTTTCCTGCGCCAGTACCGCATGCTGCAGGACTGGGAACGTTCGATGATCGTGAGCTCGTTCCAGCGCGTGGCCGCGATGATGGACGCCGAGGACCTCGACGCCTCGCCCATCCTGGATGTGGGCGACATCGCGCGGGACTGAGCCCAAGCCGCGGCCCAAAGAAAAAGGCGGGCAATTGCCCGCCTTTGCTGTTTCTGGCCTGCTTCTGGCCTGTTTCTGGCCAAAAACCGGTATGACCGCAGCCTAGAACTTTACTTTCACGCCAAAATTGGCGGTCCAGTCATAGGTTTCATACTGCATCACGTAATCGCCGTCGTCGTTGCGGTAAACGGCGCGGAACGGCTCGTCCAGGCCATTGGACAGTTCGCCATACAGCTTGACGTCCTTGACGATTTCATACGAACCCGAGAAGTCCCACTGGGTGTGGCTGAGCACATAACGGTCACCAAAACCGCCGGCATTCAGTTCGTCCAGATATTCGTCGCGGTAGGTCATGGCGGCACGCAGGCTGATCGGGCCTTTTTCGTAACCCAGCACCAGGTTGGCCACGTTCTTCGAGGTCTTCGGCAGCGGGATCAGATAGTCTTCGCCATCGATGGTGATCGAGGCTTCGCTGTCCACATAGGTATAGTTGGCACCCACGATCAGGCCCGACAGAACACCCGGCAGGAAGGTCAGCGCCTGCTGGTAGTTCAGTTCGATACCCTTCACTTCGGCACTTTCACCGTTACGCGGCTGTACCACTTCCTTGAAGAAGATGCCGTTCAGGGCCTTGTCTTCGAAGGTCTGGTCCACGATGAAGTTATGGATGTCCTTGTAGAAAACACCAAACGACAGCACGGCATCGTTGTTCGGGTACCATTCGATGCTGGCATCCAGGTTGTGGGCCCACATCGGCAACAGGCCCGGGTTGCCGAATTCGCCTTCGCGCTCGCCATCGTCAAATTCGATGGTGCCGGTGGGCGACATTTTGGAAATATTCGGGCGAACCACGGAGCGGAAGTAGGCCAGGCGCATGACCAGGTTTTCCATCGGCTCGTAGCGCATGTTCAGGCTCGGCAGGAAATAGTCATAGTTTTTCTGGTACGAGGTCGGCGTGATGATGGTCTCGTCGCCGCCGATTTCCACAAAGTTACCTGCCGTCGAGAAATCGGTATATTCATAGCGCAGGCCACCGACGATGCGCAGCGCACCCACGTCGACACGGCCCATCATATAGGTTGCATAGATATCTTCCGAAGCGTCGTATTCGGTGCCCTGGTCGCCAATGGCGCTGTCTTCCTCGTTGATCGAGAAATTGGCCCGATTGGCAAAGAAGAAATCGCGTATCGCGGAACCGTCGGCACCCTGGCTGCCCATGGCCATGTCGATCGGATAATCAATCGTGCCGGCAAAATCGGCGAGGGTATAATCGCCCAGATCTTCATACACGATAAAGGTCGTGTCGTAGCTCTTGTCGCGGAGTCGCGCTTTGGCACCCCATTTCAACTGGACCGGATTGTCGCCCCAATAGGTGTCGTAAGCGAGATCGAACCGGAAGGCGAACTGCTCGTCCTTGGCAATACCGTCCGTGTATTCGATGGTGTCGATTTCATATTCGCTCAGGTCCTGGATGCCCGTCAGGCCGTCCTGGCTCAGGAAGGCACTGCGCGGCACCATCTCCGAAAAATTCACGCCGCTCGAGAACCCCTTGCCTTTGAAATCGGTATCCACCCGGTCCGGCTCAGCTTCTTCAGCATGCGAATAGGCAATCGAATAGGTTGCGGTCAGGTCGTTGAAGCGGGTTTCGCCGCCACCGACAACACTGTAGATTTTCTGGGTTTCGATACGGTCCTTCAGGTCCCGGTCGGCCTTGATGCCATCCAGGAACACATAGCCGTCTTCAACGCTGGAATTGTCGAGATCGAAGACACCGTCGGTGAACTTCAATTCCATCCGGTTGCGGACCTCGGTGTCCTTGAAGTCGGAATACAGGGTGCGAATATAAAGGTCGGTATCGTCGGTCGGACGATAATCGATGTTCAGCGCCGCACCCAGACGGCGGCGGGTTACGGTATAATCGCGCAGTTCCAGCTCTTCCGGCATCAGGGCATCGATTTCGTTGCCATCATCGTCCTCATTCAGCCATTCACCGTCGATTTCCTTGTTGTCGGTGCCGAACTTGCGCTCGTAATAGCTGATCGAACCGGCGACCGCGAGCTTGTCCGAAAACTGGTCGGAGATGGTCAGCGCGGCTTTCGGGCTGATCTTGTCCTGCTGGTGGTTGTAGCTGCCTTCAACCTTGGCCTTGACGAACAGGCCCTTCTTGTCGAAGCCGGACAGGGTTTTGATATCGACGTTACCACCAATGGAATCGCCGTCCATGTCCGGGGTCAGCGACTTGGTCACTTCAACGGTTTCCAGAAGTTCGGACGGGATAACGTCCAGCGCCACCTTGCGGTCGCCCGATTCCGGCGACGGCAGACGCACGCCACCGATGGACGATGAGCTCAGGTTCGGGTCGATACCGCGGATGATGACATAGCGGCCTTCACCCTGGTCGTTTTCAACCGACAGGCCGACAATACGGCGCACGGCTTCGGTCACGTTCTGGTCAGGGAAGTTGCCGGCGGCATCAGCAGACAGATAGTTGGCGACATTGTCCGATGCACGCTGTTTCGAGAGCGAGCTGTTGAGCGAGCCGCGCTGGCCCATGACAAAGATTTCCTCGAACTCTTCCTCGCCACCAACCTGGACATCGACGACCGTACCATCTTCGCCAACCGTAACTTCACGGCGAACCGGTTCGGTGCCGATGAAGGAAATGACCAGGGTATAGGTGCCCGCGGGAACATTCTGGAACCGGTAGGTACCGTCGCTGCCGGTGGTGGCGCGCCGGTTCAGTTCCTCAATCTTCACGCTGGCGCCCTGCAGGGCCTGGGCCGATGACGTTTTGACCTGGCCACTGACATCGCCGGCATGTGCGGCGGTGGCGGTCAGAATTGCGACTGCGCTGGCAGAAGCCAGCACCACACCGCGAAAGCTGATGCGTTGGGATTTCATGGGCTTATTTCCTTCCGAGCCTGTAGGCTATGTAATTGTGGCCCGCACCCCGGTCGGGATGCAGGCAGGCCCATAAATCCAGCCCCTACATGTCAGGGCTGTTACCGCTATATGATATTTTTATTACGCGATGGTCCCGTTTCTGAATATTTGTTCCGAAACGGTATTTTCTGTTTCGTTTTTAGGTGTTACGCACCGGCAAGCACAGCCAGCTTCTCTTCGGCCTTGCTGGCTTCCTGCTGTTTTTGCCACATGCGGGAATAGGCTCCACGGGCAGCCAACAACTGGTCGTGCGTGCCGCGTTCGATAATCTCACCCGCGTCCAGCACCAGGATCTGTTCGGCATTCACCACAGTCGACAAACGGTGCGCGATCACGATCGTGGTGCGACCTTCTGCAATCTGTTCCAGCGATGCCTGGATTTCCCGCTCGGTATGGCTGTCGAGCGCAGAGGTCGCTTCGTCCAGCAGCAGGATTGGCGGGTTTTTCAGAATGGTGCGCGCGATTGCCACCCGCTGTTTTTCGCCGCCCGAAAGCTTGAGGCCACGTTCGCCAACCTCTGCCTCATAGCCTTCCGGCAGCGCGGTGATGAAATCATGGATATGCGCAAGACGCGCCGCTTCCTCGACCTCGGCATCGGTGGCATCGGGCCGGCCATAGCGGATATTATAGCGAATGGTATCGTTGAACAGCACCGTATCCTGCGGTACCACTCCAATATGTTCGCGCAGGCTTTTCTGGGTCACGGTGCCAATATCCTGGCCGTCCACCAGAATGCGCCCGCCCGTCACGTCATAGAAACGGAACAGGATGCGCGAAATGGTGGATTTGCCCGCGCCAGACGCGCCTACAATGGCGGTGGTGGTGCCGGCGGGCACTTCAAAATTCAGCCCCTTCAGGATCGGCCTGTTGGCGGCATAATGGAAATGCACATTTTCGAACTGTACACGCCCGCCGGCTACCTTCAGCACGGGCGCACTGGTTTCATCCTTCACTTCGGAATGGGTGCCGATGATCACGAACATCTTTTCCATATCCACCAGCGACTGCTTGATTTCCCGGTACACAAAACCAAGGAAGTTGAGCGGCATATAGATCTGGATCAGAAGCGAGTTCACGAGCACAAAATCACCGATGGTAAAACGGCCGTCGACCACACCCTGCCCCGCCATCCACAGCACCGCCACCAGGCCAAGGGTGATGATCAGCCCCTGCCCCACGTTCAGGAGGGTCAGCGACACCTGGCTTTTGACCGAGGCGCGTTCGAAGCCCGCGAGCGCAGTGTCATAGCGCCGCGCTTCATGTTCCTCGTTGGTGAAATATTTGACGGTCTCGAAATTCAGCAGGCTGTCGATGGCCTTGGTATTGGCTTTGGTGTCCTGCTCGTTCATCTCGCGCCGGAACTTCAGGCGCCAGTCGGTCACCGTGATGGTGAAGAAGATATAGCTGAACAGGCACACAAAGGTGATGGCCGCATACAGGAACCCGAACTTGGTCCAGAAGATGGACGAGATCAGCACGATTTCCAGGAGGGTCGGCAGGATGTTGAACAGCATGAAACGCAAGAGGAAATCGATGCCGCGCGTGCCGCGTTCGATCACCCGGCTCAGGCCGCCGGTGCGCCGCTCCAGGTGGAATTTGAGGCTGAGGCCATGAAGGTGCCTGAAGGTATTGAGCGCAATCTGCCTGAGCGCATGCTGCCCCACCTTCACGAAAACCGCGTCCCGAAGTTCACCGAACACCTGGCTCAGCACCCTGGCGGTGCCATAGCCAAGGATCAGGCCGACAGGCAGCACAAGCGCCAGGGTTTCGACACCGGGTTTGGTTTCGCCTGTCAGGGCATCAACCGCGTCCTTGAACAGGAACGGCACATAAATGCCGATCAGCTTCGCCAGCACAAGGCACACCATTGCCGCGATCACCCGCACCTTCAGGTCGGTGCGCCCCTTGGCCCACAGATAGGGCGCAAGGCTTTTCACCGTCTGCCAGTGGCTTTCGGTTTTTTCGTCTTTGGGGGCGGCTTGGGCCGGATTCTGGTCGGACATAAGGCGGGTCGCTCGTGTGCAAGGTTCGACAATGCCAACAGCCTGCGCGCCGGGCGCCCGGGTGGCAACAGGGAAATGGAACCTGCCCTATGTGGGAAGCGCCGGCCCGATGCGCAAGCCGGGCCGGCGCAATTGATCAGTAAAGCGACGCAATCGATTCCGCGAGATAGGGAATATTGGCGTCGGTCATGCCGGCCACGTTGATGCGGCCATTGTCCGGGAAATAGATGGCGCGGTCGGCGCGCAGGCGCTTCACTTCGTCCGGCGTCAGGGCCAGCAGCGAGAACATGCCGGTCTGGCTGGCGACCGCACCGAAGCGGTTATCAAGGCCGTAGGGGCGCAGGGCATCGACGAAGGATGCGCGCAGGCCAACCATGCGCACGCGCATGGCTTCCAGCTCGTCCATCCAGGCCTGCTTCAGGGCCTCGTTCTGCATGATGGTGGTGACAAGCGCCGCACCGTGGGCCGGCGGCATGGAATAGTTTTCCCGCGCCAGCTTGGCCAGATTGGTGGTCAGTGCCGCCTTGGCGTCCTTCTGCTGGCCCTTGACCATCAGCGCACCCGTGCGTTCGCGGTACAGGCCGAAATTCTTGGAACAGCTATAGGACAGCACGGCTTCCGGCATGGCCTCGAACACACGGCGCACCGGCGCGGCATCGGCCGACAGGCCGGACGCGAAACCCTGATAGGCCATGTCGACAAACGGCACCAGGCCCTTCCTGAGCATCAGTTCCACGACACGCTGCCAGCCTTCGACCGGCAGGTCGGCCCCCGTGGGGTTGTGGCAACAGCCGTGCAACAGCACCAGATCACCCGCCTTCGCGGCTTCAAGCGATGCCATCATGCCATCCACATCCACCGCAGCGGTTTCGCGGTCATAATAGCGGTACACCTGATGCTTGAGGCCAGCCGCCTTCAGGGTCGGCACATGGTTGGCCCAGGTCGGATCGGACACCCAGACGGTCGCTTCAGGTGTTGCATATGCAACAAGTTCGAAGCCCAGACGCAGCGCGCCGCAGCCACCCGGCGTCTGGATCGCGGCGACCTGGCCCTCGAGCGCGGCCTTCAGGTCGGAACCGAACACCAGGTTCTGGCAGGCGTCGGTGAACCCGGGCCAGCCGGTCGGCGCGATATAGACCTTGGTGCCCTCGTTCGCGACCATATGTTCATACGCCGCCTGCACGGCACCCAGAATGACGGTGCGGCCCTTTGCGTCCTTGTAGACACCAACACCGAGATCGACCTTCTTGGGGTTTTCGTCGGCATTGAACAGGGCGGATAGACCCAGGATCGGGTCGGCGGGCAGCGGGGTCAAATGGGCAAACATGGCGTCCTCTCGGGCATTGAATTGGCGAGGGGCCCGGCCGGGACCGGAACCCGAAAAATCATGTGCCCCCTTGTGCGGGCTTTCGCCATTTTTTTCAAGCCGTGTGTACCCTGATCGCCCGCATTTTTGCTGACCGGCGGGACAAGTTTTTCGTATGGGCCGTCAGGCCCGTTCGACCCGCGCCAGGTAACAGCCCCTGCGGGCCGAATGCACATGCAGATAGGCAACCCCGGGATTGCTCAAATATTTCCCGAACACCATGGCCGCGCCGTCGCCGTCTGTCACATCGGCCTCCAGCATCATATGATCGGCACCAAAGGCCCGCACGGACAAAAGCCGCTTCAGGTAGGGCGGCACCACGCCCACGACCGGTTCTACGGGCCGCGCACCGTCGACCACATAGACCGCATGCGATGACCGATAGGGACTGTCCACCGCCAGATGTTCATGGTTCACGAGCAGCACACGTTCCCCCGGTTCGGCGTCCCTGAGGCCGATACGGCAGGGAAATCCGGGTTTGGCGTCGGCGATATAGGCCCGACATCCGAAAACGGCCAGCGCGGCATCGTCTTTTCCGTAAAGATGTTCGAACGGTTCAGCCGGCAGGGCCATGATACGGAAGCTCATCTGTCTCTCCTCAACAAGTTTGATGACGGGGGAATGCCTGAAGGTGGTGCGCTGGACAGTCCGTTTCTTGCGGCCGAACAAAATGAATTCAATCGCAAGGACCGGAGCGCCGGCAATTGGCCAGCGCCATAAACTGGCGTCCTGCTTGACATTGACCGACAGGAGGCAAGGATGACCATTCAACTGAAAAACATCGCGGAACCGGATATGGGCAGTCGCCTGAACGACACCGAGAAGTGGCACGCCGTGCTGGGGCGGGACCGCACCCATGACGGCAGCTTCTATTTTTCGGTGGCCACCACCGGTGTTTATTGTCGCCCGTCGTGCGGGGCGCGGCCGCCACGGCGCGAGAATGTCGCGTTCCACAATAGTTGCGCGGATGCCGAGGCCGCGGGGTTCCGTCCCTGCAAGCGCTGCAAACCGGACGCCACCGCAAGCTGGAACGAACGATCGGCGATGGTCGCGCAGGCCTGCCGTTTTATCGAAGCGGCAGAAACACCACCGACCCTGGCGAAAATCGCCGCGGCATCGGGGCTCAGCCCGCACCATTTTCACCGGGTATTCAAGGAAGTGACCGGCGTCACGCCCAAGGCCTATGCCACCGGCCACCGCACCCGGGCGGTCCGGGCCGGCCTCAAGGGCGCGGGCACGGTTACGGAAGCCATCTATGACGCAGGGTATAATGCCAGCAGCCGCTTCTATGAAAAGGCGGACAGCTTTCTGGGCATGACCCCGAGGGCGTTCAAATCAGGCGGCGCGGGCCAGACCATCCAGCATGCCATCCGCACCTGCAGCCTGGGCCTGATGCTGGTTGCCGCCACCGAACGTGGTGTCTGCTGCCTGCAGTTCGGCGACGATGAAGCCGCGCTGAAGGCCGCCCTTGTCCACGAATTTCCGGGTGCCGTGCTGGCCAGTGGCGACAAGCTGTTCGAAACCTGGGTCGATGCTGCGCTCGCGCTTGTGGAAAGTGGCACACAGCCGGAGGACGGCCTGCCGCTGGATATCCGCGGCACCGCATTCCAGCAGAAGGTATGGCACGCGCTGCAACAGATCCCGGCAGGCACGACCGCCAGTTATACCGATGTCGCCACACAGATCGGCGCGCCCAGGGCCGTGCGGGCGGTGGCGCAGGCCTGTGCCAGTAACCGGATTGCAGTCGCCATCCCCTGCCACAGGGTGGTAAGGTCCGATGGCAGCCTGAGCGGATACCGCTGGGGTGTGGAACGCAAAAAAAGCCTGTTGGACCGGGAGAGTGCGGAATGAATGCTGTTACCATGGCAAAAGCAGACACCGCCGCCGACCGTCTCCAGTCCCTGGACTGGGGCCGGATCGGCGAAAGCCTGCTGGATCGGGGTTTTGCCACCTTTCCGCTTTTGAGCGCAGACGAATGCGCGGCAGCCCGCGCGCTCTATGACCACGAGAACGGTTTTCGCAAACATGTGATCATGGCGCGCCATGCCTATGGTCGGGGCGAATATAAATATTTCAGCTATCCGCTGCCGCAGATGGTCGACAGCCTCAGGCACGCGCTTTATGCCAGACTGGCGCCTGTCGCCAACCTGTGGTCGAACAGGCTGGGCAAAGGCCTGACCTTCCCCGCCGCCCTGTCGGACTTCACGGCCCAGTGCCATGCCGACGGCCAGTTGCGCCCGACACCGCTTCTCTTGAAATATGGGCCCGGCGACTATAACCGCCTGCACCAGGACCTGTATGGCGACCGGTTCTTCCCGTTCCAGGTGGCGACCCTTCTGAATGCGCCGGGGCGGGATTTTGAAGGCGGTGAATTTGTGCTCGTGGAAAACCGCCCGCGTGTGCAGGCGCGGCCCATGGTCGTGCCCCTGAAGGAAGGCGAAGCCATTGTGTTCGCGGTCAATGAACGGCCGGACATGGGCAGCCGCGGCTGGCGCAGGGCCAGCCTGCGCCACGGGGTCAGCGATATCCTGGCGGGCGAGCGCCACACCATGGGCATCATCTTCCATGACGCCCGCTGAGACCAGCCATGCCTGACCTGTTCGCGCCTCTCAGGCCCGAGATGGAGAGCATCCGCGACGGTGTGGTGCTGCTGGCCGGTTTTGCCGACAGCGGCACCCTTCTGCCCTATATCCGTACCCTGACGACCGAGGCACCCTTCAGGCACATGGTCACACCCGGCGGGCGCCAGATGCGCGTGGCCATGAGCAACTGCGGCCCCCTGGGCTGGGTGTCCGAACCCACAGGGTACCGCTATGCGCCGACCGATCCCCTGAGTGGCAAACCTTGGCCCGCCATGCCTGCGGTGTTCCGGGACCTCGCGGCCCGCGCCGCCGCATGCGCAGGCTTTGGTATCTTTGAACCCGATGCCTGCCTGATCAATCGTTACGAAACCGGAACAAGCCTCAGCCCACATCAGGATATGGATGAGGCGGACAAGAACTGGCCCATCGTTTCCGTCTCAATCGGCGTGTCGGCCATGTTCCAGCTTTATGGTAACATACGCGGTGGCACGCCCCTGAATATCCCGCTTCATGACGGTGACATACTGGTGTTCGGCGGGCCTGCAAGGCTGGCGTTTCATGGCGTGCGCAAACTGGCCCCCGCCCAGCATGCCCTGACCGGCAGCCGCCGGTTCAACCTGACCTTTCGCCGCGCGCGGTAGGCGTATTTCCAACTTTTTTCGCATCTGCTTGATGCCTGTCAATTTCTTGACACGGTCGGTTGTTATTTACTCTCCCATGCGCTTCGCGACACGAGAGGGGATAGCCTTGAACCGACCGCAAAGACATCTGGCCCATGCCCTGTCCAGAACGGTGGCGCTTGTCCTGGCCGGGGGCCGTGGCAGCCGCCTTCATGACCTTGGCGCAAGCGCAGCCAAACCGGCCCTGCCGTTCGGCGGCACCTTCCGGCTGATCGACTTTCCCCTGTCCAACTGCATCAACAGCGGCATCCGCCGTATCGGCGTGGCCACCCAGTACCGCGCGCAGGGCCTGCTTCGCCACCTGCAACATGGCTGGGGTTTCCTGCATCCGGATCTGGATGAATTCATCGAAGCCTGGCCCGCACAGCAGCAACCCGGCGGCGACGGCTGGTACAAGGGCACTGCCGATGCTGTGTTCCAGAACCTGCCAACCATCGAGGCCCACGGCGCCGAGCATGTCCTGGTACTGGCCGGCGACCATGTCTACAAGCAGGACTATGGCCGCATGCTGGCCGACCATATCGAAAAAGGCGCGGATGTGACCGTTTCCTGTGTCGAGGTACCGGTGGCGGACGCCGGCGGTTTTGGCATTGTTGCGGTCGACGAGGCCAGTAACATCACTGCCTTCACCGAAAAACCCAAGGTACCGCCCGCCCTGCCCCACGACCCGCACCATGCGCTCGCGAGCATGGGTATCTATATTTTCAATGCCCGCTTCCTTGCGGAAATCCTGCATGTCGACCAGGCCAACACGCGCTCCAGCCGCGATTTCGGCCATGATATCCTGCCATCGCTTGTGGGCCGGGCCAGCCTTGTGGCGCACTGTTTCAACAATAGCTGCGTGGGGGCGGCAGACGTGGCGCCTTACTGGCGCGATGTCGGTACCCTTGATTCCTATTGGCGCGCGAACCTGGACCTGACCGGCGACATGCCTGCCATCGACCTGTATGACCCCGCATGGCCCATCACCACCCGCCAGCACCCGCGCGCGGGTGCCCGGCTGAACATCGGTGCCGACGGGCTGATGCAGCATGTGGTCGCCGCCCCCGGTGTGCAGGTCTCGAATGCCACGGTGGTGGACAGCCTGTTGTCGACCGATGTGCGCATCGAAGCCGGTGCGCTGGTGAACGGGACCGTATTGTTGCCCGGGGCCGTGGTCGGCCAGGGCGCCCGTGTGCACCGCGCCATCGTCGCCGAAGGTGTCCATATACCCGACGGCATGGTGATCGGCGAAGACCAGGCCGAAGACAGCCGCTGGTTCACCCGAACTACTGCCGGCATCACGCTTGTCACTGCGCATGGCCTTGACCAGCGCGCAATCAGCCGTAAACTGTTGCATGCTAGGCCACACCGCATGCCCCCGGTTGACGTGACCAGCCGCGACAGCGCCCTTGCGCTGCCGGTATTGCCGTTTGTCAGGCCGTCCGCGCCCGCGACGACCCCAAATTGATTTCACTCCGGGAGAATAGATCATGACCACACCGCACCATGACCAGATCGCCAAACGCAGTTACATGATCTGGGAACAATCGGGCCGCCCCGCCGGCCTGGAACTGGACCACTGGCTGCAGGCAGAGCGCGAGCTTTGTGCCCTGTTCGACGGCCCGGCCAAAAGCCCGGTCGAAGGCGAAGCCAAGCCGAAGAAGCGCGCAGCCCCCAAAAAGGCGGCGCCGGCCAAGGCTGCTGCGACCAAAGCCGCCCCCAGGAAAGCCGCGGCCCCGAAGGCTGCCCCTAAAGCAGCCCCCAAAAAGGCCAAGGCGAGCGCTGGCAAAAGCAGCAAGACCACCAGCAAGGCCTGAGCGGCCAGTACCGGGATATTCGCTGCCATGCCATCCGGATCGTTACCCCCGCTGCCAAAGCGGCTTGGGGTACTGAAGGCGCTCGCGCTCGACCTGTTCTGGACCTGGAGCCACACCGGTGACACGGTGTGGCGCCAACTGGATGCCGACGTGTGGGAACGCACGCGAAACCCCTGGTTTGTGCTGCAGAACCTTGGCGCCGCCCGGCTGAAGGCACTTGCAAAGGACACGGCGTTTCTCGCGGACCTGGACACCCTGGTCGAGGAACGCCGGCAATATCTGGAGCGTCCTTCCTGGTTCGCGGGGCTGTCGGACGACAGCCCCAAACCCGGGGGTATCGCCTATTTCAGCATGGAATTCGGCCTGGGCGAAGCGCTGCCCCTTTATGCCGGCGGGCTTGGCATCCTTGCCGGTGACTATCTGAAAGCCGCCAGCGACCTGGGCCTGCCGGTCACCGGCATCGGTCTTCTGTATCAGGAAGGCTATTTCCGGCAATATATCGACGGACGCGGACGCCAGCGCGAAACCTATCCCTATAATGAACCCGCCAGCCTGCCGATCGAGCCTGTGCTGGACGCCGACGGCAACCGCCTGAGCCTGTCGCTCGAACTGCCGGGCCGCAGCCTGATGCTCAGGGTCTGGCGGGCAACGGTCGGGCGTGTGAGCCTGTACCTGCTGGACAGCAACCATTTGATGAACAGCGCCGCCGACCGCGGTATCACCGCCAAACTGTATGGTGGCGGCAGCGAGGTGCGTTTCCTGCAGGAACTGGTGCTGGGGGTTGGCGGCTGGCGTGTGATCGAGGCGCTTGGGCTTGATATCGACATCTGCCACCTGAACGAAGGCCATGCCGCCTTTGTGGTGCTGGCGCGCGCCCGCGCTGCCATGGAAAAACAGGGCCTGGGCTTCTGGGAAGCCCTGTGGGCAACCCGCGCCGGCAATATCTTCACGACCCACACGCCGGTAAGTGCCGGTTTCGACAGGTTTTCGCCCGGCAAACTACCGGTGCCGGCGCATTTTATCGGCGATTATCTGGAGCGCTACGGTGTGCAGCCCGAGCAGATTCTGGCCCTTGGCAGGCAAAGCGACGATCCCGACGAGCCTTTCAACATGAGCTCGCTTGCGCTCAGGGGCTCCGCACACATCAACGCCGTCAGTGCCCTGCACGAAAAAGTCAGCCAGCAACTGTTCGCGCCCCTCTATCCGCGCTGGCCCGTCCACGAGGTGCCGGTCGGACATGTGACCAACGGCATCCATACGCCAAGCTGGGATTCACGCGCGGCAGACAGGTTGTGGACCGACCATTGCGGGCGGGAACGCTGGCGCGACACCGGCACCGACCCGTCGGGCGCCATCGCCGGCCTGGGCGACACCTGCCTGTGGCATTTCAGGGCTGAACAGCGGGCCGAGCTGATAGGCCATGCCCGGGGGCGCCTTGCCCGGCAACTGGCCATCCGGTCGGTCGACACCGGCGACACCGATGTTGGCACAGTTCTGGACCCCAATGTGCTGACGGTCGGTTTTGCGCGGCGTTTCGCCACCTACAAACGCCCGAACCTCTTGTTAAAGGACCCCGAACGCCTGGTGCGGCTGCTCACGAACCCCGACAGGCCGATGCAGCTTATCGTCGCCGGCAAGGCGCACCCGGACGACCGGGACGGCCAGGCGATGGTCAGCGAATGGCTGGCCTTCGTGAACCGCCCCGATGTGCGGCGCCATGCCGTGTTTCTGGAAGATTACGACATCAGCCTCGCGCAGGAACTGGTGGCCGGCGTCGACCTGTGGCTCAACACCCCGCGCCCGCCGATGGAAGCCTGCGGCACCAGCGGCATGAAGGTGCTGGTGAACGGTGGCCTGAACCTTTCGGTACCCGACGGCTGGTGGGCCGAAGCGGGCCGCGCGGATGCCGGCTGGGTGCTGGGCGACGGCAGCGCGGGATCGGACGAGGCCGATGCCGCGGCCCTGTTCGACATGCTCGAGCAGGATGTGATCCCGACATTCTATGACCGCGACGAAAATGGCATCCCCGCAGGCTGGACCGGGCGCATGCGCACCAGCATGGCGGAACTGGCGCCCGCATTCAGCGCCAGCCGCATGGTGCGCGACTATTATGACCGGCTGTACCGCCCTGCGGTCGCAATGTATGCAGGCCGCACCGCAGACGCCGCGTCAAAAGCCAGGGCGCTCAACCGCTGGCAGGAGAAGCTGGCCGACCATTGGGGTCAGATCCATTTTGGCGATACGGATGTCGTCACCAACGAAAGCGGCCATCATTTCCGTACCCGGCTGTTTTTCGGCGAAATCGAACAGGATGCCGTGGCGGTACAGCTTTATGCCAGCCCGACAGACAGCCTGCCGCCCTTTGTGCAGGCGATGCAACCAGCCCCTGACCAGCCGGGCGACGGGCTTGGCTATGTCTATGGCCTGACCGCGCCGCTCGAACGGCCGGCAGAGGCCTATACGGTGCGGGTGGTCCCGCACCATGCCGACACCGCCATACCGGCCGAGATCCAGTTGATCCGCTGGCAGCACTGACCGGCACCCGCCTAGCGGATGCCGGCCCGTTTCAGATGATCACGCGCGAGCTGGATACGCTTGCGCACCGTATCGGCCCTGAGGTTCAGCCGTTCTGCGATCTCGGGGTACGACAGCCCTTCGACGAACCGCATCATCAGGGGCACCCGAAGCTGGACCGACAGGCGGCCAAGTTCCTCGTCCAGCGCCCGCAACTGTTCACGCTCGAGCGCGATTTCCTCGGGTGTCTGCTGGGCGTCGGAGAACATGGTCGAGACAATGTCAGGGCCGGTTTCTTCATGCGGGTCGCGATATTCGGTGCGGCGCTGGCGGCGGTAATGGTCGATACAGACATTATGCACCAGCCGGCTGAGCCAGGCGCGTTCGTTGACAATACTGTCCGAATAATTTTCGAACTTGCGCGACGCCCTGAGCATGGCGCTCGACAGTGCATCTTCCGCATCCGCCATATTGCCGGCCATCAGCCGGATGCATTGTTTGAGCAGGAAATCCTGGTGCCCCGACCAGACCCGCCAGAATTCGGCGTGCGGATCGATCGCGGGCGCCTGCTCCGCCGGTCGCGGTACCGCCGGGGCTTCGGGCGGCTGGTAGCTGGTTGGCTGCTCGGGATAGAGCGGAAACCATTCCTGATAGGCCTGGCCTTCCCTGAGACCCTGCGGACGAATACTGTCCGCAATGATCTGCATCGGGTTGCCGGGCCCGGGTTCATACAGCTTTTCAAGCGCGCGTGTGATCGGATGATCGGCCCAGGCCGGCCGTTCGGCCACAGGCGGCTGCGAAGACTGCGAAGACTGTGGCGACGACGCGAAAGGCGCGCGGTCCGACGGTACATCCTGCCTCGCATCAGCCTGTTGGGGCGGCGCTGGCTCCGGCTCTGCAACCGGCGTCGGCCGAACAGACTGGTCGGCAAACAACTGATGCACGTTTTCCGGGGCTTCCACCTTGTCGGAGGCGCCAGATTGCCCTGGCCAGCCCTCCCCTACCCCCTGAAGTGTTTCTGAATCCCTACGATCCCGGCCTGCTACTTTTCCGGGTTTTTGCCGTCCCCATACGACACGCAAACTATTATCGAGAGAGTTTCGGCCGATCCCCATGCCATTTCCTCCCATTGGTGAGCGTTATCGCACTTTTTTTGTGCAATTTACGACGCAGTACAGGGAGGCTTTGTGAACCATTACGTGTAATAACACGATTATTACGGATAGTATTATGAATGAATACACCAATCAGGGGTATTCGGCGCACAATTTTTCCTTGCTTCACACGGGTATATGATGCCGATGGCCGCTACCGGTGCCGCCATCTCCGGCACAAACAAAACGGCACCCGCAGCGATGCCACGGGTGCCTTGCCTGGCCCGGCGTTCGGGGGCGCCGGATCAGTCGCCGATCAACTGCCGGACGGGAATTCGCTGACGACCTTGCCTGCGGTTTCGCCAACCGCGCCAAAATTCTTCTGGGCCGAGGTCACGGCATCGGTTGCTGCCTTGATGATATCGGTATAGGGCGACGTGGTTTCCTTCGCGATCATGAGCTGCAGGCAAACGCCGGTGGCGGTTGATGCCATGGTCATGACGTTCCGCAGATAGTCGGTCGCGTCCTGCACCGAAAAAGCGGCGGCCTGGGCCACCTTCTGATAGGCGATCGCGGCACCTTCCCGACCGGAATAGCCGATCACCACCTGGTTGGTGGTATTCACGGCCTCGACGATCTGGGCATTGAGCGCCTTGGCAACCGGCGCAGGGGCCGGTGATGGTTCCGGCGCCGGTTCGGGCTCGGGCTCGGGCTCGGGCGATGGTGATGGTGATGGTTCCGGCGAGGGCGAGGGCGCAGGCGAAGGCTCAGGCGAAGGTGCGGGAGACGGCTCCGGCGAAGGCGCAGGCTCAGGCGAAGGCGCAGGTGTCGGCTCGGGTGTCGGTTCCGGCGTCGGCTCCGGTGTCGGCGTTTCTTCGTTGTCGCTCATGATCTCAGTTCCTTTGCCGTTTTATCGGCCCACCGCTGAACCGAAGGGTTGGGGGCTATTTGTTGCCACCACCACCGCCCATGCCGCCGCCTGAGGCTTCCAGGATCATCCGGACCGCACTTGAGGTAACGGCATTGCCAATCTGTTGCAGGCCGCCCTGGGCCTGCATCGCATTCTGCATGGACAGGCTGATGGAATGGGCGACGGTCTGATACACAAGGCCCATTGCCTGGGCCGGTGCCTCGGCCACCACCTTGACGTTGGTCTGGGTGACAGCGTCGGTAATCTGTGAGTTTACGGGTGTATTGTCTGCCATGGTTTTACGCCTGTCTTGCGCCTGTCTTGGCTATTTCCGTTAACGCTGTTTACAGAGCTTATCAAAGCTGCTTCAGGGCCTTCAGGGCCACAAGCAGTGTCAGGATCGTGCCGGCCGTATCACTTTGTGCGACCTTTGAGGTCGCCGTGGCGCCGGCCATGGAATTGACACTGTATATCTGGATCACGCCCTGGTTGGTGGCGGCCTGGGCCGCAATGGCCAACTGTTGCTGCGCCTGCACCGAATTCTGGTACATGATCCCGGTCGAATGGGCCATGCTCTGGTAAATGGCGTTTTGCGCCATCGCAGGCGCAAGGCCCAGAACCGTCAGGTTGCTTTGGGTCACAGCATCGGTGATCTGGCCGTTCACTGGTGTCGGTATCGCCATAATACTGTATCGCCTTTCCCTGGACCCCACGGGTCATACAAACCGAAACCTTTGTTTTTTCTGCAACTCTATCGGTATGGACGCGCGTGGCGGCCATTTGTGAACCAGTTCGTCAGGCCGATGCGCCAGCCTTGATGATCATGGTGCATACCGACGAGGTCGAAGCGTTGGCCACCTGCTGCATACCGCCCTGGGTGGACATGGCATTCTCAAGCGCCAGGCCCACCGCGTTCGAGTAGGACTGGTAGGCAAGCGCCGTGGCCTGCGCCGGACTTTCGCCCAGCACCTTGACGTTGGTCTGGGTCACGGCATCCGTGATCTGCGAATTGACTGTCGGTGTCGGCATGATCCGGTTCCTTCCCTCAACTGGTGGCCAGCGTATTGTCGAGCTGCGCCAGTTGTTTCTGGATTACGTCCGACATCTTTTCGAGGACCTTGGCCAACTCGCCTTCCTTGTTGTTCGCCTTTGGCGCCACACTGCCCAGGAGGGTCATCACCCCTTCGGTCATGGCCGCGTTGGACGACAGGGAAAGCTGGCTCTGGTTCGACACCATGTTGGCAAACAGCACCCCGGTGGCCTGCGACAGCGACAACTGCGACTGCATGACCCCGATCGCGGGGCCAGTGCCGAGCACGGTCAGGTTGGCTTGTGTCAGGCCATCGGTAATCTGGGAATTGACATCAATTGACATGGCTGCGCCCCCTTATGCTTCCATTTATGCGGGTTGATCCGAGCACCGGTTTATTTGTCTGCCAGCCCGAAGATACGGGCCGCGCTCGTAAGGGCCGCGGCTAGGCCGGCGGCGGACTGACGCTGCTGGTCGCCCACCATGTTGGCGAACAGGACGCCATGCGCCTGCGTATGCGCAAAATAGGCCTGGTCGGTGGCAACCGCGGGCCCGTTGGCAAGGGTGGTCACATTGGCCTGGGTCACAGCGTCGGTGACCATCTGGTCGACCCCATCGACGGAATTATCGTAATCGTTCATCGACTTTCTCCCGGGAAACACTGCAGCCCTCCATGTGATGCGCCTTGACCGGCACGGGCTTTCCCCACATTGGCCAACTGCTGATGCATGGCCTTCGGTTGCTTGACGCATGGCCCTGGCGGCTTGTGAAACGACAATTCAAAAAAATCTGCTGGCGGCCAGTTCTGGCCAAAAAGAAACCGGGCCCGGCCCAATGTCCCGCCCGCAAGGCACGAGGCATCGGCACCGGGCCCGGCCTTGCCGGACCTAGAGGCCCCGGGTCGCCTTGAGCGCGGTCACGCTGGAGAGCATGTCGCTTGTGGTGCTGCTGTCGGCAATCTTGGAAGTGGCTGCGGCGCTTGCCATGGTATTGACCGTATAGATCTGGATCACACCTTCGTTGGTTGCCGTCTGTCCCGCGATCGCCAGTTGTTGTTGCGCCCCCACCGCATTTTCGAACATCAGGCCGGTGGAATGACCCAGCGATTGGTACATCGCGCCCATGCCCACTGCGGGCGAATTGCCGAGCACCGCCACATTCGCCTGCGCCACGGAATCCGTGATCTGGCCGTTTACCGGTGTATTGTCTGCCATGCTTTATCTCCTTAACACCACGGGGGGTGACATGTTTCTGCAATGCGGCACAGCCGGTCGCGGCCAGGACACGCATGCCTTAGGGACGGACCAGCCCCCCTGGCTGTGAAGGAGAAAGCGCCCAAGGCGGAACAAAAAGATAAGCATAATCAATGACTTAAAACAAAGCACCCGCCGCCGCAAAAGCGGCGACGGGGTCGGTCCTGGAGCCCGCCGTGGGGTGGCTGGCTGGTCAGGACGCGGTGGCTTTGAGCGCGGTCAGCAGCGACAGCATCGTGTCGGGCGTGTCGCTCTGGGCGATCTTGGAGGTCGCAACCGCGCCGGCCATGGTATCGATCGAGTAGATCTGGATGACACCCTGGTTGGTGGCAGCCTGCGCGGCGATGCCAAGCTGCTGCTGGGCGCCGACGGCGTTTTCATACAGGATACCCGTCGAGTGCGCGAGCGACTGGTACAGGGCACCCATGGCCATGGCCGGGGCGTCGCCCAGAACCTTGACGTTGGCCTGGGTAACGGCGTCGGTGATCTGGCCGTTTACGGGAGTTGGGATAGCCATAGTGATTCCTCCTTCGGAAACCTGGATCTGTGAGCGTGTGCTCGGTTGGGTGAACTTGAACTGGGCAAATGCCGGAAGTCAGGCCCGAACTTGCGGGCCATCAGGACGGTTGGGCCGTTCGACCGAGGACCGGTGCAGAAGGCGGGCAACAAGCCGCGCCGTGTGGACCAGCCCCTGGCGAATGGCGCTGCCGACCTTAGCTGACGCCTTTGGTAGCCTTCAGTGCCGTCAACAGCGACAGCATCGTGCTCGAGGTATCGCTGGTCGCGATCTTCGAGGTGGCGACCGCGCCGGCCATGGTGTCGATCGAGTAGATCTGGATGACACCCTGGTTGGTCGATGCCTGGGCGGCGATAGCCAGTTGCTGCTGGGCGCCAACGGCATTTTCATAGAGAATGCCGGTCGAGTGCGCCAACGACTGGTACAGGGCCCCCATGGCCATAGCCGGAGCGTCCCCGAGAACCTTGACATTGGCCTGCGTCACTGAGTCCGTGATCATGTCGTTCACGGGAGTCGGATAAGCCATGATTGTTTCTCCTTTGGAAATCTGACCTCACTTGAGCCTGCGTTGCCGGCTTTTACCGTCATCTTCCGCTCTTATCTGAGACGCCTGTCCGAGGATTTTGTGAGCTTCGAACAGGTGGTTTTCTGCCTTTTTCTTGGTCCCTGCAGACATTTAGCGCTGCAGGTCACACAGGCGGGCGCCCTAGAACTCGCGTGTCGCCTTCAGGGCGGTCACAAGCGACATCAGGGTGTCAGGCGTGTCGCTGGTCGCGATCTTGGACGCGGCGGTCGCACCGGCCATGGTGTTCACACTGTAGATCTGGATCACACCCTGGTTGGTGGCGGCCTGGGCGGCGATCGCCAGTTGCTGCTGCGCGGCCACGCCGTTTTCGAACATGATGCCGGTGGAATGACCAAGCGACTGATAGACGGCACCCATGCCCATCGCGGGCGAATTGCCCAATACCTCGACATTGGACTGGGTGACTGAATCGGTGACCTGGCCGTTTACGGGAGTCGGGATTGCCATTCTTGCTCTCCTTGCAAAGGCTGTTTGTCTGAGGCCTCACCCCACCTGTCACAGGTGGCGGCAGCGTCTCAGCCTATTGACGCACAGGCGCCGGCTTTGTGAGGAAAAAGCCAGAGTTTGACAGGCAAAAAATGGGGATGCCGGCCAGCGGGCACAAAAACAAAGCCGACAGCCTGTTTCCAGGTGCCGGCCAGGGGAGGGAGCACGGGGCCTGCACCCGGCCTGCGCGCGGGGGACGCGCAGGCGACGGGCCGCAGGGTAATGCCAAAAATCAGGTCTGGGTTGCCTTCAGGGCGGTCAGAAGCGACAGCATGGTGCTCGGGGTATCGCTCTGGGCGATCTTCGAGGTCGCGACGGCGTCGGCCATCGTGTCGATGCTGTAGATCTGGATAACGCCCTGGTTGGTCGAAGCCTGGGCCGCGATAGCGAGCTGCTGCTGTGCGCTCACCGCGTTTTCATAGAGAATGCCGGTGGAATGCGCGAGAGACTGATAGATCGCCCCCATGGCCATTGCGGGGGCATCACCCAGCACCTTGACGTTGGCCTGGGTCACAGAGTCGGTAATCTGGCCGTTGACGGGTGTCGGAATAGCCATGTCATTTCTCCTTCGGAATACCTGCTTCCTGAGCCTGCGCTGCCTGGTTTGTCCAAAAGAGCCACGCACCGCTCAGTGTTGAAACGCCGAAGCCGCCGATCTGTGAACCAGAAAGGCCGAAATGCGGGAAAAATGCCTAGCTTGGGGCCACCGGTGTCGGCTGCGGCACCGGCGCAGGCTGGCGCACACACGAAGCCAGCAACGCCACGGCGCGCGCATTGGCGGCCGCACACAGCGTATAAAGCTGGGTAATACCGCTGTTGGTGGTGGCCTGCATGGCCGTGTTGCCTTCGGCCTGTGCCGCAGCACCCTGCTGCACGACGACGCCGGCGGAGGCAAGCCAGGTCTGGTAGAAGCTATTAAAGGCATCTGCAGGCCCAGCAGTTACACCGTCAGTTACACCGGCATCAGGTGTGCCGGGCGCGGGTTCAATACTCGGCTCTGCAGTGGGCTCCGGCGCCGGGTCAGGCGCGGCGGTTGAGCTAGAGGTTGCCATGGCAGTTCTCCCTTTCATGGTGGATAAACAACCATACCATGTTTTATGGCGCCTGTCCGGTGCAAACCGGCAGGTTCCCAAACCGGGCTTCCCGGGCGTCAACCAGCCATGACATCCACAGGAACGGGAGATACACCATGGCAGATGACAGCTCGGGCGGTGGCATGGCCGACCAGATCAAGGCGGCGATGGCGGCGCAGCAGGCCGTCGAGCTTGCGATCCAGAAAGCGCTGGCAAGCTTCACCGCAACCGCGGAGGTCGAGATCAACAAACTGATCCAGGCCAACACCCTTGGCCCCGATGTCTCCGCCGATATGCTGAAGATGCAGCAGGCGGCCATCGACATGACCATAAAGGCCATCCAGGATGGCCCCTTGGGCGCCTATACCAAGAAAGGGAACTGATGGGGGCGTTCAGCCCCCTGCAAGATTGCTGCTCGTGCTGAGCCCATCGATGGAGGACAGGTCCTGCCACAGGCGCGGCTCCCGGAAACAGATAGCACCGCCCCCGCGTTTGGCCTGGGAAACCTGGCGGTTGATATCGGCGACACAGACCCACGGACTGGCAGGGGCCGCACCTGCCTGCCGGGCCACCGCCCATTTGGCATGGTCGCGGGTATAATGCCAGGCAACATCCACCCCCAAAGGCGCGAGGTCGATGCCCGACACATCGGCGACATCAAGCCCTGCCGTGCTGTCCTCCGCGCCCGGAATGGCGCCCCGGCGCCAGCTTTCAATGCCAAGGTCGACGCCCAGGCTCGGCCCCACCAGGTCGGTCCAGAAATCCTTGCCCCATTGCCGGTCCTTGGCCAGGCACTTGAAAGCCTTGCCGCCCTTCGATGTGAAATCCAGTTGGCCGGTGCCCCCTGGATTGTCCGGCGCCACACCGTGGCACAGTTGGTACAGCTCGTCGGTGGTCGCGACGACAGCGGGCAGGTTGAAATGATAGATCTGCGGCGTCTGGTTCTGGCGCATCAGGCCCGCGATGGCATTCACCGTGGCATAGTCGCCCAGGGTCACGCACAGGAAGGTCTGGCCGTAAATCACCTCGTCCGCCGGAAAGGCGTCGCTGCCGACCACCGGATAGCGCGGGGTCGAATGCAACAGCCAGAAGCCGGTTTTGCTGGCGGGGTCGAAGGCAACCACACCCTTGGTATGGCCCTTGTCCTCGTCATTCTGCGTGGCGTTCGGAATTTCGTCATTATAGGCGTACCACACCAGCGCCGGGTCGGGCGTGCCACCGGTCGGGAACAACTGGCCGAGGGTCGTCGAAAGTGCGTCGCCACTGCCGCCCAGTTTTTTGCCCGATTGCCGGAGGCCGGCGCCCGCACTTGCCGGGTCGTAATAAAGATAATCCAGCCCGCCGCCGGTGTTGGCGGCCTGTTTGCTGTTGTCGGCGTCGGTGGCCGTGTCGGGCAGTTTATAGATGAACCACCAGTCCACGGCGGCACCGGTCAAGTCGTCCAGGGCGGTAAGTGTCATGATCTTCCCCTCAGCGTGAAATCTGCGGGGGTGACGGGCATCAGGGGCAGTCTGTGAATTTTGCCGGACGCCACTTCACAAACCCGCTTCGCCGCGCGTCAGCAGGACGACTTGTTAGGACATGGGCCACGACAAACGTCGTTTTGCCACGCGGCCGTGTGCGCGCAACCCCCTATGAGACAGGACCGAAGGCCATGACCCAATATGCATCTGCCCGCCGCATGGAAGACGACAGGTTCGAGGACGGCAAACACAGCCGCACATCCGGAGAGGACTATTGCGCCGAAGGCTGCCTGGTTGAGGACGAAGCCCGGGCGGTTGCGGATGAAAGCGAGGCCATGGAGCAAAGCCCTGCCGAAATGGATTGTGCGGGCCCCGACGGCACCGCCCCGGACGACGGCGCGGAAGACGCCATTGGCGAACAGGCCGCCGCCGTCGAGGCCGAGGCGGAGGCCATTGTCCTGCAGGCGGTCGAGGCCGAACTGGCGGTATCGAAGGCCAGCAAGGCCCTGGTCGAAGCCGTGGAAACCTTCCTGGACGCGGAGGACGAAGATGAAGAGGCATATGAACCCGAGGATGGGCCGGAACCCGGGCCTGAATCCGGGCCTGAACAAGATGATGAACCTGATCGCGACACTGACGCTCTTGAAGCTGATGTCGCCCGCGAAGAAGCCGACGCTGGCGGCAAGCCCAAGCGCCGCGCCACAGGCGGAAAACCCGGAAAGCGCAAGTCCTGACATGCCGGCACGGGGGATCTGGTAATGACCGACGACCCGAATAGCCCGGCAGGTGGCCCTGCCCCGGTACAGGAAACCAGCGCGCCGCAACCGGAGCCACAACCGGCCCAGGCACAGCCGCAACAGTCACAGCAACCGCAGCAACCGCAGCAGCCGACAGCGGAACAGACGGCGCGAGCCCTGCAACAGGCTTACGGCAACACCACCGTGCAACGGGCGGTCAATATCCTTGAAGCTGCCGCCATCCAGCGCGAGGCCATCAACAAGGCCTTCCTGGCCCAGAAGGAAGCCATGCAGGATGCGGTCGAAGCACAGCGCGCGTCCGCCCTGCAGCAGCTTGCCGAAGCGCGCCACCAGCACAGCGCCCAGCAGGCGAAATTACGCATGAGCGAAGCCCAGAGCGCCACATCGGCGCTGGCGAACGCCACCCGGGAAGCTGTGGGCGGCGAGGCGGTACCGACCGACGTACCGCCGCCACAGGCGGCACCGGCCCCGACAGAGGCCCAGACACAAGCCCAGACACAGGCTCCGGCACAGGCCCAGACACAGGCTCCCAAAACAAACCCGGGCACACCCACGTTCGATGACGACCTTGGCTCTGCGATCAACCGGATCAAGGCAGGTGCCGACCCTTTGGCAGCCCTGCCCGGCCAGTCCGCCGCCGTGACCGAATTTGTCGAGACCATCCGCAACCTGATCCAGGAGGAGGTCAGCAGCCGCATGAAGGTGCTGATGGCCGCCAATCCGCCAGGCACGAAGGCCACCGGCAAGCGAGCAGCAGCCGCGCCGGCCCGAAAGCGACAGGCGCCCGCGAAGGCGCAAAAAAACAAGACACCCGCCGGGACCTGAATTTCCTCTGGCTTGTCACAAGCCAGCGGGAGGATGGCACCGATGGCCGCATGTTGGACACGACGGGGCTTTCCCTGCACTATGACAGGCAACCGCTCGCGGTTCGCGTGCACAAGGGGGACAAGGACATGGCAAGAAAACATCCACTCAGCCGGCGCATCCGCCGGCCCGGGGCACCGGCATCAGGTCCGGCAACCGGCCATCATTGGCTCAACACCAAAAACCTGAAACGGTTTTTCCTGTGGCTGTTCCGGGAAACCCGCGCGCCCATTGCCGCCACCTGCCTGGTGCTGATTGCCCTCAATCATCTGGGCGCCATCAACCATACGCTCGATTTCCTCGGCCGCGGTTATGTCGCCAAAACCAACACCGAATATCTGGACGAAGCCCGCGACAAGGCTGCGGAAAGCGCACTGGTGCTCAGCGGCCTGCATACCGGCCTCGCCGTGCTGGAGAGCAGCAGTGCCGGCATATCCTTCATTGCCGAAGTGAAGGTGCAGGTGGGCGAAGTGGTCAGCGCGCTCAAGGATTTGGTGGACCGGGCCTGGACCGCGTCATTGGTCGCGACCGCAAGCCTGGTCGCCTTCGACCTCATGTTCAAGATATCCCATATCCTGGACCCGATTGTGGTGACAGTCGCGATCCTGATGGTCGGCCTGCATTATGCCGTCAGGCACCACTGGCTGTGGCTGGCCCGCATCAGCGGCCAGATCAGCGAGATCCTGCTGCTTCTGGTGTTCCTGGTGCATATCCTGTTGCCGCTGATGGTGTTCGGCACCTCGAAGGTGGCCCACAGCCTGACGGGCCCGATCGCCGAGCGCTCGCAGGCGGCTTTCGCGGGCGCCCACAGCGATTTCAACACCCCCAAACGCGCCAAGCTGGATGACCATGTCAAGGCGGTGATCGAACGCTACAAAACCACATCCGACGGTGTGCAGGGCAAGGCGAAGTCGTTTGCCGGCGCCGTCAGCGACCATATTGTCGTGGTGCTGTTCGATGCCTTCCTGGTGCCACTGGTGCTGCTGGCTGTGCTTGTTGTATTTGCGCGCATCATCATCCGGCATACGCTCAGGGTCGAGGATCTGTTGCAGATGCAACAACCCGTGCAGCGGAAACACCATCGCTGAAGTTCGCGCTTCACAGGCGGACCCTCAGGCCCGTCACCCTGAATGTATTCCACATTTTACACAGGGGATTTTGCGATGACTGACCATGAATGCATGTTGCCGATCGTTGAAACCGTGCTTGTCGACCTGGTGCCGGTCGCGCGCGAAATCCGCAGCCGACCGGACTTTGACCACAGGCTTCGCCCCGCGGTCTACAGCCTGAACAAATATGGCCAGGCGCTTCTCTTGTATCGCGCCTCTGCCCATCCGTCGGACGAGCTGACCCGCACCATCTATGCCGATGGCCGCGCCAAGATCCTGCCGCTGATCGACGATCTGATGGAAGTGCCGGAAAACTGCCCGCACGCCGGTGTGATGCAGCTCAACAAACTGCATCATGACATGGAAATGCTGGTCACCATGCTGGGCTGCGGCATGCTGGAAGACAGCCCGGCCATGGGCCACGCCTGACCGGCCTGCCCGTGCCCCGGCCTATTCCGGGTCGCGCACGCGCTCGGTAATCCACCAGACATGGCCTTCAGGGTCGAGCGCGCCATAGCTGCGGTCGGTCCAGTATTCGGGGCCATAGTCATGGATTTCGGGTTCCGAGACGATGGTGGCCCCGGCCGCGCGTGCGGTCGCACAGTGCGCTTCGGCGTCATCGACATAGATCATCAGGGTCTGCGTGTTGCCACCGACCGTCTTTGGGCTGACCAGCGGCATGCCAAAGCGGGGCTCGGCGCCCTTGCGCTCGGTCGAGACCATGATCACGCCGTCGCCGTAGGTCAGTTCGCTATGCTGGATGCTGCCATCCTCGGCCTCGACCCTCAGCCGGACCTCGAAGCCGAAAGCCTTGCACAGCCAGTCGATCATGCCGGCGGCATCCTGATACATCACCGCGCTCGATATACGCGGCCAGCCTTCTGGTGTCGGTTTCATTTGTTCCCCCTGTCATGTCGCTGCGCCTGCATCCTTCGGGCAGGCACGGCCAAGACTACCACCCAGCAGACAGCGGGGCGAGCCATAGCTTGTACCGGGACCGTGCCAAACCCGGAAAGTCTATGTTTTCCGCATGGAACCAATGGCTTGCCCAGCGCCTCCCAACTGGCGCCTCTGTCGCCTCATCAATGCAGATTCCTGATATCAAAATGCAATAATATTCGTTTGTTATTTGGTGTGGGCCATGACTTCATCGGCGCCGTCAAAACGTGGGAGATCACAAATGACTGCTACCAAATGGCTTGCCGCCACCGCGCTTGCCGCACTGAGCTGGGCCGCCGCCGCCGCTGGTGGCCTGACCGTCATCAACAATGACGCCACCGCCTATGTTCTGGTTGTCGAAGACTCGCAGGAAAAAAGCTGGGAAGTCTCCGTTGAACCCGGCGCAACGGTTTCGGGCATCTGCACCGACTGTTATGTCGCGATCAAGGGCCAGGACGACTTTGAATATGCCGACGCCAACACGGTGCTGCATATCGTCGAAGGCAAACTGGTGATGGAAGGCCAGGAATAACCCTGGTTTGAAGGCAGGGCCGGTGCCCGTTCCCCGGGGCCGGCCCGCTTTTTTACCGGAAGGCGGGGCCGTGCAGCCAGGCCACCAGTGAATAGCGCACGCCGCTTTGCACCGGGCTCACCCGGTGCGGCATGAAGCTGGGGAAGGCAATGCCCGCGCCCTGCAGGGCGGGCTGGATGGCGGGTGTGCCGTCGCCATTCACGTCCAGAGTGCCGCCGGTATAGGCCATCGGGTCGCTCAGTTGCACGATCAGGGTCAGCTTGCGGCTGCGCGCCGTGCCATGGCCGCCAATATCCACATGCCAGTCGTAGAAATCGCCGTCTGTGGCGGCATCTGTCGGCGCGTCATAACGCAGCAGATGATAGCCTTCCTCGAACCCGTCAATATCGAACCGGAAGGCATTCCGGCACACGGCGGCGGCAAAACCGGCAAGCCGGGCGCTCAGCCAGGGGGCATCGGCATCATCGATCCACAGGCCGGACGACGAGCGGATACCGGCTTCGGCCATACCGCCCGTAAGCCGGCTGCGTGCCGGACCGCGTTCTTCAAACAGGGCAATAAGCGCCTGGCAGTCCGCCGCTGAAAACAATGCCGGCATGATGAAGGGCGACAGGGCAAGAACAGGTTCGACCGGCGCCGCAAAAGCCGGGGCCGGGTCCTGAACAAGGGCCAGATCGGGTATTGGATCGGAAAACTGTGCCGTCGCTACCGGGTCGGTGGCCGCCATATCTGGCGACAAGCCGGTCATCAAAGCTGACCGAGCTCCAGGTCGAATTCGTCACACAGTTCAAGCACGTCGGCAACCGACACGCCAAATTCGCGGGCGATCTGTTCCGGGCTCAGGCCGCTGTTGAGCGCGGCGCCCAGCACCACCTCGTTCACCGGCCAGCGCGGCTGGAACAGGTGTTCAGTATCAATACTCAGAACGGCAGGTTGCTGCGCAAAGCTACCCATGGTCATGGTCTCCAAAAGGTCGCAAGGGCGACCGGGTGCACTGTAATGCGCTTGTGCCTTGTATTTGGAAAGCGAAGAAAAACGATATTTTATATTCGAAACACAGATAGATTACAGCCCGATGCAAATTCCGGAACCACCACAGGCGCTTGCCCTGCCCGCCGCGGTGCGGGCGACCGTGCGGACCGGGGCACGGGCGACAGCGTTAGGGCTTGCACTCCGGCATTTTTATGCTAGAAAACCGCCAGCGGCGCGCATGCGCCCGTCCAGCCAGTGCCGGCATAGCTCAGTTGGTAGAGCAGTTGATTTGTAATCATCAGGCCGCGGGTTCGATTCCTGCTGCCGGCACCATTTTTCCCCTGATGAAGATATATTTCGATTCGTTTTTTGGGCCGCACCTTATGGTGTTGCCTGAACACCGGACCATAAGCCCTGACAATCGTTGAAACAAATGCATCAGGCACCATCAGGGCCAACGTGTGTACGCGCCTGGGCAGCTATAATTCGGTCGCGCAAAGGCCAGTGCTCGCACTCGTATGGCTACCCCCATCCCCTTTCCAGCGCACAAGATAGTTTCACCTGCAACCACGCGCTGGCAACTTTATTCCGCGTTCGTGCTTTATTCGCCACAAGCCCGGGATTCCGCTAAAAATTGAAGCAAATTTTAACGGTTTGACCTTAACAGTGACACCGGGCGCGCGTACATGCACGCCCAGTGTTCGGTATGATTGACCGATTGGTCAGGTTCAGGTTGGATATTATTGTGTTACCAGGTGCGCGTATCATCAGCGACCTGCTTGGCCTTCACAGCGCTGATGTTGCGCCGGCCCTGCAGGTAAGTTATCCCCCCTTCGACCCGCAAGCCGTCAGAGAACCGCTCCTCAAGGAGCTGCTCTCCTTCTGGCTCGCGCGCAGGGACAATCGTGGTGCGTTGCCGGCCCGGGCCGATATCCGCCCGGCTGCCATCAAGAACCTGTTGCCCTGCATCGCCATCGCCGACGTGATCGATGCCGGCCGCGATTTCCAGTTCCGGCTGTTCGGCACCCGTATCGTGGATGATGCCGGCATCGACCTGACCGGCAAAAGCTGGGACGATGCCCCTGAGGCCGAAGACGTGATCGCGCGGTCGCGCCATCTGGTGAAAACAGGCGAACCTTATTTCGTGAGCGAAATCAAGGCCCTGTGGTCGCCCCGCAGCTACAAGTCCTACCAGTCACTGGCCCTGCCGCTGGCGAAGGACGGCAAAAATGTCGACATGATCCTGTATGGCGTGGTGTTCGGCTGCGCCTGAGCGCAGCCCCCAAAACTTTAGCCTAGTCCGCCAGGTTGGGCCGGAGCCAACGTTCCGCCTGTTCAAGGCTGACACCCCGGCGCTCGGCATAGTCCTCAAGCTGGTCGCGACCGATCTTGCCGACACCAAAATAATGCGCTTCCGGATGGCTGAAATAGAAGCCTGACACCGCCGCCGTCGGCACCATGGCAAAGCTGTCGGTGAGGATGATGCCCGCGCGTTCCGTGGCATCCAACAGCCGGAACAGGTCGGCCTTGGCCGAATGGTCCGGGCATGCGGGATAACCCGGTGCAGGCCGGATGCCGGCATAACGTTCCTTGATCAGCTCCTCGTTCGACAGCCTCTCGTCGGGTGCATAGGCCCAGAATTCGGTGCGCACCCGTTCGTGCAGCCGTTCGGCGAAGGCTTCGGCCAGCCGGTCGGCCAGTGCCTTCAGGAGAATGTCGTTATAGTCGTCGCCTGCGGCCTTGAAGCGGGCCAGGTGTTCTTCGATGCCGTGGCCTGCGGTGACGGCAAAACCACCCAGCCAGTCGGGCTTTTCACCCGCAGGGGCCATGAAGTCGGACAGGCAGTCGTTGGCCCTGCCCTCGCGCTTTTCGACCTGCTGGCGGAGAAACGGGAAACGCGCGATCACATCCGAGCGGTTGTCGCCGTCATAGAGCACGACATCGTCGCCGTCCGCGTTCGCGGGCCAGAAGCCGAGCACACCGCGTGCGGTGAGCCATTTTTCATCGACAATCTGTTTCAGCATGGCCTGCGCATCGGCAAACAGGCTGCGCGCACTTTCGCCCACCACCGCGTCCTCAAGGATGGCCGGGTAATTGCCCGCCAGTTCCCAGGTGCGGAAGAAAGGGGTCCAGTCGATACGGTCGACCAGCTCGTCCAGCGGATAGTCCTCGAACACCTTCGCCCCCGTGAAGGCGGGCCGCACCGGCGTGTGCGAGGCATAGTCCATGTCGGGCCTGTTCGCGCGCGCATCCGCAAGGCTGACCAGGCGGTTGGCCTTCGGGTTCGCGAGGCGCTTGCGGAGGATATCGGCATATTCCTCCTTGGTGGTCTTGATGAATTTCTCGCGCAGTTCGGTCGAGACCAGCGTGCTGGCCACACCCACCGCGCGGGAGGCATCGAGCACATGGGTCACGGGGCCCGAATATTCCGGCGCGATCTTGACCGCCGTATGCACACGGCTGGTGGTCGCCCCGCCGATCAGGAGCGGGGTTTCAAGGCCCAGGCGTTCCATTTCGGCGGCGACCGTAACCATTTCGTCCAAAGACGGGGTAATAAGGCCCGACAGGCCGATCATGTCGGCTTCATGGTCGTTGGCGGCCTTCAGGATATCGGCCCAGGGCACCATCACACCCAGGTCTATAACCTCGAAATTGTTGCACTGGAGCACGACCCCCACGATGTTCTTGCCGATATCGTGTACATCGCCCTTCACGGTCGCCATGACAATCTTGCCCTTGGCCCTGGCGCCTTCTTCCTTTTCGGCTTCGATATAGGGTTGCAGGTAGGCCACGGCCTGTTTCATCACACGCGCGGATTTCACCACCTGCGGCAGGAACATTTCGCCGGCGCCGAACAGGTCGCCCACCACATTCATGCCGTCCATCAAGGGGCCTTCGATCACCTGGATCGGGCGGTCGAACAGGTGCCGCGCTTCTTCGGTGTCAGCTTCGATATAATCATTGATGCCCTTGACGAGCGCATGTTCGATACGCTTCGCGACTGGCAGTTCGCGCCAGCCCAGGTCCTCCTTGCGCACCTGCCCGGCCTGGCCCTTGTAGCGGTCGGCGATCTCGAGCAGGCGGTCGGTCGCGTCCGGACGCCGGTTCAGGATCACATCCTCGACCCGTTCGCGCAGGTCGGGTTCGATGTCGGAATAGACCGCCAGTTGGCCCGCGTTCACGATACCCATGTCCATGCCGGCGCGGATGGCATGATACAGGAACACGCTGTGCATGGCCTCGCGCACCCGGTCGTTGCCGCGGAAGCTGAAGCTGATGTTCGACACCCCGCCCGACACTTTGGCATACGGCAGGTGGGTCTTGATCAGGCGCGTGGCCTCGATGAAATCGACACCATAATTGTCATGTTCCTCAATGCCCGTGGCGACCGCGAAGATGTTGGGGTCGAAGATAATGTCTTCGGGCGGGAAACCGACCTCGTTCACCAGGATATCGTAGCTTTTGGCGCAGATATCATATTTGCGCTGCACCGTGTCGGCCTGGCCCTTTTCGTCGAACGCCATCACCACCACGGCGGCGCCATACCGCAGGATGCGCCGCGCGGCGGCCTTGAAGGGTTCAACCCCCTCCTTCATGCTGATGGAATTGACCACCGCCTTGCCCTGCACACATTTGAGGCCGGTCTCGATGACTTCCCATTTGGAACTGTCGATCATCACCGGCACGCGCGAAATGTCGGGTTCCGCCGCGATCAGCTTCAGGAATTTATCCATGGCTTCCACCGCGTCCAGCATCGCATCGTCCATATTGATGTCGATGATCTGGGCGCCGCCTTCCACCTGATGGCGGGCGATGGCGACGGCTTCATCATACTTGTCCTCGAAGATCAGCTTCTTGAACTTGGCGGAGCCGGCGACGTTGGTGCGTTCGCCGACGTTGATGAACTGGGCGGTGGGTTTACTCATGTCTCTTACTCTGCAGCCGCATTGATGATGGTGATGGGGTCGATGCCAGACAGGCGCATGGCCGGGGTCCGGGCCTTGACCTTGCGGGGCGCAATGCCTTCAACCGCGCGGGCAATGGCGCCGATATGTTCGGGCGTGGTGCCGCAACAGCCACCAACGATGTTCAACAGCCCCTCTTCCGCCCATTTTTTCAGGTGCCCGGCGGTGATTTCCGGCGTTTCGTCATATTCACCCATTTCGTTCGGCAGGCCGGCGTTCGGATAGATGGCGATGCGGGTATCGGCCGCTGCGGCCAGCGCAATCGCGTGCGGGCGCAAATGGTCGGCCCCGAAGGCGCAATTCAGGCCCACAGTGAAGGGCTTGGCATGGCGGACCGAATACCAGAAGGCTTCGACCGTCTGGCCGCTGAGATTGCGGCCCGACATGTCGGTAACCGTGCAGGACAGCATGATCGGCAGGCGCACGCCCAGTTTCTCGAACGCTTCCTCAGTCGCAAAAATCGCGGCCTTGGCGTTCAGGGTGTCGAACACGGTTTCGATGAGGATGATATCCACGCCACCCTCGATCAGGCCTTCGACCTGTTCCTGGTAGGCTTCAACTACCTGGTCGAACGTCACTTCGCGGAAACCCGGGTTGTTCACATCCGGCGAGATCGACAGCGTCTTGTTGGTGGGACCGATGGAGCCGGCGACAAAACGCGGTTTGTCCGGCGTCTTTGCGGTCCATTCATCGGCCACCCGGCGGGCCAGGCGCGCGCCTTCGACATTGATCTCGCGCGCCAGCGGCTGCATGTCATAATCCGCCAGCGAGATTTGCGTGCCGTTGAAGGTGTTGGTCTCGATAATGTCAGCCCCGGCCTCAAGGAACGCCGAATGGATATCGGCAATCACATCCGGGCGGGTCAGGACCAGAAGGTCGTTGTTGCCCTTGAGGTCCGATGGCCAGTCCCTGAAACGTTCGCCTCGGAAGTCGGCTTCCGTCAGCTTGCGTTTCTGGATCATGGTGCCCATGGCGCCGTCCATCACCAGGATGCGCTTTTCAGCCAGTTCAAGCAGTTGTTTCGAACGGTCGGTCATGGTTCAGGCCTCCTTCGCGATCGGCTGCGCCGGCGCCCGGTGCCCCAGCATGTGGCAGATGGCAAAGGTCAGCTCGGCCCGGTTCAGGGTATAGAAATGGAAATCGCGCACACCGCCGGCATAAAGCTGGCGGCACATTTCGCTGGCGACCGATGCCGCCACCAGCATGCGGGTCTGCGGCCTGTCGTCCAGCCCTTCGAACATCTCGCCCATCCATTGGGGCACTGCGGCACCACAGGTGGCCGCGAAGGATTTGAGCGTAGTGAAATTGGTCACCGGCAGGATGCCGGGCACGATCGGCACATCGATGCCGTAGGACTGCGCATGATCGAGGAAACGGAAATAGGTGTCGGGGTCGAAGAAAAACTGGGTGATGGCCCGATTGGCACCCGCGTCGATCTTGCGCTTCAGGTTGTCGAGGTCCGCCGCCAGCGTGCCACTGTCCGGGTGCAGTTCCGGGTATGCCGCGACAGAGATATCGAAATCGGCAATGCCACGCACGCCGGCCACCAGGTCTGCGGCATTCTTGTACCCTTCTGGGTGCGGGCTATAGCCGCCCGCGCCTTCCGGCGCATCGCCCCGAAGCGCCACCAGATGGCGCACGCCGGCGGCATGATAGTCGCGCACCACTGCGTTCACCTCGTCCTTCGAGGCCCCGACACAGGTCAGGTGCGCCGCCGGGCGCAGGCTGGTTTCGTCGAGAATACGTTTCACAGTCTTATGGGTGCGTTCGCGCGTCGACCCGCCGGCACCATAGGTGACCGACACGAAGCTCGGGTTCAGTTCCTCAAGCGTCTTGATCGACGCCCACAGGGTTTCTTCCATCTTCGGGGTCTTGGGCGGAAAAAATTCGAACGACACATTGACGTCCTTCACCGGCTCGGCGAACAGCGAACCGCTGCTGCGGCGACCGATGGTATCCACAAGACGAACCATGATGTTTACTCCTTCACGGTGGCGGGCTTTTCGAACCGCCAGATGGTAACCCCGAGCTTGCCGCCGTCCAGATGCCGGATCGTGGCGTCATCAAGCCCTGCATTCTTGCCCCATTGGGCCACTTCTTCATCGGCGAAGCCCAGGCGGCGGTGCGCCTGTTCCTCGCGCAGGAATTCTTCGCCGTGCGGCGCAAAATCGGCAATCAGCAACTGGCCTGCGGGTGCCAGCACACGGGCGGCCTCGCGGATCGCGGCTGCGGGCTCGTCCGCGAAATGCAGCACCTGATGAAACAGCACCAGGTCCTGGCTGCCGCCCGGCAGGCCCAGGTTATACATGTCGCCCTGGCGTACCTGGCAGTTCTGCAGGTCAGCCGCCGCAAGATTGCCGCGCGCCACCGACAGCATCTCGCGCGAGACATCGATGCCCAGCGCCTGTTCGGACAGCGGAGCGAACACCTCAAGCATGCGGCCCGTGCCGGTGCCGATGTCCAGCATGCGGCCAATCGGCTTGCCGCCCTGCAGGTCCAGAAGCGCCGCTTCCACCTGCGCCTCTGCCACATAAAGCGAGCGGATCTTGTCCCACTCCGCCGCGTTCGCACGAAAATAACGCTCTGCCTTCTGCACCCGTTCGGCCCGGATATCGGCCAAAACGGCCAGATCAGCCTGAAAATCGGAATCATCCTCGGGAATAAGGGGCAGCAATGCGTCATTGACCGCGAGACCAAGGCCCGCGTCCGCGAGGCGGTAAAATACCACCGTGCCTTCCTGGAACCGGTCCAGAAGCCCGGCTTCGCCCATCAGCTTCAGGTGCCGCGACACACGCGGCTGGCTCTGGTCCAGGATGCGCACAAGGTCGCCAACTGTCAGCTCGCCCTTGGCCAGAAGCGCCAAGATGCGGAGCCGGGTCGTTTCGCTTGCAGCCCTGAGCGCGGCCAACAATTGTTCCATGGATGCCTTCTCTCTTGAGGTGTCCATGAATATAAAGATTTCTTTATGTTTGTAAAGCGAGGATTTTCTAACCGTCCCGCATGGCTTTTCTTATCATGAATGCCGCCATATGGACAAAATATTGCTGTTTTTTGCTGCTGCTATCTTGCGCTTGGGCGCACTCAGCCCCAAATTCATCAAACGTTTGCCAAAAATAGATTGATACGGCGCCCAAGCGCCGACAGAGGATAGTATGTTCAAGGGAACTCATTTCAAGGCGCCGCTTGGCGCGGGGCTGATGCTGCTGACCGCAGCCTGTGCCTCCACGTCCGGTACCAAAATGGGCGAGATAAACGATCCGCTCGAGGGTATGAACCGGGCCACTTTCGAATTCAACCGCGTGGTCGACCGCGCGCTGATCCGGCCAATTTCCGCCACCTATATCGCCGTCGTGCCCGAGGCACCGCGCCAGGGTGTCAGCAATATCATGCGCAACCTGCGCGAACCCTGGGTGTTTGTGAACGACATCCTGCAGTTCAAGTTCAAGCGCGCCGGTGAAACCCTTGGCCGTTTCATCGTCAACAGCACGGTTGGCCTCGCAGGCCTGTTCAAGGCATCGGACAAGATGGGCATCCCCTACCATCGGGAAGACTTCGGCCAGACCCTGGCGGTGTGGGGCGTTGGCGACGGCCCCTATCTGGTGCTGCCGTTCATCGGCCCGTCCACGGGGCGTGACGCTGTCGGCTTCGCGGGTGATGTGTTTGGCGATCCGGTGACCATCGGCATCGACCAGATGGACGAAAAAGGCGCCAACCTGACCCGCACCAGCATTGAGGTGCTGGATGCCCGCGCCCGCGCCCATGCGCTGATCGACCAGCTCTACAAGGAAGACGACCCCTATGTGGTCGCGCGTTCGGTTTATTACCAGAACCGGCGTTTCGAGATTTACGACGGCAACCCGCCATCGGTGGACGACGACCTGTTTGACGAACTGGAGGCAAACGAAGACGCCCCCGATGAAGACGGCGGCAACTGACCGTACCCACAGGACAATAAAAAAGGGCCGGAATTTCCGGCCCTTTTCTTTTGCGGCACGCTGCCCTCAGCGGGTGAAGCGGCGATATTTGATGCGGTGCGGCTGGGTTGCATCCACGCCCAGGCGGCGCTTCTTGTCTTCTTCATAGGCCTCGAAGTTGCCTTCGAACCATTCCACATGGCTGTCGCCTTCAAAGGCCAGGATGTGGGTGGCGATACGGTCGAGGAAGAAGCGGTCGTGGCTGATGACCACGGCGCAGCCGGCGAAGTTCTCGAGCGCTTCCTCGAGGGCCGACAGGGTTTCGGTGTCAAGGTCGTTGGTCGGTTCGTCAAGCAGGAGAACGTTGCCGCCGGCCTTCAGCATCTTGGCAAGGTGCACGCGGTTGCGTTCACCGCCCGAGAGAAGGCCGACCTTCTTCTGCTGGTCGCCACCCTTGAAGTTGAAGGCGCCAACATAGGCGCGGGTGTTCACTTCGGTCTTGCCGAAATAGAAGACATCGTGCCCGCCCGAAATTTCCTGCCACACGTTGTTGTTCGGGTTCATGGCGTCGCGGTTCTGGTCCACATAACCAAGCTGCACGGTTTCACCCACGACAATCTCGCCGGCATCCGGCTTTTCCTGGCCGGTGATCAGCTTGAACAGGGTGGTTTTACCGGCGCCGTTCGGACCGATCACACCCACGATGCCCCCGGGCGGCAGGCTGAAATCGAGGCAGTCGAACAGAAGCTTGTCACCAAAAGCCTTCGTCAGGCCCTTGGCCTCGATAACCTTGCCACCAAGGCGTTTCGGCGGCTGGATCTTGATCTGGGCCGGGCCCGAGACACGTTCCTGCTGCTGTTCCAGCATTTCGTCATAGGCCTTGATACGAGCCTTGGATTTGGCCTGGCGCGCCTTGGGCGACTGCCTGATCCACTCGAGTTCAGCCTGCATGGCTTTTTCACGCGACTTGTCGGCACGTTCTTCCTGCGCCATGCGCTTGGTTTTCATCTCCAGCCAGGCGGAATAGTTGCCCTGGAACGGGATGCCCTGCCCGCGGTCAAGTTCCAGCACCCAGCCAACGACGTTATCAAGGAAGTAACGGTCGTGGGTGACGAGGATCACACAGCCCTTATAGTCCTGCAGGAATTTTTCCAGCCAGGCGACGGTTTCGGCGTCAAGGTGGTTGGTCGGTTCGTCAAGCAGCAGGATTTCCGGCTTTTCAAGGAGCAGCTTGCACAGGGCAACGCGGCGTTTTTCACCACCCGAAAGCTTGTCCACCGACCAGTCGTTTGGCGGGCAGCACAGCGCGTCCATGGCAACTTCGGCCTGCGATTGCAGGTCCCAGGCGTCGGCGGCGTCGATCTGTTCCTGCAACTCACCCATTTTGGTCAGGAGGTCCATATCGTCCGGGTTTTCGGCATAGCCCATGGCAACGGCATTATATTCATCGACCAGCGCCTGCGTGGCGGCCAGGCCTTCCATCACGTTGCCCAGAACGTCCTTTTCCGGGTTCAGTTGCGGTTCCTGCGGCAGGTAACCGACACGCACGCCGTCTGCGGCCCAGGCTTCGCCACCAAATTCGGTGTCGTAACCGGCCATGATTTTCATCAGGGTCGATTTACCCGCACCGTTGTGACCGATGATCGCGATCTTGGCGTCGGGCATGAAGTTCAGGGAAATGCCGTTCAGAACCTGCTTGCCGCCCGCATAGGTTTTGGACAGCTTGTGCATCTGATACACATATTGATAGGAAGCCATGGTGCTCGGTCCTCGGGAATGGGGGAAAAGATTTGGCCCTCTGTTAGCGCGAATCCGGGGCGGGTACAAGCGGACTGTCGCTATAGCGCAGGATGACCCGGGAAAAGTTTTCGAAATGGCAGACCTGTCACCCAAAACACAAAGCCACCTACAGAGCCGTATACGACAAATCCCAGCCCTATTGGGCCTGTATCCAACAATAGATCGGCGGAAAATCCGCCTCCCATTTGAGCCAGCGCAAACAAAAAATACAAAGAACTCAGCAGCCCAAACCCCAACCCAAATAGCAATAAGCTGCGCAACAGTGTGAAGCCGCCATGATTGCGCCAGCAAAAATATGCAGGAAGAACAAGCAGATAGACTGCGAGGGAAAACCAGCCGGCGTAGGTCCAATCCCACCAGGCAGTACCATCACTGGCATTTCTGGCACCGGCTACAATCGCCACGACCACAATAGCGGCACACCGTAGGACCAGAAGCGCAAACTTTATGGCGGATCGCCCCATCAATGTTCTTCGGACGGGAAGGTCTCGTGGCGTTCGAGGCCGTCGTCGAGATGTGCCCACTTAAGTTCCGTGCGCACATAGACATGGCTGTCGGGCACCAGCTTGTCGGCCTGGTCGATGAAACCCGCGTGCATGTGCAATTCGCCCGGCCAGGCTTCGCCCTCGAAGCTGATGGCGGCACCACAGGTCGGGCAGAAATGGCGGTTCACACCGGGGCTCGAACGGAAACGCTTCACCTCGCCCGTGAACTGAACCGCCGATTTGTCGAAGCCGGCATAGGTCGCGAAGGCGGCGCCGGTCATCTTGCGGCAGCTCGGGCAATGGCAGTGCGCCACCCACAGGGGATCGGCCACCGCTTCCATCTTCACCGCGCCACACAGGCAACGCCCGGTAAAATGCACACCGTCCTTTTCCGACATGGGCCTTCGCCTCCCTGCTCTATGCTTGGTTCATCCTTTTTACTGCGCTGCCTTCCTGAGCGACAGGATAAAATCGAGCGATTTCTGCATGCGGGCAAAACAGCGCTGCACCACGTCCGTATCCCGGTTCGCGTCCCACCAGGCGGCAAACTTGGGCCGGCCGTCAAACGGCTTGATGTCAAAATGCGCCAGGAACACGGTGAGGTGGAACATCGGCGGGATAAGGGCCGCGTCGGCAAGGCTGAAACGGTCGCCCACGGCATAGGCCCCACCCGCAAGGTTGCGTTCGATCAGGTCCATGGCCATCGGAATGCCGGTCGAAAGCGCGGCCTCGATGGCGGCTTCGTCCCGCGTGCCGCGGGTGATGGTGCGGGCCAAGGGCGTGGTATGGATGCCCAGGTAAAGATCGATGATGCGGCCAAACAGCCTGGCGCGGGCGGCGCCCAGCGCATCTGCAGGCATCAGGTCGGGCCCGTCGAACACATCGTTGAAATATTCGGCAATGACCTGGCCTTCGGGCAGCATGGTGCCGTCGTCCAGCAACAGATAGGGGATCTTGCCTGTCGGGTTTTCGCTCTTGAGCGCGTCGGAGCCAAAGGGCCCCGGCATGCCGGCTTCTTCGACCTTTTCGAGGGCGCCCTTGACGTCCGCCACGATCAGGGCGCGTTCATAATAGGGGGACAGGCTGACACCACGCAGTCGCATATATTCTCTCCGTGCAGGATTGTTTTTGATGAGGGCTTACCAACCAAGCTGGTGCCGCAACAAGAGGAATGCAACCCCCAGCATGATGACCGCGATCACACTGTCGAGAACACGCCAGGTGATCTGTTTTTTGAACAAGGGCGCGGCTTTTTTGGCGCCATATCCAAGGCCGTAGAACCACACGCCAGAGGCCACGCTGGCGCCGATACAGAAGCTGATGCGCGCCAGGTCACCGTCATATTTGGTGCTGACGCCGCCCACCAGCACCATCGTGTCCACATAGACCCACGGGTTCAGCCAGGTAAAGGCCAGCGCATGCAGGATGGCAATGCCGACACCCTTGCCGGCGGCATCACCCGCCGCATCGGCCATGCGTGCGTCGGTCATCACATCCGGATGCATGGCCGACCGGATATTCCTGAAGGCAAACCACAAAAGGAAAGCAACACCACCCCAGCCGAGCCAGGCCGCCAACGTCGGGCTTTCGGCGACAAACCGGCCCACACCGAGCACGCCCATGATGATCAGGGCCATATCCGAGATGAAACACACGGTGGCGATGGCACCGACATGCTGGTGCTTAAGCCCCTGCCGCAACAGATAGGCATTCTGTGGCCCGATGGCGACCAGAAGGCCGATCGACACCATGAACCCCTCAACAAGCGCAATCCAGTCTGCCATCATACATCTTCCCAATGCCTGCAATGGCAAAGGCTTAGCACGCACCGGCCCGGCGCGCACATCAGTTTTTCCAATGGTCAGGCTTAGGCCCGCTGAGGCAGGGTCAGCAGGGGAAATGCTGCCGGAGCCAGGCGAGAAGCGCCCTGTTCACATCGGCCGCGCGTTCCTGCTGGCTCCAGTGCCCGCAACCCTTCAGGTCGATGCGTTCATAGGGGCCGCACAGCTTTTCCATGCCGTCGGCGATGCGCGGCGGGCAGGCGCGGTCCAGGTCGGCGGTGATCATCAGGCACGGCAGCTCGACAAAGGGCAGCTTGCCGTCCTTCAGGAACCGTTTCTGGTCCTGCCAGTTGCTGGTGAAATTGCGGTACCAGTGCAAGGGGCCGGTGAAACCGTTTTTCGCGTAGGCCCTGGCATAGATGGCGATCTCGTCGTCCGGCATCAATTGTTCGCCGCCCCAGCGGTCCTCGCCGGCTTCCAGAAGGCTGATGAGGTCGAGGCTTTTCTGTTCGAACGGCACGTCTTCCTTCACCGGTTTGCCCTTGTTGGGCTTGCGCAGGAAAAAGCGGAAGGTCTGCATCAGGTCGCGTTCCAGGACCGGTTCACACGCGCCTTCTTCCTGGAAACGCACGATATACATCTTGTCCCCGAACCGGGCGCGGAACATCGCGATCGGGTCCATGGGATAATGGGGCAGCAGGGGCACATTCAGCCCGGCGCAGCCCAGCACCCTGCCCTTCAGATAGAACGGCAGGTTCCAGAGCGTGATGGCACCCCAGTCGTGCCCCACAAACACGGCATCCCGAAGGCCATAATGGTCCAGAAGCCCGGCGGCATCCCCCGCCAGTTTGGCGATGGTATAATTCTCGCGCCCCTTGGGGGCATCGGACGCCCCGTACCCCCGGGCGTCATAGGCAAACACCGGGTAACCGGCATCCCCCAGCGCTTTCAGTTGCGCCCGCCAGCTATAGGCGATTTCCGGGAAACCATGCAGGAAAAAGACCGCCGGCTTGTCGGTTTCCGACATGTCGGGCCCGGCGCGGTATACCGCCAGGCGCACGCCGTTTGTCTTTACCATCTCTGCCACTGGAAATGCCGCCATAGTGTCCCCCGAACTGGCCCCAAGGGGCCTAACCCACAAGGGCGGTCAGGAACAGGATGCCGATCGCAAGCGGCACCAGAAACCCGAGCACCCGGTACCATATGGCAAATAGAGCCCCGTCAGGCGCCGGCAAGGCCTTGCGCACATCGTCCCGCTTCAGCCACCAGCCGATCATCAGCGCATAGGCGATGCCCGACAGCGGCAGCACGAAGTTGCTGACCCCTTCGCGGATCAGGTCGAACGCGGTCATGCCATCAAGGCCAAGGAACGCCAGCGGGTAAAAATCCTGCCAGTCGCTGAAGGACCAGATGGTGGCAAAGCCGCACAGGAAGGCGATCAGCCCCATGGTGGCGGCGGCACGCGCGCGCGACCAGCCGGCTTCCTGCAGCCGCGCCACCGTGGGCGCCATCAGGGAAATGGACGAGGTGATCGCCGCAAAGGTCAATAACAGGAAAAACACGAAGGCGACAAAGGCCCCCGCCGGGATGTTGGTGAAGATCAGCGGCAGGGTGATGAAAATAAGCCCCGGCCCGGCGGCGGCGTCCAGATTGTGGGCAAACACCAGCGGGAAGATCACGAGCCCCGCCATCAGGGCCACGGCCAGGTCCATGGCCACGATCCACAGGGTCGCGCGCGGCAACCGCACATCCGCCCCCATGTAGGAGCCATAGGTCATGATACCGCCCACCCCGACCGACAGGGTGAAAAAGGCCTGGCCGACGGCTTCCAGCACCACGCCGGTATCCAGCCGCATGTCATGGAAACCGAACAGGAAGGCGAAGGCCGCCGCAGCGTCACCTTCCACGAGCGCAAACACCATCAGGCCAATGAGCATCAGGAACAGCGCCGGCATCATGATCTTGCCCGCACGCTCAAGCCCTGAGCGGATATCGAAGGACACGATACCAATGGTCGCGGCGGTAAACAGCGCCGACCAGAAGGCCGCCATCGCCGGACTGGCCTTGAAACCGGTATCAAGCGCGGTCACCGCACCCGCGTCCCAGCCGGCGAAACCGCCCGTGAGTGCGGTCCAGCCGTAAAACAGTGCCTGGCCGGCGATCACATCATAGAAGCTGAGGATCAGGATGGTGGCCACCAGCCCCATCCAGGCCACGGGCGCCCAGGGCACACGGCTGCCCGCCTGCGCCTGCAGGCGCCGGAGCGCCGTGGGCGGGCTGGCCTTGCCCATGCGGCCCAGCAGAAGTTCAGCCATGAAGGCGGGTGCTGCGACCAGCGCAAGCGCGACCAGATACAGAAGCAGGAAACCGCCACCACCGTTCTTGCCGGCCACATAGGGAAAACCCCAGACATTGCCAAGGCCGACCGCAGCCCCTGCGGTGGTCAGGATAAACGCAAGGCGGGACGAAAAGGACGGATAGGCGTTGCCGCTGGTGTCTGACATGAAATCCCCTAGCCCCACAGGGCCTTCACGGCGCGCGCGGCTGCGTCAACCGCACCGTCCACGAACGCATAGGCCGACGAATCCGAATTTGCGATGGCGATCCGCCCGATCGTGGCCCTGCCGGTCACGTGCGGGCCGGCATCGTGGGTGTAATCCAGCGGGTCCCAAAGCTCGTTATATTCATAGGCATAGCCATGCGGCCAGCGGTTGACCGTGATGGCGGCGATGTGGGCTTCGGGGTCGAACCCGTGGCTGCCAAGCGCCCCTGTCAGTTCCGCCAGGATTGCCTGCTCATAATCATCGAAGCTCATGGCATACATGGCGTGGCGCCCGGCCCTGTGCTGCGCGCGCGACGGCAGGCCCGGGCTTGTGGGCACATGGGTCATGTGCAGCAGGATCGGATCGTCTGGCGTGCGGGCGAAGGTATAGCCGCCCATGCTGACCGGGAAATCGAGCGAGGCATTCACACACAGCGCCGACGGCGCATACAGGTGCGCGATGCCCGCCTTCTTGAAGGGCTTCCAGTTGTTGAGCGCGACATTGATGTAGGTGAGCGGCACCTTCTCGGCATATTGCAGCGCGTCTTTCTGGGCGTCCTGCAAGTCGGGCATGATGTGCGGCAACATATGGTTCCAGCAGGCCATGATGGCGTGCCGGGCCTCGACCCGTTCCACCTTGCCGTCGCGCACGTAGGTTACCTCGACCCCTGTTTTGGTATTGCGGGCATCGACCGCCGTGCTCATCAGCCTTACCCGCACCGGGTTTTCCGCCTTGTCCAGCCGGTCATAATGCACCGTGGCGCCGACGATGCTGTCCATACCATCGACCCCGGGCACCGCGTCCGGCACCAGCCGCGCCAGTGCAAGCCGTGCCACCGAGGCATTGCCGTCCGGGAAATGGAAGATATAGGGCTCATCGCCCTCATATGGCTTGGGCACGGTTTCGGGATCAAGGCCCAGCCCCGCCGTCAGCGGGTGGTACAGCCTGACGGCCTCAAGCCCCGACAGCGCATCCCAGCCAATGCCCCAGTATCCGACCACCTCGTTCCGAAGGATGGCAAGCGCCGCGTCCCCCAGCCCCGCGCGTTCCTTCAGGCACGCCTCGAACGATGTGCGGCGCAGCCAGTCGATCTTTTCGCCCCGGTCCATGCCGGCCAGCCAGTCGGGCCGGTCCATCAGCAGGCGCATCAGCGCCGCGCGCTCGCCGTCCGGCAGCGGCAGGTCGGCCACCAGCTTCGCGACAATGGCCTTGCCCGCGTCGGTTTCCCAGTTCCAGAGGCCGCCGGATTCCACCACACCACGGCCCACCAGCAGGCGGTCGGCACCGTAGGTTGCCTTGTCGAGATACAGCCCCATGCCCAGGCCCTGGCGCTCATAAAAGCTCTGGTCGAAATAGCGGTAGAAACGCTCGGTCTCGATACCCAGCGACTTGATGAAGGCTTTGGACACCTTGCTATATTGCCCCGGCGCCTCCAGCGACTGGCTGCCGCCATAACCGATCAGCCCCTTGCCGCCGACCGTGAATTCGTTGCGTTTGGCATGGCCGCCAAAATCGTCATGGTTGTCCAGGATCAGGATGCGGGCCTTCCGGCCCAGTTTTTCGCGCGCCAGCAGGGCCGACGCCAGCCCGCTGATGCCGCCGCCCACGATGACCAGGTCATAGGGCCGGTCGACCGGGTCCTTCGGCCGGTCATAGCGCTCACCCGCCCAGGCGACACCATGCGCCACCTCGAACGAGCCAATGTGCGCGCCCCTCAGGCCCGTGCGGGCCGGCGGGTAGGTCCACAGGGTTTCCGGCAGGGACAGGCCTTCCTGCAGGGCCCGCGCCGGCGCCATGCCAAAGGCCGCACCGGTGACCGCAACCCCGGCAATGAACTCCCGCCGCGAAATATTCCTCAAACGCCCCATGGACTTGCCCACTTCCCCACAAAACTCTGGCCCACAAAAACACAGGCCCGCAGGATAGCGGGCCCGGCGGGTCATATCTAACGAAAAATCGGCAAACCGATGAAGTGCATGGACATTTGCCAAGCCGGAGCGGTATCACAATCATATTGACCGCGTGGTAGCCCCACAGGATTGCTGCACAATGAATACACTAAAAACGGTTACGGTGCCCGACCCCGACGACAAAGGCTTCGACTTTTTGGCCCTTTTTGTCGACGACGAACGTTTGGACACCATCGTCGCCAAGCTGGTCCCCGACGTTCAAATCGAGGGCATGTCACCCATGCCGTCTACCTGCCTCGACGAAGCGGAAATGATCCGTCTTTGTGAAACATGGTTGCCAGCGCCTGGGATCACTGCCACAGCGCCAATCCTTCTGTGCCCTGAATGCGGCGACCTTTTCTGCAATGTCATCGTGGCTGAGGTGCGGGCCGATGCCGACACGGTCTATTGGGACCGCATCCGTTTCGAAGCATCGGTTTACCAGGAAATCCGCAAGGGGGTTCAAGAAGCCCGAAAGGAATGGTTGGCCGACAGAACCGTTATATGGCTGGAAAAAATTCCAGCCATGCAGTTCGAGCGCAAAGCTTATGAGGCTGTAATTGCGGCGCTGCAGGCTGACCGGACCAACATGATCATCACAGGCTGAACAAGGCGCCTACAGCAGCGCCTCGATATGCTTGCGGATGGCTTCGGGTTTGTCAGTGGGCGCGAAGCGTTTGACCACATTGCCGTCGCGGTCGATCAGGAATTTGGTGAAATTCCATTTGATGCCCTCGCTGCCGAGCACCCCCGGCTTTTCCGCTTTCAGATACTGGTACAAGGGAGCGGCGTTCGCGCCGTTCACATCGATCTTGGCGAACATCGGGAAGCTGACGCCATAATTGATCTGGCAGAACTCGCCGATCTCGTCGTTCGAGCCGGGGTCCTGCTTGCCGAACTGGTTGCAGGGAAAACCAAGGATGGCGAGGCCCTTGTCCTTGAGGTCCTTATAAAGAACTTCGAGACCTTCGAACTGGGGCGTGAAGCCACATTTGGAGGCGGTGTTCACCACCAGGACCACCTGGCCCTTATAGTCGGCGAGCGATTGTTCCTTGCCATTCAGGCGCGGCATGCTGAAGTCGTAAACGGATGTCATCGAAGGTTCCTCCGGTGCGAAATATGCTTTTGCCTAAGCTAGCCCATGCCGGGGCCTTGGCAAGCGCAAAGCGCGGGTACTGCGGGTCAGGCCAGGAACAGGGCCCCGCGCATCACCTCAACCGCCTGGCCGGTGATCAGGATGCGGTCGCCCTTGTCCTTCAGCCACAGTTCACCGCCGCGCTGGGAAATCTGGCGCGCGAACAGCGTCTGTTTGCCCAGCCGTTCGGCCCAGTATGGCACCATCACACAGTGGGCCGAGCCGGTGACCGGGTCTTCGGGGATGCCATGGTTCGGGAAAAAGCAGCGCGAGACAATATCCGCATCGCCCGAACCGGGCGCGGACGCGATGAAGCCATAGGGCGCGAAGGCTTTCAGGGCCGCCTGGTCCGGGTTCAGGCCGCGCACCAGCGCTTCGTCCGGATAAACGAGCAACAGGTCGCGGTCGCCCCTGTCGCTTTTCAGCACCATATCGGGCTCCGCGCCCATGGCGGCCCCCAGCCCTTCGGGCGTGGTGACAGGTTTGGGCGGCAGGGCCGGGAAATCCATGGTCAGCCGGTCACCATCGCGTGTGACGGTCAGGCGGCCGGACCGGGTTTCGAAATGCACAGCCGGTGCGTCGGGCGCCAGATGGGCCAGCACCACATGGGCCGACGCCAGGGTCGCATGGCCGCAGATGTCCACCTCGGTGGTGGGCGTGAACCAGCGCAGATCAAAGACCGGCACATCGCCTTCGTCACCCCGGCGCACGATATAGGCAGTTTCCGAGAGATTGTTCTCGCGCGCGATCATCTGCGCGGTGGCGTCGTCCAGGAACGCATCCAAGGGGCAGATTGCCGCCGAATTGCCGCCAAAGGCGCGGCTGGTGAATGCATCAACCTGATAGATTTCAATCTGCGGCATAACGACCCCCGATCCTTGCGCGCGCCGGACTGTATCAGTCCTCGACCCACATGCCCAGCGTGTCATGGTCCTTGGGCGCGAAACCAAGGCGGTATTCCCCGCCCTTCTGCCACACCGGCCGCTTGATCAGCGCCACATGTTCCAGCATCAGGGCCGCGGCCTTTGTGGCGTCCACATCCGCGCGGTCGGCGTCCGGCAGCTTGCGCCATGTGGTGCCGCGCGTGTTCAGAAGCGCTTCCCAGCCAAGGGCATCGATGAAATGGCCCAGGGTCGCGGCGTCCAGCCCGTCGGCCCGGAAATCATGGAAATGATAGGCCACGTCGCGGGCATCCAGCCAGGCGCGTGCCTTTTTCACCGTGTCGCAATTCTTTACTCCATAAACTATAAGCATCTGTTTTATATAACCTTTTTAGAAACTTCAGAACTTTGTGCATTTTTTGCACACATCTCATTGTCTTCCTGCATTAGTTCCTTAGCATGGCAACGCTTCCCCGACTTTCCGAAAAATGTACCATCGTCACTTGACCATCTCCGCGCCGTAGTGGCGTTGACGTGACCTCAATATACTTGAACACCGTAGCTCTGAGGTTCTGTTCCACAATAGGCAACCGCGCTGTGGGCATATATGCGAAGCCCCCACCGCCTTTCCCTCGCAGAGCAAAAGAACCAAAAAACTCTTGTTCTGTCTTGTGGTTCTTATCGTACCTTTCCGACCCGAGCAGAGAAAACTCGATAACTTTGCCCGCATGTTTCCTTTGATGTCTTTTCGGAAGGCCAACGACCTCACACTCGATCTCAATGATATATTCATCGTCCACCATCGGCCCATCTTCCGCGTTGACCGCACTCTGTTGCCGCAAGAGAGTATAGGTTGATCGACAAGACAGAACCTTCAAGAGGAAAACTTCTGTTTGTTCCAGCGTGCTCATACGTTCTATTCGTTCGTCCTCCAGCCATCAATTCTTGTTATATCCCCACTGTCCACGCGTAAGCAGCACCTGTTTCCAATAGCCCTCTCGTTCAATCAAGAGCCTGTCGTCAAACGACATTGGGCGAAATTCCAACAGAGAAAACCTGAAGTGCTGACGGGCATAACCCATACCCTTTTCCGCAATGAGCTTGGTCAGCTCATCATTATATCCGTGTCCAGTTTCAACATAACAGGACCAACGAGCCCAAACCCCCGCGTCCCCGTAGGCACTACCAACGTACCTCTTTCCTGCAGACACATCGGTAATAAGATAAACACCCTTCACGTTTTGAAGGGCACCCCGCCAGTCTGATTTCTGGTTTTTGACGATGGCCTCAAGCTGACCATATGAAATGTCGATACTGTCAAAACCGACAAATTCTTGGCCGGTATATTGTTCCGGCAAAATCTCGGAAACAACAAAGTCGTCAAAGCAGTTTTCCAGTTTCGGGCGCCTGTTCCTGTATGGCAGTCTGAATTTCAGTTTGAGCCGTCCGATATATTCCTCGGCCACGTCGATCAGTGCCACATCATAGGTACCATCGGTGATGCCTTTGACCTCATAAACCCCACCGAACAACCATGTATCAACCTCATGGTAGAAACTCATGAGTGAGAATATATATTTGCGATTAAAGTCGTCTCTCTGCCCCTTATAAGCGTTCCAGCCATGCCATTCGCTGCGGTCTCTGGCAAATACGTCTAGTGGCTGATCACCATAATCATTGCGAACAGCACAGTGAGCTTTGAACGCATTGAGGTCACCTAGATTGAGAATATCCCTCAGGTAAATTTCAGCCATATACCCCACCTAAAAAAAAGAAAAGTCCGATTAGCCACAATAGACTAATCGGACCCTAACGCATTTGGCTGGTGTGAATAACTGCTATTTCAGCTTTGCGCCAAAAGCCGCGGCACCAGCAATTACAGTGTCCAGTTCACCAGCACGTACCGCTTCAGCAATCTGGTTCAACGTCGGCACCAGATTGTCGCGCGTGCCCACCTCAATCGCTTTCTTGCCTTTGGCAAGCTCCAGCGTTTTGTTGCCGTATTTGATGTAGGTGAAGCATTTCCCAGCAGCATCACACCAGAACCAGGGCCGTACCTTAACGGAAACGCGCTGTCGCGTGCGTTCCCCCGTTTCCACATTACGCACATGCCGAAAATCCTGATAGGCGTACTCCTCGCCCTTCTTCTCAGCTTCTGCATGTTTGACTTGATGCTCGATATTTGTGAGCAGCTTTTCGCGCTTGCGGGCCTCAGGCGACTGACGATCACCTGTACGGGTTTGATCAGAAAATTTCAGTTTGGAAAGAATGGGCATTTCGCGTCTCCTATGAAAGCTTGGTAACTTTCGGAGACGGTAATGCCTGCCATCGTCGTGTCGATCGATACCAGACCAAAGAGTATCTGCTAGACGGCTGCTTGGGCCTCAATCCCCTCTTCTGCTTGCACATACTCTTTTGCCAATTCTGGCAAATCTAACGAAGAATATCTGTCAGAACTCATGATTGGATAGGTCGAATACACAAGCGATATAAAGCTATCCCAACTCAACGCTTTGGTCTGTTCAATAGCATGTTTGATGGACGCCTTTTCTTCGTCAGACAAATCTGGCTCAAACTTCTTATCCTTTAATTTGAATAGCGTTTTTGGCGCGCCAAATAGATTGAGCGAATGCTCAACCGAAAATGTTTCAGCGTCATCATTTACAGTATTTTTTACATCCCAAACAAAAGGGCCGAAGTTATCAAAATACCAATTGATACCCGTAATCTGCTCACCCTTAGTGATCGACTGGCGCCAATCAGACAGATAAACCAGTTTGGTAACCCTTGCATTAGACAGCTCGTCTTTGTGGGGATATTCTTTAAGAATATAGGCTACCGTGTCCTTCAAAGTTGCCATATCAAAATCCCTTTGCCTTCGCTGTTTCAACCATTGGGATGTACTGCTTTACGTTCGGAAGAACTAGTGCAAGATATTGCGCCATGCCCTCCAACTCCGCTTTAATGTCGCCTTCCGCATATCTATTTGGGTCAGTTGCTTCAAGCACGACCACACCATGGTTTAAGCCATTATTACAGGAAATTCGTTGGACAGCATAGAGACGACTTTTCATCTTCAACTTCTGGACTATTTCATCGGGCATACCCAAAGCGCGCTGTTCACCTTTCCAGCGTCTCCCATCTTCAGAGAATGCGTTTGAATAATACCATCCATTTTGCCATCCACTAGCAATGCATCCTTGATCGTCTTGATGCTGCGATCTCCCATTCTTTTTCCATTGTGGGTTTTTTGAAAACCGTGCGAAGGGCACGAATAAGTTGCCATCGTTGTGCACGTACAGCGTAACACGCTCGCAATCCTCGTTCTGCGCACCAAACTCTAACTTGTCAGCAAATTGCACCAAATACCCAACAAACAAATCTCTTAGGCTTTGATGAAAAAACTCGCTTCTCTCTTTCTCTTCCGCCAGCTCGGCTTCGAGCGCCCCAATACTTGGACTAAGAAAATAATAAGCTACCAAACACACTATCAGCACCACCGCCGTTACAATCAATAGGACCGGGCTTATCCATACGAAACCGTCGAGTATCGCTGCGATTGCAGGATGCGTTTGTTTCCATGATGGCGGCACTTGGTAAGTTATAAAGCCTGCGGAAAGCCCCATAACAAGAGTTAGAGCGGGATTTGCCCACCGATAGTGATCGAGAAAGAGGCGCTTGGCATTTTCAGCATTCATATTGTCACTGTACCCTGCTTAAGCCGATGACCTTAAAAAGGTAATCAGAGAAGGTCACTTGATCAACTAATATTAGAAAACAACACCCCATACATTAGGTTGCAGCCGAGCGTAATAGGCTTGCCCAAATCGAAACGCTGCCTGTCCGTTCTGGATTTTCCCCAATATCGGTCGGCAAGCTGCTGTGCTTCAACTATACCGGCAGAAGTAACGAGCACAGAGACCAGACGAGGATGCAGCGAGAGCAGCCAACCCTTTATATCGTTGAAGGTGACCCCGACATACTTACCGGGCTTCGCAATTTTCTTGAGCCTTACCCAATCTCTGTCCAGCATTTCTCGCACCCCCAAGCCTTCCTCAATGCCTATGAGCCCGAAGCGCCCGGCTGTGTCATCGCCGATCTGATTATGCCAGATATTGACGGGCCTGAACTGCAAGGCATCCTGAAGGAACAGGCCGCATGCCTGCCTATCATCTTTATGGCAAGCCTGCGTGACCTTCCCACTTCCCACACCCTTTTGAACACAGGTGTATTCGCGTTTTTGGAAAAGCCACTAAGCCGCAGCAAGCTATTGTCCACCATCAAGAGTGCTTTCCAGCGCAGTCAAGACATGCAGCCCTTTGCGCAGCTACTGAACAGCCTGACAGTGCGAGAGAAAGAGGTCTTTGAGCTTTTGGTGGACGGCCATACCAACAAGGTAATCGCCGAACGCCTGGACATTACCGATAAAACCGTTGAGGCCCATAGGTCCAGTATCATGAGGAAGACTGAAAGCAGTTCGCTGGCAAACCTAATCCATATCAACAACCAGCTCAGGATGAGGGGCCAATGATCACACTCGCCACGATAGCCATGCTTTTCTTGGAGCCACCGAACCGCGTGTACAATCCGGCGTTTGATCAAGACTGCACAACCACTCAAACCAACAAAGGACATGAAACATATTGTCCAAATTACTTTGACTATAGCCGTGCAGAATATGTAAGGCGTCTACCTCCCATGCTATTGCCGGGACACACTAGTGATGGCCTGCAAGCGCTTGGTGGAGACATTCCCGCGCTTCCCGCCAATTGTACAGACGCCATCAAAACCTTTTATGAAAAGGCCGCGCGGCTTTCGTATTTCTTACAAAGGCAGAAGAGCGACATTGAAGCAGAAACCCTTACGCGTGAGGCTGCCTACAACGTTGAACAAATCGTTAAAGGCTATCACATGCAGGTTTCTCGTGAAGCCAAGGCCAAAAAAAGTTACAACACACCTGATAACCTGAACGGCTATACAGGCTGTGCAGCCCATGCCAATGCCGGAACCAAAGAAATATATCGCCTTGGTGACATTATCATTCATGAACTAAACAGGGAAAACTATGGTTTAAAAAACACAGGACTAAACCCGTATTCCAAATAAGGAGTCTTACTTCGCTCCCCAATTCCCAGCACATAAAGTGGCTGTAATCTGGGGAGAGATCAATTTGGCGTGCTATTGTGAAGGGAGTGCAAATTCCCCATCAACGTCGTTTTAGCATCTACAATCATCTGAGTTTTGCACCCCTCATTGCGATCCATATAAACCTGCACCCTTTCAGCATACGCCTTCATCGCAGCTAAATGAACTTCTCTGCCATACCTTTCCGCTCGCTTTACATTATTTGAGGATATGCTCAATATAAGTGTTGCCTGATCAGAGGCGCTGAATAGTTTCTCCTCCACACCACATTCAATTGCCTTCGAAACAATGGCTCCCCAAGTGTATGATTGTTTAGCCTCTTCATCAGCCAATATCACCTCTGGTATATCGGTCGCTGCCACCATGCTTGCCATACCCGTTACAACTAGTGATGTTACTAACAGCTTCTTCATAATTCGCCCTTTTTTAAAACCCCAAAGATGCTTACTGATTACTTGCCGCACTACTTCTTTATTTCCCTACTGAAATTTCGATTTTCCAAAGTATTCAGAGTTAGAGAAGTCAGCCACACTGTCCTCAATTAAGCGGACAGCATTTCAGTCATCTATGTACAGTAGCCCTGTGAAATTCTCTTATCAGACGAAAACATATTCGCTTCAAAAGTCGATCGATATTAGGGAATTTCCCTTAAATGCCGTGCGCGATCACTGTTTGATCCCACGCCGCAAAATGGTCACTTGTGACCACTTTTGATCCGCTCATCATAATTATCCGGCTCGAGCAATCAAAATCATCTCTGTAAGACGACGATCAACATCAAATGTCAAAACGGAGAACCCGGTGTACAAAGTTCAAGAGATAATCTTCACAAATGATCGATCGATGGAAATCACCTACCACGGAAATACACGCATCATCAAAACCATAGAATGCCATATTGGAGATTATGAAAATTACCTCGTAGATAATTATTGGGGACCGGCAAGACTAGTGTTTGACCTCCCCTTTTATGATGGCCTCCCTGTCACAATAAGTAATAAGCTCATTGATTTACAGGCTGAGCTTCTCGACAATATGATGCGCTTGCAAAAATGTGATCTATCAAAAATTCTAGCGCTCGCTAGGACGGACGAATGGCAAAAGTCATTTCCACACCTCAGATCACCGAACTATACGCCGACCTTTAAAAATATTTTAGATTTCAAATTTATAGAGGCGCATTGGTGCCAAGGAAGTCGCCGACAAAGAGAAGGCGGCCCTGCGGTAATTTTATTTAGGTTTGATGGTGCAATTCAAAAACAAGAATGGATGTTGGAATCTCGACTCCATCGCTTTTCCGGGCCAGCATTAATAGATTATCTGCCCCCAAAAAGGCGCCGGAAATGGTATATTTACGGGCAACGAATTACCGCTAATGAAATCCGCGATGTAACCGGAATAACCGGCCCTATCCCAGATAAATTCTCCGAAGCTGACACAGTGACATTAAAAATGCACTACGGGTAGCTAATGCGAAATTATATCGATCCCTCCACATTGCCTCAGTTATTTTAAGAAGACATAAATACCCCAAAAACAAGGAGACAAAATGGGCAAAATACTCAAGTCAACAATCAGCGACCCAACACTTTTCATTTCCCCAGAAATGAAAGAAGACATTGATACCATCAACCACCCAAAGCGGCGCTATCGTTGGATCAATCAACCAATTTGGGATTACTCGACACATTTCAAAAAAAACATGCGCTCGCCTACCTTTTTGTCTGACAGAGACAAAACTAATCGCCGGAAGTTAATTGAAGCTCTCGTAGCACCTTCATCCTCAGATGCGCTAAAGGGACTAGGCTATAAAATCTTACAATGCGGCCCCTCAAATCAATGTCATAGCCCACTCTGCAACTACTGCAGAACGAAAATGCAGAACAAATACGAAGAACGCGCCCTGAAGTATTTTGGGACTTCTGACCATGGTGATTTGCATTTTCTAACGATATTGGACGACGTTACTTACACCCCTCTTGAAGTTATGCGCGACTGCCAAGAACGGTTGAATTCCAGGCTACGTAATAGGTTACGTTGTAGCCTATACAAGAAAGCCATATCGGTGTTTGGCGCATTTGAAATCGACATCAAAAAACCACTTCTAGAAACACAGTGCCAAGAACAAGCGGAGTTGTTGTCGCAATACGGAATGTCGGAAATATCTGGACCTGCCTTTATGCCTCATATGCACCTAATCGTAGACCTAAAGGGAATGGATAGCAACGCGTTCAGAGCGCATTTACGTGAGCGCTTCTCAAAGCCAAAGCAAATCACGCTTTCTCCATTTAGACAGAAGAATACAATTGCAGAAAACCTCCGCACAACAGCTCGATATTGCTTTAAGTTCCGATACCAATTCGCCGACAACATCTTACGAGCTCGTCCGGCTTATGGAAAACGGTATGACGACGACTTGCTCAGGTTATATGCTGTGCTTATCCAACAATTGAAAAGCGAGAATGGTGTCATTTCATTTGAATTTAGACATAACTTGATCTTTTAAAACCACTGAAATGGGTGATCATCTACAACAAAATCTTTGTATAAATGGTCACCTTAGAAACATACTTTGATGGAAACCCTTACTTGGGTACAGGACTTACTGAGTCAAATTTCCCCAAGATAACCAATTGATATATATAGTATTTTTTTTAAATTTTCAACTATATGCGCTCTGAGAGTTTAATAAAGGGAATGATATAAACACCAGCCCTTCAGCTTTTGCTAAACCAAAAGAGCATATCTGGGAGAGTATCCTCAAAACGGATACCTGTAATTGTCATAATCCAATCGAAACAGCTTCGAGAGCGATGGAAACTTCACCATTCTTAACTCGCTGGTAGGGATTGTGTATTTTCTCAATACGTACATTCTTATCTGAAAGAGCATTGAAGACAAGATATATGAAGTATCTGTCGCGCTGCTCTTTCTTCCGAGCCGCCCTCCACTCATTGTCCGTAAGAGTAAAGTTCGACATTTTATCCCCCGTTGTAGCCTTCACCTCTATGAAAATGGGCTCTCCGTCTTCACCGACAGAACTCACATCCCAGCCGGGTGTTCTTCCGAGCTTGGCCTCATGAACTACTTTTGATAAGAGATCTTGCCTTCCTCGCTTAATCAACTGATCTTTCTCAAAAGCTAAGACAATTTCTTCGCCCCAATCGCCAACAAATTTTGCGTTGTCACTTTTTCTTTTTTTACTGTTCGCGTCGGAGCCTCCCGCACCTTTTGAGCCACCTAACTTAGACTTCTTGCTTTTTCCTGTCGGCTGAAAATCTTTCACCGAGATATCAGATATGGGGGGAAACGATGCAGTTTTAGTGAAAGTCGGCTCGCTTAGGGGCGACACAGAAGAAGGGGAGACCAGACGTCCCAAATAATCAAAATACTCATGTTCGCTAGAAAACTCAGGGGCAGCAGGCAAAGCAGCCACACTTTCAGTCGCTGCGTTTTCACTAAGTCGCAACGCATCTATAATCAACCGCCTCTTTATAGGTGGGATGGTATGCGTGCGAGCGCTTTCGTCTGACGGATAAACGGTGTCGTTAGTCTTATCAAATAGCGCATAACCAATAGATGCATGCATCATAACTTGATTTAACGAGTTATAAAATGCGCCCTTGCGCTCGACAACCGGCAAGTCATAGGAACTAACTTTCGAGACATTGCTACGCAATGCACGCACCTGCCCCAAAGCAATATTAGCTTCTTCCTTGTAAAAGACCTTGGAAATAATTCTTTCGAATTCAGGCCAATACAGAACGAAATCACAGTCTACAAAAATAGAAAAGAGAAACCGATAAAGTAAAAGGTCTGAATTACCGTGCAGCGCACTCTTAGGTCGTCGAGATCCCCTAAGAGGATATCGAAACAATAAATTTAGACCAATCCATTCCAGTTGCTCAGCGCTACCCTGCAAACCTGCGTCAAAAAATTGCTGGCCCGCAGGAGTGATACGAATATCGTCAGTCCCACTCAGCACATACAAAAGGCCAAACTCTTCAAAGGTCGCTTTCCAGCTTTCCACCCCCTGATGTGTAAGCTTTCGATTATAGTCTCCCTTAGCCCATGCAGCTTTCAGATTTGCATAAGAACTATGCTTCTTAAAACTTAGCAAAGTTTCCCAAGCTTCTCGTGACTTTGCATTGTCACTAAAAGGATTTGGGTAACTATAGCTGCTTACTCGCCAGAAGTCCTTTCGCGCCAAAAAGCTAGCCACCATACGCCCATCATCCTGAATGAAATGCTCAGGTGGGAGGTTAGTTAGCTACTTCGTCCTTGCCAAGGAAAAATTTTGGGATTGGTAGTCGACGCGGAGCTTGATTTTCTTTGCTCTTCCTCAACACGATCACCCAATCGATTAAGATAATTCCTCCTCGCCCCTTACGAGGGAATTTCATATGATGTCTTCTTATTCGGTAGCCAAATGCATTTTCCAAACTGAAGCCAAATTCATATGCGAGCCTGACAAGACAGTCATGGACGGGAATTGTCCCTTCCTCCATGCTACTATTGCCAACGACAAGAACATAACGCCCCTGCTTCTTTAAGACCCTTGCCGCTTCCTCAAAGTGCTTCCGCATTCCCCAAAAATATGCAGGGACAGCCTTGCGCCGATACGGAGGCACCGATTCCAAATCTATAAGGTCTTCTATACTTGCAGGTAGGGAGGATATCTTCTGTTGGGGATTCTTTGCTCCAGTAGGCACTCTCCGCAGATCATTGTAGGCTTTTCGCGTTTCTATACCGAAGTATTTCCCTAACCAAAAATACTCCAGCATGAAATTGTACATGTAGTCCACAGAGTCCAAATATGGGGGACTTGTTACGATTAGATCAACAGCCTCATCTTCAAGGCCCGTGTCTTGGGCGCTTCGCCTGCGAATGTCTACTTTTGGATTACCTCCGATGAGAGCGGAATAATCAGATATCGCATCGAGAGCTTTAATGGCTCTTTTCCAAAAAAGTTCTCGTACATCCACTTCCTCTTTTTCCAAAGTTCCAGATACATAGGTCTTTTGGGACTGATCGTCGGCCTTCGACACAAAGCGAAGAATTGAGCTGAACACACACAGATAGAAGCAACGTACCTCTTCTGAGCATTCCAATTCATCAATAGTATTTCGCAATATCGTTAGGTCGGCCCACGACTTCTCGGAGAACCAATGCTCAAAATTTGAGATATCATCCATCGGAGCTCTGAGTTCAACAGAAGACAGACCAAGAGCTGTATCTATCACCTCGAAGTGCCTAGTAATTTGTTCACGTGGGACAGGTGTAGTTTTCACCTGTGCAATTAGACATGCCAACGCATCAATATCTATGCCGACAGCTCTATTTCCAGCCAGTGCCGCCTCAACAAGAGTCGTACCTGATCCCATAAATGGGTCTAAAACCGTGTCATTGTCACTGCAAAATTGCTGAATTGCCCACTTTGGTATTTGAGGCACATATTTCGCCGCAAACCGATGTATCCCATGCGTCAGGTATCCAGTACTATTTGAAAGAGACAGTGAAAAAAGCTCTCCAAATTCGATTTGGGATAGATCTGGAAATTGCTCAACCTCGACAAACAAACTCCGCAAATTGCTAGCTTGCCCCAACTGCTCACTTTCCATAGAAGCACTCGACTGCTCTGTCATACTGAGAAACTCACGATGCTTTCCCTCATAAATCGCTCGAAACCTTTTAGCTGCGATCGCTGCTGAGGTGACACCGTTAAATGACGAGCTTCCTTCACCTCAACTTGGCTAAATCCAGCCTCTAATCCCAGTTGGGCTATAAGGACATCTGTCGGAATAATCACGCCGCAAAACGCTGAATTTCCAACAACTACATGACAGGAACCGCTAGGTAGAAGTTCTTTACATTTTTGCAAAGTGACAAACATGTCATCGAAATACCCATACAATAGCTTCTCTACCCCCATTTTCCAACTTGAGGTGTTCTTATCCATATACTTCACGAGGCTTGCTAGCTCAGTGAATGACCGCGCTTCATTGGAATAATCGGCTCCTAGATGAGAGCGTGTAGATTTCTTTCTCAGCGCGCCTGCATCTTCGTAACTATTAACAAAATTCCCAAACCAAAGCTCGACCTTTAGTGCTTCAAAATAGTCAAATCGATTTGCATACGGAGGCGAAAAGATAACGGAGTCAAAATCTGCCTTAAGTGGCAGAACGTCAAGTTCTCTGCTGCTCCCCAAATAGACTTCTTGCTCTTCCCAAGAGCCCATCTTCCAGTTTTGGGTATCATCGAGCATTTCATACAGGGTGCTTTCAAAAGCTTGAATTACAAATAGCTCTTGGTCCTCACCAAAGCGCTCTCTCTGCCATACCCCCTCTTCACGCTCTACATACTTGCCCTTTTTCCTCTTTTTATTCCTATACTTGATCCCATTTCCCTCTTTGTAATAACTTCCAACCGCCTCAAGTATGGATAACCATCCTAATTTGACAAAGTCCCTTACCTTTTCATCTTCAGAAAAATGTGTCTCAAATAGCCAACGCAGCTTTTGAACGGTTTCTAGAATTTCAGGTTCAAAAACTTTCTGTGCAACTGACAGGCCTGGGGCAGGCCATTGGTCTGCGCTCTTAAGCATCCTCCCCAGAGTTTCTAGGAACTTCTTTATGCGATCCCTTTGAAGCTCGCTTAAGACCGTCAGCTTCACCTTTGTCGCAAAAGTCGCCAATGGATTAACATCAACTCCTACGGACTTTCTATTTAGCTCAGCCGCCCCAATCATAATTGACCCACACCCGCAAAATGGGTCCAATATACGTGCCCCCAAATCCAATTTCGTTATGAGGTCAGGAGAATATGCCTCTCTATACCTATACCAGCGATGTATTGGTTTGCTCGCGTTTCCAGACCAATTGACGTAGGGCGTAAGAGAATACTCTTGAGTGATCTTGAATGGGGCTTCGACTGCATCGAGGGCTTTTTTTAAAGACATTTTCTACAACCAACCAAGATTCTATTAAGCATAATCAACGTAATCAGGCACCTGAACACGTTAACTCAGATGCAGGCGAAACCTAGAACAGAAAGACAAGAAAAACGACACAATTTTTCCGGACATAAAGCACCCATTGCCTGCATTTAGAGCACGTTATTTTGTGGAAACGGGAACAAGATAACAAAATACATATTTTCTTATCTTTTTCCACAAAGCCTTGAAAAAACAGATGTTCTCATTTCGGCCGACTTCATAAATTCTAGAAAATATAATGATTTCCGACAATCCCCAGGAAATCGTTAGGTTCTAAAATGAAACAAGCCAAGGTTTTAAATGAACAGGAATTGAAGAGGTTGTTTGCAATCATTGCCTCTCAGCGCCACGCAGAACGCAATCGCCTTGCCGTAATGCTATCCTTTCAAGCAGGACTTAGGGTGCGGGAAATTGCGCATCTCAAACATAAAGATGTGCGCACTGGTGATGGTGACCTATTAGATAGGGTGCACTTAAACCCCAGCTACACCAAAGGCGGACATAGCCGTACAATCTTTTTGAACGGCACCTTGATTAAAGAAATCGAGAGGTACCTCCGGCATTTATCTGGCTTACCTGCCCCTTTATCTACTCGACTACTGCAACTTGAAGCGCCTTTAATCCCGTCACAAAAACGACAGCATTTCTCCCCAAACACCCTGTGTCAGCTTTTCTCAACTCTCTACTCCATTTCAGGAATAAAGGGGGCATCTAGCCACTCAGGAAGAAGGTACTTCATAACGAAGCTTGCCCATTCTGGGGTATCCCCCAAAATCATCATGGAGCTAGTAGGGCATAAGCAACTTTCGACAACCCAGCGCTACATTGAGGTAACGGAGACACAACTCAGAAAGGCCGTGAACCTTATCTGAAATGGTCACATGTGACCACTTCCACTCACCTTGAAGAAGTCAACTCAGCCAATGTGGGGATAACCGCATGCAAATGATCTGCTGGATAGGGCTTCCAAAACATATAGATCGGCTCAAACTTCCTAATCTCACCGTTCACTTTGCAAAAGTTTTTCATGGTTGGGACACCACTGGCCTTCTCTCGATCTCCTCCCGGAGCCTTTGCCAAGACCATCTTTTTGAACCCTTTATACTCCATACCCAAGTCTTCCATGATCGCTAGACAATCTTCCTGCAAAGGGAGGACATTAGAACCAAAGGTCACATCTGCAACGTTCCAACACAGCCAACGCCCAGGTTTAAGCCACTCGACACAAGTTTCTAATGTGCGCCTCAAAAACTTATCGCGCCACGCTTCATAAGTGGAAAATTTGATGTGGGACTGGGTATCGTCATTCGAATAGCCCTCAGCAGCAAAATAAGGTGGGCTAGTGAAAACAAAATCGACCTGTCCCTTATATTTCTGAAAATCCTCAGCCAAATGAATATCCTCGGAACCTAACGCAAACAATTCGTAGGTATTTTTCCTCTTTCCTGCGACTTCACGATTAAAATACGCCGCGAGATATTCGTATTTCGTCAATTTCTCATCAGGCATCCAATGATCTGAATTTGGGTCTGTTCCAACGTAGTGAATTGTCCTCTCCATAGCGGTAGACATCGCGCTGAGGATACGGCCACCCCAACCCGCTGACGGATCAAAGACTACAATTTTGTCTTGGCTTTCGAGCCCTTCTGTAAACTTCATGTAAAGGTATTTTGCGATGGCAGGCGGGAAATTGGACGCGGGGCGAATATCAAAGGCCACACGGAACATCCTAGCGACATCCATGACACATAGGCCTGCGCCAAAATATTCCCTAAACTCATATGTATCCCCGTCGCCAACCACTTGCTCTGCCTCAATTATTGCATTTGAGACCATTTTTTGAACTTGGTCGTGTGTAAAAACTGTTGCTCTTGACTGATGCTCTTTCTTCGCAACAAACCATACATCGCACTTGAAAGCTCCCTCACGGAGCCTCTGTTCTAGGTCAATGGAAGACAGTGCGTGCGCCTTCGAAAAATACGAGAACGGATCGCTGCGAAACAGATTGTGAACCAGTTTCACAAAGCTTTCAAAATAGTCGTCGTAAGCGAAATAACCGTATATTGACTTACCGGATTTTCGTGTAGAGGAAATATCCTCTGTCTTCAGCAACGTAGGGAAGAACTGATTGCAGCAGGCCCCCAACGTTGAAACGTTGGCGATACAGTCTTTTTGACCAGTTAACTCATCCAACCTTTCCATGCTGCCGATGTTGTAGTGATAGAGGTCTGAGAAATCCTGGACAATGTCGTCTTCATTCCGACCATCAATAACGGGGATACCTAACACGTCCCATGCATATACAACTTCCTTCCGGAACTCGCGTGCCCATTCGCGGAACTCCTCAGCGGAAAGGTTCCGAAGCTCCTTAATACAAAGGTTGGTTTTGCTCTGACGAAGGTAGCTATTTTCCTGATATGGGCAATTTGTCATCGTATCAGCATCTCATATGCGGCCCTCGCATAGCCCGGTTCTATATCAACAGACTTGTCCAAATCCATATCCCGAAAATCCGTACAGGTTGCCGGCATCAAGTGGGCATATTCTTTGTATGGAATCCCTTGTTCTTGAGCACGTTTCGCCGCCAAATATCCATCTCGAATGTCGTGCTCTTTTGCTTCCAATTCCAACAAGCGGCGCTCAATCTCCGCTCGACGTTTCTTGTCCGCGACGCAATGTTGAAAAACGAGGATGTTCAGATAAGCGAAATAATCGAAATACTCCACAGGAGTATACCTTGTTAAAATATGGTGCAGATCACATTCTGAATAGACATCTTCTAAGATATGGAACAGCTCGTCAGGCTCATTTTTGCAGCCCAGTGCATGATGATATGGGTTCTTTGGGTGACGTAAATCGGTTGGATGGTATGTGCCATCACTATTGATTGGCAGTGAATTCCCAGTCTCCAACTGCCAAATGACATCTTCGTAAAATCGCACTTCAGAAGCACTCATGCATTGGCCCTTGTTGTACTTTTGCGATGCAATTTCGTGCCAACGCTGCATTTTCTGAGCAAGGTTTTTACGACGGGAAACCTTGGCCTGTTTGACTGTCTTGTATCCATAAAACCCAAACGAAATACCAAATTGCTCGCCTAACCTATCAAGCTCACATTCCAGTTGACCAATCTCATTGTCCGAAAGATGATCGTTGTTCCGGATTATCGCTAATACGTCGTCTGAAACGCCTTCAACGGATAGATCAGGCAACTGCATTTCCTCACTAGTTTCATCCCGAGAAGAACCTGAGCTAGCCACTACAGGCAATGGCCTTTTGGGTGTTTTTCGTTGCTTTCTAAGCCTCTCTGCATCCTTCCTCATCATGTCGGGGTGAATTAGGCCTTCGGTCAAAGCAAACTCGAATTGTTCATCAGACAGGTACTTTAGGGCATGAAGTGTGGACCAATGTGGCGGCAATACATCAGCATACCTTGAGGACGAGAGGCGCTCGTCTTCAACGATATCAATAAGTTTATTTGCCGTGCGCCTGCTAAATACCAGTTCACTATCAACCATTTCGCCCCAAGCGCGTTTTCCCAACACGCATTTGGCCTCAGCTAATAGCCTGCCAGTATCAATGACGTTATCAAACGCATTGCGCCATGCCGCATTAATCTTATGTGCATAACTAGTCACTGTGTTTGTGGGGTGCTCTGGTTCCATACCTTTCCTTTCTCTCTGTAGAAGCACAGTCTATGACCCTGCTCCAATATCGCTTCCGCGATAATATGGAGATTACTATCGAGCTCCAGCCACAATCTATGTATCTGAGTACGAACCAGATCATAGCGAGTAAGGTTGGATCAATGAAGTGCGCGGATTTTCATAAAGGAAGGGTGATTTTTCCCCTGAGGGCCGTAGAGGCAAATGATATATTCGATCGAATTGGATTAGAGAGCGATATTGACCTTCAGTGTGGAACAATTAAGGGGCACGAATACCTGATCGTGTCTAACCGCCATACCTGGGAACTTCTATTGCGCACCTTGCCTAAATGCACTTTCGATCACTGGTTCGATGCACAAGTGTCTAGACTAGAGGCTTTTGGAGTTTAACAACGTTTACTCGTGCAACGTTGTCCCTTGTCGTCACATGTGCGTAGGTATCCTTAATTCGCTGTACAGATGTCCCCATTTGCAGAGCTAATGCCATATAGTCGGCACCGTTCTTCATCCTAAACGTTGCATAAGTATGCCTGAAACTATAGGCGGAACGATCTCTTCCCTCTGCGTCCTTCAAGATATCCAGTTCCTCAAGGCGATGCCTCAAAGTTTGTGCTAGCCCCTCATATTGGGCGGTTCTAACTTTTTGCCGCTTATCGTGTTGCCGCAAGATGGGTTGAAAAAGATATTCAGCAGGGTCTGGCTCCTGAGGATATCCATATACTCCAACCAAAATCTCTTGCCGAAGCTGCTTGATTGCATTTAGGTACTCTGCGCTTCTCGTATATGTCCCTATTGCGTCACGGCGTCGCTGTTTGATCCCTTTGCTTCCATACGGCGGGACTACACTTAAAACGGCACAAGGCTCATCTCGTTGCGTCTTCTCAAAAAAGAAGTCCTCAACGCTCACGTCTTTGTACCTGATCGCCTTCATTTCATTTGGTCTCAACCCTGTATGTGCTGATAGCAATGCCCAGTAATGCAGCATGGCAGCCGCATAATAATGCGCTGCAAACCTTTTCCCGTCCCCCTCTCTAAACTTCGTTTGCCGCCTCCGCGCGATTTTGCCCGTCGACGAAGTGAAAAACTGCCACGTTGTGTCATCGAAGAAACCTCTGCGATCTCCAACATAGGAGATCTTCTCGATATCAATCATATCGTCATGACTGATATAGCCAGATGACTTTGCAAAGCTGTAAACGCTCAACACCAAATTTCTATCAAGTTGAAATGTCGAAGCGCGCGGTGCTCGTAGTGGTGGCAGCTTTCCCTTCGGAAAATCACGACTAATCGATTTTTTAGTTACCCAGTCTGTAACTACATAAAAAAGATGTTTTTTACCGCGCTTCTGAATAGCGCTACGGTTTTCTCGTATTTCCAGTTCGGCCTCGTAGATTCTTCTGCGGAATTCATAGAAACCTTCAACATCATGCCCCGAAATGGTGTCTAAAACCCTGTCACCAAAGAAAGGTATTAAATAGTTTTGGAGGCGTCGTTCGACATCTCTAAGGCGATATTCAGACAGCTTGCGGGTACCGTTTCGCACTTTTTGACGTAGATTTTCTATGTATTCGAGTGCTACCTTCTCAAAGGTTGGAACACTCAGGCTTTTCCCTGTCCTTGCCAACAAGGAAAGGTGATCAAAACGTTCCAAAGCGACCCTTTTAGCATCCTCCAGTTTTTCACACCCCGTAGACCTTCTTTCCATGAACCCCTTAGCTTTTGGAACGGAAATTCGATACTGAATAGTCTGCTTTTTCGAGCCCGCACGCACGAAAAGGGTAATTCGCCCATCAGCGCTTTGCCAAACAATATTGTTTCGCTTCATGGCCTTAGGCTTGCTGCTACCAAATGGATATTGAATGACCTTAGCCATTTTCACCCTCCAACCCTCTTAGGACAAAAAAAAGCGTAAAAATTGCGCACGCTATATGCCCGTCTCAAAATCGGAGATACGCACAATTTTTGAGGAGTGTCGATAAGGCCTTGGAAAACAAAAGGCTTGCATGTTTTCGTTTACAAAAACCAACGCCAAAAATAAGAAATTCGATTTATTTTCAGCGAGTTACGCCAGTTCAGAAAAAAAAAAAAAATTTAATCATTAA
>SBGU01000031.1 GCA_006226495.1 Alphaproteobacteria bacterium
CCGTTCCTGCCACATCGCTTTACGGCATCATACTGCGACCGGACCGGATTCCCAACATAAATTACCCAGGGTCATTTATTATTGGCGCGCACCGAATAGCCCCCATCAGGGACAACAGCCTTGATTTGGCCGGAAAGCTCTGGTCCACTGGCGTCGGCGCCGCTTGTGGGGCCACGGAGACCCTGGATGAAAGCGGCCCTGCCCCTCTTGCTGACCGGCATTCTGACCGCCTGCGCCACCGCAGGCAGCCAGGCGCCGCGCGCCCGGGCCGAGGCCATGCTTGGCCAACTGGCACCGCTTCCCGCCGACACGGCAGTCGGCGATGCCTGCGTGCTTGAGGTCGGCCGCGGCGCCGACATCCTGCTGCGACAATCAGCGCCGGGTGCCGACGCCCGGGTGCAAGGCCCGCTCGGGCAGGAGACATTGCCGCCGGTCGGTGCCACCGATGGCGGCTTCGGCCCCTATGCCCGCACGCAACAGTTTGCCAACAGCCATATGGATGTGCTGCTGTCGCTGAACCCGGCGGACGCCACGGCCCTGTCTGCCCCAGGTATGCTGAAGGTCAGCACACAGGGCGGCATGCAGGCGATCCTGCCCATTGTGGCCCGTATCACCTGCCCCGAAACCATACACCCTTCCTGATCGCCACCTCTTGCGTGCCGGCGCCTGCCCCGCGCATTGACACCGGTGTCACAACATGGTCAGATAGCCGTCAATCTGGGAAGAAATGGGGAGACAGCATCATGACGGACCGTCCTGTTCCGGCATCACACCAGTCCGGCATCAGCCGCCGCAGCCTGATGGCAGGCGCGGGTGCAGCGGGCCTTATGCTGATGGCGGGCGGCCCATCGGCTTTCGCAAAAGACGCCGACCTGCCGGTCGCGGCCACGGCATATGGCAAGGTGCGCGGCAAAACCAACACCGCCGGCATTCATGTTTTCAAGGGCGTGCGCTATGGCGCCGACACACGCCAGACGCGGTTCCAGGCACCCCTGCCCCCGACGCCCTGGCCCGACGTTCAGGACGCTTTCGATTATGGCACCGGGTGCCCGCAAACGGGCAACGAAAGCCCGACAAGCGAAGACTGCCTGTTCCTCAATGTCTGGACCCCAGCCCTGAAGGACGGCAAGAAGCGCCCGGTGATGGTCTATTTCCATGGCGGCGCTTATGCCCATGGCTCGGGCTCTGACGCGCTGTATGACGGCACCTATCTTTGCACCAGGGGCGATGTGGTGGTGGTGACCGTGAACCACCGGCTGAATATTTTTGGTTACCTGTATCTCGCGCGTTTTGACGACCGGTTCGCCGACAGCGGCAACGCCGGCATGCTGGACCTGATCCTGGCGCTTGAATGGGTGCGCGACAATATCGCCGAATTTGGCGGTGACGCGGACAATGTCATGCTGTTCGGCCAGTCAGGCGGCGGCGCCAAGATCGCGACCCTGATGGCCATGCCGGCGGCACGCGGCCTGTTCCACAAGGGCGCCACCATGAGCGGACAGCAGGTCACGGCATCCGGCCCTATGAATGCCACCGCGCGCGCTGAAGCGTACCTGGGTGAACTGGGCCTTGACCGCACGCGCCTTGACGACCTGATGGCCATGGATACCGCGGCCCTGATCCCGGGCATGAAGGTGCGCGACCCGATCCTGCCCTATGGCGGCGCCTATTTTGGCCCGGTGTTTGACGAAAGCAACCTGCCCCGCCATCCGTTTTTCCCGGATGCGCCGGCGCAGTCGATCGATATCCCGATGATCATCGGCAACACGCATGACGAAACCCGGCTCTTGATCGGCCGGTCCGAGCCCGACAGTTTCGATCTGACGTGGGAACAATTGCCCGAGCGTATCGCCCGGCATGTGCGCTGCGACATCCTGCCGGAAAAGGTCGTGGCCGAATACCGGCGCATCTATCCGGATTACAGCCCGTCGGATGTGTTTTTTGCCGCCACCACCGCCGGCCGGTCCTGGCGCGGTGCCGTGATCGAGGCCGAAGAACGCGCCAAACAGGGGGCGCCCACCTGGGCCTACCAGCTTGACTGGGGCTCGCCGCGCGACGGCGGCAAATGGGGTGCGTCGCACACGTTCGACATTCCGCTGGTGTTCGGTACCCTGGACGCCGAACATTCCTGGAGCGGCACCGGACCCGAAGCCCATGCGCTTGTGGACCAGATGGCGGGCGCCTTCCTCGCCTTCGCGCACACCGGCAAACCCGACCATGCCGGCATTCCGGCCTGGAACCAGTACCGCCTGCCCGACCGGGCCACCATGGTGTTCGACGTAACCCCGCACCTGGAGAACGACCCGCGCGGCCAGGAACGTGAACTGTTCGCCCGCGTGCCCTTCATCCAGTCCGGTACGTAAGGCACAAACAAAAAGGGCGCCCGGTCGGGGCGCCCTTTCCTGAATTCGTGTGGCGTAAAGCGCCTCAGCCTTTCACGAGGCCGGCAGCTTCTTCCTTCAGGCCCATGGTGGCGGCAACTTCATTGAAGAAATCGGCCTCAAGCGGGTTCACCTTGCCGTCGGCATAGATGACCGACGCCAGCGCCTTCACGATAACCTTGCGGTCGTCAGCCGAGAGCTTGCCAGCCGCCTTGCTGAGGTAACGCTCGAGCGACGCTTCCTTGAACAGATCGGAAATGGCGGCAACACGAACGTCCTTGCCGCTGACGTCTTCGCCGGTCACTTCCTTGTAGATGCGGCAGACGGTTTCAACCTCGAGGGCTGCGATGTTGGCGTCGGAGCTGGTGCCGCGCGCCAGGGTCATGAGCAGCGCTTCGTTGCGCAGCGCGTTTTTGTCTTCGGCGCCTTTTTCGTCACCGCGGAAAAAGCTCACGATATGGTCAAAGCTAATCATACTAAAATGTCCCCTCAAGTTCGGCAGCCCTGCCGGATTCGTCTTGGGCCGATACCACCCCAAAACGCCCGCACGGTCAAGCCCCGTGTGCCACTAAATTCACCCACGCGGCGGGCCCGGCGCCCGGATCGGGCGATCTGGCCTACAGCCGTTCGTTCACCGCGTGCCAGGCGGCATCGATGGCGCCGTTCACATAGGCAAAGGCCGCCATGTCCGAACCCGCGAACGAGATACGCCCGAAGCCGGTGCGCGCCAGGAGATGCGGCCCGTTCTCAGGCGTCCATTCAACCGGGTCATACAGGTCGTTATATTCGTAGGCATAGCCGTGCGGCCAGCGGTTGACCGTGATGGCCAGGATATCCTCTGCCGGGTCGAAACCGCCCGCCTTCAGGGCACCGCCCAATTGCTCGCGGACCGCGCGCTCATATTCCTCGAACGGTTTGCCCAGAAGATGGTAACGCGCATAGCGCAATTGCTCGCGCACATCGCCGCCATCCATGGTGCCGTCGGGCACCGCGCTCATATGCACCAGGATCGGTTCGTCATCCGACTTCGGGAAAGCGTAACCGCCCATGCTGACCGGGAAATCCAGTTCGGCCCAGTCGAACAGCCCGGCCGGGAAATGAATGGTGCTGATGCCAAGCTTGCGGAAGGCATGGCGGTTGCGGATCAGCACGTTGGTGTAGACAAGCGGCACCTTGACCCCAAGCCGGATCGCGGCTTTCTGCTCGTCCGGCAGGTCGGGCACCAGCCAGGGGATGATGCTGCCGTAACCCGCGAAAATCACATTCTTGCCGCGCACGTCCCAGGCCTTGCCAGCCTTCACATAGCGCACCACACCTTCGGTCGCCGTAGCCACGGGGCCATCGTTGCGGATATTCACCGCCGTGGCGCTGAGCCGAAGCCGGGTTTTCGCGCCGCCCTGATCGAGTTTCGCATAATCGAACCGCGCCTTCACGATATCCTGCATGTCGTGTCCCGGCGCGGCAGCCGGGATCAGGAGGCGCACCAGCATGCGGGCGATGCCGGCATTGCCGTCCGGAAAATGGAAGATATAGGGCTCTTCGGGCAGCGGCTTGCGGTAGGGGTCGTCATGTTCCTCGTCGACCACAATGCCCTGGAAACCGGGCACATAACCAAGCCTTTGGGCCTCCCGCGCCGTGATCGCGTCAGCGCCCACGCCCCAGATGCCCTTGGGCCGGCGCTGGAACAGGCTGACCACAAAATCGGACGCGCCAAAATGTTTGCGCAGGTAATCGGCATAGGACAAGGTGCGCAGGTAGGCGACCTTCTCCCGCCCGGTCATGGCGGACAGGAAATCCTCGGTCGAGGTGAGGATTTTTGTCAAGGACGCCCGGTCTTCCGGCGTTTCGGCCAAGGTTTCCACATACTGTTTGACCGCATCCGCGCCACCCGCGTCAGCCGACCAACTGAAGGGGTCGCCGGTTGCCAGCCGTTCGTGGCCGAAGGTTTCGCCGTCCAGATACACCCCGGCGCCCAGGCCGTCATAAAGTGTCTGGTCGAAGGCCTTGAAGAAGGCGTCGACATCAATGCCGATATCCTGCAAGAGGCGTTTGGCCTGCGGACTGTAGCTGGAGGGCGTGTCGATGGCCTGGCTGCCGCCATAACCGATCAGGGTACGGCTGCCGGTGTCGAATTCGTTGCGTTTGGCGTGGCCGCCGAAGTCGTCATGATTGTCGAGGATCAGTATCTTCGCGTCGGGTTTGGCCTTGCGGTAGAAATAGGCCGCCGACAGGCCGCTGATGCCGGCGCCGACCACGATCAGGTCAAACACACCTTCGCCCGTGTCGGCGCCCGTGTCCCAGCGCACCCCTTCATGCACCAGGGCATGGGCGGTCTCAAAGGCGCCATCATGTGTGCCCCTGAGCCCCGTCTTCGCGGGCGGATAATAATCCGGCCCGATTTCCGGGGAGCCGACAAAACCATCGGCGCCTTCGGCCCAGACATCGCCGGCGAAACCCATCAGGCTGGCACCAAGACCCACCGAAACACCCTGGCAGAATTGCCGCCGGTCGATGGGCCTGTTCATGCCCAGCTTGTCATCCTTTGTCATGGCTCCCCCGAGGCATATATTTGTGATCACATTTTTGCGATTGTAATCAGACACACCTTGGCAAACAAGGCTGAATTTGATCAAATTCTTTTGAATTTTGCCACCAACCGCCTGCAGATAATGCGATCACATTCCGCTTTCGCAGGGCCCGTGTTTCCGGCAAGATAGCAGCATATCACGGTCCGGGCCGCCACGCGCGCCCGTCATGAAGGGGAGACAGTCCATGAAAGCCATCCTTACTGCCGCCTGCCTGCTGATCGCCGGCACCGCGCACGCCGACGGTGCGAACCATCCGGTGAAAATGTCCAAGGAACAGATTGCCGGCAAGATGTTCACCGACCATAAACCGGTGGTCAGCGAACATTCGGACAGCGAATGGGGCCCCTACACCACCCATGACGTCGAAACCTTCCTGTCTGCCGACAAGCAGATGGATACGGGCATGTATAAATCCGGCCCTGTGCGCATGGTGATCGACGAAGCCTATGGCGTCGACGAATTCATGTATTTCCTGGAAGGCGGCGTGACCCTGACCTCCGAAGACGGCACGGTAACCGAGATCGGGGCCGGGGATGCCGTCACCATCGGTCGCGACTGGAAGGGCATCTGGGAATCGAAAGGCTATACCAAAATCTATGTGATCTATTCGCCAGAAGGGCCGATCAGCGAATAATCGCCTTTTCATCTTTACATATATAAAGATTTCTTTATATTGATTCCTGCCGATGGTGCCCGCAAGGGCATAACAGGGAATTCGGTGCGCGTGGGCGTTTGCCCGCGCCAGTCCGAAGCTGTCCCCGCAACTGTATGCGGTGAAGGGTGTTCAACAAACCACTGGCGGACGGTTCTTGTCCGCCGGGAAGGTGAACCACCCCAGGCCCGCAAGCCAGGAGACCTACCACCGGTTCTGGACCCACAATAACCGGTCGGGGTGTACCGGCGGAGACGAACCGATATGAAGACCTACACAATTTCCTCTGGCCGACTGTTCTCAGGCCGAATGCTTCCGGGCGTATAGCGGCACCACGGCCCGCCGCCCATTCCCCCTATTCATTTGAAAACGGCTGTACCCGGCGTGCAGGCCGCACCCTTGTGTGCGCCCCACGGGGCCAGCCCCTTCTGCCTGAGGACAGAGACATGACCCAATCCGCAATTCTCGGCTTCCCGCGCATCGGCGCGCGGCGCGAGCTGAAACACGCCATTGAAGCCTATTGGAAAGGTGGCAGCGACGCCAATATCCTGCAGGAAACTGCCGCTGGGCTGCGGGCCAGGCACTGGCGATTGCAGCAAGCCGCCGGAATCGACGTAATCTCCTCGAACGACTTTTCGCTCTATGACCAGATGCTGGACATGACCGCGGCCTTCGGTGCCGTACCGCCCCGCTTCGGCCATGCCGGCGGGCCGGTGCCACTGGACACCTATTTTGCCATGGCGCGCGGCACTTCAGCGGCGCCAGCAATGGAAATGACCAAATGGTTCGACACCAATTACCATTATATCGTGCCCGAATTTCACGCGGGCCAGACCTTCGACCTTGTGGGCCAGAAGGCGGTGGACGAGTTTCTGGAAGCCAGGGCGCTGGGTATCCATACCCGCCCGGTGATCATCGGTCCCGTGACCTACCTCAGCCTCGGCAAAGCCAAGGATGAGGGGCTGGCGCCCCTCTCGCTCCTGAACGCCATCCTGCCGGCCTATGTCGAGCTGCTGAGGCGCCTCAAAACCGCGGGCGCAGACTGGGTGCAGATCGACGAACCGGTGCTGGCGCTTGATCTCGACAAAGCCCAGCGGAAAGCCTTCAAACAGGCCTACCTGACATTTGCGCACGCGGGCCTTGAAATCCTGCTCGCCAACTATTTTGGTGGCCTTGGCGACAATATCGCGCTCGTGACCAGCCTGCCGGTCGCGGGCCTGCATCTTGATCTGGTGCGCGGGCAACCGGACCTTGAACAGGTGCTGGCCCTGTGGCCGGCGGACAGGGTTCTGTCGCTGGGCATTGTCGATGGCCGCAACATCTGGCGCACCGACCTTGAAGCCGCCCACACGCTTCTTGATCAGGTCGCCACACGCCGGGGCACCAGCCGGCTTCAGGTCGCCAGCAGTTGCAGCCTGTTGCATGCGCCGGTCGACCTCGAGCTTGAAACCACGCTGGACGACGAACTGAAAAGCTGGCTCGCCTTCGCGCGGCAGAAGCTGGATGAAATTGCGGCCCTGGCCACGGCACTGGACCATGGCCCAGATGCCGCGAGCCAGGCCTTCGTCGCAAGCCGTACCGCCAAACAGGCCCGCACCGCATCAGCCCGTGTTCACAACCCGGCAGTTGCCGCGCGTCTGGCGGCTGTCCGCCCGGAAGACAGCGACCGGACCAGCGCGGCCGATGTCAGGCGTATCCTGCAGCGTGCGGCCCTGCCCCTGCCCGCCTTCCCGACCACGACCATCGGGTCGTTCCCGCAGACGGCTGAGGTCCGGCAGGCGCGGGCCGCCAACCGGCGCGGCGATCTGGACGATGCGTCCTACGACCGGTTCCTGAAGACCGCGACCGAACAGGCCGTGCGCATCCAGGAACAGCTTGGCCTTGATGTGCTGGTGCATGGCGAATTTGAACGCAACGACATGGTCGAATATTTCGGGGAACAGCTTGAAGGTTTTGCCTTCACCAGGGGCGGCTGGGTGCAGTCCTATGGCTCGCGCTGTGTGAAACCACCGGTCATTTTTGGCGATGTCAGCCGCCCGGCAGCCATGACTGTCGCCTGGTCACAATATGCACAGAGCCTGACCGACAGCCCGGTCAAGGGCATGCTGACCGGACCAGTGACCATCCTGCAATGGTCGTTTGTGCGCGACGACCAGCCGCGCGACGACACCTGCCGCCAGATCGCCCTCGCGATCCGGGACGAGGTGGCCGACCTTGAAGCCGCCGGCATCCGGCTGATCCAGATCGACGAACCCGCGCTTCGGGAGGGGCTGCCGCTCCGGCATGCCGACTGGCAGGCGTATCTGGACTGGGCAGTGGACTGTTTCCGCCTGTCGGCTGGCGTTGCGGCGGACACAACCCAGATCCACACCCATATGTGTTATGCCGAATTCGGCGATATCATGCCCGCCATCGCGGCTCTGGATGCAGACGTGATTTCCATTGAAACCTCGCGCTCCGATATGGAACTTCTGGATGCCTTCCGGGATTTCCGCTACCCGAACGACATCGGCCCCGGCGTCTATGATATCCATGCCCCGCGCCGGCCGGACGTGGCGGCCATGCGCCAACTTCTGGAAAAGGCAACCGAACGGTTGCCGGCAGAACGCCTGTGGGTGAACCCGGACTGCGGCCTGAAAACCCGCACCTGGGACGAGGTGATACCGGCCCTGGAGAATATGGTCGCCGCAGCCCGCGCCGCCCGGGCGCAAAGCTAGAAATGCCTGGGGCGGCTTTTTTGGCCGCCCCTCCCCCTTAGCCGCGCTCGTCCGCGCTGACCCAGTCCCTGTCCAGGGTCCGCGACGCCAGATACAGAAGGGCAGCGGCCGCAACATAGAAGGCGGTGCCCACCAGGATTGAATAGCGCAGGGATTCGTCGCCGTAGCTGGCCTTCAGCGCATCCGAAATCGCACCGATGATCACGGTGCCAAGGCCAATGCCGGTCAGGTTGTTGATGAACAGGAAAATGGCCGACGCGGTCGAGCGCATGTTCGGCGGCACCAGATGCTGCACGGCGGCCAGCACGGGGCCCAGCCACATGAGGCCAAGGGCCGTCGGCACCAGCATCACCACCATCGCCAGCTCAAAACTCGGCGCCATGATGCCGGCCATATAGAAGGGGATGGTCAGGATGAAGGCAATCGCCGGGATGCGGGCATAACCTGCCTTCTTGCCGCTCCTGGCGCTGCGGTCCGCCAGCCAGCCGCCACCCCAGATGCCGATCACACCGCCCACCAGCAGGATGGCACCAAAGGTGGTCGAAGCTTCAAGGATCGTCAGGTTGAAAGAGCGCACAAACAGGGACGGCAGCCAGAAAAACAGGCCATAACCCATCATGGACGAACAGCCGGCCCCAAACGACAGGAGCCAGAAACCGGGTTTGGACACCAGCGCCTTGACCACTTCGATCACGCCCGGCTTGTCTTCGCTTGCCAGCGCACCATCAAACTGGCCGCGTTTCGGTTCCTTGACCAGCATGCGAAAAACGGGGGCGATCAGGATACCGGCAATGCCAACCACAAAAAACGCCACACGCCAGTCGACCTTCGAGGCCATGTAACCGCCAAAGGCAATGCCCAGCGCGCTGCCGATCGGGATACCGAAACTGTAGATGCTGAGCGCGCGGGCGCGCTGTGATTGCGGGAAAAAGTCGGCGATCAGCGAATAGGCCGGTGCCACACCACCCGCTTCACCGACACCGACACCAAGGCGCGCCAGGAAAAGCTGGGTGAAATTTTGCACAAGGCCGCATACGGCGGTCATGCCGGACCAGACCACCAGCGAGATGGTCATGATCCAGGTCCGGCTTTTGCGGTCCGCGAGCCAGGCGATGGGAATGCCAAGCGAGGTATAAAAGAGCGCAAACGCCAGCCCGCCCATCAGGCCAAGCTGGGTATCGCTCAGCCCCAGGTCTTCCTTGATCGGCACCGCCAGGATGCCGATGATCTGCCGGTCGATGAAATTGAAGGTGTAAACCAGCACCAGCATGAACAGCACCAGGGCGTTCTTGCGGAAAATGCCGTCCTCATTCTGCGGGGACAGGCTGGCCGGGCCTTTGGCGGGCATGTCTGTGTCGGTCATCGGTCGTTCACTCCTGAAACTGAAAACAGGAGCATCGGCTGAACGCGCAACGGACCTCCCCTCCCAATCATCCGGCCTTCCCGGGCCGGGCCCCTATGCGGGCGGCGCCAACGATAGACCAAATTCAACGATTGTTGAATTAAATTCTTCCGGCTCCTCAAGATGCGGGGCATGGCCTGAGTTTTCAAAGGCTTTCAGCCGCACATCGGGCACATGCTCTGCGAACCAGTCGAACACTTCGGGGCCATAGAACTGGCTTTTTTCACCGTAAGCCACCAGCATCGGCACCTGGCAGTCGGACAGGAAATCGCGGTAGTCGGTATCGAGAAGCGCCATCCACAACAGCTTCATGGAGGCGGGGTCGTCCTTGATAGCCTCAGCCGCCAGGCGGTCGATCTGGCTTTCCGCCGGACTGCCATCGCGGGCCAGCGAGCGGCGCACCAATGCGCGGGTCAGGTCGGCCCAGGGGCGTTCGAACATCGGCAAGGCCGACACGCGGTCCACCGCACCGCGCGATCCCAGGTCCCAGCCGTTTTCGTTCAGCACCTTGGGCGACATGTCCTCGACCACCACAGCAAGGATGCGGTTGTCGTCATGATTTTCAAGGTAACTCCAGGCCGTGCTTGCGCCCATCGACCAGCCGACAAGAATGACATGCCTGAGATCAAGCGCCGTCATCAGTTCGGCGATATCGCCCGCAAGGGTGTCGATGCCGCCGCCGTCCGGCAGCGCGCTTGACGCACCGTGCCCGCGCAGGTCGGGCACCAGAACCCGGTGGCTGTCGCCCAGTGCGGCCACCTGGCCGTCCCAGAAGGCACCGCCCGTGACCCAGCCATGCAGGAACAGGAACGTCACGCCGCCAGCCGTTGCGCCTGTGTCGCGGTAGGCCATGCGGCCCCCGTCAGAAAGAATGAAATCCGGCATTGTCCCTCCCCGCCGTTCGGTATCCCTAACATCGGTCATACCGGTGGCGGGGCAAGGGTGCCAGACAGAAGTTTCTTTTATGCGGCAGCCACCAGGGCGGCCTCAAGGATATCCAGCCCTTCCTCGAGCTGGTCTTCGGGAATGGTCAGCGGCACCAGAAGCCGGATGGTATTGGCCCAATAACCGCAGCTCAGGATAATCAGGCCACGTATCAGCGCCTCGGCGGTCAGTTTGCCGACCAGCAGCGGGTCGGGCTTGTTGCCGCCCTTCTCTGCAACCAGTTCAAAAGCCACCATGGCGCCCAGGCCGCGGATATCGCCGATGGGCATGGTATCGGCCCGGTCCTTCATGGCCTGCAGGCGTTCTTTCATGCGCGCGCCCAGCTTGTCAGCGCGGGCACACAGGCCTTCTTCGGCGATCACATCCATCACAGCGTGGGCCGCAGCACAACCGATCGGGCTGCCGCCATAGGTGCCGCCCATGCCACCCGGCGCCGGCGTGTCGATGACCGAGCGTTTGCCGATCAGGCCCGACAGCGGGAAACCGCCCGCCAGGGCCTTGGCCACCGTGATCATGTCGGGTTCGATATCATAATATTCGGTCGCGAACAGTTTGCCGGTGCGGGCAAAGCCGGTCTGGATCTCGTCGCAGATCAGCATGATGCCATGCAGGTCGCAGAGCGCGCGCAGGCGGGCCATGAAATCCTTGGGCGCAATATAAAAACCACCCTCGCCCTGCACGGGTTCAAGGATGATGGCGGCCACATCTTTGGCCTCGATATCGGTTTTAAACAGCGCTTCAAGGTGCGCAAAACTGTCGTCCACGCTGATGCCATGATGTTCAACCGGGAACGGCGCATGGTAAATGCCCGGCACCCCAAGGCCCGCGCCCGTGCGGTAGGGCATGATCTTGCCGGTCAGCGAACCGGTGAGCGCCGTGCGGCCATGGAAAGCACCGCGGAACGCAATCACGCCCGGCCGGCCGGTGTGGCTGCGCGCCACCTTGATGGCGTTTTCCACCGCTTCGGCACCGGTGGTGAAAAAAATCGTCTTGGCATCGGCAATGGGGGCGGCGTCGTTCAGACGTTCGGCCAGCGCCACATAGGGTTCATACTGCACCACCTGGAACGCGGTATGGGTATATTGGTCAAGCTGCTTGCGCACCGCCTCGATCACCTTCTGGTGCCGATGGCCGGTGTTGCAGACCGCGATGCCCACGGCGAAGTCGAGGAAGCGGCGGCCGTCGGCGTCCCACAGTTCGGCATTTTCAGCGCGTTCGACAAAGACAGATGTTGCCGATGCAACACCTTGCGGCACGGCCGCCTTGCGGCGGGCGAGAAGATTTTCGTTATTGCTCATGGTCACTCTCCGGCGCCGGGCGCGCGCATGGCTCCGGCATATCTGGCGGTTTCCAGCATATTGCCAGAGACTTTCCCTTGAATACATGACCAGCTTCAGCGATATATTTGACATTTTATACAAACAAGGACCGATCCATGGCCACCCCCCTTGCCGCCCGGTTGGGTGATGTCGATATCCGGCTGTTGCGCGTCTATGTCGCGGTGGCGGAAAGCGGCGGTGTGACCGGCGCCGCCCTGACCCTGAACCTGGACCCGTCCACCATCAGCCGACAATTGACCGAGCTTGAAACACGGCTTGGTCTCAGGCTCTGTGAACGCAGCCGCGCCGGTTTCTGGCTCACGGAAGAAGGCCGGGCGGTGTTGTCCCACGCCCGCACCCTGTTGGCCGCGCTCCGCGATTTCAGCCAGCATATCGGCGAAATCCACAAGGAACTGGAGGGCGAATTCGCGATTGCGGTGGCCGATACCATCATCTGGGACCCCCGCCTGAGGTTGCCCGCCGCCATCGGGGGCCTGAAGACGCACAGCCCGAAGGTGGAACCGATGATCGAGATCCTGCCGCCCGACGATGTGGAACGCGCGGTCGCCGGCAAGGATTGCCATATCGGCCTGATGCCGGCGATCACACGGCGCCCGAGCCTGAAATACGACACCCTGTACCAGGAAGAAAACGCGCTGTATGCCGTGCCTGGCTGCCCGGCGGCGGGTGCAGTGGATATCCAGTCGCTGATGGCAACACCGGTTGCGACCGTGCGGTACGAATCGCGCATGGCCGCCATGGTGCAGAAGCTGGGCCTGAAGGCCGGTCCGCGCACCAACACCACCGAAGGCGTGGCCGCACTCATTCGCACCGGCCTCTATCTCGGATATTTCCCGACCTATTACGGCGCGATATTCGAAGCGCGGGGCGAATTGGCGCGCCTTGCCATTGCCGATACGACTTATGAAGTGGACATTTGTGCCGTGACCGCAGACAGCGACCAGCCGTCCACACTCACGAACCTGTTCCTCGGTTTCCTGAAATAGCCGTCAGCGGCTGACGTCCAGCCCGCTGTCGGCCAGAAGCTGTTCCACCTGCTGCAGGGTCACAAGGTTGAAATCACCCGGGATGGAATGTTTGAGGGTCGCAGCGGCCGTGCCAAAATCGATGGCATATTGTTCGCCCTTGCCCGACACCAGGCCATGCAGCACACCGGCCGCGAAGGCATCGCCGGTACCGATCCGGTCGACAATGCCGTCCAGCGGATAGGTCCGGGCGTGCCAGACCGCCTCCCGCGTGAACATGGCGGCGGACAATTCGTGATATTCTACCCCGTGCTGGGTACGGAAGGTGGCCGAGATATGGCTGAGCTTCGGGAAGGTCTCGAACGCCAGCGCACAGGCCTTCTGGCGCCGGTCCATGACATCAGGGTCCGCGAAGTTTTGTCCCAGGATCAGCGCCACATCCTTTTCATTGATGAAGGCATAAGTGGCGTGGCCCAGGATTTCCCTGAGGATCGCCACCTTGTCGCCATTCCACTGGGACCACAGTAGCTCGCGGTAGTTGCCATCGAATGACACGGCAACACCCGCGCGCACGGCGGCCTGCACCGCCTTCAGGCAGCTTTCCGCCGCCCTGGGGCCGATGGCCGGCGTAACACCCGACACATGCAACAGCGATGCACCATCGAAGATGGCATCCCAGTCGCGGCTGTCGGGTTCGGCCAGCGCGAAGGCCGAATTGGCCCGGTCGTAGATGACTTCCGACCGGCGCAACACCGCCCCGTGCGACAGGAAATATTGCCCCATGCGGCCCACACCGGTGGCGACATGGCGCACATCGACACCGTAGCGGCGCAGGGCTTCGACGGCACCCGAGCCCAGCGCATTCGCCGGGATGGTGCTGACCGAGCGCACGTCATGGCCGAACCGGGCCAGGGAGACGGCGACATTGGCCTCCGCCCCGCCAAAATGGGCCTCCAGCCGTGGCGACTGCAGCAGGATTTCACGCCCCGGCGGGCTGAACCGCACCAGAAGTTCGCCAAAACAGACGATATGACCGGCCCTATTCATAGCATGCCTTCCCCTAGAAGCCCTTGACCCCAATGATGTTAGCGCGCGAGCCAGCCGCCGTCGACCGGGATCACCGCCCCGTTCACATAGGCCGCCGCGTCGGACGCCAGGAACACGGCCGCGCCGCCCAGGTCCTTCGGGTCACCCCACCGCCCGGCCGGGATACGGCCCAGGATTTCGGCATTGCGCTTTTCATCCGCCCGCAGTGCGGTCGTGTTGTTGGTCGCAAAATAACCGGGGGCGATGGCGTTCGTCGTGATGCCCTTCGATGCCCATTCGTTCGCCAGCAGTTTGGTAAGGCCCGCCACGCCGCTTTTGGACGATGTGTAGGACGCCACACGGATACCGCCCTGGAACGACAGCATGGACGCGATATTGATGATGCGGCCCGGCTTGTTCGCAGCCACCAGATGCCGCGCCACGGCCTGGCTGAGGAAGAACACGGTCTTGAGGTTGACATTCATCACCTCGTCCCAGTCCTGCTCCGTGAAATCGAGCGCGTCATTGCGGCGGATGGTGCCAGCGTTGTTGACAAGGATGTCGACACTGCCAAGGGCCGCCACGGCTTCATCGACCACCCGGGTCGACACAGACGCATCCCCCAAGTCGGCCTGGATGAAATGGAACTTGCGTCCAAGGGCTTTCACCTCGGCTTCGGTTTCCGTGGGCACACTGCGGCCCGCGGCCGCGATGTCGGCACCTGCGGCGGCAAGCGCCACCGCAAGGGCCTGGCCAAGGCCGGTGTTGGCGCCGGTTACCAGCGCCACACGACCCGAAAGGCTGAAAAGATTACTCATGGTCCCTGCCCCTATTTCAGTTGGCAGATATCGAGCACATGCATGTCGGTATAGTCGAGGTTTTCCCCGCCCATGGCCCAGATGAAGGCATAATTCTGCGTGCCGGAGCCCATATGGATCGACCAGGGTGGCGAAATCACGGCTTCTTCGTTTTCAACCACGATATGGCGTGCCTTGTCGGGTTCACCCATGAAGTGGAATACGCGGTCGCCGCCCTTAAGGTCGAAATAGAAATAGATTTCCGACCGGCGGTCATGCAGGTGTGGCGGCATGGTGTTCCAGACACTGCCGGTCTCGAGGATCGTGAGACCCAGGAGCAGTTGGCAGGACTTGCAGGTTTCCGGCACGATATACTGGTAGATCGTGCGTTCGTTCGAGGTTTCGAGCGCGCCGCGCTTCAGGGGCACGGCCTTGTCGATCGAGATTTTTACCACCTCGTAACGGTGGTGCGCCGGCGTGGACGCCAGATAGAATTTGGCCGGGTTTGCGGAGTCGAGGCTTTCGAACACCACATCCTTCGACCCCATCGGGATATAAAGGCCGTCACGCGGCTTCATTTCGTAGACCGTGCCATCGACCGTGATGCGGCCTTCGCCGCCACCGACGTTCACGGCGCCCATCTCGCGGCGCTCAAGGAACGGATGGTCCTTGGCCGACGCCGGCACTTGCTGCAGCGGCAGGGCAACCGGGCCATCCACGGGTGCGGCGCCACCGATCACAAAACGCTCATTATGCGAATAATTCAGGGTCACCTTGCCGGCCACGAACATGCCGGTCACAAGATAGCGGTCGCGCAGGTCGTCGTTACTGACACCATCCATCATGGACGGATGGGTTGCCTGATAGGTCTTTTCAAACATGGTTTTCTCCTCAACTCCTGGAGGCCCCTTCCCGGGCCGTTTCCGGTTCATGTCCTGAATAAGGTAACCGGTGTCATTTTTCGGAACCATATCGTGCGGACCGCGTCCGCGCAACGGATTTCCGAGATTATTTTTGTGCCCGCCGCTCGCCTCAGCGCGAGGGTTTGGCGGACGATTCCCTGATCACCAGTTCCGGCGTGAAACTGATGGGTTCGCTGCGTTTCGGCGCGTCGCGGTCCGCCAGCAGCATGGCCGCTGCGGTCTTGCCCATTTCGCGGATCGGCAGCTTTACGGTCGTCAGCGTCGGCGAAATGCGCGAGGCAATCGGCGTATCGTCGAAACCAACCACGGTGATGTCGTATGGCACCCGCACGCCCACTTCGCGCGCGGCCTGGTAAACACCCAGCGCCATCTCGTCGTTACCGGCGAAAATGGCGGTCGGCCGGTCGGGCCGCCCCAAGAGCCGGCGCGCACATTCAACGCCGGAATCGAAGGTATAACCACCCTCTTCCACCATGTCGGGAGCGAGGGTCAGGCCAAATTCGGCAAGGCCGGCTTCGAAGCCGCGCTGGCGTTCGTGGGCCGAGCGGAACATATCAGGGCCGTGGATGTGGCCGATGCGGGTATGGCCCAGTTTTGCAATATGGCGCGCGGCCTGGCGCGCGCCCTCGGCATCATGGGTGCGGATCATGCGGTCGGGCGTATCCAGTTCGACCGACGCAATGCGCACATAGGGGCAATTGGCCTCGCGCAACAGGTCGGCGACCTTTTCATCCTCCGACACCGACGGTGGCAGGATGGCGCCAAACAGGCGCTGCTGTTCGATAAAACTGCCCATGGCCTCATAAAAACGCGGCGCATTCCGGTCGCAGGGGCGCACCACCAGTTGGAAGCTGGTGTCCTCAAGTGTATCGAGGATGCCGCGCTGCATGTTCACCACATATTGCGGACTCGGGTTATCATAGATCATGGCCACAAGGAACGAGCGGCGAAACGCCAGCGCCCGCGCCTGCAGGTCGGGCGAGAAGTCATGCTCGGCGATGATTTCCTTGATCTTCTTGCGGGTTTCCTCACGCACACGCGGCGATTCATTGATCACCCGCGACACGGTTTTTTTGGAAACATTCGCCAGCCTGGCGATATCGTTGATCGTCAGTTTGGTCCTGGTTTTTTCGCCGGCTGGCGCCCCGGTATTCTGGAGGCCGTCTGCCTGGTCGGATGCCTGATGCTTGTCTTTATCTGTTGGCACGCCCTGAACTCCTGCCCCTACCCCATTTTTGGTCATGCCCCCGAAATCTAGAGGGCATGACCATCTTTAGCCAGTTTTATTTAAGGCTGGCAGCCTGTTAGGTCCCGTGCGCCTTGGCGCCACTGTCCAGCGCACCGTCGGCCGCTGGTTCCATGGTATCGAGGTTCCACAGCGCCGGATCGAACTTGCGGTAGCTTTCCTTCATCACTGGATACCCGCCGACTTCCTGTTCGCTGTCGATGATGGTGCCACGCCCTTCGGCCACGTCGGCCAGAACACGCACGTCATTCTGGTCGCGGTCCCACGGCCGTGCACCCACGGTTGCCAGCACCCAGGCTTCGACATCCTCGGCCGGTTTCGCATTCAGGCCTTCGGGCCAGTCGAGCGGTTTTTTGGACGGGATGATCCTGGCAGGGCCGGTTTCATAATGGCCGATTTCCGGCAGCGGCTGGCCAATGCGGTCGACCGCAATATTGTCGCGGCCATGATACCGAAGGTCGCCATTGCCACCCAGCATCAGGAAGCTGGACACGGTCGGTGTCGACGGCCCGGCGCGCAGCACGTTGCCAACCGCCGTCATGCGGCCATCCTGGGGCGGTACCGCGCCCCATTCCAGGCCCTGCAGGTTATAATGCACACCACGCTGGCCGGGGTTGTAGATGAAATTGTTGACGATGGCGCCGTGCACGCCGCCCTTGAACAGCGGGTTGCGCTCGAAGTTATGCGCATACAGGTTGGCATAGATCAGGATGTCGCTGACATTGTCATGGATCAGCGAGCCCTTCGAATGCTCGCCCTTCGCGTGGGTCGAATGCGACAGGCCCTCGGCAATCAGGTTATGGCTGAAGGTGATCGCATGCGAGGTGCCCTTGCGCCATTCTTCCGGCGTGTCGCCGGTGAAGCGCGGGCCGGAGGCCGAAAGGTTCTCGTCGGTCGCCCAGGTCAGCGAATTATGATCGACAATCACGTTCCAGGCGCCCGCCGTGGTGGTGATGGCATCGATGTCGTGCCCGCTGCGTTTGGGGTACCCGCCTTCGCCCGGACGAATGCGCAGGTGCTGCACAATCACATCATGGGTCGCGATGGTCAGGCCGCCCTTGATGATGGTGATGCCGGGTGACGGCGCGGTTTGGCCTGCGATGGTCAGGAACGGTTCCGAAATCTTGAATTCGGTGGCGCCAAGGTCGATCACCCCGCCCACTTCGAACACCACAATCCGTGGCCCCTTCGCGGCCAGCGCTTCGGTGAGCGAGCCCGGACCATGCGGTGCCAGGGTCGTAACCCTGATAATCTGGCCGCCACGGCCACCGGGTGTGTTTTTGGCCCAGCCTTCGGCGCCGGCAAAGGCCAGCGTCTTGTCGTTCTGTCCGGTATCGGCGCTTGCGGTTGCCGGGAACGCCGGACTCAGGCCCGCAAATACAACAAGGCCCGCGGCCATCAGGCGCCGCGCGCCTGACATCCTGGATCGTTTCATACTTTTACTCCCCTTCCTCTGCCCCGCCACAATATGACCTTTGGGGCGTTTCCGAGATACAAAACCGATATTATTTGCAAATGACACCGGTTTCCTATAGCGTTTTTCGTGTCTCCCGGAGGCAACAGTACCTAAGCACCTATTAACATAAACTCAAAATGACACCGGTTACCATAGTTTTTGACACAAAAATATCGGCGGGCCGAATACCCGAAGGAACAGGGGAGAGGGAATGAGTAAAGGATCAATTGCCGATTCGGCGTTTTCGCCGAAGGCAATCGCCGGCCGTTTTGTAACGGCACGGTCTGAAGGCCGCGCACTGGACGGATATCCAGGCACCCTGCCCGCCACGCTTGCGGACGCCTACCGGGTGCAGGATGCCGCCATCGGCCTGTGGCAGGACACCATAGGCGGCTGGAAGGTCGGCCGCATCATGGAACCGCTTGCCAGCGAATTCGGGACCGACCGCCTGGCCGGCCCCATCTTCGACCGCCATATCTGGCGCGCCGGGTCGGGCGTGCTGGACTTCCCCATTTTTGTGGGTGGTTTTGGTGCGGTTGAAGCCGAATATATCCTGGAAATCGGCACCGACACACCAGCCGGCAAAACCAACTGGAGCCGCGCCGAAGCGGCGGCTGTGGTCAGCAATGTCTATATCGGTGTCGAAATCGCCAGCAGCCCCCTGGCCACCATCAACCAGCTTGGCCCGCGCTGCATCGTGTCCGACTTCGGCAACAATGCCAGCCTGATCGTGGGGCCCGAGTTGAAGAACTGGCGCACCCGCGCCTTCGAGGACTGGACTTGCGAAACCTGGATCGAAGGCAAACAGATTGCCACGGGCAACGCCGGTATCCTGCCGGGCGGCCCGTTCGAATCGGTCCGCTTCCTGCTTGAACTGTCGGCCCACCGTGGTATGCCCTTGAAGAAGGGATGCCTGGTGTCGTCAGGTGCGATCACCGGCGTGCATGATATCGTGGTCGGCGAAAGCTCAAGCATCCGCTTTGGCGCCGACGGCGAGATCAAGTGCCGTGCCGTCGCCAGCGATGGCGAAAGCGAAGCCCTGGCATCCGCCGCACGAGGGGGAGAGACCGCATGCTGAACCGCCGAAACCTGCTGACCGGCCTGGCCGCAACCCTTGCGGCCCCGACCGCAGCGGCGCTCGCCGCCGCCGCGCCGGCCCAGCGCCTGTTGCGTGTGGCGGAAGTGCATGTCTCCGATTTCCCGACCGTGAAAGCCATGCAGTGGATGAACGCTGAACTCATGGCGTCCTACCCCGACACAGCGCTTCGGGTCTATCACTCCGGCCAGTTGGGCCGCGAGAAAGACACGATCGAACTGGCCCGCATCGGCGCGCTGGCCTGCACGCGGGTGCATAGTTCTGCGCTCAATAATGCCGTGCCGGCCACACGCATCATGTCCCTGCCCTATGTGTTCGATTCCACCGATCACATGCGCCGGGTTTACGACAGCCCGGTGGGTGCCGAAATCCTGGCCGCGTTCGACAGAATAGGCCTGATCGGCCTTGCGATCTACGATTCTGGTTCGCGCAACTTCTACAACACCCGCCACAAGATCGAAGGCCCTGCCGACATGCATGGCCTGAAGCTTCGGGTGCCGCAGTCGGACATTTTCATCGAAACGGTCGCGGCCCTGGGCGGCAACCCGACACCGCTGTCGTATGGCGAGGTCTTCTCCTCGTTGCAGACGCACCTGATCGACGGCGCCGAAAACAACTGGCCCAGCTTCCAGACCAGCCAGCAATACAAGATCGCCAGTTACTGGTCGGAAAGTGAACATTCGTTTGCGCCCGATATCCTGTTGATGTCGAAAAAGGTCGCGGCAGAAATCGGCGCCGACAGAAGCGAGTTCATCATCGACGCCGCCCGCCGGTCCCTGCCGGTGATGCGCGAAGCCTGGGATGCCCAGGTCGAAAAATCGCGCCGCATCGTCATCGACGCCGGCGCCCAGATCAACGCGGTCGACAAGGATGCCTTCCGCAAGGCGGCCTGGCCGATGCTGGAACAACATTTGAAGGACCCGGAAATCCGGCGCCTTTACGAAGCCATTCGCGCGCTGGCCTGAGCGGCCTTACGCGCCTGAACCCATAACCGGGCCCGCCCCGGTACAGTCAAAACCCTGGGGAGGGATGTATGACAGACAGTGACGGCCTCGACGCGGGCCCCTTCCAATTTCTGGCCAGGCTGGCCCTTGTGGGCGCCTGTGTTTCGCTTGTCGCCCTTGTGCTTGTGGAAGCCTGGCAGGTGATCGGGCGGTATGCGCTTGAAGCCTCGCCCAGTTGGACCGAACCTGTGGCCCTGGTGATGATCAAGTTCGCCCTGATGTTCGGCGCCGCCGTCGGCGTGCGGGCCGAAGCGCATTTCCGCTTCCAGCTTCTGGTCGATGCCGTGCCCGGTGCCCTACACGGCGCCCTCGAAGCCTTCGCCCGCATCATCTGTGCGCTGATCGGCGCGGCGCTGGCCATCTGGTCTGCCGTCATGGCCGCGGAAACCTGGGGCGTGAAGGTCGCGGGTGCGCCGCTGCCGATGGGCTTCTATTTTGTACCTTTCCTTGTGGGCGGCAGCCTGATCTGCCTGTTCGCGCTTGAACGCCTGTTCCTCGCGCGCGCCCACACCCCTGTTGCGGAGTAAAGCCCATGGCCATCAGTCTCCTGTTCCTGAGCTTCATCCTCCTCCTGCTTATCGGGGTGCCGGTTGCCTTCGCGCTGGCGACAGCCTCGTTCCTGACCGTGCTCTATCTCGGCCTGCCGCCCGCCGTGTTCGTGATCGAAACAGCCGCCGGCACCGACAGCTCGACCCTGATTGCCATTCCGCTGTTTATCTTTGCGGGGCAATTGATGCTGTCCGGCGGCATTTCAGCCAAGCTGATCTCGCTGGCGTCGGCCCTTGTCGGCCATATCCGCGGCGGCCTGGGCCAGGTGAACGTGCTGTCGTGCCTGTTCTTCGGCGGTGTGTCCGGCTCGGCGCTTGCGGACGTGTCCGCCGTCGGTGGTGCCATGATCCCGCAGATGGTGGAACGCAAATACGACCGGGATTATGCGGTGAACGTAACGGTCGCCTCGGCGCTCGTGGCGCTTCTGGTGCCACCGTCCCATAACCTGATCCTGTTTTCGGCGTCTGCCGGTGGCTCGATCTCGATTGCCGACCTGTTCGCGGCCGGCATCATCCCCGCGCTGATGCTGATGCTGTCGGTCATGGCCACCGCCTATATCCTCGCGCGCAAACGCGGGTATGAAACTGCCAAATTCCCGGGCTTCGCCGAACTGGGCATCCGTTTCATCGCCGCCCTGCCCGGCTTGCTCTTGATCTTCGTCATCTTCGGCGGTATCCGCGCCGGCATCTTCACGGCGGTTGAAAGCGCGTCGGTAGCGGTGCTGTATGCCCTTGCCGTGACCGCACTTTTGTACCGCGACCTGCCGAAGAAGGAATTCTTCGGCGCCTGCATGCGCGCCGCGCGCATGAGCGGGGTGATCCTGTTCGTGATCAGCGCCGCCGCCGGGTTCGGCTGGCTGATGGCCTATCTTGAAGTGCCAACCAAGGCCGTTGCAGCCATCAGCTCGATTGCCGACAACCCGCTGGGCATCCTGATCATGATCAATATCGTGATCCTGATCCTGGGCACCTTCATGGACATGGCGCCCCTGATCATCATCTGCACACCGATCTTCCTGCCGGTCGCCAAGGCGTTCGGGGTCGACCCCGTGCAGTTCGGCATCATCCTGGTGCTGAATGCTGGCATCGGCCTGATCACACCGCCCGTGGGCTCGGTGCTGTTCGTCGGCACCGCCATCGGCAAGATCAGTATCCCCGAGACACTGAAGACCCTGTGGCCCTTCTATATCGCGGGTCTCGCGGTCCTGATCCTCGTCACCTACGTGCCGGCCTTCTCCTTGTGGCTGCCCAGCCTCCTGAAATGATCCGGCATGCCGCCTGCCTCCTGACCGTCGCCTCCGGCCTGTTGCTTGCCGGATGCGACGGTACCGGCCTGGAAACCGACATCATGCCGGCCAAGGTGGACATCACCGAAGCCGGCAAACCTGTGCTGACCTACCAGCTTGCGCCACCACCCGGTGCCGAGGCCTGGCGCGCCAATTACCTGCATCCGGTTTATGCGCCTTCAGGCACGGTGATCACCGAAAACGCCCCCACGGACCATATCCACCACCGGGGCCTGTTCTGGGCCTGGCGTGGCGTGTTTCTGGACGGTAAAAGCGCCGGTGACGCCTGGGTGGGCGACCATATCCGCTATGCCACCAGCCTCGTGTCTGCGGATGAATGGCAGGACGGCAGCCTGCGCCTGATCACCCGCACCAACTGGACCACCGATGCCTTTGGCGAACCCCTCGCTTTCATGACCGAACAGACGGATGTCACCATCTGGCCGCTTGACGATGGCAAACGCCGGCTGGATATCCGGGTGGCGCTCAGGGCGCTGGTCTCGGGCGTGTCGCTCGCGGGCTCGGACAATGAAAAAGGCTATGGCGGCCTGTCGTTCCGCTTCGGCCATGCCGACACGGTGCAGATTGCCTCCGACGGTCAGACCCTCACCGCCACGCCTGCCCCGGTCCAGACCGGCGACACCGTAGAGTTCAGCTTTCCCGACGTAGCAGAACCCGGCTGGCCGACCGAAATTGCCATAAGCTGCAAGGCCGATGGCGTGCCCTGGCACAACTGGATCATCCGGCAGGAACTCAGCATGCAAAACTGCGCTTGGCCCGGCCGCGCCGCCGCCCAAATCCCCACCGACCGCGACACGGTCCTGGAAGCCAGCCTGATTATTGGCTGATAGCCACGCTGGCCGCCCCGACATCCGCGCATCCATAAAAAAAGCCCGAAGCGGCTTGGAGGTCCGCTTCGGGCCGAGGGTGGGAACCAGGGCGAGGCAGGTGACCTTGGGAGGCGCCCCGCCCTGACTTGGGTTACTTCCGGTGCCGCGCCGGCCTGGCCGTGCGGCTATTCGTCATAAAGCGCCTCGTAGGTGAAATTGGCGAAGCGCGCCTCGCCCGTGCCGGCGGCATAGAAGGCCGGCCTGAGGCTCAGGAAATCGTAGGCAACATTATGGTGGTAGCCCGACACTTCCATCTGGACATCGAACTTGTGCCAGCTTTGGCCGTCGTCGCGGCTGGTGTGGATGGTCAGGATATTCTGCCGGTTGGTGAGCCTGAGGCGGAGCTTGCGCACCGGCGTGTCCGGCTGGCCCGGCTCACGCTGGCCCGGAATGCGCCCGCGCGGCCGCGCGAGGCCGTAACGATGCATCATCAGGCCTTCGGGCCCAAGGCCAAGCCCGGCATACAGGCGGCGGTTATAAAACAAAAGCAGCCCGGCTTCCGTGTGGTCGTCGATGCTGATATCGGCTTCGATCCGGTAGGACTGATCGCCCGAGATACAACTGACCGGGGAACAATTGGATGGTTCGGTGCCCTTGCCCTTCAGATACAGGCCGCCGTCGACATAACGCACCCGTTTCATCTCGTCCGGCGCGGGGTCGTAAAAAGCCCACTGGACACCGAAGCGGTTCGTGGAAAAATCGTCGCTGAGCGGCATGCCATGCGGCTGCGGCCCGAGATCAATCGGCTTTCTGATCGGCGCCGACAGGTCGCCGCCCAAGGGTTTCACCCAGCCGTCGGCGGTCCATTCAACGGGTTCCAGAAGCGTCTGGCGGCCCAGGGTCCAATAGCCGTTTTCATAACCGTGATAGATCATCCACCACTGGCCGCCGGGGCCTTCAAACAGGGTTGCATGTCCGCGCGACCACCATTTTTCGGTGGCGCTTTCGGTCCGGAGAACCGGGTTGTTGGGCGCATTTTCCCACGGGCCTTCGAGGAATTTGGAGCGCGCCATAATGACCATATGGCCGGTGGGCGGGCCGGCGGTGCCGCCAACCGCGGTGACGATATAGAACCAGTCGCCGCGTTTCATCACCTTCGGGCCTTCAGGCGCAAAGGTTTCCACCACCCAGTCTTCCGGGTAGCGCCAGGGGTCGTAGACATGTTCGACCGCGCCCGCGAGCGACAAGCCGTCTGCCGACAGTTTCACCCGGTCGCCGCCCGACAGGAACAGCCAGCGGGTGCCGTCCGTATCCACCACATGGCCGGGGTCGATATGCTGGTGCAGCTTCAGGTCGATGGGCGCAGACCAGGGGCCGTTGATGTCGTCGGCATGAATGACATAAATGGAGCGGTAATCCGGGAAGCGCGCCGGAATGTAACAGAAATAGCGCCCGTCATGCTTGACGAGTTCGGGCGCCCAGACCGACCCGATGGGGGTGGTCAGCGCCGCCGTCACCGGCTGCCAGTTCACCAGGTCGCGGCTGTGCCAGATCACGATGCCCGGGTAACTGTCGAAGCTGGAGAAGGTCAGGTAATAATCGTCGCCGTCCTTCATGATGGACGGGTCGGGATGGTCGCCCGCGAACACGGGGTTCAGGAAGGTGCCATTGCCAAGGTCGGCCTTGCGCTGACCTTCAAAACCGCGGCCCCAGACCATGTCGGCATAGGGATCGAGGGACGATGTCGCACGCGAACCCTGGGCCGCCACGCCAGCAAACGGCAGGGCCGGCAGGGCGGCCAGGGCGCTGGTGCCCAGAAGGCTTTTCAGAAGGCTGCGTCGGTTCATCATGGCGGTTCCCCCAGGTGTCATCTGGTCAAAGAAAAGGCCGGGACGCGCTGAATACCGCCTCCCGGCCATTGTTTCCCCCGGCGTGCAGACCGGGGGTCGGGTGGGAAGTCCCGATTACATTTTGTAACGGACGCCGAACAGGATCACGCGACCGAAGTGATTGTACTCGTAGTTACGGTCGACATAGAGGTCGGCGTAACGATCACGATAGTCGTCGGTCAGGTTGATGCCCTCGAGCGACAGTTCGACCTGGTCGTTGAGCTGGTAGCGAATGGCCGCATCGACGTTGATCGAGCTGTTGTAACCTTCGAACCGGCTGCCCGTCGCACTGGTAGCGTCGGCGAAGCCGTTCCGGTAGGCCACCGAAACACGAGCCGAGAATTTCTCGTCCTCGTAATACAGGGTGCCGTTGGCCGAGGTTTTCGACAGACCGAACAACGGCTCGGTGCGGGCTTCGGGGATCAGAACCGGGAACGAACCGGATGTCGGGACCGGATCGGTTGCCGGACCACTTACCTCGTAATCCACATCGCTTGTGACCAGGGTCAGGTTCAGGATCGTACCGAAATTCTTCAGCGCACCCGGCAGGAAGGTGAACGGCGTCTGGATGGAAAATTCCACGCCCTTCAGGTTCGCGCCAGGGCCATCGCCGATGGAACGGATTTCCCAGTCCTGTCCGGTCGGGTTCAGCGCACCCGGCGACCCGGGCGGGATCAGCGACAGCGGCAGCCCTGTCGATGCATAGGTACCCTGCACACTGGAGCTGATCGGGAAGCTTTTCACATCCTTGGCGAACAGGGCAACCGACGCAATGGCTTGCGGCGCGAAATAATATTCGAACGACAGGTCATAGGTGGTGGCGCGGAACGGGCTCAGGTTCGGGTTGCCCGAGCTGACCCGGTAGTTGAAGCCGTCAACCGAACCGCCCGGCGTCAGGTTGCCGAGGGTCGGACGGGTGATCACTTTGGCAGCCGCAGCCCGGATCACGAACGTGTCGGTCGGCCAGATGGCCAGGTTCGCGGACGGCAGCCAATCGTCGTAGGTGCGCTTCACTTCGACTTCGGCACCGTTATTGTAGCCGGTGGACGACTGTTTGGTGCGCGCGTAACGAACGCCGGCATTGAAGGCAACACGGGTATCGCCCATGTTGGTGTCGCCATTGAGCTGCAGGTACCCGCCTGTCACCGCCTCGACAACGCCCCTGTCCTCTGTCGGCTGGAACACCGCCTCGCGGTCATAGAGGCCGATCACATCTGCTGCGGCATCGATATTGGGGATGATCCAGCTCGTGGTCGTGCCCGAGGGCTGACCGGCATCACCCAGTTCGAAAAGCTGGGCAATCTGGTCGGTGACCTGCAGGCCATAGGTGCCTGAGGCACAGGTGAAAGCGGAACAGTAGGCAGAGTCGCGGCGATAGCCTTCGGTCTCGAAGCTGAAGCGCCGATACATGGCCCCGCCTTCAAGCTGCAGGTGTTCGCTCAGGTCCCATTCGCCATTCAGGGCCAGGGTCCGGAACTTGTTGGTCAGGTAGGACGGACGGTCACGGAATTCGGCGAGCTGGAACGATGACGCCTGGTCGACGCCGCTGCCGAAGGTCAGGACCGGGCTGTTCATGTTGCTATAGTCGAAGCTGTAGCCCATATGGTCGCGATCGTCGAAAATGATCGTGGTTTCAACCGGGATATCAGCGTCGGACCGCGAGAAGCCGCCAAGCACCTCGAAACGGAAGCTGTCTGTGACGTCCTGTTCCCAGCGGCTGGACAACTGGTAGAATTCGGTTTCGCTTTCGCGGCGATAGGCTTCGGTGCGCACCCACGCGTTATCAAAGGTACCCGAAACCATGGTGCCGTTTTCATCAACGGTATAGTCGCGTACATCGATTGTGCGTTCGTTGCTGCGGAACAGGACCTCGCCCCAGCTTTCCTCGCGGGTTTCCTTGAAGTTGGAATAGAGGCCGTCGATCGAGACCTTGGTACCTTCGCTGGGTGCAAACTGCACGGACGCGGTGGCGCCAAGACGTTCCCGGTCGTGGCTGACTTCGCCGTAGCGCGGGATACGCGGGTGCATGGCCAAGGCAGCTTCGTTACAGACGTCGCTCGGCACATAGGTGGAGCCGTTGAGACAGGACGTGCCCTCAACCGAACGGAAACGCGCCTGCGCCCAGCGCACGGTGTTGTTGCCAAGCTCGGACGTGGTGTAGTCGGACCAGGCCACCGACGCGGAAATGCCGAACGTGCGCTCCGGGTTCACATAAGCGCCAAGGGCGGCAAGGCGCGGGCTCAGGTCGTCGCTCAGGTCGTTATACTGACCCTTGGCCGAAAGCACCAGCGAGGTACCTTCCTTCAGGGACAGCGGGCTGCCGGTGTTGAGGTCGACCACGGCACCCAGCGAGCCTTCGTCAAGCGAGGCTTCTGCAGTCTTGTGCACAATGATCGAGCTGAACAGTTCGGACGCAAACACGTTGAAGTCGAACGCGCGGTCGCGGTTGGCGGAAGCCCCATCGGTGGAAGTGGCGATGGTTTCCATGCCGTTCAGGCGAACGCGGGTGAACTGCGCACCCAGGCCGCGGACCGAGATGGCACGGCCTTCACCCGCGTCACGGGCGATGGCAATACCGGGAATACGCTGCAGCGCTTCCGCAAGGTTCTGGTCCGGGAATTTGGCAATATCTTCCGCCACGATGGCGTCTACCGCCGAAACCGACTCTTTTTTCACACCGATAGCGGCCTGAAGGCTGCTGCGGTAGCCGGTTACGGTGATTTCTTCAAGGGTGCCGATACCGTCCGTATCAGCCTGTGAATCCTGCGCCAGAACCGATTGCGGCAAAGCGGCGGCCACGACAAGTGACGACAGCGCCGTACCGAAAAGGAATGCACCAGGGCGTGTTTTTAGAATCTTCATGTGGTTTACCTCCCCAGGTTTATGACGCGCCCGCTGCTTGTAACACAGCCAGCACGCCCGCGATCATGAAACATGATTGCCAGGACGGTTCCTTCCCAATGTCCCGGCCAATGACACCGGTGTCACGACCTAATACACAAAAATGACACCGGTGACATTTCCACCCTTTTTAGCCCAGTTCAGATCGCGTGACAAGCAATTTATGACAAAAATGATACCGGGGTCATTGGCGGCATTCCTCAGTTTTAGCGCTACCATAGCCATGGCGCGCAAACAGCCGTAACGGCGCGGGCCGACATCGGGCCCGTGTGCAAACCATTGCAGGGCGTCCTGATGGCCTGGCCGGCAGCGGGTGATTCATCGAGTGTGGGGGGATGACGCACGCACAGGCTGGGACAGGCAAGCCCGAAAGGCCGCCCCGCCAGCAGACAAAATCTTTTTGGAAATCAGTCCTCGTCGGACCGGCGTTCATAGATGCGTTCGCTCCAGCGCCACATCAGGGCACCAAACACCACACCGGCCAGGGCCCAGATCACCAGATGCATCGGGTCGAATACCGTGGCGAGGATGCTTTCCACCCTGCCCTCGACCCAGCCACGGATCAGGCTGAACAGCAAGAGGGTTGGCAGCCCCCAGCCCAGCACCCCGTATAAAAGGATATAGCGCATACGGCCACCCCGGCGGATTTTCTCCCACCGGTCAAGCTGGCCAGATGTCCATGCAGTCTCCATCAGTCCCCCTTCCCGGCCGTGGTGACAGCATAAACGCGCGACCGAGGCGCCCAGAATAGCGCAAATTGGAACAAAATTGCAAATTCGGGCCAAACCGGCCGCACCGAAACGGTGCCGGCATCCGGATCAGGCCCTGAAATCATTTTTCATTTTGCGCCGATTCTGCACCGGCTTATTGTACGCGGGCACGCCAGCACAGAAAACCAGACCGGCGGCAACGACAGTGAGAGGACACATCATCATGACACAGACACAGGGGTTCAGCCCCCGCGTTGCTGTTCCGGCCTATGCCCTTATCTGGGCGGCGTCGACAGCCTACCTTTATACAGCCGGTGCGGACTGGACCTTCCCGTTCGTCTCGCTGGCCGTGTTTGGCCTCGGCCTTGGTGGCCTGGCCTGGTTCCTGACCCGGGGCGCCGACGTGCCCACCACCTCCGTGCCCCGGCCCGGCTTTGAGACCATGGCTATCTTCGGCTATTTGATCCTCTATGCCTTCCTGTTCCTTGGCTTCGGGCTTTCCTGGCTGAAAACCGAGATCGAGCCCGGACGCGAGCGCGACCTGGCGGTACTGGCCGCCAAGCTCGTCGCCCATGTCGGCCTGCCGGTCCTTTTGATCCTTGCGCTTCGCGCGCCCCTGAAACCCTTGATGGACCACACCATCCGCCGTCGGCGTTTCTGGCGCACCTTCCTGGTGCTGGCCGGCATTCTTCTGGGCCTGCAGGCGGCCGTAAGCCCCAGCCTGAAGAATATTGCCGACACCGGCATCGGCACCGGGGCCCTGTTGTGGGTCGCGCCCGCAACCTATCTGTGGCTGATTCTGGAAGTGGGGGTGACGGAAGAATTCCTGTTCCGCTCGGTGCTGCAGACACGGCTGAGCGCGCTCTTTCGCTCACATATCAGCGGCATCCTGGTCACGTCGGTCCTGTTTGCGCTTGTACATGCACCGGGGCTTTATCTGCGCGCCGGTCCCGATGCCTATGGCAGCAGCACCGACCCGTTGCAGGTTGCCGCCTATACCATTGCCGTGTTGTCGCCCATCAGCCTGCTGTTCGGGGTCTTGTGGGCGCGCACTCGCAGCTTCCTGTTGATCGTCCTGTTGCATGCGGTCGTGGACTGGCTGCCCATCATGAGCGAGTTCATCCACACCTGGGCGCTTTAGCCCCTTTCGGGGATGGGCGGGGCAGTGCTATTCCGGCAGACACTGCCCCACCCGTCAGGGGAAGGACCCCTGAATTCCTGTCACGCGACCTAGTCCTGCGCCTCGCACTGGAAGGCGGCATTGCCGCGATCCGCGACAGTTATGTCGGCCACCGAAATGCTGGCCGCCCCTTCGCTCGTGAGCCGGAAGGGCACGTCCACGGCTTTCATCTCCAGGGGCGTGCCGAAACAGGAAAGCTTCAGCGCCACATGCTGCCAGCCCTGGCCCACCAGCGCCCGGATATGGTCGGTCAGGTCCACCGTGGCGCCACAGCCTTCACCACAGGTCATGGCCACGCCAACGGACCCCGTGGGCAGGCTGTCGAGCTTCATCTCGAAACTCAGAACCCCGCCCGCCTGCCGGTAGGCCGACAGGTCCAGGGGATCGGTGCCGCCAGAAATTTCGACAAAACCGGGTTTGGCGCCGGTCCAGTCGACCAGAAGCGCATCTTCCTGCACCTTCATGTCGGCGGTGCGGATGGTCATGCCGTCATCCGGCAGTTTGGCATAGGGCCCGCTCATGATCTGGGGCGTGTCGCCGTCACCGATATAGACCCGCCAGGGCGCCAGGGGCCGGCCTGCATAAAGCGCAAGCCGGTCGGCCATGCCATGCTGAACACCTTCCACATCTTCCGGCAGCATACCCGGGCCTTCTTCACCGCCCGCATACGACAGGCCATAACCGAAGGCGAACAGCGGGTCATAATTCGGATGGCGCCGGTCCAGAACCGCCTGCAAGGGCGTTTTGGGCCAACTGAAGGACAGGCGGCCCGTGAAATCATGGGCTGGTGTGCCGTCCGCGCCTGCAACCAGCACATCGGCCACCCCTGCCCCCTGGCTGCCCGGCAACCAGGCGGCCACAAAGGCGTCTGATGCATTCATTTCGGGGTTCACCCACAAGGGACGCCCTGACAGGAACACGCTGACCACAGGAATACCCGCGTCATGCCAGGGTTTGACAAGCGCCAGATCGGTCTTGTCGCCCGGTTCATACTCGAGCGTATCGCGGTCGCCCTGGAATTCGGCATAGGGGTTTTCGCCATACACCGCGATCACCACATCGGGTTTGACATCCGTTTTGCCATCTGCTGCCAGCACCACCGTGCCGCCTGCGGCTTCCACCCGTTCCTTGATGCCATCATAGATACTGGTGCCGCCCGGGAAATCGCTGTTCTGGTTGCCCGTGCCCTGCCAGCTTATGGTCCAGCCGCCGGCCTGTTTGCCGATATTGTCGGCGCCGTCGCCGATCACCAGCACGGTCTTGCCGGGCTGGATCGGCAGCACATGGTCCTTGTTCTTCAGAAGCACCAGCGACTTGCGCACCGCCTCGCGCGCCAGTGCCTTGTGGGCCGGCTGGCCGATGATACCGTCCTTGCCGGCCACCCCGCGCGCAGACGGGCGCGGCTTGTCGAACAGCCCGGCGCGGAATTTCATGCGCAGGATGCGGCGCACGGCTTCGTCCAGCCGCGCGCTGCTGATGATGCCGGCCTTCGCATCCTGCAGGGTGTTTTCATAAAAACCCTTCCAGTCCTGCGGCACCATGACGATATCGATGCCGGCATTGACCGACTGGGCGCAGGATACGTTCGAACAGCCTTTCACCTGCCCGTGGGCATTCCAGTCGCTGACCACAGGGCCATCAAAGCCCATACGGCCCTTCAGGATGTCGTCCAGCAGATATTTATGGCCATGCAGCTTGACCCCGTTCCAGCTTGAGAAGCTGGCCATGGCGGTCTGCACACCGGCCTCGATCGCACTTTCATAGCCCGCGGCATGAATGTCCCGAAGCTCCTGTTCGGAGACCTTGGCATCACCCTGGTCGTCGCCACCTTCGGTGCCGCCGTCGCCGACAAAATGTTTGGCCGTGGCCACCACATGGTTGACGTCCAGGAATTCCGGCGTGCCCACCACACCCTGCAGGCCTTCGACCATGGCACCGCCATAGGCTTTCACCAGTTCGGGCGCCTCGGAATAGCTTTCATAGGTGCGGCCCCAGCGATCGTCCTGCACCACGGCAAGGGTGGGCGCGAAGGTCCAGTCGATGCCGGTGACACGCATTTCAAGCGCGGTCACCCCGCCGATCCGGCGCATCAGGTCAACATCATGGGCGGCGCCAAGGCCGATATTGTGCGGGAAGATGGTAGCACCGATGACATTATTATGGCCATGCACGGCGTCCGAGCCCCAGAGCAGCGGGATCTTCGGTCGGTCGGGCGCAACATCCAGCGAGGCATCATAGAAAGCGTCCGCCATCGCCAGCCATTCGCCCGGCGTGGCATATTTGTTCCGGTGCGGCAGCGAGCCACCGCCATTGAGGATGGAACCGATATGGTAGTCCCGTACTTCTTTTGGCGTGATATACTGGATTTCCGGCTGCACGATCTGGCCGACTTTTTCTTCGACCGTCATGGCCGCGATCAGCGCATCGATTTTGGCTTCCATTGCCGGGTCCTGTTTCACCGGGCTCTCGAGCACCGGCCAGATTTCCGGCTGGTTGGCTGATGCGGGCAGGCATGGTGCGACCAAAAGGCTGCTCGCCATCAGGGCCACGGCAAACGAACGGTATTTACGAGACAGGGATGTCACAGCGGTCCTTTCAAGACGGGTCCAGCCGGGGTCGCCTTCAGGCGACACGGCTTGCCCTCGATATCTGGAATTTGATGAAGTCTTCATGGGGCGGCAGGCGCATGGCGGTGTCGCGCAGGCGCGCGCGGTCGCCGTCCAGCCGGGCACGGATGTCCGACAGATTGTGCGCATCCACCAGCGGGTCATAGGCGACGGGTTCAACCCCCTGCCCCAGGAATACGGCGATCCAGCTTGTGCTGGTGAACAGGTCATAGGCACGGGGCGGAATGCGGCCTTCGGCGGCAAACAGCGCCATGCGGTGCCTGAGCGTTTCAGGAATTTCCATGTCCGCACAATAGCGCCAGAACGCGCTGTCCCGCCGGCGTGTGGCCTTATAGTGCAGGATCAGGAAATCGCGGATTTCCTCGAATTCGATGCGCGCGAGGCGGTTATATTCCGCTGTGCCGGCCTCGGAAAATCCGGTCGAGGGGAAAAAGTCCAACAGTTTGGTGATGCCGGCCTGGATCAGGTGAATGCTGGTGCTTTCCAAGGGTTCCAGGAACCCGGAAGACAGGCCGATGGCGACACAGTTCCTGTCCCACACCTTGTCGCGCATACCGGTGGTGAAGCGCAGGAGATTGGGTTCCGCCAAAGCTTCACCATCAAGGTTCGCGAGCAAGTCTGCGGTCGCTTCCTCGTCGCTCATGTGATGGCTTGCATAGACACTGCCGTTGCCGGTGCGGTGCTGCAGCGGAATACGCCAGCGCCAGCCAGCCGTGTGGGCGGTCGAACGGGTATAGGGGATGGCAGGTCCCACTTTGGCGCAGGGGATGGCAACCGCACGGTCGCACGGCAGCCAGTGGCGCCAGTCCTGATAGCCGACCCCCAGCGCACCGCCGATCAACAGCGCGCGGAAACCGGAACAATCGACAAAAAAATCGGCCTCCAGCACCCGCCCGCCTTCAAGCTGCACGCCGGTGATGAAACCGCTGTCGCCCTCTTGCAAAACCCCCGTGACCTTGCCTTCAACTCGGGTCACGCGCCGGGCTTCGGCATAGGTGCGCAGGAAGCGGGCATAAAGGCTCGCATCAAAATGAAAGGCCGAACCGAAGGCCGACAGGGGCGAGCGCGGATCGGCAGCGGGGGCGGCACACCGACCGGCTTTTGCGGCCAGCGCACAGATGGAAAAATCGTCCAGCGGCGCCGTATATCCCGCGCGGCGGAGCTTCAGCCAATAATGATGCAGGTAACGCGCATCCGGGCTGGCGCCATGCAGACCGAACGGATGGAAATAGCTGTGGCCTTCCTCCAGCCAGTTCGTGAATTCGATGCCCAGCTTGTAGGTCCCCCGGGTGGCGGCCAGGAATTCGCCTTCATCAATACCCAGGAGATTGTTGAACGTGCGAATGGGCGGGATCGTGGCCTCGCCAACCCCCACGGTGCCGATATCGGCGGATTCCACCAGCGTGATCTCCACCACATGGCCGAACATACGGCTCATGGCGGCGGCGGTCATCCAGCCGGCGGTACCGCCCCCCACAATCAGGAGGCGCCGCGGCAATATGCGGTCAGGCAGATGGCTTTGGCTCATGTTGCACCTGTGGCACTGGTTTGTCGGAAAAATTGGGTGCGGTGAGGGAAGACACCGCACCCAGTGCCCCTTGGAGAGCTAGAAGCGGAACCGGCCACCGAGCAGGAACCGGCGCGGACCCGAGTTATAGCGGAAAGGCAGATTCTCGAACTGGAGATACTCGCTCTGCGCTTCCTTGGTGATATTCACCGCTTCGGCCGTCAGGTCGAAATTGTCGGTGACATGTACCACAAGCTGGGCGTCGAGTTGGCCGTAGGGCCTGATCCAGCGGCCGAGCGAGCGGCTGACATCGCCGTCGTTGAAGCCGAAGTTGCCGTTATAACGCTTGCTGCGCCAGGTGTAGGACACGCGGGCCTCGAACAGGTCCTGCTGGTAATAGACCTGGGCGTTGGCCGAATGTTTGGATACGCCCGGGATCGGCAGGCCTTCGTCGAAATCGTTGTAGCTCGAGCTCGTGCTGTCCGAGAAGGTATAGTTGGCGATGAAACCGCCGCCCCACTCGAAGGCATATTGCCCGCCGATTTCGAAACCGCGGATGCGGCCGCCCTCGCCGTTTTCAGGCAGGGATACCGGGCCAAGGCGCCCGCCAGCCTGGTCGTTCACGAAAATCGGCACGGTGTTGGTGACAATGAAGCTGTCCACCTCTTTCCAGAAGCCGCTGACCGAGATCAGGCCTTCGCTGCCGATATAATATTCGTACCCGAGGTCCATCTGGGTGGCGCGGAACGGGTCAAGCTCCGGGTTGCCCGAGCTGCCGTTCACGAACTCGAACAGGTTGGTGTCCGGGTTGCGGTTGAAGAAGGTTTCGAAACCGCGGCCCAGGTCAAAGAGGCGCTGGCGCGCAACCACGCGGGCGGCAGATGCCCGTACCTTCGAGTTTTCATCCAGGTTCAGGACCACGTTGGCGCTGGGCAGGATGTCGGTGTAGGAGCGCGAGGTGCGGATGGTATCCGCGTCCCGAAGCACGCCGTTCCAGCTATCGGTCCCCCAATAGGTGGGGTCTGCGCCCGCCGGCGTGCCCTGGTCGACCGTCAGGTCGGTGCGCACGATGCGGACACCCACATTCACATGGTAGGTATCGGCTTCATCGCCGACATCTGCCATCAGGTAACCGGACGTGGTTTTTTCCTTCACCTTGAAGCTGTTCAGCGGGTCAATGAAACGGCTGAACGGGGTATCGGGATACAGCGACTGTATCCAGGCAAGGCCGTCGACCATCTGGCCGCGGTCCTGCGCCAGAAGGGTGTCGGTGCCGCCACCGCCATTGCCGCCCCAGAAACCGTTGATGGTTTCAACCCGGCCCGAATTGGACGTGAAGGTATCGAACGGCGTGATAAGGGGCGGGCTGTTGCCAAAACGGTTGTCACAGCCACCCGGGATACCCGGCGTACCGGCCGGCAATTCACAGGACTTGAAGCCGATGGCGCCATCCTGGAAATAGCCGTAGGGCGTCCAGTTCTGGCCAAAGTCGGTGCCGTCCAGTTCGCCCTTGCCGGAATAGTCGGCCAGGTAACGCGCCTGTTCGAAATCGATATCGCGCACGGCATAGCGCGCACCGGCACTGATGGTCACATTGCCCGACGAAATGAATTCGGGATCGTAGGCAATGTCGCCGCGTACCGAATAGTTCTCGAGGTCGGAGGCATTGTCGAACAACCAGTGCGACTTGAAGAAGCCATACGCCGGGTTGGTGAACAGGTCCGGCACATCCACGAGCGTGAACGAAGGCAGGGTGCCGTCGCCATTGTCGTAGGTATAGCGGAAGTTCGCCGGCGCATCCGGGTTGGCCGCCTGGTGGCTGTAGCCGGTCGAGCTCGATGCATCGGCGGTCGGTACACTATATTGTGTGTAACGCACGTCGTTGTTGGCATTCAGGCTGGTCATGCTGGATTTGGCATAAGCACCCTTGATGCTGCCGCGCCAGCGCCCGCCATCATCGAAATTCATGCCGAGCTGGATATTGTCAGCCTTGGTTTTTGTGGTCTGCACGAAGGAAATCGCTTCAGCAGAATTGGCGATGAAGGTACCGCGTTCGAGCACATTGTTGGCGCCGATCACGATATCATAGTCCGGATCGAGACCCGGGCTCTCGAGGTTCATCGGATATTTGATCGATGCTTCCTGGGTTGCGACCGTCAGGTCCGAATGGAACCAGTTGGCTTCGACCGTAAAGGCCTCGGTTACACGCGCTTCGGCACCCAGGCTGAAACCCCAGCGCTCGCGCTCCTCGTCCCGGTCGGTGACATAGCGGTATTCCGGTGCGTAATAATTCTGCACCGTGCCCGCGTCGGCCCGGTTCGACAGCACCCAGTTGCCGCGGTTGTCGCCGCCCATGACGTTGGTATGCAGGTTCTGCTTGTCGTAGGACGCGGTCGCGATCAGGCCGAATTTATCCTCGTTCTTGTAACCGACAGCCACGGCACCCGTGGGTTCCCAGCCGCCGATTTCCGACCCCTTGCTCATGCGGCCGTTGCCGGCGACGGTCAGGCCGTCGTCAAGCGCGAGCGGGCTGCGGGTCTTGAGGTTGATGATACCGCCAAGGCCGCCTTCAAGGAGCGAGGCATTGGGGCTTTTATACACATCCACACCGCCGATCAGTTCGGCCGGGATGCCTTCCAGCGAGTCCTGCTTGCGGTCGCCGCCTTCACCCAGGCGGAATACCTCGAGGCCGGTCAGGAACACTTCGCCGTTCAACACGGTGACGTTCTGGTCAAGGCCGCGGATACGCACCGTGGTGCCCTGCCCGTTGTCGCGGTCGATCTGTACACCCGAAAGGCGCTGCAGGGATTCCGCCACGTTCTGGTCCGGGAACTTGCCGATATCCTCGGCAGTCACGGATTCCAGAAACAAGTTGGAGTTGCGTTTATTGGAAAGCGCATCGGCAAGCGAAGCCCGGAAACCGGTAACGGTGATTTCCTCGATTTCCTTCGCGTCGCTGTCGGCGCTGGTATCCTGGGCAAGCGCGGGATGCGCAGCCAGAAGGCCGCACAGGGACGTGGCGGCCAGAAGCGCTTGGCGCCGGGCAAACCGGCGGCGTGATAGTACGGTCATGTTATCTCCTCCCAGACTGTGAACAGCACTGACCCTTCCAACTGACAGCGCTGTCAAGAATGTGTGTAATACATGCCGGAGACTGAGTCCAGAATTTTCTGAAAGCGCTTCCATATTTTTTCAGAAACGCATGACGGCATGGGGAGGCATGCCGCCGGAACGTTAGCGCTATCATTTCTGGCGTGGCGGTACCACCGAATGGCGTTCGATGAATTCCACCTTCATCACGGTGGGCAGTTCGGCACCGATATCGGTGCCTTCGCGCATGGCCAACAACCGCTCCACCGCCTGGGCCGCCATTTCCTCGACCGGCTGCCGCACGGTCGTAAGGGGCGGGGAAACGCGGGAGGCCAAGGCAATGTCGTCATATCCGGCCACCGAAAGGTCTGCCGGCACATGCAGGCCGATCTCGTCTGCCGCCACAATCACGCCCGCTGCCATATCGTCGTTGCAGGCAAAAATGGCGGTCGGTTTTTCCGCGTTCGACAGGATTTTCCGGGCCGCGGCGACACCACTTTCAAAACTGTAGTCGCCCTGCCCGACCCACTGGTCGCGGACCGGCAAACCATGCTTTTGCATCACGTCTCTGAAAGCGTTTTCACGCTCGTGGGCGTCCGCATGTTCACGGTCTCCCCGGATGAATCCAATGTCCTTATGGCCCTTGGCGATCAGATATTCAGCCACCTCGCCGGCGGCATGGAAATCGTCGATCACCACCGACGGCATGCCGTCATAGGGCGCACTGGGGGCAATGCGCACGGTGGGGATGCGTTTCTTGTGCAGGGCGGCCAGCACCACCTTGTTGTCGCACACGGGCGGCGCCAGGATAACCCCGGTCAGTTGCAGCTTGGTCAGGAACGATTCGATGTCGGCAAGGCTGCTGCCTTTTTCGAACAATTCCACCACCAGATGCAAACCGGCTTTCTGGGACCGCTGCATGGCACCACGCTGCATGCCGGACAGATAGTCGCCGCGCGGGTCGTCGAACAACAGCCCGATCAGGTAGGAGCGGTCGCCCGCTAGGCTGCGCGCAAACAGGTTGGGCTGATACTGCAGCTTGGACACAGCCGCCATCACGGCGTTTTTCTTGTCCTCGCGCACATATTTTTCACCGTTCAATACCCGCGACACGGTGGTAACCGAAACGCCGGCCACCCGCGCCACGTCAGCGATGGTAATTTTTGCGGATTTATCGTCACTCATTCAGCTTGATGCCCCGATACTGTGGACCCATGGAAACGTTTTCATATCACCGTTTTCCGGGCAGTCCAAGACCGTGGGCACAAGCCTATCGCTTCACGGCCTCTGGCCTGAGGAGCGCGGCCGCTTTTTCAAGCGCGCCAAAAACCGGCGCAAAGGCTGGCCTTTTGACATAACGCCCTGCCCCCATGGTGGGCCTGAGGTCGCCCATGCGCCAGGTCACAATGCCGCCAGCGACCGTGTGGCTCGGCAGCCCGGTCACTTCCATGCCTTCGAAGATATTATAATCCACCTTCTGGTGATGGGTTTTGGCCGAAATGGTCTTGGTTGCCGCCGGGTCCCAGACCACGATGTCGGCATCCGCGCCCACGGCAACCGCGCCCTTGCGCGGGAAAATATTGAACAGTTTCGCCGCGTTGGTGCTGGTGGTGGCGACAAATTCCTCCATGGTCAGCTTGCCGCTGTTCACCCCGTGGGTCCACAGCACCGCCATGCGGTCCTCAACCCCGCCGGTGCCGTTCGGGATCTTGGTAAAGTCGCCCTTGCCCATGGCTTTCTGGTCGGCACAGAAACAGCAGTGGTCAGTGGCCGTGGTTTGCAGATTGCCAGACTGCAGGCCTTTCCACAGCGCCTTCTGGTGATGTTTTTCCCGGAACGGCGGCGACATGACGTGCGCGGCGGCGACATCGAAATCCGGGTGGCGATAGACACTTTCATCCACCAGCAGATGGCCCGCCAGCACCTCGCCATACACCCGCTGCCCGGCGTTCCGGGCCCGGATGATTTCATTCAGCGCATCTTCGGTGGACACATGCACCAGATACAGGGGCACGCCGATCACCTCCGCCAGGCGGATGGCACGGTTGGCGGCTTCACCTTCCGCCGCCGGCGGTCGCGAAAGCGGATGGGCTTCCGGCCCCGTGATGCCCATTTCCATCAGCTTTTTCTGAAGCTGGAACACCAGTTCGCCGTTTTCGGCGTGTGCGGTGACCATGGCACCCAGTTCGAGCGCGCGGCAGAAGCTGTTATAGAGCACCTCGTCCTCGGCCATGATGGCATTCTTGTAGGCCATGAAATGCTTGAAGCTGTTCACGCCCTCCTCGCGCACCAGGGTGCCCATGTCCTTATGCACAGTTTCGTCCCACCAGGTGACGGCAACATGGAAGCTGTAGTCCGCGCAGGCCTTTTCGGCCCAGCCGCGCCAGGTGCGGTAATTGTCCATCAGGCTTTCGCCGTGCCCGGGGATCACGAAGTCGATGATCATGGTGGTGCCACCGGCCATGGCGGCGGCGGTGCCGGTGAAAAAGTCCTCGCTTGCCACCGTGCCCATGAAGGGAAGCTGCATATGGGTGTGCGGGTCGATACCACCCGGCATGACATACTGGCCGCCGGCGTCGATGACCTCGGCGCCTGACGGCGCCTCCAGGTTTTCGCCAACGGCCTTGATGGTGCCGTCTTCCACATACACGTCTGCGCGCACACTACGGTCGGCATTGACAACGGTGCCACCCCGGATCAGCAAAGACATAAGACTCTTCCTTCTTCAAACTGCACAACGGTTACCCAAAACACTGTTCGGGCTGAACCTGTCGAAGCCCATGGCCACCACTTGAGCGCAGGCAATGCCCTTCGACAGGCTCAGGGCGAACGGAACACTGTCAGGCCGCGCGCTTCTTGGCTTTCGGCTTCGGCAACACCAGATAAAGCCCGCCGGCCACAAACAGCCCGACAAACCAGGCATAACCGTAGATCGCATCAAAAATGGCCGGCACGCTGTCCAGAGCGCCCGCCGCGTGCAGGAAACCCGGCAGGTTGGGCAGCACACCCACCACCAGTGCAATCAGGCCTGCCCGGTTCCAGGTGCCATAAGCTCCGTCGTGCCGGAAGGCATCCTCCAGCTTCAGCGCGCATTTGCGCACGATGAAATAGTCCACCAGCAGGATGCCGGCGATCGGCCCCAGAAGCGCCGAATAACCGATCAGCCAGGTGAACAGGAAACCACCCGCAGTTTCCAACAGCTTCCAGGGGAAGATGGCAATGCCGATACCGGCGGTGATGTAACCACCCATGGTGTAGCTGATGCGGCTGGGTGCCAGGTTCGAGAAACCATAAGCCGGCGCCACCACGTTGGCGGCCAGGTTGGTGGTCAGGGTCGCGACAATCAGCGCAAACAGCGCGATCACGACACCAAAGCCGCCCATGCGGCCCGCAAGGGTGACCGGGTCCCAGATCGCTTCACCATAAATGGTCACGGTCGCGGATGTTACCGCCACGCCGATGAAACAGAACAGCGCCATGGGAATCGGCAGTCCGATGGCCTGGCCCAGCATCTGGTCCTTCTGGGTTTTGGCGAAGCGCGTGAAATCGGGGATATTGAGCGCGACCGTGGCCCAGAAGCCGACCATGGCGGTCAGGCTGGCGATGAACACAGCCATGAACTGGCCTTCGCGCGCGCCGCCCGGGCCAAACTGGCTGGGCGCCGACAGCATGGCACCGAAGCCGCCCGCCTTCAGGTAGGCCCACAGAAGAAGCGCAAGCCCCATCAGGATCAGGAACGGCGCGGCGTAGGTTTCGAGCCAGCGGATCGATTCCGTGCCGTTTTTGATGAAATAGAGATGGATGGCCCAGAAACCCAGGAAACACAGGGTCTGGACAATATCGATGCCCAGAAACGGCAAGGGTGTGCCGGCCACGGCGCCGTCCGTCAGGCTGGAAAGGATCACATAGATGGCCGAGCCGCCAACCCAGGTCTGGATACCGAACCAGCCACAGGCGACCAGCCCACGCGCCAGGGCGGGAATACGCGCCCCCTTGGTGCCGAAGGCCGAACGCAACAGCACCGGGAACGGGATGCCGTGTTTGGCGCCGGCATGGCCGATCAGCACCATCGGGATCAGTACGATCATATTGCCCAAAAGCACGGTCAGCACCGCCTGCCACCAGTTCATGCCTTCACTGACCAGCCCTGCGGCCAGCATATAGGTGGGCACACACACCACCATGGCGACCCAAAGGGCGGCATAGGCCTTCCAGTCCCAGGTGCGGGTGGCTTCGGTTGTGGGCGCAAGGTCGGTGTTCCACAGGTCGGCGTCGTAATTCTGCATCAGTCCCCCCTGCCCGCACGGTGCGGGCGTCAGCTTGTGTCTGTTGTCTACTCCTGACTTCTGTACGCTTTACTGGCTGACACGGGCGGTACCGGTCCCTCCGGTCCGCGCCTTATATGGTCGTGCGGGGCACCCCCACGCGCCCCAACTGGTCTTGTCTCCGTCAACTGGATTCGCCGGTCAAGCCGGCGAATGACGAGAGTAATAAGCCCTCTCTTCTGTCGTCACCCGCCGACTTGATCGGCGGGTCCAGCAGCTCGGCCTCTGCCACCCGGAAGCCCTATTCCCCCGCCACCAGCGGGCCATAGGTATCGGGCCGGCGGTCGCGGAAGAACTGCCACAGGTTCCGCACTTCCCGAACCATGCCCATATCCATGTCATGGATCAACAGTTCGTCTTCGGTGCGGCTGGCCTGTTTTTCGATCTGGCCGCGCGGGTTCACAAAATAGCTCTGGCCGTAAAACTCGCCGATATTCCAAGGCGCTTCGGTGCCGACCCGGTTGATGGCGCCGATGAAACAGCCATTGGCTGCGGCGGACGCCGGCTGCTCCAGCTTCCACAGATATTCCGAAAGCCCGGCCACGGTGGCGGACGGGTTGACGATATATTCGGCACCGTTCAGCGCCAGCGCACGCCAGCCTTCCGGGAAGTGACGGTCGTAACAGATATAGACCCCCAGCTTGCAATATTGGGTCTGGAACACCGGCCAGTTGGAGGCACCGGGCTTGAAGAAAAATTTCTCCCAGAAGCCGGCCACCTGCGGGATATGCGTCTTCCTGTATTTGCCGAGGTACGAGCCATCGGCGTCGATCACCGCAGCGGTGTTATAGTAGATGCCGGTCACCGCATCCTGCTCGTAGATCGGCACCACGATCACCATGCGGTATTTTTTGGCATATTCCTGCATCAGCCTGGTGGTCGGGCCATCGGGGATCGCTTCTGCGGCATCGTACCATTTGGCGTCCTGGCTCGGGCAAAAATAGGGCTGGGTGAACACTTCCTGGAAGCACAGGACCTGCACCCCGGCTTCGCCCGCCTTTTCGATATAGGGAATATGCGCCTCGATCATCGCCTTGCGGATGGTCTCCGGGCTTTCATCGGTGGATGCCTTCAGGCCCAACTGGATCAGCCCGCCCCTCAGTGTCGACATGGATGTTTCTCCCTCTCGGACCCGGCCGTCAGTGGCTCGGGAATGTAAATTGTGCGCCGGCGCGGATGCCCGTCGGCCAGCGGGATGTAACGGTCTTCAGCCGGGTGTAGAAATGCACCGCTTCGGGTCCATAAATGCCATGGGCCCCGAAGATGGAGCGTTTCCAGCCGCCAAAACTGTGATACGCCACCGGCACCGGGATCGGCACATTGATGCCGACCATGCCGACCTGGATGCGGGCGGCAAAATCGCGCGCTGCGTCGCCGTCGCGGGTGAAGATGGCGGTGCCGTTGCCATACTGATGTTTGTTGATCAGATCGACCGCGCTGTCATAGCTGTCGGCCCTGAGCACACTTAAGACCGGGCCGAATATTTCCTCGCGGTACACGGTCATCTCGGGCGTGACATGGTCCAGAAGCGTACCGCCAACCCAGAAACCGCCTTCATAGCCCTGCAGCCGCAGGCCCCGGCCATCGACGACAACCCTGGCGCCTTCTTCCGCGCCCTTCGAGATCAGGCTTTCGATACGTTCCTGCGCGGCGCGGGTGATCACCGGGCCCATTTCGGCCTGCGGGTCGGTCGCGGGACCGATCTTGAGCGCGCTCACACGCGGCGCTAGTTTCTTGACCAATTTGTCGGCGGTTTCCTGCCCCACCGGCACGGCAACCGAAATGGCCATGCAGCGTTCGCCGGCAGACCCGAAACCCGCGCCCATCAGCGCATCCGCCGCCTGGTCCATGTCGGCGTCCGGCAGGATCACCATATGGTTCTTGGCACCGCCCAGCGCCTGCACCCGTTTGCCCGCCGCGCAGCCGCGGGTATAGACATATTCGGCAATGGGGGTCGACCCCACGAAGCTGACCGCCTGGATATCGCCATGATCCAGCACCGCATCCACCGCATCCTTGCCGCCATGCACCACGTTCAGGACACCCGCCGGCAGGCCGGCTTCGGCGAACAGGTCATGCACCAGGTTGGCGCTCGAAGGATCACGCTCCGACGGTTTCAGGATGAAGGTATTGCCGCATGCCACCGCCATCGGGATCATCCACAAGGGCACCATGGCCGGGAAATTGAAGGGCGTGATGCCGGCCACAACCCCCAGCGCCTGCCGGTCGGCCATGGTGTCGATGCCGGGACCGACATCGCGGCTATAGTCGCCCTTCAACAGTTCGGGGATGCCGGCGGCATATTCCACCACCTCCAGCGCGCGCGCCACTTCCCCCAGCGCATCATCATGGGTTTTGCCATGTTCCTCTGAAATCGCACGCGCAACATCGTCCTTGCGGGCTTCGAGAATCTCGCGCAGGCGGAACATCACCCGCGCACGTTTGGCAGGCGGCGTGCCGGCCCAGTCCGGCAGGGCTTCCTTGGCGGCGGCCACGGCAGCAGCGACATCCTCGGCCGTGCCCATGCAGACGGTGCCGGTCTGTTCCCCGGTCGCCGGGTTGTAAACCGGGCTCACGCTGGCGCTGATGCCCGGGGTGCGGTGGCCCGCGATGATATGTTCAATGCGTTTCATGCACGTGCCTTCCGTCTTTTCTATTCCGCCGCTTTCATGGGATTGAGCGGATGGTCCGGCCAGGTGATATAGGGCTTGCCGTTATCGACCGGGCGCATGTCGATACAGTCGGGCACCGGGCACACCATGGCGCACAGGTTGCAGCCGACACAGTCGTCATCCACCACCGTGAAGCTGCGTTTGCCGCCCTCGTCCACCTTGAACTCGATGGCCTGGTGCGAGGTGTCCTCGCACGCGATGTGGCAGCGGCCGCATTCGATGCATTTGTCCGGGTCGATGAAGGCCTTGGTATCAAAATTCATGTTGAGTTCGTTCCAGTTGACGGTGTTTTTCACCGCCAGCCCCCGGAAGTCCTCGATGGAGCGATAGCCCTTGTCGTCCATGAACTGTTTCAGCCCGTCGATCATGTCGTCGACAATGCGGAAACCATAGAGCATGGCCGCGGTGCAGACCTGCACGGCAGACGCACCGAGCGAGATGAATTCCGCCGCGTCGCGCCAGGTCTCGATGCCGCCGATTGCGGAAATCTCGAGCCCCGCACATTCCTGCGCGCGGGCGATTTCGGCCACCATGTTGAGGGCAATCGGCTTGACCGCCGTGCCGCAATAACCGCCGTGTGTGCCCTTGCCGCCCACCACCGGGTTCGGCGCCATAACATCCAGGTCCACCGACACGATGCTGTTCACCGTGTTGATCAGGCTGACCGCATGGGCACCGCCCAGCTTCGCGGCCTCGGCCGGCCACAGGATGTTGGTGATGTTGGGCGTCAGTTTGGTGAACACCGGGATATCCACGGCTTCCCGCACCCAGCGTGTGACCTTTTCCACCATCTCGGGCACCTGCCCGATGGCTGAGCCCATGCCGCGTTCGCACATGCCGTGCGGGCAACCCAGGTTCAGTTCGATGCCGTGCACACCACTGTTGGCGATACGGATGGCCAGTTCCTTCCAGGCCTGTTCGTCGATCACCGCCATCATCGAGCCGATGATCACCCGGTCCGGCCATTCCTTGCGCGCCTGTTCGATCTCCCTGAGGTTGGTATCCAGCGGCCGGTCGGAAATCAGCTCGATATTGTTGATGCCGATGGCGCCACGCGACGCGTCATGATGCACGCCGTAGCGGCTGGAAACATTCACCACCGGCGGGTCGATGCCCAGGGTTTTCCAGACCACACCACCCCAGCCGGCCTCGAAGGCCCTGACAACATTGTAATATTTGTCGGTGGGCGGCGCGGACGCCAGCCAGAAGGGGTTCACACTTTCAATCCCGGCGATGGCACAGCGAAGGTCGCTCATTGGTCGCCTCCTTTCAGGTAGGCATCGATGGCATGGGCGGCATCGCGGCCGTCGGCCACCGCCTGCACGGTCAGGTCCTCGCCCGATTTCACACAGTCGCCGCCCGCGAACACGCCCTTCAGGCTGGTCATGAAACTGTCGTCCGTCACCAGCTTGCCGCGTTCGGTCGCCAGCCCGTCAGGGGCCACCAGTTTCTGGCCGATGGCTTTCAGGACCATATCGGCGGCCACAGTGAAGGTTTCGCCCGTGCCGACCAGTTTACCATCTTCAAGCCGCGTGCGCTCGAATGTCATCGCGCGCACCGCCGTGCCGCCCTCGATAGCGACCGGTTTGGCCCAGGTGCGCACGGCAACGCCGTTCTGGCGCGCAAGGTCAACCTCCCATGGTGTTGCGCTCATGGCGTCCTCGCCCCGGCGGTACACCAGGGTCACGTCCCCCGCACCCAGGCATTTGGCCTGCACGGCGGCATCGATGGCGGTATTGCCGCCGCCGATCACCACCACGGCCTTACCTACAGCCACAGTCGCCTTGTCCGCTGCCTGGCGCACGTCCTCAATGAAGCGGATGGCGTCCAGCACGCCTTCCTTGCCTTCGCCATCCAGGCCAAGGCTGTTGGTGGCGCCCAGCCCGACCCCGATGAACACGGCATCGAACGTGTCGCGCAGTTCATTGAGGGCAAGGTTATCGCCCAGCCGCTGGTGGTATTTGATCTCGATCCCGCCGATGGCGCTGATGAAATCCACCTCGCGCGCCGCGAACTCGTCAGTCATCTTGTAGGCCGCAAGGCCATATTCGTTCAGGCCGCCGGGTTTGCCCTTGGCTTCAAATACCGTGACCGTGTGGCCGAGCATCGCCAGCCGGTGCGCGCATGACAGGCCGGCCGGCCCCGCGCCCACAATGGCGACACGTTTGCCGCTGTCCGCCGCACGCTCGAACGGATGTTTGCCGCCTTTTGCCATCAGGTGATCGACCGCATAACGCTGCAACAGGCCGATCTCGACCGGGTCGCCCTCGCCCGCGTTGCGGACACAGGCCTGTTCGCACAATACCTCGGTCGGGCAGGCCCGCGCGCAGGTGCCGCCCATGATATTCTGCGACAATATGGTGCGCGCCGAACCGGCAATATTGCCGGAGCGTATCTGGTGGATGAAGGTCGGGATATCGATCCCGGTCGGGCACGCCTGAATACAGGGTGCGTCGTAACAATACAGGCAATGGTCTGCGGCCTTCATGGCGCTCAGCGCCGTCAAGGGTGTATGCAGATCACCGAAATTGGCCGCTATCTCGTCGGATGACAGCGGGCCACCGGATGCCTGGCGACAGACAGAGTGCGCCATAAGCCACTTCCTCACGTTTTCCCCAAAAAAACGCTAACCAATCCTGACCATATGGTCAAGAATATAAATTTACCCGTGCTGACTGTATTTTAGGTCCGATCCTGCGCAATTTCCGACCCCTTTGCAATCCTGCAGCAATCCTGCCGTTCCGCTGTTACGCCAACATGACCGGATGGCCGTCCCTGTCACGGAAACTTAACGCCCAAAAGTTGAACATACAGGTTTTACGTCTCGTAGAAATGGTGTTTTATTGCTGGATCAGACGAGCAACGGGAAGCAGCTAAAATGACCGCAGACATTCTTGGCACAGCCAACAGCGATACCCTGGAAGGCACCAGCAGCAATCAGGATATCGATGGCCTGGGTGGCAACGACGTCATCTATGGCCGCTTCGCCTATAATGATATCGACGGCGGCGACGGCAATGACCACCTGTTCAGCGGCGGCGCCTACAATGTCGTGCATGGCGGCAATGGCAACGACAACCTGTCAGCGGGGTCCGGCACTTCGTTCTATGAAAGCCTGTACGGTGATGCCGGCAACGACATCCTGTATGGATATTATGGCGGCGACTATCTGGACGGCGGCGACGGCAACGACATCATCCTGTCGAACCATGGGCACGATACCCTGGTCGGCGGCGCAGGCGACGACACATTGAATGTCTATCAAAGCAGCCTCGTAGTGCATACCGTTTCGACCGGCCCCACCGTTGTAAGCGGCGGCGACGGCGCGGATGTATTTGTCAATTCCTTCGCAACCGATGTCACGGTCACCGATTTCGAGGTCGGGGTCGATCTCATCGACCTGGAACGCGATCACATCGACTATGCAGATGTCAGCATTAGCGACAATGGCAACAATGATGCCGTTATCAGCTATAACGGCTACAGCATGACCCTGACCGGCGTTTCCGCGAGCGAGCTTGACAGCAGCAGCTTCACGCACCTGCCGACCGTCGGCGGCAATACACTGACGGCCACGGAAGACACGACCTATGTCTTTTCGGTCGCGGATTTCAATGTCGCCGACGCTGACGGCGACACGCTCGATTATATCACCGTCACCAGCCTGCCGGACAACGGCACCCTTTATTATTATGACGCGGCCTATACGGCCGGGACCCCGGTATCCACGGGCAGCCTGGCGGGCGGCTATCTGACATTTGTGCCGGATTCAAACGAGAACGGCGAAGACTATGCCACCCTGTCCGTGACCGTCGCGGTCGACCGCGACATCCAGAACCCCGGCTATGGCAGCGGCACCATCACCATCGATGTTGCGGCTGCGCCAGAACGCCCGTCCATATCGGGGACCGCCAACAGTGACACGCTGGAGGCAACAGCCAGCGGTCAGGATATCAACGGCCTTGGCAGCGATGACGTCATTTACAGCCGCTTCAGCGATACCTGGCTCGATGGCGGCGACGGCAGCGACACGCTTATCGCCAGCGGCGGCTCCAATGTCCTGCAGGGCGGCGATGGCAACGACTTTATGCGGTCGAGCGGGTACCATGACACGTTGGAAGGCGGTGACGGAGACGACACAATTTCGGTTGTCTTTCGATCGGCTGAAGGCAATTCGGATGGCACCGACACTGTTCTTACCGGCGGCAATGGCAACGACCTGTTCTTGTCGGACTTTCATTGGGATGCGACGATTTCCGACTTTGAGACCGGCAGCGACCGGATCGACCTGATGGGGTCGGAAATTCTTTTTGACGAGATAGCAATATCCGAGAATGGCTCAGGCGATGCCGTCATTTCCTATGGCGGACATTCATTGACCCTCGAGGGTGTTTCCGCCGATGCGCTGGACAGCAGCGACTTTGTGATCCCCGAATCCCTGGCCGGCACAACGGTAACGACTGCGGAAGACGCGAGCTATACCTTCACCCTCGATGATATCGCCGACGGGGTCACCCACACCGACGGCGATACGATCTATTATGTTGTCACAGTGATGCCGGAGCACGGCACCTTGCTTCTGAACGGCGAGACCAATGTCCTTGGTGTCGCTTTCACGGCAGAAACCATAAGCAATAGCGGCCTGACTTTCACGCCTGCCGAAAATGAAAATGGGGATGCATACGCCAGCTTCGACATCGAACTTCTTGTCGTGGGATCTGGCACTGAATGGAGCAAGGGCACCATCACCATCGATGTCGGCGCGGTGAACGACGCGCCGTCCGGTCTGACCCTCAGCGGCAGCACGGTCAGTGAAAATGACGAAGGGGCGGTGATCGGCAGCCTGTCCGTCACCGATATCGACAGCAGCAGTTTCACATACAGCGTCAATGACAGCCGCTTTGTCGTCGAGGACGGCGTCCTGCGCCTCGCCGACGGGGTCGCGCTTGATTATGAAGACGCCGCGTCTGCATCCTTCCGTATCACGGTCACCGATAGCGGCGGCCTGAACTATATCAAGAATGTCACCATCAGTGTCACCGATGTGTTGGAACAGGAAACCCTGCAGGGCAGCGATGGCGACGACACCCTGGCTGCCACGGATGCAGGCGACCAGGTATGGGCACGGGGCGGCAACGACAGCCTTACAGGGGGCAGTGGCGACGACACACTGGGTGGTGGCGCCGGCAACGACGACATCGAGGGCGGGGCCGGGGCCGACCGGTTGTTTGGCGCCGCCGGCAATGACACCGTGTCGGGCGGCGCGGGCGACGATACCCTGTTTGGCGGCGCGGGCGATGACACCGTTTCAGGCGGTACCGGTGACGACCTGATCTATGCCGGCGCGGGCGACGATATACTGGCGGGCGGCGCCGGGACAGACGCCTTCTATTTTGGCGCCACGTCGGGCAACGACACGGTCAGCGATTTCGACACCGGCGAGGATGTCCTGAACCTGGCCTTCTCCGGCGCAGGTTTCGCGACCCTGGCCGCGGTTACAGCGGCGGCCAGCGAAACCAGCCAGGACGGCGAGGACGGTTTGCTGATCGATCTTGGCGGCGGCCAGAGCGTATTCCTCGTGGGTCTCGGCCTCGACGACCTCGCAGGCATGGATATCCTGCTTTAGGCAAGGCCTAGGCGGGACAGGAGGCGGCGCCAGCGGCTCAAGGGGGCTGGCGTCTGCCGAAGGCCTGCAGATGCGGCCTGCAGCCGGCTTTCGGTCAGTGCGATGGCGTCCGCATCCAGCGGTGCGTCCTGCGGCACGAAAGCCCGGCGTGCAGCCTCGGCCACCGGGTCCAGCCCCAACGTATGGCACACGGCCTCGAAACTGGCCTGGCTGTGGCGCAGCGGGGTGCCGGTGAAGGGATAGTTTTCGATCAGGTGATCCGAAAGGATACGCGCGGTGTCGGCGTCGCCATGCTCGGCTTTCAGGGCCAGAAGACAATGCGCCTCCTCGCGCGACAGGGCCCGGTTGATACGCTCGGCCGGCACCTGGGGCAAGCTGGCGGCATCAAAACCCAACGGCGAAAAAAACGCGCCCGCCAGGTCGTCGCGGGCCGTTTCATAGGAAATCACGGTCAGCGGCAGGCTTTGTGCCAGCCGGGCCTCGACCGCCAGCGCGTCACCAAGCCGGCCGGTGCAGGCTTCCTCAAACCGGGGGCTGCGTTCGCCGCGTTTCACATTCTGCAGATACAGCGAAATGGCAAAATCGAACGGGTCGCGCTTGAAGGCGATGGCCTCGACCGCGTAGCCACGCGCGTCGGCAATGGCCACAATGGCGCGGTTATGTTCGGGCAACAGCTTGCCCCACATTTCGCTCGAGATCAGGCTGGCGGCACAGCCGTCGTCCAGATAGCGGTCCAGCACGGCCCCGACCGCCTCGCCTTCGAGTATGCGGCTCACAAGCCCGGCGCCGTTGCCGGACGAAATGCCGCCCGCCCGCATGCGTGCCGCCGCGTTGCCGGACCCGAGCCGGTAATTCAGGCTCCAACTGTCCCGCATGAAGGCCGCATTGCGGGCAAACAGCACCTGCAGGAAACTGCTGCCTGTTTTCGGGAACCCGACATGAAGATAGAGCTTTTTCACCAGGACATCCTGCGATCCGTCTGCCACGTGTGGCGTTATCCCTGTTGCTGGCCCAAGCCGCGCCGGAACAGGCTCCACACGGCGCCCAGCCCGCCGCGTCCGCCCGGCGCGGGTGGCAGGCTTGCACGGTCATGGCCTGCGGCAACGGCCAGCGCAATAACCTGCGCAGCTTCCTCCGCCATGCCAGCCTTGATAAAAAACGCGGCCAGCCGACGGAATTCAAGCACCGTCTGCATGATGGCACACAGGGCCGCCACCTCGGCCTTGCGTTCGGCACGCGGCAACTCACGCAGGTTTTCGGCATGGTGCCGCACATATTTCATGCGCCGCCGTTCCTGGAACTGTTCGGGCAGGTCGTCGATATCCTCAAGCGCGTCGGCGCCCGCGGTGTATTTGGCCTGCGCCGACCTGACCCGGTCGCGCAGCAGCACCTGGATGCGTTCCGCGGTCTCAAGCAGCGCGTCATTATCGAGCGCGGCATCCTGCGGCACAAAATTTTGCTGCGCGGCGGCGGTCGCAGGGTCCAGCTTGAGGGCACGGCACAGGGCGTCGAACGTTTCGCGCGTGTGCGCCAGTCTGGTACCGGAAAATGGATAGCTTTCCGCGAGCGTAATCGCGAGATAATTGGCCATTTCGTCGTCCCGCGCGCGCATCTTCAGAATCCAGTGCGCCTCCTCGCGCGACAGCGAGCGGTTCACCTGCGCCTGCACCGGGTTGGGCAGCGCTGCGGCATCATGGCCAAGCGCCGAAAAAAACGCCTGCGCCAGGTTGGTTTTGGCGGCATCATAATCAAGCACATCAAGGGGCAGCACAGCCCCGATCCGGTCGGCAGAGTCATGCGCCTTGTCGCTAAACCCCTGGCAATGTTCCAGGAACGTGCCCACGCCGGGATTGCGTTTCACATTCTGCAGGTAGGCGGCAATGGCCATGTCAAAGGGGTTCCTGCGGAAACCGATGGCATGCACGCGGTAGCCGTGGCTGGTGGCGTGGGCAAGAACCGCTTCATTTTGTGCGTGCGACAACTGGCTCCAGAATTCGGTCGAAATCAGGCTCGCGGGTGCGTCGGTGTCCAGGTACGGGGCCAAAAGCGGCGCCAGCGGTTTACCGGCGGCAATATCCTGCACCAGCGACACACTGTTGCCGGGGCGCCGGGCCAGTGTGCTGGCCGCCACCGGCGGCAGGTGGAAATGAATGCCCCACTGCTGTTTCAGGAACGCCGCATTGGCCCAGAACAGCTCCTGCAGGTAGCTGCTGCCGGTCTTCGGAAACCCGACATGAAGATAAAGCTTTTTCAAGGGGCGCTCCGCTGCGAACATTCGGTTTGGCACAGCCTTACGGGCGCGCCCCTGCCCTGTCAAGCCGGGTGGCGGCAATCAGGCGGTTGAAACCACAGGCGTTTCGCGCTTCAGTAGGGCAATCACAAGGGGCGGGAGAAGACCATGCGACATTTTCTGGCGGCGCTGACCATCACCATCGGGCTTGCGGGGCCGGCCATGGCGGCGGAAACGGAACCGGCCGTCGCCGAACAGGCGCCGCTGGCGGAAGCGGAAGCCATTGCCGCCCTTGAAATCTTTGTGGACGACATGGCGGGGCGGGACGAATTTTCCGGCACCATCCTGGTCACACGCGGGGGCGAACGGCTGTATGGCGCGGCCTTTGGCCTCGCGAGCAAACGGTTCGATGTGCCCGCCAGCCTGGAGACCCGTTTCAACCTGGGTTCCGTGAACAAGATGTTCACCGCCATCGGCATCCTGCAACTGGCCGAAGCCGGCAAACTGCACCTGGGCGACAGGCTGGGCCAGTATCTGGACGAAAGCTGGCTGCCGCATGACGTGACCGACCGGATCGAGCTTCGGCACCTTTTGACCCACGCCTCGGGCCTCGGCAGCTATTTCAGCGATGCGTTTTTTGCGGCCTCCAAAACCCGGTTCCGCACGGTGGACGATTTCAAACCCCTGATCGCGGGCGACAGGCCCGAGTTTGAACCCGGCACCGGCTATCGCTACAGCAACACCGGCATGCTGCTTCTGGGCGCGGTGATCGAAAAGGTTTCCGGCCAGTCGTATGACGACTATATCCGCGACCATATCCTGGCGCCCGCCGGCATGAAGCTGACCGGCTGTTTTGCCATGGACGATGCGGTCAAAAACGTCGCCATCGGTTATGACGCCAACAAGGACACAGAAAGCGGCTGGCAGACCAACCTGTTTTTCCATTCCATCAAGGGCGGCCCCGCCGGCGGCTGTTTCTCGACCGTTGGCGACCTGCAACTGTTTGCCGCCGCGCTGACCGCCAACCGGTACCTGAGCCCCGAAGGCACCGCCAGCCTGTTTGTGCCCCGCACCGAATTCCACACCGAACCCTATGGGTACGGCTTCAAGATCAAGGGCACAGCCGGGCACCGCATCGTCGGCCACACCGGCGGTTTCATGGGCATCAGCGCCAGCCTGGATATTTTCCTGGACGACGATTATGTGGTCGCCGTCCTGTCCAACTATGGCGGTGCCGCCCACCAGGTGGCCGAAAAAGCGCGGGACCTGCTCATGCGCGTGCCCACGCCCTGAGGCATGAACTGACCCGCCGTCAGGACGGCGGCGGCGCTTTCACGGGCCGGCCTCCTGTTTCCTGTCCTTGGCGCGGGCATGGGCCCGCATGCGGTTATATTCCTGCAGGAAGGGCGAATTGGCATCGAGGGCGGCCAGCATGTCGGGCATGGCGTCGAGCGCGCGGCGCACAGGGGCGTTCAGAAACAGGATCAGCCCGTCACCCGTCGGTTCATAGACATAGGCGACTGTCAGTTGCGCCCAGTCGTAACCGCCATGGCCGACCAGCGTGACATCGCCATATTTCAGCACATTGAAACCAAGGCCATAGCCCTGCGCGTCGGGACAAGGGGTGCCGCCCGGCTCGTCGCAGCGCACCAGCCGGTCGTCGCCCCGGTCGGCCTGTATGCGGTCGCGCTCGGCCTTCATCGGGGCGCCATAGCCGTCGCCGCGCCAGACGGCGGCCAGGAATTTGGCATAGTCCGGCACGCTGACCACCATATCGCCGGCGGCGGACCAACTGCCCTCGTCCCGGCACCAGCCTTTTGGCTGGTCGCGGCAGTACCAGCCGGGGAAATTGCCGTGCGCGTCCACGGGGCGTGCCATATGCGCGACCCGGTCGCGCCGCACATCAACCGCCGCGCTTTTCATGCCAAGGGGACCAAACACCATCGCCTGCACCAGCGCCGGGAACGGCTGCCCCAGCCGGGTTTCGGCATAGTGCGCCAGATACTGAAACCCCTCCCCCGAATAACCATAGCGTTCGCCGGGGTCGTGCTCGAACACCAGCTTGCCGTCGCGCCGGAAAAAGCGCCAGTTGGGGAAACCGCTGGTGTGGGTCAGCACCATGCGCGGCGTAAGCTTCAGGTGGCGCCGGTCGGCGGCCACATCCGGGTCGACCCAAAAGGGCGCCATCGGTTCGTCGAGCGGCAGGCGGCCCCGGTCCACAAGCCGCAGCACGGTTTCCGCCGCCACGGTCTTGGTGATCGAGGCCACATTGAAACGGGTATCGGGGCCGGCCGGCACCCCCGGCGCCTCGACACCATAATAGCCGGCCCATACAAGCTTGCCGCCCTGAAGCACACCCGCCCCGGCGGTCACAATGCCGTCGCGTGCCACGACCTGGCCCAGCCGGGCATCCACCGCTGCGCCGGGCGCCGGTACATGGCCGAAGGTCGGGCCGTCCGCCTGTGCGGGGCCGTTCGCAGGCCCGGCGCAGGCCATCAGTATCATCGCTGTCATGATCCGGTTTTTCATGTCTGTCATCCCTGTGCTGGCCTCCCTGTACAGGCCTTCCTTCACTCGAACGCCAAAGCGCTAGCAATCTCAGGGACCGGACGGAGAAAAAACCCGTGAACCGACACGGGCGGAACCTGAACCGACAGGAGAAACCGGTGAAATGACAGCGCCACCGGTCCCTTGCCGGAACCGGCGCGTCAGCCCCGTTTGGCAGGCCGCCGACCGGTGTAACCCATGGTAGCGCAAACAGGGAATATACAGCCCCCGGGCGACCTGTCGCCTTGCCAAAAGTTGCACCTTGTTATATAATCACAATCATTATCAAACGAGCAGGAGGATAGAATGCGCATGTCCCTGATGAGCAAAGCCGCTGTTGTTACCCTTGCCGGCCTGATGGCCGCCGTGCCCGCCTTCGCGGAAACCATCAAGGTTCGCGTCGGTGAAGACAGGATTGTCGAAATCAAGGACCTGCGCCTGCAGGCGCCCGTCGGTGCCAGCGTTTGCAGCCTCAAGGTAAAGGTTGCCAAGGCGCTGGACATGGACATGAAGGATTTCGACCTTGTCGACAATGGCGTGAAGCTGGACCGCGCGCGCAGCCTTGAGGACCATGGCATCCGCAATCTGTCGACCCTGGACATCCGGGCCGCCGAAAATTCCAAACAGTGCTAGGCCACTAGGCCGGCAATACGGGCAGGCCGCCAAAACGGCCTGTCCCTTCAGACAGTCTGTTCCTTCAACAGCCGCGCCCCGGCGCGGCTGGTTGTCAGACACTCCCCACCTTCAAGCCTGAGCAACAATTTGCCGCCGCCCGCCGGTTCGGCCGTCAATATCGCGCCCAGCCGCACGATATGGGACCGGTGTACGCGCACAAAACGGTCAGCCGGCAGGATTTCCGCGAAGCGCGCCAGGGACGTTGTCGACAGGATGCGCCGGTTCTTCATCACCACCTCGGCATAACCGTCCGCGCCCTTGATGCAGCAGATATCGCCGAGCGCGACCGGCACCACGTCCTTTTCCGCCCGCACGAGCAGCGAACCGTCGCCCGCGTCCGGCCCCGTGCGCCTTTCCGCCCGTGGTGCGCTTGCCGCGTCGCGGGCCCTGACCGCCTTTTCAAGGACGTCGATACGCTCCAAGGCCACCCGCCAATAGACAAACAGCGCCAGCGCGGCATAAAGGGTGACCGCCTCCATCAGGTGCCAGGCAAAGGCCACCAGCCCGAACGGCGCCACCGCCAGCCCGTCGCGGGTCCAGGCCGGCCCGATGCTGTAGCCCACAAGAATGCAGAAATACCAGAGCAGGCCGAACGCCGCCGAAAGCGGCGGATGCAACAGCAGCACAAGACGCCCGCTGCGCGGCAACAGCCAGCGCCTGAGCAAATGGTAAAACACAAAACCCGCGACCGCCGCGCCCGCCGTGTTCACCCCGGCATAACGCAGGGACTGCAGAAGCGGTATGTCGAGGGTGCTGGCAAACGCCAGCATGTAACCGGCAAAAAGCAGCCCCAGCGCCACAAGCGCCGCCCGCGCCGCGCCCGATGCCGGCACAAGGCGGTGCAGGCCATGCGGGGCCGTCTTCGGAGGCGCGGTCTCGCCAGATGCGGCCTCAGCGCCCCCGGTCATCGGGCACCGCGGTCGAGCGCGTCCTTCAGGGCTTCGAGCGCCGGGATCAGCTTGCGGATCAGGTCCGCCTCTTTTGCGCGCGCATCGGCATCCTTGTCGCCCGTCTGGATGGCGGCCTGATTCTGGCCCAGCATGTCCCGAAGCTGCGGGATGGCATTGGACGATATCATGCCGCCGAGCGCCGCCAGCCGGCCTGTGGTCATGGCATCGGCGCCATTTGCCAGCCTGTCGGCCCGCCTTACGATTTCGGGCAATATGCCCTTCAGCACCGTTTCAGGAAAATTGCGGCCGTCGCGCCGGTCGATCGATTGGGTCAACTGGTCGGCCAGCAGGCTGACATCGCGCACCGCAATGGTCAGGCCCGGGCTGGCGTCCGCCACCAGGCGCGGCGCTTCGCCTGCGTGCGCCATGGCACCCATGGCTGGCATCACCAGCGCTGCCGCCAGCATTGCTCCCAGAACCTGGCTGTGCTTCATGCCGCCGCCTCCTCTTGAACCTGATCTTCTGCCGGCAGCCTAGCCGCCCCATGGGCCACCCGCAAGATCGCGATGGCCGGAGGATGCAATGCCCCGGCGCGACCCCCGCGCGAACACGCGCCCCTGCCGTGCAGCCATTCCCGCTTTACACGCATTGACAAGTCCCGCAAGCCTCAGCACTATCCTCCCGCACCTGCGCGCTAAATCATTCTGGCGGCAGGCATTTATTGATTTGTGATTTTGGCGGCCGCTTTATGACCATCATCGGTATCGACCTTGGCACCACCAACAGCGCCTGTGGCGTCTGGCGCGATGGTGCCGTACACCTGATCCCCAATCGCCACGGCGACAAACTGACCCCGTCGGTCGTCGGCTTTGACGCGGGCGGCGAACTGATCGTGGGCAAAACCGCCCAGAACCGGCTGATCACGCACCCGCGCGACACGGTGGCCACCTTCAAGCGCCTGATGGGCACCAAACACCGGATCGAGGTCAGCAAGACCAGCTTCACCGCCACCGAACTGTCTGCCGCCGTGCTGAGGTCCCTGAAGGAAGATGCCGAAGCCTTTCTGGGGGAGCCGGTGAGCGAAGCCATCATCAGCGTGCCGGCCTATTTCAACGACAACCAGCGCCATGCCACCAAACAGGCGGGCGAGATTGCCGGTATGAAGGTGCAGCGGCTGATCAACGAACCGACGGCAGCGGCGCTGGCCTATGGCCTGCATGACAAACCCGAAGGCGTGTTTGTGGTGCTGGATATGGGCGGCGGCACCTTCGATGTGTCGGTGATCGAATATTTCGACGGCGTGATGGAAGTGCACGCCAGCGCCGGCGACAATTACCTGGGCGGCGAGGATTTCCTTGAAGCCATGGTCGAACGTTTCCTGGCCGACCGGAAAATCGAGCGCGCGGGCCTGGACAAGGGCGCGCTGCAGGTGCTGTTCGATGCCATGGAACGCGCCAAACGCGCCATCGGCCGCAGCCCGGCGCCGCGTGTTGCGATCGAACTTGCCGGCACGGCCCATGATGTCGAAATCACCGAACCCTGGTTCCGCGACGCGGTCGCCGGATTGCTTTTGCGGGTGCGGGCGCCCATCGAACAGGCGCTTCGGGATGCCCGCATCCCGCTTGCCGACATTGCCGATGTGCTGCTGGTCGGCGGCGCCACCCGCATGGCGGTGTTCCGCAATGCCGCCGGCAAGCTGTTCGGGCGCATCCCCTCCAGCTACCTGGACCCGGACCTGGTGGTCGCGATGGGCGCCACCGTGCAGGCCGGCCTGAAGGCGCGCGACAGTTCGCTGGACGATGTGGTGCTGACCGATGTCTGCCCCTACACCCTGGGCACCGAAGTGGTCGACCCCGCCGGCAGCGGCAAACCCGGCTTTTTCCTGCCGCTGATTGAACGCAACAGCGTGGTGCCCACCAGCCGCGTCGAACGCCTGTTCACCGTGGCCGACAAACAGGCGCGCATGCAGGTGAATGTGTTCCAGGGCGAAAACCGCATGGTGGAGCGCAATGTTTTCCTGGGCGAAATCGATGTCACGGTACCGAAGCGCAAAGCCGGCGAAGAATCCATCGATGTGCGTTTCAGCTACGACATGAATGGCCTTTTGGAGGTTGACGTGAAGGTCAACAGTTCAGGCGAGACCATCAACAAGGTGATCCAGCAGGCGCCGGGCGCCCTGTCGGACGACGAAATGGCCCGGTCGCGCCAGCGGCTGGCCGCGCTGAAGTTCCACCCGCGTGAACGCGAGGAAAACCTGCAGCTTCTGAGCCAGGGCGAACGGCTGTACCTGACCCACCTTGGCGACACCCGTGCCGCCATCGGCGATGCACTGGCCGCCTTCGAGGCCGTGCTGGACCGCCAGCGCGACAGCGAGATCGGGCGCGCGCGCGACGAGTTGAAGGCCTTCCTGGACCGGTTCGACGGGGACCTGTTGCCATGAGCTTCCCCTGGGACGTGCTGGGGATCGATGCCACGAACGACCAGCGCGCCATCAAACGCGCCTATGCCGCGCGCCTGAAGGTCAGCCGCCCCGACGACGGCGACGGCAGCGCGTTCCAGGAGCTGCACGAGGCTTACAAATTTGCGGTCATGCTGGCCCGGCAGGGTGCGGCAGCCCCCGATGACGGGCCCGGGCACAGCGGCGCACAGGACGGGGATGCCCCGCCCGCGTCGTCAGACGGCCAAAGCCATGTCGCGGACCAGACAGCCAGCCTGGCCGCTGTCAATGCCGCCATCACCCAGGATGCCAGACTGGCGGCGATGGCAGGGGACGCTGGTGCCGCGCCCGGCCAGGCCGAACCCATGCGCCTGAATGCCGAGACAATGATCGAGGCCTTCGGGCCACCCGACCGGGACGACGGCACGAGGGTATCGTGGGACATCGACCTGACGCTGGCGCCATCAGGCGAACCTGTACCGGTCACGCCCGAAAACCCGGCCTTCAGGGAACCGCTTGGGCTTCTGGACCAGCTTCTGGCCAGCAGCCAGAACCTGCATATGCTGGCCAACTGGCAGCCGCTTGAACGCCATATGGCGGCGCTGGGGTTCGATGAACAGAAACAACTGTCCGAGCGCGTGCTCAGGCGTGTGATCGCGCACCAGAAATCCTGCCGGGGCAAAAATGGGCGCTATCGCCGGCTGGGTGCGAAGGTGCTGGTGTGGCTTGATGGCCTGATGGGCTGGCGCACCGGCTATTACGACCTTCTGGACCGGTTCCCGCAAGACGAGCTTGCGTTCCTTCTGGACCTGCCGGACACAAACCCGGTGCAGCATGCCAACCATGGCCTGCGTGGCGGCGGCGCCCTGTTCCAGGTTGCCGAACCCAGGCCGGAACACAATAGTGTCATGCAACTGGCGTCCTGGCTCCGGCGCATCGGCGCCTTCCTGATCGACATTGTCCCGCTGGCGTTCCTGTTGCTTCTGCTGCCCTACATGATCTGGCAGGAACTGCCGCCCCGGCCCATGACCCTGCTTTTTGCCTGTTATGTTGTCGTGACCGGTGTGACCGAAGGTCTGACCGGCAACGCCTCGTTCGGCAAACGCGCCATGGGCATCAAGGTCATGGACCGCTATCTCGGCAAGATTGGCATGGGCCTGTCGCTGTGGCGCGCCGCAAGCCTGTTCCTGTGCATGGCAGCGCTTGAGGTTGCCACCTCCCTGTGGCTGGGCTTCGAAAGGCCGAACTACCTGACCCACGTGCTGCCATTCCAGCTTTGTTTCTGGTTCACGGAAGGACGCCTGCCGCAGGATCTGATATCCCGGACCCTCGTGGTCGAGAAAAACTGACGCAGTTGGCCGCATTCTGTTGCATCTGCAACAGCAGAATCCCTGCTTTTGTTGCAGATGCAACAAGTTGACACGCCGTCAGCGTGTGGTTTTTCAGTGCCGGAAATCGCGCAATGATTGCATCGCTTCACACACCCTTCACAGGTCCGTCCACACTGCCTATATGTAGGAAAAGCATGGGGGAAACAGGATGGCCAAACGACTGCCGGAAATATTCGAGGACCTGCGCCAGGCTTTCATGGGCCGGCGCGGCGGCATGGGCTGGAAAGCGACTGCGGCTGAAGCTTATGGCGCAACCGTCAATGAAATCAAGGATTTGGGCAGCAGCACCCTGACCGGCACCGCGGAAAAATTCAATGCCGCCCTCCCGTATATCGAACGCGCGGGATACAGTGTCACCGAAATCGAGGTCGGGCTTGGCCTGTCGCCCAAACTGACCGCGCACCTGAAGCTTGAGGACCAGATCACAAAGGCGGAGGAAGAGGCCCTTCTCCTTGAAACCAAAGACAAAAAACTGGCCAACACCATCCTGAGCGCGCTGTTCCATGCCAGCGCCGCCCGCACAAAACTGAAATTCAACAAGTTTCATTTTGCCGCGCTGGAGCTGGAACTCAGCATCCTGCCAACCGCCGTCTTGCGCTTCCGGCCCAATATCGAGGCGCTGCCCGATGCCGGTACAAAAACCAAGGGCAAGGGCCTGACTGTCCGCTAAAGTTATTCGGAAACAGTGCCTCAGGATGCCGTGCGGGCGGCTTTATGGTCCAGCACCCTGGCAATTTCGAACCTGAGCTTGTCGATCTCGATCGGTTTCGAGACGAACCCGTCCATGCCGGCGGCCCGGAAGGCCTCGCGCTGTTCAATCAGGGCATCGGCGGTCAGCGCAATGATCGGGATGTGCGCCCGGGCGTCGTGCCGTGCCCGGATGCGGGTTGCGGTTTCGATGCCGCCCAGGACAGGCATCTGGTTATCGAGGAGGATCAAGTCGAACGCATCGGCGGGCGATGTCTCGATTTTTTCAAGCACTTCCTGCCCATTCTGGGCCAGGGTCACATTATGGCCAAGCCGGGTCAGCATCTTGGTGATCAGCATCTGGTTGATGGCCACATCCTCGGCCAGCAGGATCTCCAGCTTCTCGGGCTCGGAATCGATCGCGACACGGCCGGAAACAGCCGCATTGGCGGCCCGAATTTCCACCGGCATCCGGAACCAGAAAATACTGCCTTCGCCCAGCGTGCTCTCGACACCGATTTCGCCGCCCATCAATTGCACCAGTTGCTGGCTGATGGCGAGACCAAGACCGGTACCGCCGGTTTTGCGTTTGCCCTGGTTTTCCAACTGGCTGAAACGCTTGAACAGCCGGTCCAGGTCGTTTGGCGCAATGCCCGCGCCCGTGTCCTCGACCCGCACCTCGAGGATAGGTGTGCCTTCGGTCACAAGCCGCGCATGCACAGTGACGGTACCGACCTCGGTGAATTTGATGGCGTTGCTGACAAGATTGTTGATCACCTGCCGGAGCCGGACCTCGTCCGCCACGATCCAGACATCGCAGGCGCCGTCCATATCCAGCACAAGCTGGGTCCGGCGCTCTGCCGCCATGGGCCGCATCAGCACATGAATATCCTTCAGCATGCGTGCCAGCAGGAACGGCGCCGGGCTGATGCTCAGTTGCCCGGCCTCCAGCTTCGAAAAATCCAGCACATCGTTGATGATGTTCAAAAGCGCATGGGCGGAACTGAGCGCCGCAGAGGTCAGTTCCGTCTTTTCATGTTCGTCGGTCGAGCTCAGGAGCAGGTTCAGCCCGCTCAGCACCCCGTTCATCGGGGTCCTGATCTCGTGGCTCATGTTCGACAGGAATTCCGATTTGGCAACATTGGCCGCCTCGGCATTTTCAAGCGCCGCAGTCAGGCTGGCGCGCTGTTCCTGAAGCAAACCCGCGGTTTTCTGCAGTTCGGATGCAATCTGGCCAAACTCGTCATGCCCTGTCAGCGTTCCTTCAGCCAGGGCATGGGTTTCGGACGCCAGTTGTTTGGACACGTTCAGCAGCCGGGCAACACGCAGGTCGATCTTGGTCCGGATCATCATGCCGATACACAGCGCGAGAAACAGCAAGGTGCCACCCATGATGGTGATCGACTGGGTGGCAACACTCTTGATTTCGTTGCTGAGCGCCCGCGAGCTTTCCGCATACACCAGCGCATATTTGGCCATGCGGCCATTTTCCAGATAGCCCAGGCCGGCATACCCGACCAGGGTATCGGTCTCGCGGTCCAGCACATAAAAAACCTGCCCCGTGGCGCGCACACGCTCCAGGAGCGCGGGGTCGATCGGGAAACCGGCGTTTTTGGCGGGGCGCCCTTCAAGGGTGCCGCTGCTGGCCATGCGCACGATATCCTGTTCGTCGACCACAAGTACGCCCATGACGGAGGGTTTGTCGGCGGTGATATAGATATCCTGATTGACCGCCTGCCGGTTGCCCTGGGCAAGCAGCATGTTGAAACGGCCGCGCATGTCGTTGATCGTGCGGTCGAAATCCCGTTCCGTAATGGCGAAAGCCGTCTCTTCGGCGCGCGGCAGGGCTGCGAACACATATACCAGCAAGGATATGAGCGCAGCCGCCAGGAACCCCAGAGGCAGGAAATGCCGTATCGGAATATTGTTTATGATGGCCCGGATATCGCGCCCTTTCTTCATTTCCGCCACACTATGGCGCCAACCTGTGGTTGGGGCCCTTCCCGGCTGCCATTCTTGTGCGCGCCCAGTATTCTGGCAACTGGTAAATATTAGGTTGACGACCGTAAACTTGTGGCGCCGCAACGTCTGCCTGGCCACAAAGGCTATTGTGTCCCGAAGGGCTTCATACTACGGTCTCGCTTAGCCATGAAACAGTATCTGACGATATTCCTGTCCAGCCTTCTGGCGGTGCAGGCCCAGACGGCAAATGCGGCGGATGTCAAAGTCGCCGTTCCCGTGTTGTCGGGCCATTTTGACGCAACCGGAGATGGCAGAAGCGCCGCCGCCCTCAGGGCCACATTCCGACAATGCAAGCTGAAACCGCAGTTTGTGCCGACCCGCTGGGGCCAGCATTGGCAGGCCTACGAACAGGACAAATCGTTCGATGCGGTTGCTGTTGTCTGGGACAGCGCCAGCCTCCATGGCTTCACCTCCGATGCCTTCATCCACCAGCAGAACGGCGTCGCCATGCTGGCGGATTCCAAGTTCAAGGTGCGCACGATTTCCGATCTCAAGGGCATGAAAGTCCTGGGTTTTGGTGGCGCGACAGAGATGTTCCCGTCGCTTGCCACCGTGCTGCCCGACCTCAAGAGCTATTGGGAGGCACCTTCCGGGTTTTCAACCACGCAGGCGCTGGTGAACGGCGATGTGGATGCCTTCATCACCGATGGCCTGATATTCGCGATCGATTATATGGTCCGGGTCAAAACCACGGGCGCCACCTATGGCGACACCAACTGGCCCAAGGTCAAATTTGTCGGGCTTTTTCCCGCAAATGGCGACTATGTCACCTTCCGCAGCAAGGACCTCAGGGACCGTTTCAACACCTGCCTCGCCGCCGCGCAGGAATCCGGTGCCATCTCCATGGCGACCCACGATTATGTTCTGCCCTACAAGGATATCGTCGGCGACCAGATTCCGCCCTACTGAGCGGCCTGACGCCGGTTCAGGACTGCATCTCGGGCTCGTTCACAAACACCTGCACACACATGGACAGCTTGCGCTGGCAACTGTCGCGCAATTGTTCGGCCAACAGGCGGTACAGCCCCCGGTGCGCCGAGTTCGGACGCCAGGCCAGCACGATCTCGCGGTCCAGGGGCGCATCGGCCATCTCCAGCACCACCACATCCTCACGCGGGTCGATTTCGCTTCGGATATAAAGGGTTGGCAGGAAGGCAAGGCCAAAACCGGTCGCGATCATCTGGCGCACGGCATCAAGGCTTGTGCCTTCATAATCGCGCATCAGGCGGGCATCGAACCGGCGCGCCAGTTGTTGCATCTGATAAAACATGCGGTGCCGGTCCTCGATGGCGATCAGGCGTTCGCCGGCTATGTCGCGCGCCTCGACCACGGGTTTTGTGGCCAGCATATGGTCGGGCGGCGCACACAGCCGGAACGGTTCGGCAAACAGACGGGTATGCACCAGGCCCGCGACATCCATCGGCAGGCTGGTCAGCACGACGTCATAGCGCCCCTCCAGCAGGCCATGTTCCAGGTCGTTCGGCGTTTCCTCGCGCACATGCAGGCGCAGGGTCGGGTGGTTGGCATGGATGTCGGACAGCACTTCAGGCAACAGGTAAGGGCCCAGGGTCGGCGGCACACCCAGCCGGTGAATACCCATGCCCCCCTCGGCCGTGAAGCGCGCAAAATCGCGGATCGCCCGGACTTCGTCCGCAATATGTGCCGCCCGCGGCAGGATCTCGCGCGCGGCACTTGTGGGCAGCACGCCGGTGCGGGACCGTTCCAGCAACACAAGGCCGAGCGCCTCTTCGAGCGCCGCGATCTGCGAGGTCAGGGTCGGCTGTGACACCCCCAGCCGGACCGACGCCTTGCGGAAGCTGCCGGCGGCGACAACGGCCTCCAGATACCGCAACTGTTTCAGGGTGGGATAACCGATTTCCATGGCTGCCTCATCTCAAGTGATAGTTTTTATCTATCAAGAAATATCAAAAATCGCAAATTGTCATATCACCACGTCTGCCCCACATCCTAGGGCAACTGAGATCACGACAATCAATGGAGAGGGTTGATGAAGAAAATCGTCGAAGGTGTCCTGAAGTTCAAAAAGGACGTATTTCCCCGTCACGAAACACTTTTCAAGGACCTGGCGGATGGCCAGCAGCCTGAAGTGCTGATGATCACCTGCGCCGACAGCCGGGTCGATCCCGGCATGATCACGCAGGCGGCGCCGGGTGAACTGTTCATCTGCCGGAACGCCGGCAATATCGTGCCGCCGCACACCCAGCATACGGGCGGCAACACCGCCTCGATCGAATTTGCCGTCGCGGTTCTGGGGGTCAGCGAAATTGTGGTCTGCGGCCACACCGACTGTGGTGCCATGAAGGGCGCCATCAACCCCGAGGGACTGACGAGCCTGCCGCATGTGTCCAACTGGCTGTCGCACAGCCGGGCGGCGGTGGCGGTTGCCCGCAGGAAATTCCCGGAACTCGAAGGCAAGGCGCTCCTCAAGGCCGTGACCGAACAGAATGTGCTCCTGCAGTTGCAGCACCTGCGCACACACCCTGTGGTTGCCGCCGGCCTGGCCACCGGCCAGCTTCGCCTGCACGCCTGGGTTTATGACATCGGCCATGGCGAAATCCTCGCCTATGACGAATCTAGCGATCGCTTCGAACCGCTTGAGCGTGCAGAAGCCGTCGCCTGAGACATAACCCATTGTAAAACATAGTCTTCCCGACAGTGAGAGTATCATGAAATTCCTTGAGACTTCCAACCTGCGCGGCGATGTGATGGGCGGTCTGACCGCCGGCATTGTCGCGCTTCCCCTTGCCCTCGCCTTTGGTGAGGCGTCGGGTGCCGGCCCCATCGCGGGCCTGTACGGCGCCATCATCGTCGGCTTTTTTGCGGCCCTGTTCGGTGGTACCGGCAGCCAGATTTCCGGCCCGACCGGCCCGATGGTCGTGGTGTTCGCCGGCGTGTTCGCCAGCCTGTCCGGCAATCCGGCGCTGGTATTCGCCGCCGTCGTGCTGGCCGGCCTGTTGCAGATCGCCTTCGGTGTCTTCAAGCTCGGGCAATATATCCGGCTGGTGCCCTACCCGGTGATTTCGGGTTTCATGAGCGGCATCGGCGTGATCATCATCGCGCTTCAGCTTGCGCGCCTGTTCGGCCATGAACCCGAAGGCAGCGGCACCATTCCGGCCATCGCTTCCATCCCGGGTGCGGTGATGGACCCGAACCTCCTGGCGCTGGCCATCGGTATCCTGACCCTGGCGATCGTGTTCACCTGGCCCAAAAACTGGGGCCGTATCATCCCCGCGCCGCTGGCTGCCCTTGTGGCCGCGACGGCACTGGGTGTATTGCTGCCGGGCGCGCCGATCCTGGGCAATGTGCCCACGGGCCTGCCGTCCTTCATCATGCCGGCTTTCTCGGGCGATACCCTGTTTATCGTGCTTGAGGCCGCGTTCCTCCTCGCGCTTCTGGGGTCGATCGACAGCCTCCTGACCTCGCTGGTCGCCGACAACATGACCCGCACACGCCACGATTCCAACAAGGAACTGGTGGGCCAGGGTATCGGCAATGCCATCGCCGGCCTGTTTGGTGCCGTGCCGGGTGCCGGTGCCACCATGCGCACGGTCGTCAACATCCGGTCGGGCGGCATGTTCCGCATCTCCGGCATGGTGCATGGCCTTGTGCTGCTGGCCACCGCGCTGGTGCTGGCGCCCCTGGCGTCCATGATCCCGCATGCCGCACTGGCCGGTATCCTGATCAAGGTGGGGTATGACATTATCGACTGGTCCTACCTGAAACGCGCCCACAAGGGCCCGCGCTGGGACCTTCTGCTGATGGTTGTTGTCCTGGGCCTGACCGTGTTTGTCGACCTGATCACCGCAGTTGCCGTTGGTGTGGTGCTGGCTGCCCTTGCTTTCATCCAGCAACTGTCCAAGCTGCAGATCGAACGTCTGAATGTGGCCGCACCTGACCTTGAAAACCCTGAAGAAAGTGCGCTTCTGCACAGCCTGAAGGACCGGGTGACCCTGTTCGACTTTGGCGGCCCCCTGAGCTTTGGCGCCGCTGCCGATCTGGGCCACCATGTACGGGAAAAGGCCGACGGCCAGACCCGCGTGATGATCCTTGATTTCTCGCGCGTGCCGTATCTTGACCTGTCTGCGGCCAAAGCGGTGGAAACCATCGCCGACGATGCCAAACATGCCGGTCGCGACCTGTATCTGGCTGGCATGACCGATGATGTCAAACAGGTCCTGGACGGCCTTGGCATCGGGGCGGCCATCCCTGAAAGCCATCGTTTCACCAGCCGCAAATCTGCCCTGGCTGCGGCCGAGCACCGTATCCTATCCGGTGCATCTGGCCGGCCGACCCGAGAGAAGGCGCCGGTTCCATCCCCCGTAACCGGCTAGTTCCTGGCCTTCCCGGGACTTCGTCCGGGCCTCCACAAGGGGCCCGGACATTTTTTTGCCCGCTGGTTATTCAAACGCCACGGAAACCAGTTGGGCGCGCGAGCCCACGGTGAAGCTGCCTTCCGAAACAACAGCGCCTTCAAGCCTGTATTCCACCTTGGTGCCCGGCATCAGGCGCGTCGTGAATTCCGCGCCCCTGGCGCCCGGCTTGAAACGGGCACGGATGCCCGCGCCGACAAAGTCTCCGGTCAAAACGGTTTCATCCGCCGCGGCGCCTTCAGGCAACCGGAAGGTTACCCGAACCGGATAGTCATAATTGCCGTCCAGATAATCCATCGCCGGCAGGGCCTCGTGCGGTTTGCCATAATCGAAGATCGCGGCATTTTCCCAGGCCGAACCGGTGCCCCAGCGGGTCTTGCACTGGGTCGAAACCCAGGCCGGTTCCCAATAGACCACGCCCATGCCGCCATTTTCGACCACAAGGCTGGAGATATCGCGCATATATTTCTGCTGGCCTTTGCGGGACGCGGGATACCCCTTCAACAGGCTGTCTTCACCCAGCACGTTCGTGGACGTGTCGTCCTGGGTCATGGTCCAGGGATAGGCGGTTTCGACAAGGATGACCTCGGCACCATATTTGTGACGCACCCGGCCGATGACATGGCCGAGGCCATCGAAGCCCTGGCTGGACCATTTCCGATAATAGCTGATGCCGATATAGTCATAGTCCATGACACCCGCCGCAGCCGCCGCATCGAACCAGGGTTCGACATTTTCGGGCTGGGCGATATGCAGCATAACGCCAATCGGCGTGCCCGCGTCCCGCGCGGCTTCGCGCACCGCGCGGATGCCGGCGTTCAACAGCGCCCCGTTCCGCGCCCAGTTGATGGGCCCGTTCGGCGTGTCGATGCTTTCGCGCATGATCTCGCCATTGGTTTCGTTGCCCACCTGCACCATTTCGGGCGTCAGGCCTTCGGCCTTCAGGGCGTTCAGCACATCAAGCGTATAGTCATGCACCGCCTGCGCCTCGGCCTCGACCGACCCCAGATTTGCCCAGGCCTTGGGGATCGCCTGTTTGTCGCCGTCCGCCCAGTCGTCGGAATAGTGGAAATCCAGCAAGGTCTGCATACCCAGCGCCTTGGCGCGCCGGATGGTGCGTTTCACGTCCGCAAGGTTGCTGTAATTGGTCCAGTCGGGCGAATGCCAGATACGCACACGAACCAGGTTTGCACCATGGTCCTTGATGATCTGGAAGGCATCCTTTTCGGTGCCGGCGTCGGCGAACCGCGCGCCACAATCGTCCATTTCGTTCACAAACGACATGTCGGCCCCGAAAAAATACCCCTCCGGCGCCGCCTGCAGGCTGGTTGAGGCCATCAATGACAGGCCAAGGCCCGCGAGCCCGATAAATGTCTTCATACTTTTCCCTCCCGAAACACAGAATACAAAAAAGGCGGCCCGACACGAGGGCCGGGCCGCGAGTGGAGATGACAGGGACCTGTCATCTGCCCCTAAAAGCTGACGGTCAGGTCCAGAAGGACCCGGCGGCCATATTCATCGTAGCGCGACATGCGGTCGACCTGGTTGTCGCGGTACATGCGCAGCGGCGTGTTCGTGAGGTTGTTGACCTGCAGGCGCACACCGACATTGTCGGTAATCTGGTAGGACGAGCTGAAATCAAGCACATGCTCGGCCCCCAGGGTCTGCAGGGCCTGCGGGTCCCAGCCGAAGATCAGGGTGAAGGGGCTGTGGTATTTGTACCCCAGCCGGGCTTCAAACTTGTCCTTGCTGTACCACAGGTCCACCGTCGCCGTGTGTTTGGCAAGGCCGCTGACCCGAAGCGGGTTATCCTGCGGCGCAAATTCCTCGATGTTCGAGGACACCAGCGCATAGTTGGAATAGATACCGAAGTCCTGCAAAACACCCGGCAGGAAATAGAAGGGCGTCTGGAATGTCAGCTCGATACCCTTGATATTGCCGCCGTCGCCGTTCGCGGGCCGATAGATCTGGTAGGTTTCCCCGTCGATATCCACCGGTTCCGAGAAATAACCCACATGGGTTTTGACATCCTTGTAATAAACCGATGCCGCCGCCAGCGCTTCGTCATGGAAATACCATTCGAACGCCAGGTCGACCTGGTTGGCCTCGAACGGCTTCAGGTTCGGGTTGCCGCTGCTGCCCACCGGTATTTCGGTGGTGGTATTGAGGCTGCGGCCGGCACGCAGTTCATCAAGCGGCGGGCGCGAAATGGCGCGGGCCAGGCCCAGCCGCACGATCTTGTCTTCCCCGACATGGAAATTCAGGCTCAGGCTCGGCAGCACACGCACATAATTGTTGCTGATGGCGACATCGGTCGGATCGCCGCCATTGAGGGATTCCTTGCCGTAACTGTCGACCTGGGTGCTGACCAAGCGCACACCGACGTTACCCGTGACCGGTGTGTCGCCCATGCTGGCTTCGATGTTCGATTTCACATAACCTTCGAACACCTTCTCCTTCACTTTCCAGCCGGCGAGCACGTCTTCAGCCGCCAGGCTTTCGTTCGCCCCCCCATGGCCGGCCTCCATCAGGGCATCAAAGTCGCCGTTCAGAAGCGGCGGCGCACTGATGCCGGACATGGAATAATAGCTCAGGAGCGATGACGGCACCTGCCCCGCAATCGGGTCCTGCCACCAACTGAAGGCCTGGAATTCCTTGGTGCGATAGGACATGCGGCCACCAAAATCGAAGCTGGTCAGGAAACCGCCGTCAATGGGGCGCGAAAAGTCCAGCTTGCCGGTCAGGATTTCGTCGCTCAGGTGCTGTGGGCCATCGTTCCAACTGCCGGCAAAATACTGGTTGTTGGGGTCTGCCGGGTTTGCGGTCGAGGTGATCGAAGGCTCGTCCCGGAAATCCCAGGTTGTGGCAATGGCACCGCCATTGTCCATATAGACCGAACGCCAGATGTTGCGGCGCTTGGCCTTGGAATAGGACAGGTCGGCATTGGCGGTGAGGTTTTCACCCGTCCAGTCGCCATTGATGCCGGTCAGGAACACCGAGTTTTTCTGTTCATAACGCGCGATCACATTGCGCACATAGGTGTCGTTCACCGTGCCGGCGACCACGCTGCCGTCTTCGATTACCCAGTCGGCATAATCGCTGTAGCTGCCCCACTGGTCGGTCCAGTTGCCCCAGTTCTGGTACCAGGCCTGGTTCTGGTCTTCGGTGATGTCGAATTCCGTGTAGAACACATCATATTTCAGGGTCAGTTGGTCGCTGGGCTGGAACTGCAAGGCCCCCATAAGGCCCAGGCGGTCCTGATCCAGCTTCTTCACCTCGGCCTGCGCGCCCCAGGGCGCATAATCGATGGTGCCGTCGCCGTCGATATCGCCGGCATCGCTTTCGTTATAGTCCCAGCCCTGCAGGGACGCGAAACCGTTCTTCTGTTTCTGGATCGCGGCACCCAGCGCAATGCCAAGCGTATCGTTGAACTTGTGCACAAACGACATGCTGCCGCGGTAACCGAACGGGCTGTAATCCGGGATATCGTCGCCGGCTTCATAATAGACGGGGCCGCCCCGCACGGTCAGGCTCGGACCTGTGTGATTGAGCGGGTCGATGGTTTTCAGGTTGATGGTGCCGGCGATGCCGCCTGATACCAGATCGGCCGACTGGGATTTATAGACATCGACGCCGGACACCAGTTCCGACGGATATTGTTCCCAGCGGATGCCACGGTCCGGTTCGGACGTTGCGACCTCGCGGCCATTCACAAGGCCCAGCACCAGGCGCGGCCCCAGGCCCCGCACGGTGGCCTGGCTGTTGTTGCCACGGTCGCGGCTGCCGTTCAGGCCCGGCAGGCGCACCAGCGCCTCGGCGATCGTTACGTCCGGCAACTGGCCGATATCTTCCGACGAGATGGCTTCCACCACCTGGTCGGACCCGCGTTTGACCTTCAGGGCGTCCTTCAGGCTGCCCCGGATGCCGGTGACCACAATTTCATCGATTTCATTGGTGTCGCTTGTATCGGACTGCTGCGCCTGCACGGACGCAGCCCCAAACAGAGCGAACAGGCTGGCGGTGGCCAGCAGCGTAGAACAGGAATGCTTCATGTTTCCCTCCCCAGAACCATTTCCCAGATTTGGACAGATTGACCTTATCTATCTTATTTATATGATTTATAACATATGTGAGTCGAATGCAAGCCACATCGCGGATTTTGCAGTCCGGCACCGGCAGCATGCGGGAATGCCCGGTTTCCCGGCCTTTCAAGGCGCCGGAAACACAAACGACCGGCACGCGATGAACGCAGCCGGCCGTAAAATGCCCTGTGAAATTCGCCTGAAGCCTAGTTGGGCACAAATTCCAGCAGCATGGCGGGACCGATATTGGGCCGGTCGGTCTCGGCCAGGATTCGGATCACACCCCGTTTGTCGCCTATGCGGATCAGTGCCGACGCAATGCCGCCCTGGGTGGTCGGGTTCACCGGGTTCACGAGCTCTGCATCCCCCTTGATCTGGAATTCAACCGGCAGGTCGTTCATCGGCACGGTGGTGCCGTAAGCATCCACCAGCCGGGCATGGACAAACACAAGGTCACCCGCACCGGCCTCGGGCTCCCGGCCCGCGACATCCAGCGACAGCGCGAACCCGACCGGGGTCAGCGGCGTGCGCACAGAATGGCGGGCGACCTCCTTGCCGGCCAGATAGGCCACCGCCTCCAGCGTACCGGCTTCGAACCTGCCAAGCTGGAAGGTGAAGGGCGGATGGGCCAGATGGTCGGACAGCGTGTTCACATCGGGTTTCTGCCGCCCCTGGGATTTGCCGTTCAGGAACAGCTCCACCGCGTCGGCGTTACTATAGATACGCACATCGGTGGGTGACTGGCGGGTCCATTCATTGGCGATATAGACCATTGGCCCCAGGTTCAGGCCCGGCATATGCGCGTCCGCATCCCGCTGGCTGCGGAAAAACTGGTAGGCATATTTGGGCAAGCGGTCGATGCTCATGATGCCCGACGCCTCCAGGTCGTCGGCATAACCCCGGTTATAGTCGAACATCACCCAGTAGCCGTCGGCAAACGCCGGGGTGCGGAAATTGTCATTATGGGCTTCCTGGATATTCAGCGCCTGCTGCAACAGCCGGCGTTCCCCGTCGCGCAACAACTGGCGGCTGGTGCGTTCCTCTTCCTTCAGGTCGCCCCAGGCCTCCTGGTTGAGGCCGGCATTCTGCGCATAATATTCCCAGTCGCCATACTCCGACACGATATAGGGCACACCCGGTTCTTCATAATGCTGCAGCCGGTGCTGGCGCGCCTGCAGGTAAATGTCGTAGCCCGCGTTCAGCCAGCCGGCGGAATAGACATTCGGCCCCGGCATTTCCTCATGCACGATATCGTCGAAGGCCTGCACCAGATCGGCCGGCATGGCGGTTTCATTCAGCGAACATTCCCAGGCCAGCACACTGGCGTGGTTGCGGTCGCGCCGGATCATGTCGCGGCAAGTTTGCAGCACATGGGCCCGGAAGGCCGGGTCGTCATTCATATATTGCCAGCCCAGGATGGCATCCAGCACCACAAGGCCCAGCCGGTCGGCAGCATCCATGAAGGCGGGCGAATGCGGATAGTGGGACAGGCGCACATAATCGAAGCCGGCTTCCTTGATGCGCACGGCATCGCGCCAGTCGGCATTGGCACCGATGGCATAACCCACGAACGGATATTCCTGGTGCCGGTTCACGCCGCGCAGGAACATTTTTTCGCCGTTCAGCCAGAAGCCATCCTTGGTCACCCTGAACGCGCGGATGCCGATCGTCGTCTCGCGCCGGTCGCTCAGTTTGCCGTCGACCAGCACCTCGGTCACCAGGGTATAGAGGTTCGGTTCCCGGGTCGACCACAGGCGCGGGTTGTCGAGCGACAGAATCTGGACGTCTGTGACCGCTTCACCGGGCGATATTGTTGCATTTGGACCCTGTTTTGTTGCAACTGCAACACTTCCGTCCATAAGCGATTGCTTGACCTGGACGATGGCGGTCGCTTCGGTTTCGTTGACCACCTGGCTCTGGACCTGCACCTCCGACCTGGTCTTGTCGACCAGCGGATAGGTCACCAGAATGCCGCCGCCGGCCGGCACGCCGGCGGTCATTTCGTCGCTGATATGAACCGGGTTCAACACGGTCAGGGATGCCGTGCGATACAGGCCGCCATACATATTGAAATCAAGCGTTTTCAATGGCTTGGGGCCGGTCACCGTGCTATCGCGGTTATCCAGTTGAACCAGAATTTCATTGGGCTTGTCGAAACTGACAGCATCCGTGATGTCCGCCACGAACGGCAGGTAGCCACCCAGATGGCGGGCAACCTCCTGCCCGTTCACCGACAGGATGGCCGCATTCATTGCGCCTTCGAAACGAATGACCAGCCGGCTGCCTTTCCAGGCCGGCTCCAGCACCAGCGACCGCCGATACCAGGCATCGCCCTGCCACTGGTCGTTCACCACAAGTGGTTCAATGCGCGGGCTATGGGGCAAGCGAACGCTTTGCCAGTCGGTCAGGCCACCCTTGCCGTCCGTGCGCTGGAACGACCAGTCGCTGTTGAGCGGCACCACGGTCCGGCCCGCCATCTGGTGCGCCGCTTCGGGCCCACAGCCCAAAAGGCTGAAACAGGTCAACAACAGCAAGCCGATCGCACGCAGAGACATCGCCCTTCCCCCTTGATTCTACTGGATAATATCAGACACGACCGCCGTCGACGATCACCTGCTGGCCGGTCATCATGCCCGACGCGCGGGATGCCAGGAACAGGGCAAAAGCCGCGATATCCCAGCCACCGATGGTGCTTTTGATCGCCTGTTCGGCCAGGCATTGCTGCAGCGCTTCTTCGGTCACCCACAGGCGTTTCTGCCGCGCCGTCATCACCCAACCGGGGATCAAGGCATTGACAGTAATGGCATTTTCGCCCAGTTCCCGCGCCAGCGCCTTGGTCATGCCGACAATCGCCGCCTTGGCCGAAACATAGGCCGGGTAACCGGCGAGCCCGAGGTTGGCAGAGTTGGAGCCCAGGTTCACGATGCTGCCCCCGCCCAGTTTTTTCATGCCTTCGGCCACCGCCTGTACGGCAAAAAAGTGCGGCCGCAGGTTGGTGTTCATCATATCGTCCCAGGCTTCGACCGACAGGTCGGTGACCGTATGGCGAGTGTCGCGCGCGGCATTGTTCACCAGCACCGATGCCGGGCCATGGGCCGCTTCGGCTGCGACCACCGCAGCTTTCAGCGCATCGACATCTCGGATATCACATTGAATGAAAAGGGGTTTTTGATAGCCCCGCGCGGCAACAGACTCACAAAGCTTTTCAGCGGGTTCGCGGGTCAGCGACACAAAAGCCACCTTGGCGCCCTGCTGGGCAAAGGCCGCCGTCATATAGGCGCCGATGCCCGAACCGCCACCGGTGATGAACACGGCCTTGCCCGCCAGATCGGGATATGTGGGCGCATTCGCACCATCCCAATCCGAGAAAACATCATCATAATCTGCATGCGCGGCCTGGTCCGTCATTGCGGCTCCCCTCTCCCGATAATTCCCATGATATTACACATACATGGGACACGCCGCCCATGACCTTGCACACGAGCATAGGGCGATACAATCGCCTTTACAATAGCATATTTATCATATAATTAAGAAGGCCATATCAGGCGCCACGCCCGGCGTGTCAGGCCCGGACCCATTTTGATCCGGCCCGGCGCGGCTGTCCGGCAGCGCGCACAAGGTTGAAAGTGGGACACTATGACCAAAAAAAAGACGCCGCTCCGCAGCGCCGCCAGTTATGGAAAACTGGACCGCGACGGTTTCATCCATCGTAGCTGGATGAAAAGCCAGGGCCTGCCGGACGAGGCCTTCGATGGCCGGCCTGTTATCGGCATCTGCAACACCTGGTCGGAACTGACCCCCTGCAACGCACACCTGCGCGACATTGCGGAATATGTGAAACGTGGTGTCTGGGAAGCCGGCGGCCTGCCGCTTGAATTTCCGGTCATGTCGCTGGGTGAAACCCAGATGCGGCCAACGGCCATGCTGTACCGCAACCTCCTGGCCATGGACACGGAAGAATCGATCCGCGGCAACCCCATGGACGGGGTTGTCCTGCTGGGCGGCTGCGACAAAACCACCCCCGGCCAGTTGATGGGCGCGGCCAGTGTCGACCTGCCGACAATCATTGTCTCGTCCGGCCCCATGCTGAACGGCAAATACCGCGGCAAGGACATCGGTTCCGGCACCGACGTCTGGAAATTCAGCGAAGCCGTGCGCGCCGGCGAGATGACTTTGGCCGATTTCATGGGGGCCGAATCCGGCATGTCGCGCGGCCCCGGCACCTGCATGACCATGGGCAGCGCCTCCACCTTCGCCTGTCTCGTGGAAGCCATGGGGCTGAGCCTGCCTTATAATGCCACCCTGCCCGCCGTGGATGCCCGCCGCAAGGCGCTCGCGCACAACACGGGCCGTGTGATTGTCGACATGGTCCGCCAGAACCGGCGCCTGTCGGATGTGCTGACCCTCGAAGCCCTGCATAACGCCGTGAAGGTGCATGCGGCGGTTGGCGGTTCCACCAATGCCGTGTTGCATATCCAGGCCATCGCCGGCCGTTTGGGCCTTGATTTCAAGATGCAGGATTTCGACACCCTTGGGCAGGATATCCCGCTACTCGTCGACCTGCAGCCGTCCGGTCGTTTCCTGATGGAGGATTTCCATTATGCCGGCGGCCTGCCCGCCCTGATGAAACAGATTGAAGGCAAGCTGGACCTGACCTGCGCCACGGTCACCGGCGAACCGCTGGGCCAATCCGTTACGGGGGCGGAATGTTTCAATAGCGAGGTGATCCGCGAAGTTGAAACCCCGGTGAAGGACCTGTCCGGCGCCTGGGTCCTGAAGGGCAACCTGTGCCCGCAGGGCGCACTGATGAAACCGAATGCCGCCGACCCGGCGCTGTGGCAACATACCGGCCGCGCCGTTGTCTTTGAAAATATTGAGGATTTTCACGCCCGCATCGACGACCCGGACCTGGATGTCGAGGAAAAGGATATCCTTGTGCTGAAGGGCTGTGGCCCGAAGGGCTATCCCGGCATGCCCGAAGTGGGTAACATGCCGCTTCCGGCAAAGTTGCTTGCAAAAGGGGTCAAGGACATGATCCGTGTTTCCGACGCCCGCATGAGCGGCACCGCCTACGGCACCGTGGTCCTGCATGTGGCGCCCGAAGCCGAAATGGGCGGCCCGCTGGCGCTTGTGCGCAGTGGCGACATGATCCGGCTGGATGGCCCCGGTCGCACGCTGGACCTGCTGGTCGATGACGCCGAACTGGCCAAACGCAAGGCTGAATGGCAACAAACCCATCCCGCCAGCCCGCACACGCGGGGATATTACAAACTGTATGTCGACCATGTGCTGCAGGCCGATGAAGGCTGTGACCTTGATTTCCTGGTTGGCAACAGCGGTTCGGTCGTTACCCGGGAATCCCACTGATGCAGGCACCCCTGTTCATTGCAGGCGACTGGGGCACAAGTTCGCTCAGGCTATACCTCTGCCGCGGCGACAAAGTGCTGGCAGAAGCACGGGGCCCCGGCATCGCAGCCCTTGCGGACAGTGCCGAAAACACACTGTTCGGCCTCATCGCCCCCTGGGCCGACCAGATGGGCAAATGCCCGATCTATCTGTGCGGCATGGTGGGGTCCAATATCGGCTGGACCAACGCGCCCTATGCCGATTGTCCGGCCAACACCGGCGACCTGGCCCATGCCTGTGTCGAATTGCACGCGCGCGGCCATGCGGTGTTTATCGTGCCGGGCCTCAAATGCCGGAATTTCATGGATGCACCCGATACCATGCGCGGCGAAGAAACCCAACTGGGCGGCCTTCTCGCGATCCAGCCTGCCCTTGCGACCGGCGCCCATCTCGTCTGCCTGCCGGGCACCCACACAAAATGGGTGCTGTTAGAGGACGGCAAGGTGCAATCCTTCACCACCAGCATGACAGGCGAACTGTTTGCCATCCTGAACCGCCACAGTGTGCTGATTTCCAAAACCGCGCCCGCAGTGGAACCGGAGGTAGCGGAAGCCGCCTTTGGCAAAGGCCTGGCCGTCGCCCTTGAAGACAATGGCAGCGACAGCCTGCAATTGCTGTTTGGCGTGCGCGCGCGGCAATTGACCGGCGGCCTGCCGCCGGGCGAGGCCGCAGACTTCCTTTCCGGCATCCTGATCGGTCGTGATGTTGCCAGCATGCTGAAGATGCTGGCGGCCAGTATCGGCGGCAGCCCGGTGGTGCATCTGGTTGGCGAACCTGCCCTCAACAAACATTATCGCCGCGCGCTTATGGCATGTGGGGCCTCGTCCACCGAACATGACGGCGGCGCCCTGGTGCTGGCCGGCCTGCGTGCGCTTTTCAAAGATATGAGTTCACAGAATGTCCATCATGATCAATCAGCCTGACCGGCACCTGAAACAACTGCCGCTCGTTGCTATTCTCCGTGGCCTCAGGCCCGAGGAAGCGCTGGATATCGGCAAGGTGCTGTTTGATGCCGGTTTCCGGGCCATCGAGGTCCCGCTCAATTCGCCGGACCCGTTCCGAAGCATTGAACGGCTGGCCCGGCATTTTGGCGAAGACTGCCTTGTGGGCGCAGGAACCGTTACGCAGGCGGATCAAGTTGGCACCCTGTATGATGCCGGCGGCCGGCTTGTGGTGTCGCCCTGCACGGACACGGGTGTCATTCGCGCGGCCAACCAGCGCGGCATGCTCAGCCTGCCGGGTGTCGCAACCCCCACCGAAGTCTTCAATGCCATCCATGCCGGTGCCAAATACCTGAAGCTGTTTCCAGCGTCCACCTATGGCACCGGGCACCTGAAGGCGCTGAAGGCCGTGGTTCCGGCGGGTATCGAATTCATTGCGGTTGGCGGTGTTGGCCCCGCCAACATGGCCGAATGGTCCGCGGCAGGCAGCCTTGGCTTCGGCCTTGGTTCCGACCTCTACAAGGCTGGCATGCCGACCACCGACGTGGCCGAACGGGCACGCGCCAGTGTTGCTGCCTTTGCCGCCTGTCATCCCAAAAGCGCGAAATAACCGGGAAGACCCATGAAACTTCTGGAGACATACGAGGTCGGCAACACGCTTGGCGAAGGCATCCTTTGGGACGACCAGACCCAGGCCGCCTGGTGGACCGATATTGAAGAACGCAATCTGTACCGCCTTGACTGGCAAACCCGTGCCATCGAGGTGTTTGACACACCGGAACGCCTTGGCTCGTTTGGCCTGACGAATGTAGCCGGTTGCCTGGTCGCAGCCTTCGAAACCGGTTTTGCACTTTATTGGCCCACGGAAGAGCGTGTTGAGTGGTTCGAGCGCCCGGCGCGAACCACGCCCGGCATCCGCTTCAATGACGGTCGGGTCGACCGGCAGGGCCGCTTCTGGTCCGGCACCATGGTTGAAGGCAGTAACAGGACACTGAGTGCCGCCCTGTACCGGCTGGATACCGACGGCACGGTACAGTGTGTCGAAGACGGGGTGCGCATCTCCAACGGTCTGTGCTGGAGCCCGGATGGCGGCACCATGTATTTTGCCGACAGTCCGCGCCAGCATATCCATGCCTATGCCTATGACGGCAACACCGGCACGGCAACCGCCAAACGCCTGTTCGCAACCTTGACCGGCGAAGCCTACCCGGACGGCGCCTGCATCGCAGCCGACGGCAGCATGTGGAGCGCGACCTGGAGCGCAGGTCATGTCGTGCAATATGCGCCTGACGGCAGCGTGGTCGCAAACCATGCCGTGCCCGCTGCCCAGCCCAGTTGCAGCGCCTTTGGCGGGCCGGACCTGAACCTGCTGTTCGTAACCTCTGCCCGGCAGGGGCTGGACGAGACCGCGCTGGCGGCAAGCCCCTTGTCCGGCAGCCTGTTTGTCTTTGACGCCGGTGTTTCCGGCTTGCCAGAACCGCGCTTCCCTGCAATAAATCATATAAATGTACAATAAAGGGACAGACATATGCGGCAAAGCCGGGGCCACAGGAACCTGACATGGAACATCACCCATGACCTGGGTGTTTCGATCGTGGCGGGTGAATATTCGAGCGGCGCGGCCTTTCCGACCGAAGCGGAACTTTGCCTGAAATTCGGCGCCAGCCGCAGTGTGCTGCGGGAAGCCGTGAAGATGCTGACTGCCAAGGGCCTTCTGAGCGCGCGCCCGCGCCAGGGCACCCGCATCGAAAGCGAAGACAACTGGAACCTCCTGGACCCGGATGTGCTGGGCTGGCTCTTGGAACGCAAATTTTCGCTGGCCCTGATCCGCGAATTCACCGAAACCCGGCGCGCGTTCGAGCCACAGGCGGCTTATCTCGCAACCCAGCGTGCCACGGACGTGGAAAAAGAAGGTATCCGACAGGCGCTCGCACGCATGAAAGCCGCCGAACATGGTGATGATGACCCCCTGCAATCGGACATCGCCTTCCATGTCGCGATCCTGAAAGCCAGCGGCAACCGTTTTTTCAAACAGCTTGAAGACCTGATCGATTCCGCGCTTCGCTGCAGCATCCGCCTTACGAACCAGTTCAAGGGCGTGCGCCTTGCCAGCATTGCCGACCATGGCGCCGTATTGGAGGCCATTGAGGCCGGCGACCCCGATGCCGCACAGGTACGCATGACCAAGATGCTGGATGAAGCACTGGAGTTGATCACCGAAGCCGAAAATGGCAACAACCAGCGCCTTGCTGCCCGGCAGGCCGCGGCGAACTGACCTGATGCCCTGTCGCCTGCCTAATGATGGTGACGCAGGAACTCGATGAAGGCGCTGCCATCCGTTGCCAGCATCCAGAACCCGACACCCAAAAGGGCAACACCAGCCAATTTGAACGCCACATCCGGCACACGGCCCCACAGGGGCATGGTGCCGCTGCGACCGGTAGCAAGAAGCCGCACGATATCCGGCGCACCGAACAGCAGACCAGCCAGGCCTGCCAGCAAAACAGAGAGAAACAGCCCAAGGCGCCAGTGCAGGAGCGGCTCTGCCAATATGTCTGGCGCGGGGCTGGCCGCAACGGTGAAGCTGATGCTGTAATCGGCGCCTGCTGCGATTTGGCCAAAGGTTCGGGACGGTATGGCAAGGCCGTATCGGCCGCCCGGCACGAGGTCCATGGCAGGCTCCAGCAGGAACGCAAGGTCGTTGGCGTGTTCGCCATCGTCAATATAGGGGTGCAGCACGAACGGCACCGGGCCATCGGGGCCCGTCAGGCGAATTGCGTCGGCATCCAGCGCCGACAGCTCGACCCTGTGTCCGGTAATCAGGACAATCTTACCATAGGCTGCCGTGTACCGGCCGGTCGCCATCACCTCGCCCTGCCCCGGCGCACTGAAGACGATGGTCGGCCCCTGGCCGCCCTCCCGTTCCGCCCACAGCGCCTGCCACAAGGCGGCTGTGGCCCGCGCACAGGCCTCCAGCCCGCCCGGCGCTGAACCCATGTTGGCGGCACCCCAGCGGTACCTGTTGGCCAGATAGTCTCCGCCCAGGAAGGACAGCAGTTTCAGTTGCCGCTGCTGAACCTCGCCCCGCGCCATGACACGGTCCATCACCGGGCCCAAAGACACGGTGTTCAGTCGGTTTTCACCATAATATCCGGCGGCGGCATAAATACGGGCAAGGTCGGCATCCGGGCGGTAACGACCCCGCGCCTGTGTCAGGTAGCCATATACCAGGGGGCCGATGACGCCGTTTTCCATGTCATCCCGCCCGGCCTCGCCCACCTCCGCCGCATGCAGCTTGAAGCTGGCATCCAGAAGCCTGTCCTGCGCCACATGGGCCACGGCCCCAAGATAGAAGGCAAACAGGTCATCGAAACCGGGTTCCGCCTGCCTGTCGTCCCGCTGTACATAGGCGCGGAGGTCGCTGATGAAGGCGGCATGCAATATGTCACCATGGGGCTTGATGCCATGCCCCCAGTCCGGGAAGGCTTCGCCGGCCAGAAGCGCATCCCGGTGCGCGGCCAACCAGTCCCTGAACGCTGGCTCCTCGACCAATTGAAGGGCACGGTCGGCAATATGATTGTGGGTGTTTTCATCCCACGCCTGCGCCGGCGCCTGAGCCCCCATGAGGCAACAGGCCAGTGCGAACAGTGTCCTGAGCCTCCGCACCATACTCACCCCGTCACGGCATGGAAGATGGCCAGGAACGCAAAAAACATGGCCAGCAGGAAACAACCGCCCTGGAAAGCGAACAGCCCAACTGCATGCAGTCCGACCATGGCCTCGCGTTGGCGCGCCACCATGCGGCGCACCAGTATCCCTGCCAGCAGCGATATCAGTGCCGCGAAGCCCGGCAGCCAGATCAGTTTCATCGGCACCATTTGCATCCCCTCCTCGGGTGCGGCGTGATTATGGCCTCACTCCCATGGCCGCCAGTTGCCTGTCATGCACGCGGGCCAGCAAAAGCAAAGAACTGATGGCACCAATAAGCGCCAGAAACATGTCGGATTGTGTATCCCAGACATATCCTTGTGTGCCGAGGAAAGCATCCGCCCCCGCCCCCGACGCCAGAGCGACCCACCATTCGATCAGTTCATAGAAAGCGCTGAAGGCAAGGCACACGGATACAATCAGGAAGTTACGCCAGGCAGCACCACTGACCACCTGATTCCGGATCAGGATTTCGCGGGCCAGCAGCGCCGGCACAAAGCCCTGAAAGAAATGCCCAACCTTGTCGTAATTGTTGCGCGCGGCGCCAAACAGGTCGTCAAAAAACGGCACCTCGGCATAGGTATAATGCCCGCCCACCATAAGTACGAGACTGTGCAGCAGGATGAAAAAATACAGGACAGCGGTCAACGGAAACCGGCGACAGGTTGCCGCCATCACCACAAAACCGATCATGGCCGGTACGGTCTCCAGAAACCAGGTGAACTGGTCCTTCGGGCCAACCCCTGACCAGACCATCCCGACCAGGAACACAAGAACCCAGAGATATTTCATAAACATGCCCCCCAGAACGCAATGCGCGCATATCCTAGCAGCAGGTCCCTGCATCCAGAAGGCAAAAGACCCGCCGGAATGGCGGGTCTTCCCTTCCCTCGTGGGGATCTCATGGGCAGCGCCTGAAGCAAAAAGGACCAGGGGTTTCCCTGGTCCTTTTTGAGGCTTGCGCCATTCGCTGGTTTTGGTGGCTGGCTTTACCGTTACGGGCTTTGCCCTTCACGTTGTCTCCAACATATTGCACAGCAATATGTTTCCGCC
>SBGU01000028.1 GCA_006226495.1 Alphaproteobacteria bacterium
GGCGCCGCCGGTGCCCTGTGTTCGGCAGGGTTATGGATACCGGGGTCAAGCCCCGGTATGACAAGGGTGTGGGTTTCTGTGGGCGGAGGTTCCCGGCGGGGCAGCCGGCCTGCATTCGCTCCGCCCTTCAGGTCCCTGTCACAAAGTCATGGCGGGACTTGATCCCGCCATCCAGCCACCGGATGCAACGGGACCGGGATACAGACCGCTTTCCGCCTTCCTGCTTGCACCGCCGCAACCCTTTCGGGCAAGCTGGCGCCAATGCTGTGGCAGGGGGATTTATGGATAGTAATGAACTGGTCGTGGCCTATGACTATGCGGCCATGGGTTTCAGGGTCGGATATTTTTTCCCGGTGTTTTTTGGATTCATGATTGTCATCCAAATGATACCGCTGATCCGCCGCCGATGGTTCCCGGGTTCGGTTGACGCGGCCCCCAAAAAGCCCAGAGGATGTTTTGCCTGGCTAGGGCTGGCCTTCTTCTGGCTGGCCATGGTCGCGGTCGGGAGCATTTTCTTCGGCGTCGCGTACCATCACCATCGGTCCAACGTGGAGGACCTGAGCACAGGCAACTACAAGGTCGTTGAAGGAATCGTCGAAAACTTTCAGCCGATGCAAGACCGAATTGGCTCCTACGAATCGTTCACTGTTGCCGGGGTTCCTTTCAGATATACCGAGTTTCCGGACGATGACACTTTCTCGAGTGCAACTGGTTTCAGGAATGCCAGTATCTATGGCGGACCAATGGCCGACGGTATCCATGTGCGCATTGCCTATATTGACAATGTTATCCTGCGGCTGGAGGTAGAGCCCGCTGCCATGGTGGGCAAGAAGCCCAACAATTCAGCGTCCTTGCTGGATGAATGGCTTGCTGATTCAGCGGAAAAGAAGACGAAGGGGAAGGTTCAACCAGAATCAGAACCCGGACTGGACTTGTCGCCTGAGCAGTTGGCGTTCAAGGGCAAATTTGAAGCGTTTGTGCAAACCGTCATGCGGTTTGGGGCTTTCGCCTTTCAAGGGCTATTGGTCACACTCAGTTTTTTCTCTGGCGCCCGCAAGGCCTTCAAGGTTTCAAAAGCGGAGCCGGATCGTGGCCGACAGATATTTCAACTGAGCGCCAGTATCCATGGCCTTGCGTTTCTGCCGATTGCGCTCGGCCTGATTTCAGCGTCCCTTGTTCCATTGGCAGAGATTGGTTTTGGACCCTTTTTCCCTCTTAAGGTTTTGCTCGTGACCAACGTGATTGTGGCGCTCGGCTTTGCGGGCTGGGTTTGGTTCAGGTCTGGTGACGCATTGATACTGGCAGTGATGGGGCCACCTGAAAACCCGGACGCACCCGGGCCCAAACGGCTTTCTTTGCATTATGCTGCCATCGCGTTGTTCTTGTGTGCCGTTCTGATCGTACAAACACCCAACTAGGGCTCACCCCGCCTCGTCATAGGCGGCCTTCAGGAGCGCTTGCAGTTCGGCGTCCACTTCGGTCACGTCGGTCAGTTGCACCCGGTGGCTGCACATGGTGCCGAAGGGGCCCGAGGGGCCGAGGCGGCCTTCGGGGGCGCGGTCGTTGAACTTCAGGCCAAGGTCGATGCGGGTTTTGGTGCTGGGCTGCACCAGGGCAAACTGGCGCTTGCGCCGGAAGCTGACCGCCGCCTTCTTGGGGGCCACCTCGATATCGGCGCCAAGGGCGGTGATCATGGCGCTGAGCGCATCATAGATCGGCCTCAGGCCTTCCTTGCCCTTGTACTGGCTGGCCAGAAGATCGTCTTCCGAGAAGGAGGCAGCGTCGGCCTCGCGGAACTTGAGCGTGATGAAATTGGCGAAGCCGTGGCTGATGCCATGCTCGCCCTTCAAAAGCTTCATGATATCGCCGTGTTTCTCCAGCCCGGTGGCAGCCAGGAGGGCTTTCCATTCCGGCAGCGTCCTGCCGGTTTTTTCCTTCAGGTTTTCTTCCATGCGCCCATCCTCCGCCCGCGTGTTTCCCGGCCGTCATGGTCGCACAAATGGTGCGGCAGGGAAAGCCGTGGCGGTCAGGTGGCTTTCGGCAGGTAGCGATGGATGCGGCTGTCGATTTCGGCTTTCAGGCCGCGTTCCAGGCCCAGGGCGAACAGCAGCTCGGCAATCAGGAACGAGGGCGCCATGAAAATCTGGGTCAGGCTGTCAAAGAGCGCCGGTTTGCGGCCTTCGAAGCCGTGCCCGATGAACTGAATGATCCAGCCGACCACAAACAGGATGGCGAAGGCCTTGACCGCAAAGCCGGTGCCCTGTGCCGCCACGAAACCCGCGAAGAACAACAGCACACCATAGATCAGCACCGCGACGGCACCGACGAGTGGCGCCGCAACGATATAGAACAGCAGCAGCAAGGCCATCAGGGCGGTCGCAAGGGTGATGCTGCCGTCCTCGAAGGTGGCCAGCGGCACGGTGGATGTCAGCACCAGCAGCGAAAACACGATCATCGGCACGCCGATATGGTGGGTCGCCTGGTTGCGGCGGTCCCGGTGATAGGCCGAATACATGGCCATCTGTTCAAAAAACCAGTTTTTCATGCGGTCTGTGCTCCCGTCTCTCCCGGCCCTCAGGATGGACCGGTCGGTCCAGTAAAGCAAGGGGCATGGTTGGACGTGTGTGGCGCGCTGCATCCTGCCCTTCGACAGGCTCAGGGCGAACGGGGAGATTGTCCTGGCATTCGCTGGCTATCGAGGTTTGCGGGCAGCCGCAGAGGACGGGCGCGATGCCTGTGAGAGAATTTCCCGGAGAACGAACCCCAGCTTTTGCCGGCGCATGCTCTGCCGTTCGTGCTGAGCCTGTCGAAGCACAGGAGGCAGGGCTCAGGCTGATCGCTGCCCTGCGGCTGGCGGGTTATGGATACCGGGGTCAAGCCCCGGTATGACATGGAGACTGCGCGGGGGGTTGTATATTCGGTGTCATGGCGGGTCTTGATCCCGCCATCCATCGGCCGGCGGCTATGGGCCCAGATGTGTGGCGACCTGTATATGCCGGGCGGCCACTGGGCGCTGCATCCTGCCCTTCGACAGGCTCAGGGCGAGCGGGGAGATTGTCCCGGCAATCGCTGGCTATCGAGGTTTGCGGGCAGCCGCAGAGGACGGGCGCGATGCCTGTGAGAGAATTTCCCGGGGAACGAACCCCAGTTTTTGCCTGCGCATGCTCTGCCGTTCGTGCTGAGCCTGTCGAAGCACAGGATGCAGGGCTCAGACTGATCGCTGCCCTGCGGCTGGCGGGGCATGGATACCGGGGTCAAGCCGCGGTATGACAGGGAGGATATAAGGGGCCTTTGAGTTTGGTATCATGGCGGGACTTGATCCCGCCATCCATCGGCCGGCGGCTATGGGCCCAGATGTGTGGCGACCTGTAGGCGCCGGGTGGCCACTGGGCGCTGCATCCTGCCCTTCGACAGGCTCAGGGCGAACGGAGGAGTGTTTTCCGCAACTGTTGGCGCGGCGGTGATGCCGGGCGCGACCCATAAAACACACGCACCACCGTTCGTGCTGAGCTTGTCGAAGCACAGGATGCAGGGCTCAGGCTGATCGCTGCCCTGCGGCTGGCGGGTTATGGATACCGGGGTCAAGCCCCGGTATGACAGGGATTTTGGAAATATCAGGCGGCGTTGCTGGCGGGTTGGGCCAGCATGGCATAGAGTGCGCCGGATTCGACGGTCTGCCTGAGCTTGTCGCAGGTGCGTTCGTCGCGCAGCAGGCGCGAAACCTTGGCAAGCGCCTTCAGGTGGTCGGCGCCGGCGTCTTCGGGGGCCAGGAGCATGAACACCAGGTCCACGGGCTGGTCGTCGACCGAATCGAAATCGATCGGGTTCGACAGGCGCGCGAACAGGCCGGTGATTTCCTTCAGCCCGGCAATGCGCGCGTGCGGAATGGCCACACCCTTGCCAACGCCGGTGCTGCCCAGGCGTTCACGGTCCAGAAGCTTGTCGAACACAAGGCGCGGGTCCAGCTCCAGGTGAGCCGCCAGCTTGCGCGACAGGGCTTGCAACGTCTGTTTTTTGCTCGAGGCCTTGAAGTCGGCCAGAACATTGTCCGCTGTAAGCAGATCTTCGATTTCCATCGTTCTTCTCTAATAACCGGGCCCGGCCTTGTCCAATGCACCCTCACGGGATGCGAAGACTGATGAGCGGGCCCGGCTTACCTCTCTTAAGGCATTCCTACCTGACCAACATCGCGTTCGGGTCTCAGGTGTTCGTGGGACTGATCCAGCCTATGTTGCCGTCCGTCCTTCGGTACACGACCTCAAGCGCGTTATTCTTTTTGTTCCGGAACATGAACGCATTCGCGTCCGCCAGGTCCATCAACATCACGGCATCACCGACAGTTACATTCGGGATCGCCTTCTTGCTTTCGGCAATGATGATCGGCTGGTCTTCAGTTCCGGCACCGTTCAGGGCGTCATCACTCTCGCCGTCGTCGTCACGCTGGATCACGGAATAGTTGGAAACTTCCATGTCGGCATCGCGCTTCGGAGCGGCGTGGTGGTTTTTAAGGCGTCGCTTGTAACGGCGCAACTGTTTTTCTACTTTTTCCGCCGCCATTTCAAAAGCGGCATACGGATCGTCTGCTTCGCCGCGGCTTTGCAGATTGATCCCCTGATTGGCATGCAGTGATACGTCTGTTCTGTAGAGGTGACCTTCCTTCGCGAAAGTTGCCGTTGCATCAATGGATCGGGTGAAATATTTGTCCGCTATGCCAATGAGGGCCGCTTCAACATGGCTGGTCAGTGCTTCGCCGACATTCATTTTCCGTCCGGTAACATTGATTTCCATAGGTGCCAATCTTCCTTTCTCGGGTCGTCAGGGGCGACGACCTTACTGGTACAACGGATCAAGGCGATCCGCCCGGCAGCGTGTTCACAGACAGTGTGTACGCAGATGTATCGTTGCAGATTTTTCTGGTCCCCAACCATTCCTCCGCTGCCTAGGCCGGCCATTGCGGTCCGACAATCCGAGCCTAGCATAAAAGATGGTATAAGTGTGGTTAATAGGGCAGCCCGAATGTCAAATTTCTGAAAATAAAGCTTTTTTGAACGGTCATATTCGAGGGGCCGCCGGCGGCGGGTGAAACGACTCAGGAACGGCGGATTTCCGCGTGCCTTCGGGCGGCGGCTTCAGGGCTTTTGCAGGCGCGCGCGGGCGGCCGGGATGCCGGGGTGGCGGTGTCAGCCCATGTTCTTCTGGCGCCGGCGATCAACCGAGGACGGGATGCGCATGGCTTCCCGGTATTTGGCGACCGTGCGGCGGGCGATATCGATGCCTTCGGCCTTCATCATCACCACCAGCTTGTCGTCCGAGAGGATTTTTTTCGGGTTTTCGGCATCGATCAGTTCCTTCAGCCGGAATTTGACCGATTCGGCGGAATGCGCGTCGCCGCCATCGGCCGCCGAAATGGACGAGGTGAAGAAATATTTGAGCTCGAACATACCGCGCGGGCAGGCCATGAACTTGTTGTTGGTGACCCTGGACACGGTCGATTCGTGCATGCCGATTTCGTCGGCGATATCCTTCAAGGTCAGCGGTTTCAGGAACCGCACGCCATGCTCAAAGAAGGCCGACTGGGTTTTCACCAGTGCGGTGGCCACCTTCAGGATCGTGCGGGCGCGCTGGTCCAGCGCCTTGACGAGCCAGTTGGCGTTCGACATGCATTCCGAGACAAAGGCCTTGGCTTCCTTGCCGCCCGCCACTTCGGAAAGTTCGGCCACATACTGGCTGTTGATCAGCACCTTGGGCAGGGTGTCGCTGTTCAGCTCGACCGTCCAGACGCCGGCGCGGCTTTTCTGGATGAAGATGTCGGGCACCACCGGCTGGACCGACACGCCGCCGTAAGCCAGGCCGGGTTTCGGGTTCAGCGCGCGGATTTCCTTGATCATGTCGGTAAGGTCGTCCTGGTCGACACCACACAGGCGCTTCAGTGCCGCCATGTCGCGCCGGGCCAGAAGTTCGAGATTTTCGACAAGCGCCTGCATGGCCGGGTCGTAGCGGTCCAACTCCTGAAGCTGGATCGCCAGACATTCACCAAGCGTGCGGGCAAAGACGCCGGAAGGTTCCAGCCCCTGCAAGAGCAGAAGCACACGTTCGACCTCGTCCGCCTCGGCGCCGACACGCGGGCCGATGTCGGCGACATCGTCGGCGTTCACATACCCGGCTTCGTCCACCAGGTCGATCAGGTGTGCGGCGATCAGCCGGTCGGCGGGGTCGTGCAGCAGGACGGCCATCTGGCGGGTCAGGAAATCATGCAGGTTTTCCTCGCCTTCGAGCGTCTGGTCCAGGCTGCGGTCATCCATCATGCCGCTGCCCTTGACCTGGCCGGCACCGTCATAGCTCAGGCTGCCGCTGGCCGGGCCCTCCAGCCGGTCGGACACGGCATCGCTGTTATAGATATTCTGCTCATAATCGGCATCGAGCGCGGCGCCCGAGGTGTCTGACGTATCGATCGCGCTTTCGAGGCTGCGGTCGGCGGCGATCATTTCGCTGCCGGCCTCACCCTCGAAACCGCTGTCGCGGTCAAAATCCCCGCCTTCGGTCAGGTATTCATCCGATGCGGTGCCGCCGTTTTCACCACCGTCCTGCGCGCCGCCGCCTTCTGTGGGGTCGCCCATTTCCAGAAGCGGATTGCGTTCCACTTCCTGCGAGACATAGTCGGCAAGCTCGAGGTTGGTAAGTTGCAACAGCTTGATCGCCTGCTGCAACTGCGGTGTCATCACCAGTTGCTGGCTTTGCCTCAGGTCCAGTCTTGGCGCGAGTGCCATCCCCGGGTCCCCCTACAGGCTGAAGCTTTCGCCCAGATAGACACGGCGCACGTCCGGGTCCCTGAGCACGGCGTCGGCGGTGCCTTCGAACAGCACATGCCCGTCGTAGATGATATAGGCACGGTCGATGATATCGAGGGTTTCGCGCACGTTATGGTCGGTGATCAGCACCCCGATGCCCCGGTCCTTCAGGTGCGAGGTCAGGTCGCGGATGTCGGCGATGGCGATGGGGTCGATGCCCGCGAAGGGTTCATCCAGCAGCACAAAGCTCGGCCGGGCCGCCAGGGCGCGCGCGATTTCGCAGCGGCGGCGTTCCCCGCCCGACAAGGCCAGCGCCGGCGTGTTGCGAAGGTGGGTGATCGAAAATTCGTCCAGAAGCTCGTTCAGCATGGCATCGCGGAGCGTGCGGTCGCTTTCGACAACCTCCAGGACGGCGCGGATGTTTTCCTCGACTGTCATGCCCCGGAAGATCGAGGTTTCCTGCGGCAGGTAGCCGATGCCCAGGCGGGCGCGGCGATACATGGGCAGGTGGGTGATGTCCTTGCCGTCCAGTTCGACCCGGCCCTGGTCGGGTGCGATCAGGCCGGTGATCGAATAGAAACAGGTGGTCTTGCCGGCGCCGTTCGGCCCCAGAAGCCCGACAACTTCGCCCCGGTGTACCGTCAGCGATACATCGCGCAGCACCGGGCGACCGCTGTAGGCCTTGCCGATTTCGACCACTTCCAGGCCTTCGCCTTTCTGGCCGTGTGCTGCTGCGTTGGGTTGACCTTTCACACTCATAACCTGCCTCTTGTTCGCGCTGCGCCCTCCCGACCCGGGCGCCAGGCATTCGGTTGGCTCATTTTATGCATGAGCTTCCTCAATAAAACATGAACAAATGAAAACCGCCAGCGATTTCAAGTGGCCGGTGCCGGGAGGCCATGGCGGCATTTTTGACGAGTCTTTGCAACAAACCGTAGGGTCAGCGGCTGCCGCCCTTGGGTGTATCCGTGTCGTCCGTGGTCTTTTTCTCGGGCACGCTGAAGGTGCCGCGCACGCGGCCATCCTCGCTGCCCGACTGGCCGTCCAGCTTGGCGAGGCCCGACACCAGGTCGAACTCCAGCCGGTCGCCCTTCAGGGTCGACTGGCCCTGCGTGAAAGTGACATTGCCGCCCACCGTGATCACACGCCGGTCGACATCATAAACGCCCCAGTCGCCGGACAGGCTTTCGCTGTCGGACACCAATTGTACCCCGCCCTCGGCATTGAGGCGCGAGATGGATGGGTTCTCGACCCCTTTTTCGGTGGCATAAAAAACGGTCAGGCTGTCGGCGGTCAGGGTCATGTTGCCCTGCACCACCTTCACGGCACCCTTGAAGATGGCCCGGCCCTGTTTCTGTTTCATCTCCAGCCGGTCGGCAGAGATGTCCAGCGGCTGGTAGGTGTCGTGGTTCTTCAGTACCGACTGGGCCGCCAGCGCACTTGTGCTGACCACAAGGGCAACAAGGCCGGCGCCGATCGTCTGAATGAGGGTCCTGTTCATCTGTCTGTTCCGTCCGTCGATGATCTGGTTATTTGGTACCTGTGCCCGAAGCCGGGCGCCGGGGTTCGATATGCAGGGTCACGCCGCCGTCGAAGATGCCTTCTTCCTCGTCCACCAGGATTTCCATGCGACCGGCCTCAAGGGTGCCAAGGCGCGACTGGCCCTTGATCGAGCCCTGGCCGGTGGCCTTGTGGGCCTTCAGGTCCACCTCGGCCCCCGCCATGTCAAGCTTGTAGCCGTTGCCGGTCTGCACATGCACACCGCCCACAAGCGACAGGGTGCTTTCTTTCATGCGGTAGATGCCGGTGCGCGCCTCGACCGTGGCCGGGATGCCGGGTTCCAGCGCCATTTCTGCCTTGATGTCCGTGAGCCGGATGCGCGGCGAAGACGGTGTGTCCTGCAGGCCCGACGCCGCCTCGACCGTGAACAGGCGGTCCACCGCGTCGGTGCCGGTATAGCGCATGTTGGTCATGCGGATCTGGCCGTCGCTTTTGGCGACATCGTCCTTCGACAGGGTGAAGCTGACCTCCGTGTCATTCACGAAGGGCCACAGCACGGTCACGAGGCCAAGCACCACCGCAGCCGCCGGCAACGTGAAACGCATCAGCGCAATGAACCGGTCCCAGGACGAGCTGACAGCCACATAGGGCACGGGGCCAAGCGCGGCGCGCGCCTGTTCACGCGCGGCATGGGCGCTTTCATAGGGCTGGTCTTCATGTACCGGTGTCATGCCGCCGTGGTCCTGCCTTGCCTCAGTGCGCGAAAATATCCATGGGTTCAAACCCTGCCAGGTCCAGCTCGGCCCGCGTGGCCAGGAAGTTGAACGCGGCATCGGCCATGTGGGTGCGGCCTTCGCGCGCCAGCATCATGTCCAGCTTTTCCTTCACCTTGTGCAGGTACAGGACATCGGATGCCGCATAATCCTGCTGTTCTTTGGTAATGACATCGGCGCCCCAGTCGCTGGACTGCTGCATCTTGTCCAGCTCGACCCCGGTCAGTTCGCGCACCAGGTCCTTCAGGCCATGCCGGTCGGTATAGGTACGCACCAGCTTAGACGCGATCTTGGTGCAATAGATGGGTGCGGTGTCGACACCGAGGTATTTCTTGATCACGGCGACATCGAACCGGGCGAAATGGAAGATTTTCAGCACGTTCGGATCTGCCATCAGGGCCGAAAGGTTGGGCGCATTATATTGCCCCTTGGGCAGGCGCACCAGGTGGGCGTCACCGTCGCCGGACGAAAGCTGCACGACACACAGCCGGTCCCGGTGCGGGTTCAGGCCCATGGTTTCGCTGTCGACCGCCACGGAAGCGCCGAAGCTCAGCCCGTCCGGCAGGTCGCCTTCATGCAGGTAAATCGCCATAATATTCTCGTGTCCCTTCTGCTCAGCGTCATTATAGGCTGCCTTGTGGCAGAAAAAAGAACAATAAGCGAGTGCGAAAGGGCTTTTGTTTTCATGGGGTTTTACCGCGCGGCGCCGGGCTGTCGCAGCACGCGCCTATATGTTCGTATAGCGGCCATACACCCATGGAGGACTTGTCATTGTGTGCCATGCCACTAGTTTGGAAGGCAACAGACAACAAACACCAGAGACCCCCGCCATGACCGACCTCAGCATGCCTGAAATCCTGAGCCGCCTGAAAGAGGGCGACACATACGAAACCGGCATCACGCCCGGCTGGATGCAGGGCCGCGCCACCTTTGGCGGGCTGGCAGCGGCCCTGGCGGTCACCGGCATGACCGACGTGCTGCCCGCGCCCGCGCCGCTGCGCTCGCTGATGGTGTCGTTTGTCGCCCCCATGCCGGCAGACGGCGTGAAGGTCTTGCCGCGTGTGGCGCGCGCGGGCCGCAATGTCACACAAACCTCGGCCGATATCGTCGATGCGAACGGCCAGGTCTGCCTGCAGGCCATGGCAGCATATGGCAACAGCCGGGAAACCGCGTCGGTGCCGACACAGATGGACTTCAGGCCGGAACCGCGCGACAGCGTGCCGCCCGCGCCCTTCCTGCCCGGCCTGCCGCCGTTCCTGCAGTTTTTCGATATCCACTGGACCGGTGGCGGCATCCCCATGTCGGGCACCAGGTCCCTGCGCCTTGGCAAATGGGTGCGCCACAAGAACGACATGCGCGACTGGCCGGTGGAAAAACTGGTGGCCATTGCCGACATTCCGCCGCCCGTGATGATGTCGCATTACAAGACGCCGGTGCGCGCAAGCTCGCTCAGTTGGTCGCTCGAGTTCCTGTGCGACCCGGCGGGTGTGGAAAGCGACTGGTTCTACCTGGATTACCGGCTTGAACATGCCGCCGACGGTTATAGCCAGCAGTCCGGCGCCATCTTCACGGAAGCCGGTGAACTGGTGGCCCTGTCGCGCCAGTGCATGGTCTATTTCGAATAGACGCCGTCAGCCCTTGCCCGCCACATGGGCGACCGACACCGTGTGCAGGGCTTCACCCGTGTCGCGGAAGCGGGTGATGTTGCCGATGGTGGTATCGGCGATATTGCCCAGGGCTTCGCGTGTGAAAAAAGCCTGGTGGCCGGTGATCAGCACATTCGGGAATGTCAGCAGCCGGGCGAAGATGTCGTCCCGGATCACCGTGTTCGACAGGTCCTCGAAAAACAGGTCGGCCTCTTCTTCATAAACATCCAGGCCCAGGCTGCCGATGGTGCCGTCCTTCAGGCCCGCGATCACGGCATGGGCGTCGATCACGGCACCGCGGCTGGTGTTGATCAGCATCAGCCCGGGCTTGAGGAGCGGCAGGGTTTCCTTGCGGATCACATGGTGGGTTTCGGGCGTCAGCGGGCAATTGAAGCTGAGGATATCCGACGCGCGGAACAATTCCTCCCGGTCCACATAACGCATGCCAAGGGCGGTGCAGTCCGGGTTTTCGACCGGGTCGTGGCCCAAAAGATGGCAGCCGAACCCGGCGGCGATTTTGGCGAAGATCGCACCGATCTTGCCGGTGCCGAACACCCCCACTGTCTTGCCATGCAGGTCGAAGCCCATCAGGCCATCAAGCGCAAAATTGCCCTCGCGCACCCGGTTGTAGGCCCGGTGGATCTTGCGGTTCAGCGACAGGATAATCGCCATCGTATGTTCGGCCACCGCATAGGGCGAATAGGCGGGCACCCGCGCGACCGTCAGGCCCAGGTCCTCGGCGGCGGCAAGGTCGACATTGTTGAAACCGGCGCAGCGCAGCGCAATCAGTTGCACACCAAGGCCGGCAAGCCGTTCCAGCACCGGGCGCGACAGGTCGTCGTTGACGAAGGCGCACACGGCCTTCGCACCGGTGGCAAGCGCCACAGTCTCGCAGGACAGGTGCGCTTCGCAGTAGCGGATATCAAGCCCCTGGGCGGTGCCCCGGTCCAGGAATTCGCGGTCATAGGGTTTGGCGCTATATACCGTGACACGCATGATCTCTGTCCCCCAATCTTCAGCGTCCAGCCTAGCATCGGCCCCCAAGGGGGTCCAGCGCGGCCAAAGGTCGCGCCGCAGCACTTCCCCATCCGGTATCTTCTGCTAAGGTTTCAGCATGATGGCAGCAGGGAAATGGAGGCAGGCATGACCGCAGACCGGTCCGAAGGCTGGGAAGACATCGCCGGCACGTTCATGGCCGTGCGTTCGGGCATCGGTGTGGCGCTGGTGACCGGCTGGGCGGCACGTGTGCTGGCACCGGGTGCCGCCATCCTTGATGTCGGCTGCGGCAATGGCCTGCCCATTGGCCGGGCGCTTCTGGACGCGGGTTTTATGCTGCACGGTGTTGATGCCGCGCCCAGCCTTGTGGCCGCCTTCCGGCAAAACTGCCCCGGCGCGCCGGTGGTGTGCGAAGCCGCACAGGACAGTGGCTTTTTCGGTCGCCGATTCGATGCGGTGATTTCGGTGGGCCTGTTGTTCCTGTTGTCGGCGCCCGACCAGAAGCGGCTGATCGACCGTGTTGCCGCCGCACTTGTGGATGGCGGCCGTTTCCTGTTCAGCGCGCCCCGCCAGGTGTGCGACTGGCAGGACAGTCTGACCGGGCGCCCGTCCCGCTCACTGGGCGAAGCGGCCTATGAAAAACTGCTCGTCGCGGCGGGCCTCGACCTTGTCGGCTGCCATGTGGACGAGGGCGAAAATAACTATTTCGAAGCAGTGAAACGCGGGGCTTAAGCCCTTGAAATGTCAAAACCCGCTCGCGTTTCCGCAAACGGGTTTTGAAGTGGTGCCCAGAAGAGGACTCGAACCTCCACGCCCATACGAGCGCTAGCACCTGAAGCTAGTGCGTCTACCAATTCCGCCATCTGGGCACCGTAGAATTGACGGCGCGGATGTAGCCTGCCTTTGCACCCCCTGTCAAGCACCCAACCGCAAAAAAGATGAAGATTGTGAATTATTTTTTTCAGGCGCCATCCGGGCCGCGGTGCGCCTGCGTATCGGTGCCGCGGGGTGGGGGCGGCATTCAGCCGCACGGCGGCGCAATTGTCGCCCGGCCCGGCCTCGGGTACACTGTAAAAAGGGAATCACCTGTGGGAGACGATGCATGAAGGCGCGGCTTGTAACGGTGTTTGGCGGCTCGGGTTTTATCGGCCGCTATGTGGTGGAACGGCTGGCGGCACGCGGCGACAGGGTGCGTGTGGCGGTCCGGCATCCGGGCGAGGCCCTGTTCCTGAAAACCGAGGGCGATGTCGGCCAGATCCAGTTGATGGCGGCGGATATCCTCAATGAAAGGTCGGTCGCGCGCGCGGTCCGGGGCGCCGATGTGGTGATCAACCTCGTCGGCATTCTTTATGAAGACTATCACCATACCTTCGATGCCGTGCAGGCGAAGGCGGCGGGCACTGTGGCGCACGCGGCGGCCGCCGCCGGTGCCCGCGCGTTCGTGCATATGTCCGCCATCGGGGCCGATGCCGATTCGCTGGCCGATTATGCCCGCACGAAGGGCGAGGGCGAAGCCGCGGTGCGCGCGGCCTTCCCGGGCGCCACCATCATCCGCCCGAGCCTGGTGATCGGGCCGGAGGACGGTTTTTTCAACCGCTTCGCCGACCTTGCGGCAAAGCTGCCCCTGCTGCCGTTGCCCGGCACCGAAACCCGGTTCCAGCCGGTTTATGTGGGGGATGTGGCCGACGCCATCGTGCAGGCGAGCCTGGGCGGCAAGGCCGTGGCCGGCGAAACCTTCGAGCTGGGTGGTCCGCAGGTGATGACGCTTCGGCAGCTTCTGGAATTCATGATGGGGCACACGGGCGTGCGCCGGCCGATCATCCGCCTGCCCTGGGGCCTGGCGATGCTGCAGGCCACTTTCCTGGGGCTGCTGCCCACCCCGCCGCTCACGCGCGATCAGGTACGGCTGTTGAAGGTCGACAATGTGGTCACGGACGGCGCCAGGGGCCTGAAGGCGCTTGGCATCCGGGCGACGCCCATGGAAGCGGTATTGCCGCGCTATTTCGACCAGTATCGGGTGCGCGGCCAGTTTGGGACCGAATAGGGCCTAGGTCCTGTACTCATAAAAGGCTTTTCAAAATAGTGCTGCTGTGATTCAAGCTCCTGAAGGAGTTTGGATCATGGCACGATTTGATTTGA
>SBGU01000040.1 GCA_006226495.1 Alphaproteobacteria bacterium
GTCACCTATGGCGGCGTGACCATCGGCACCGCCACGGGCGGCAACGGCGCAAACCTCAGCGTCACGCTGAACGCAAACGCAACGTCAGCGGCGATCGAAGCGCTTATTGAAAACCTGACCTATGCCAACAGCTCGGACGATCCGACCGCAAACCGCTCGCTCAGCATCCTGGTCACCGATGCCGACGGTGGCAGCAACGGTCAGTCGCTGAGCTGGGAGCAACAGACCGACAGCAACAACCCGCTGGACGCTTTCCAAATCAGCTCCGGCTATTCTTCGGTCGCTTTCATTGATCTCGACGGCGACGGCGACCTGGACATCATGGCCGGGTCCTACAGCAGCGGCGAACTGGTGTATTACCGGAATGAAGGCACCAGCAGCGCGCCGGTTTTTGTGGAATACCAAGTCGACGACACCAACCCGATGAACAACGTCGCGGTCGGCAACTATGCAGCGCCCGCGTTTGTCGACATCGACAATGACGGCGACTATGATCTGTTCACGGGCATCGATTCAGGCCTGGTCCGCTTCTACCGCAATACCGGCGACAATATGAACCCGGTGTTCGAAGAGGATGCGGCCAACAACCCCATGAACCTCTCGCCCTCCGGCTCCTATTCCGCGCCGGTTTTCGCCGATCTCGACAATGACGGCGACTTCGACCTGGTGCTGGGCTTCAACAACGGCCTGCAATATTACCGCAACGACGGCACCGCTTCGTCCGCATCCTTCGTCCATGTCGACAGCGCCACCGATGTCACGAGCCCCTTCTACGGCCTGACATTCGCCGGCAACACCTTTGCCGCACCCGCAATCGGTGATTTTGACGGCGATGGTGACCTGGACATTGTTGTCGGGACCTATTCGGGCGCCCTGCGCTATTTCGAAAACACCGGCTCTGCCAGCGCGCCGGCCTTCACCGAACTTGAAAACGGCGACAATCCGCTCAACGGCATCAACGTCGGCAGCAACATGGTCCGGCTGGGTAGCGGCGATTTTGACGGCGACGGCGACATCGAGCTGGTCACCGGCATGAGCAGCGGTTATTTCGGCTGGTACAACAATACGAGCGTGACCAACACGGTCCCGATTTCGGTCACGGCGGTGAACGACGCCCCCACCCTCACGGCCACGGGCGCGACAGTTGAGCTCACTGAAGGCGACAGCGCGGTCCCGGTCTTCTCTGCATCGTCGGCGTCCACGGTCGAAAGCGGCCAGACCTTCACCGGTTTCAGCCTGACCGTCACCAATGTGGACGGCACGGACAGTGAAACCCTGACCATCGATGGCACCACGATCGACCTGACCGACACCAACACGGGCACCACAAGCGGCAACAGCCTGACCTACAGCGTATCGGTCTCGAACGGCACTGCCACCGTTACCCTGACAAACGGTAGCCTTGACGCCACCGGCCTTGAAGGCGTGATCGACGCCATCACCTATGGCAACACAAGCGACGACCCGACGAGTTCGGGCGACGACCGCACCATCAGCATCACCGTCATCACCGACGACGGCGGCACGGCGAACGGCGGTGTCGACACGGCCAACCCCGGCATTTCCGCGACCGTGACGATGCAACCGGTCAACGACGATCCGTCGGCAACCGGCCTGCCCACGACCCTGACGGTGCTCGAAGAAACGTCGAGCGCGCTTGACCTGTCGGGCATTTCCTTCAGCGACGTGGATATCCAGTCCGGCACCGTGACCCTGACACTGAGTGTCGACACCGGCACAATCGGGCTGGCGAACCCCGCGCCGGACAACCTGACTGCCACCGGCCACGCCACCGGCACGATCACCCTGACCGGCACGATCGCGGACCTTGAAAACTATCTCGATACCGCGACCAACACGACCTACACCGGCGCGACCGATGTGACCGGCACGGCGGCTGCCACGCTGACCATCTCGATCTCCGACAATGGCAATACGGGCACGGGCGGCGGCACCACGATCGAATTGGGCACGGTCAACCTCGACATCACCAATGTGAACGACGTGCCGGTCCTGACCGCGCCGTCCAGCGCGGCCAGCTTCACGGAAGGCAGCGGCACACCGGTTGTCATCGACAGCGCGATCACGGTCACGGACGTGGACACCACCACCCTGGCGTCTGCCACTGTGTCCATCACCGGCAACTTCCAGTCCGGCAACGACACCCTGGCTTTCGCCAACACCAGTGGCATGGGCAATATTTCCGGCAGCTATAATGCATCGACCGGCGTCTTGACCCTGACCTCGTCCGGCGCGACCGCGACCCTGGCCCAATGGCAGGCGGCGCTCAGGGCCGTGACGTTCGAAAACGACAGTGACGACCCATCCGCCAGTGGCGGCGCAGACCGGGAAATCAGCTTCGTGCTGAACGACGGCACCGACAGCAGCACAGCCGTGACACAAACGGTGGACATCAGCATCATGAACGATGCGCCCACCAGTTCGACCACCGGTGCCGACCCGGCATTTACCGAAGGCGACAGTGCGGTCAGCCTGTTCTCGAACACGACCTCGTCCACGGTAGACAGCAACCAGGCCCTGACCGGTTTTGTCATCACCATCACCAATGTCGACGACGGGGCCGGTGAAACCCTGACCGTCGACGGCAAGAGCATCGCCCTGAACGACGGCGACGAAGACATGACCACCGACAATGGTCTCGACTATGTGATTTCCTTCTCGGGAACCACGGCGACCATCACGTTCGACCAGGGCAACCTGGCGGCCGCCACGTTCAACAACATCGTCGACGCAATCACCTACCAGAACACCAGCGACGACCCCACAAGCACCGGTACGACCCGCGTGATCACGATTTCGGGCCTGACCGACGATGGCGGCACCGACAACAGCGGCAGCGACACCCAAAGCAGCAACACAGGGTCAAGCACCGTGACCATCACGCCGGTCAACGATGCACCGGTTGTGGAAGCGACGGGCAGCGCCCTCGACTATACTGAAAATGACAGCGCCACGGTAATCGACAGCACGATCACGGTGTCGGACGCCGACAATGCCACCCTGGCTTCGGCCACGGTTTCGATCACCGGCAACTTCGCCTCGGGCGAGGATGTGCTCGCCTTCACCAACGACAGCGCAACCATGGGCAACATTACCGCCAGCTACGACAGCGGCACGGGTGTGCTGTCGCTGTCGTCTGACGGTGCAACGGCCACTGCGGCCGAATGGCAGGCTGCCCTCAGAGCCGTGACCTATGCCAACAGCTCGGATTCCCCGTCGACCAGCGACCGCACCATCAGCTTCGTTGTCAATGACGGCACCGCCGACAGTTCGGCTGTGACCCAGACCGTTTCAGTTACCGCCATCAATGATGAGCCGACCCTGACAGCAACGGGCAGCAACCCGACATTCACGGAAAATGGCTCTGCGGTCGCCCTGTTCACGGACGCCGCGGCAGACGCCATCGAAACTGGCCAGACATTCCTCAGCATGACCATCACAGTCACCAACGTGACCAGTGGTTCGGACGAATATCTGCGCATTGATGGTACCTATATCCAGCTAACGGACGGCAACAGCAGTTCCACCCTGTCGAACGATCACACCTATGCTGTTTCGGTTACGGGCACGACAGCCACAATCACAATTACGGGCGGTTTCTCGGGAAGCGACGCCGAAACCATGATCGAGGACATGCGGTACCTGAACGGTGCCGACGACCCGACCAGCGCGGCATCGACCCGTGTTGTCACCATCACCAGCCTGCAGGACGCCGGCGGCACCAACGTCAGCGGCGATGACGACACGGTCAGCCTGAACATCGCCTCGACCGTCACCATTTCGGCGGTGAACGACGCCCCGTCCGCCACGGGTGTGCCGTCCAGTCTTACGATGATCGAAGAAACGGCATCGGACCTCGACCTGTCGGCCATGACCCTGTCGGATGTGGATGCGCAGTCTGGCGAATTGACCCTCACCCTGACCGCGTCGACCGGTACCATGGCCGCGTCGGACGGCGATGGTGTCACCGTTGGCGGCTCGGGTACCGGTACCCTGACCCTGACCGGCACCCTGGCCGACCTGAACACCTACATCGACACTGCCAGCAATATCCAATACACAGGCGCGACCGATGTCAGCGGCGATTCAGCCGCATCGATTGACGTGACCCTCAATGACGGCGGCAACACCGGCACTGGCGGCGGTACCGATGTCGACCTCAGCACCATCGACCTTGATATCACGGATGTGAACGATGCCCCGACCCTGACGGCTACGACGGCCAACCCGACCTTCACGGAAGGCGGTTCCGCCGTAACCCTGTTCAGCGATGCGGCAGCCGATGCCATTGAAAGCGGCCAGTCGTTCGCCAGCATCACGTTCACGGTCAGCAACGTTACCGACAGCACGAACGAATATCTGCAACTTGACGGCACCTATATCGAACTGTCTGACAGCAACAGCGGCTCGACCCTCAGCAACGATATCGGCTATGAAGTCAGTGTAACCGACGGCACCGCCACCGTTACCCTGACGGGAACCATGAGCGGCAGTGACGTTCAAACCATTATTAATGCCGCGCGCTATCTGAATGGCGCCGACGATCCGACAAGCGAGCATGGCACCCGTGTGGTGACCATCACCAGCCTGCAAGACACCGGCGGCACCACGCTTGAGGGCGATGAAGACACAGCCAGCCTGAATATCGCCTCGACAGTCACCATCGCCGCAGTGAACGACGACCCGTCCGCCACCGGCGTGCCGAGCGACCTGACCGCCATTGAAGAAACGGCCGGCGACCTGGACCTGTCGGCGATCACGCTGTCTGACGTGGATGCCCAGTCCGGCGACATGACCCTGACTCTGACGGCTTCGACCGGCACCCTCGCCGCCTCTGACACCGATGGTGTCGTGGTTGGTGGTTCGGGTACAGGGACCCTGACCCTGACCGGCACCCTGTCGGAACTGAACGCCTATATCGCGACATCCACCAACGTCCAATATACCGGCGCCACGGACGTGAGCGGCAGCGATGCCGCGACGGTCACCGTGACCATCAATGACGGTGGCAACACCGGCACCGGTGGTGGCGATGATGTTGAACTTGGCACCATCAATCTTGATATCACCGACGTGAACGATGCGCCCGAGCTGACGGCGACGGCAGCCGACCCGACCTTCACCGAAGGCGGCACGGCTGTGGCCATCTTCACCGATGCAGCGATTGACACGGGCGAAAGCAGCCAGGTCGTCGACAGCATCACCATCACGATCAGCAATGTCACCAACGGGTCGTCCGAGGTCATCATGCTGGACGGCACGGAGGTCAGCCTGACCGCTGGAACCGGCCTCACGATTGACAACGATCTGGACTATACGGTCACCGTTACCGACGGCACCGCCACCATCGTTCTGGACTGTGGCGGCAGCAGCGCATCCGAGGTTCAGGATATCATCAATGCGCTGACCTATTCGAACAGCGCCAACGACCCGACCAGTTCGTCGACCACCCGCACAATCACCATTACCAGCATCACTGATGCCGGCGGCGTGGCCAACAGCGGTGTCGATACCACCAGCCTGTCTGTGGCGTCGACTGTCACCATCACGCCGGTGAACGATGCGCCCAGCCTGACAATCACGGCCGCAAACCCGAACTATACCGAGGGTGACGCGACAACGGCGATCTTTACAAACGCGACGGCTTCGACCATCGAAAGCGGCCAGACCTTCTCGGGCTTTGTGTTCACGCTCACCAATGTCGGCAACGGCGGTGACGAATATATCGACCTCGACGGCACCTCGATCGCGATGGAAGATGGCTCCGGCACCACCAGCGACAGCGGCCTGAGCTACAGTGTTTCGGTCACAAGCGGCACCGCAACCGTAACCATCACGGGCGGCGACCTGTCGGCATCGGCATTCGAAAGCCTGATCGAAGGCATGAGCTATTCGAACACCAGCGACGACCCGACCACCGACGACCGCGTGCTGACCATTACCAGCGCGACCGACAGCGGCGGCACCACGAACAGTGGCAGCGATACGGCTACCCTGTCGCTCAGCAGCACCATTGGCGTGAATGCGGTCAACGACGACCCGTCCAGCCAGGGCCTGCCGGGCGATGTGACGGTGTATGAAGACACGGCTTCGAACCTGGACCTGTCCGCCCTCAACCTCAGCGACGTGGACGCGCAATCCGGCAGTGTCACGCTCACCCTGACCGCTTCTGCGGGTACCATGAGCGCGTCGTCCGGCGGCGGTGTCACCATTTCGGGTTCGGGCACGGAAACCCTGACCCTCACCGGCACGGTTGCGAACATCAACACCTTCATCGATACGGCGTCGAACATCAAATACACGGGCGAAGCCAACGTCAGCGGCAACAATGTCGCCACCCTGACCGTTGTCATCAATGATGGTGGCAATACCGGCAGCGGCGGCGGCGGCGATGTATCGCTGGGCACAGTCAATATCGACATCACCGATGTGAACGACGAACCGACCCTGACCGCGACCGGCAGCAACCCGAGCTTCACGGAAAATGGCTCGGCTGTGACGTTGTTCAGCGGCGCGACCCCGTCGACCTACGAAAGCGGCCAGACCTTCACCGGCTTCACCATCACCGTCACCGGTGTTTCGGACGGCAGCGCCGAGAAATTCGGCCTGGACGGCAGCAGCATTACGCTGACCAGCGGGCAAAGCGGCACCACCGGCACCAATGGCCTGAGCTACAGCGTGGCCCTGTCCGGCACGACCGCGACCATTACCGTTTCGAACGGCGGGCTGTCTGTCGCGAACCTGACGACCCTGATCAATGGTCTGAGCTACCAGAATACCAGCGACAATCCGACTGTCAGCGGTGGCCGGGTGGTCACCATCACCAGCCTGACCGACAGCGGCGGCACTGCAAATGGCGGTGACAATACCGCCAGCCTGTCGATCAGTTCGACTGTCGGCCTGATCGCGGTGAACGATGCTGCCGTGCTGTCGAGCCCGGCAAGCGGCATCAGCTACACGGAAAACGCAAGTGCGACCGCCATCCACAGCGGCGCAACCCTGACGGATGTGGACAACAGCACTCTTTCGAGCGCGACCGTGTCCATCACCGGCAACTTCGCCACGGGCGAGGATGTGCTGGCCTTCACCAATACAAGCGGCATGGGCAACATTACCGGCAGCTATGAAGCTTCGACCGGCGTCTTGACCCTGACCTCGTCTGGTGCGACCGCCACCGTGGCCGAATGGCAGGCGGCCATCCGGGCCGTGACCTATGCCAACAGTTCGGACAATCCGGCAACGGGCGACCGCACGGTCAGCTTTGTGGTCAACGATGGCACCGCCAACAGCACGGCAATTACCCAGACTGTCAGCATCAGCGCGGTGAATGACGCGCCGACTGCAACCGGTGTACCGAGCGATGTAACGGTAACGGAAGATGTCGCCAGCAATTTCGACCTGTCCGCCATCAGCTTTGCTGACCTCGATACCAGCGGCAACGTCACCGTAACCCTGACCGCCGATGCCGGCACCTTTGCCGCCAGCTCGGGCGGCAGTGTCACCGTCGGGGGCTCCGGCTCCGGCACCCTGACCCTTTCGGGTACGGTCGCCAACATCAACAGCTATCTCGATACCGCTGCGAACATCCAGTACACAAGCGCAAGCAACGCCGAAGGCGACAATGCCGCCACCGCGACCCTGACCATCAATGATGGCGAAGGCTCTGGCGATGTGGACCTCGGCACCATCAATATCGATATCACGGCAGTTGACGATGCACCGGTGGTTGGTGGCACCTTCACCGGTGACGTGACCGAAGGCAATGAAGGCGATGATGCCGTCACTGCAACCGGCACGATCTCGATTTCCGATGTCGACCTGAGCGATGATCCGAGCTTTGCCGATGTCGCCGATACGGTGGGCGACAACGGGTATGGCAGCTTCAGCCTGACCGATGGCACCTGGACCTATACCCTGGACCAGGCCGCAGTGCAGGACCTGAACGCAGACCAGCAGGTTACCGACACAATCACCTTCACGGCAACGGACGGCACCGAACAGCAGATCACCATCACGATCACGGGCACCGCTGATGCACCTGTCGTATCCGGCACCTTCACCGGTGACGTGACCGAAGGCAACGAAGGCGATGACCCTGTCACCGCAACCGGTACGCTCTCGATTTCCGACCTTGACGCAGCCGACAGCCCGGCCTTCGAAGACGTCGCGGCCACGGCGGGCGATAATGGCTTCGGCAGTTTCAGCCTTGCAGACGGTACCTGGACCTACACCCTGGACGAAAGTGCCGTGCAGGATCTTGATGCCGGCGACGAAGTGACCGACAGCATCACCTACACAGCGACCGACGGCACCGAACAGACCATCACGGTCACCATTACCGGCACCAACGACAGTTCGGTGGTTTCCGGCACCTTCACCGGGTCGGTCACCGAAGGCAATGTGGGCGATGTGGCCGAAACCGCTTCGGGCGGCCTCGGCATTTCGGACGCCGACGCCGGCGACAGCCCGACGTTCGAAGATGTTGCCGCCACCGACGGCGACAATGGTTTCGGCAGCTTCAGCCTGTCGGACGGCACCTGGACCTATACCCTTGACCAGTCGGCCGTTCAGTCGCTCGCGGGCGGCGAGGAAGCCACGGACAGCATTACCTTCACCGCCACCGACGGCACGGAACAGACAATCACCGTCACCATTATGGGCACCGAAGACAGCGCGGTGGTTTCCGGCTCCTTCACCGGGTCGGTCACCGAAGGGGATGTCGGCGACAGTGCGGTCACGGCCACAGGCAGCATCAGCATTGCCGACCCCGACGGCGGCAGCAGCCCGTCGTTCGAGGATGTTGCCGCCACCGACGGCGACAATGGTTTCGGCAGCTTCACCCTGGTGGACGGCACCTGGACCTATACGCTCGATGAAAGCGCCGTACAGTCGCTGGACGCCGGCGACCAGGTCACAGATACCATCGTCTTCACGGCGACCGACGGCACGGAACAGACCATCACGGTCACCATCACCGGCACCAACGACAGCCCGGTCATCAGCGGCACCTTCACGGGGTCGGTGAGCGAAGGCAATGTGGGTGACAGTGCGGTCACCACGTCGGGCAGCATCAGCATTTCGGATGCCGATGCGGATGATAATCCAAGCTTCGAAAATGTTGCATCGACAACAGGTGACAACGGCTTCGGCAGCTTCCGCCTGTCGGGTGGCACCTGGACCTATGTGCTGGACCAGTCTGCCGTCCAGTCGCTGGGCGCAGGGGAAACCGCGACCGACCGCATCACCTTCACCGCCACTGACGGCAGCACCCGCACGGTGCGGGTCACTATCACCGGCACCGACGATGCCGCCGTTGTTTCGGGCGACACCACGGGTGACGTTCGGTCCGGTTCAGCAACCGGCGGAACCGTCTCCACCTCCGGCACCCTGGAGATTTCCGACCCCGATGACAGCCCGAGCTTCCCGGATGTGGCAGCGACCGCCGGCGACAACGGCTACGGCAGCTTCAGCATGTCGGACGGCACCTGGACCTATGTGGTGGACAATGACGCCACGGCGGCGCTGGATGACGGCGAAACCGTAACCGATACCTTCACCTTCACGGCATCCGACGGTACCACGCAGGTGGTGACCATCACCATCGAAGGCGTCGACGACAGGCCGGTTGTTACCGGCAGTTGGACCGGCGAGGTGACCGAAGGCAACGAAGGCGATGCAGACGTTTCGACCAGCGGCACCGTCGCAATTTCCGACCCGGACAGCGGCGACAGCCCGACCTTCGAAGATGTTGCCGCCACAACGGGCGACAACGGCTTCGGCAGCTTCAGCCTGACGGACGGCATCTGGACCTATGTGCTTGACCAGTCTGCGGTACAGTCGCTTGCGGCGGGCGAAACCGCGCTTGACAGCATCACCTTCACCGCCACCGATGGCACGACCCAGGAAATTGTTGTCACCATTACCGGCACGGACGATGCGCCGGTGGTGACCGGCACCTTCACCGGCACCGTTTCCGAAGGCGATGCCGGCGATACGTCCAGCACCAGCGGCAGCATCACGATCAGCGATGCCGACGGCAGCCCGTCCTTCGCGGATGTTGCAGCCACAGCGGGCAGCAACGGTTTTGGCAGCTTCAGCCTGACGGACGGCACCTGGACCTATGTGCTGGATCAATCGGCGGCCCAGTCGCTTGACGAAGGCGACAGCGTCACCGACAGCATCACCTTCACGGCGTCGGATGGCACCAGCAAGACCATCGTGGTCACGATCGAGGGCACCAACGACGCCCCGACCGCCAGCGGCAGCCTGTCTGGCGCCGACGCCACCGAAGACACGGCCTTCAGCTTCACCCTGCCGTCTGGCACCTTCAGCGACGCGGATGCCGGCGACAGCCTGACCATCAGCGCGCGCCTGGCGGGGGGTGGCAGCCTGCCGTCCTGGCTCAGCTTCAATGGCACCACCGGGGTGCTGAGCGGTACCCCCACGAATATCGACAGCGACCAGACCCTGACGGTCGAGTTCGTGGCAACCGACAGCCATGGCGCCACCGCAACAGTCAGCATGACCCTGACAGTCGAGGCGACCATTGTGGTTCCGCCGACAACGCCGACGACACCGACAACACCCACCACGCCGACGACGCCCACAACGCCCACAACCCCGACAACGGGTTCTGGCACCGGCAACAGCGGCACCCCGATCAGTGATGCCATCAATGGCGGCAATGGCTCGGGCACGGGTGGCGGCTCGTCCTCCGGCAGTGGCGGCAGCGGTGGTGGCACCATTGTGCTTGGCGATACCGGCGGCAGCAGTGGCAACAGCACGCCGATCGTGACCGTCGTCACAGGCCAACTCGGCAATACCAGCGTGATCGCCAACAGCGGCACACCGGTATCGACCTCGATCACGGTCATCAGCACGTCCGACAGTGCCTCGTCCACCAGCTTCAGCCTCGGTGGCGGCCTGGGTGGCAGCATCAGCGGGTCGGCCGGCTTTGGCGGCGGTCTTGGCGGCTTCTTCGGCCTCGGCCTCAATGGCGATTTCGGCTCAAGCGGGCTGTTCGGCAATGACACGGTCGTCGGCGCCACCGGAAACGGCAACATCAGCGGCGGCACCGGCGAAGACGACCTGCAGGAAGGCGACGACACCGAAGCGGAAGACGATGGCGAAGCCACGGTCGCTGAAGCCGATATGGCGGACCTGCCCACGGATGCCGACTTTGCCGAGTGGGTGGCCCTGCCGCGGCTCAGCTTCACAGAACAACTTGCCCAAGCCGCCAATGGCTTTGGCAAGACCCAGTCCAACCTCGCCCTGGCGCTGATGCAACATCGGCCTCCTGCAGCGTAAGTTATTTGAAACCATGAATTTTATCGGGATGCGCAACCTATGACGAACCAAGTCGGGAAAAACCAGATGAAGCACCGCATACTGCCGATCCTATTGATGTCGACCTTTCTGGTCACCGGCTGCGCGGTCAAGCCAAAGCCGCTGACCGACGCCGACAACAGGACCCGTGTCGAAGCCGACCTTGATGCACTGTTCCAGGACCAGGAAAAGATCAGCGGCCCCCTGAGCCTGGAAGACGCCATCGCCCGCGCGCTGAAGTACAACCTGGACCAGCGGCTCAAGCTGATGGAAACCGCCGTTGCCATGGGCCAGCTTGATGTCGCGAGCATGAGCCTGCTGCCAGATGTGGTGGCTCGTGCCGGCATCTCCAGCCGCAGCAACCCGGACAGCACATTCAACGAAGCCAAAACCTCGACCTCGACCAGTTCGGACCAGACGGTCAAGACCGGCGACCTGTCGGTAAGCTGGAACATCCTGGATTTCGCCATCGGCTATGTCCGGGCGCACCAGCAGGCAGACATGGCCCTGATCACGCAGGAGCGCCGCCGCGGCGTCATCCACAACGTAGTGAACGATACCCGCCGCGCCTATTGGCGCGCTGCGGCTGCGGAACGGTCGCTGGTACGGATCGACCCGGTCCTGAAACGTGTGAAGGCCGCGCTTGAGCAGTCGCAAAAGCAGGTTGAAGAAAATGTCGGCGCCCCGCTTGACGCCCTGACCTACCAGCAGGACCTGCTTCTGACCCTGCGCGAACTTGAAACCCGCCGCCGGCAACTGCAGGAAGCGCGCACCGAACTGGCTGCGCTCATCAACGTGCACCCGGGCAGCGATTTCAGCCTCGCCGCCTCCACAAGGCCGATCCCCAGCAAGGAACTGGCCCTGCCCTACGACCTGGACAAGCTGGAGGTCGAGGCCCTGAAAAACCGTTCGGAACTCAGGGAAGAAGCCTATCAGTTGCGCGTCTACCAGCGTGATGCCAAGATCGCCATCATGAGGATGCTGCCGGGTATCAACCTGTCTGCCGGTATCAATTACACCAGCGACAGCTACAAGCTGAACGACAACTGGTACGACGGCGCCGCGCGCCTGTCCTGGAACCTGATGCAGGTGGTGCGCGCACCCGCGGACAAGCGGCTGGCCAATGCCCAGATCGACCTGTCGGAAGTGCGCCGCCTTGCGCTCAGCATGGCGGTCATCAGCCAGGTCAATATCGCCAAACTGCGCTTCGAACATGCCAAGGTCGACTATCAACTGGCAGACCGCATCGCGACCGTGCAGGGCAAAATTCTGGAACGGCTCAGCGCCGGTCGCCAGGCCAACACGGTTGGTGAAGGACAGGAAATCCGCGGCGAGGTAAGGTCGCTGCTGTCCGATTTGCAGCGTGACATGGCCTATGCCGACCTGCAGGCCGCCTATGGCCGCATCTTTGCCTCCATCGGCGCCGACCCGCTGCCGGAATCGGTTCCGGACACGTCGCTTGGCAGTCTTTCCGATGCCGTCGGATCGGTCTTGGCAAAATGGGACGGGGGGCAGTATGATTCCCCGAAACGTGTTCCAGAGGAAGTTGCCGTATCCCGATGAGACGATCTGTTTTCCTGTCAATTCTGCGGCGGGGGCCAGCCTCCGCCGCACTGTTCTTTCTGGCCCCTGCCGTATGGGCGCAGGACACCGCGGTTGATGCCCCCGGCTTTGAAGCCCGCGCGCTGGTGACCACCGGCGACTGGGCCGTTCTGTCCAGCCAGATTCTGGCGCCGATTGCCGCCATGCCGAAACAGCCCGGTGCCAGCTTCCGGGCCGGCGACGTGCTTGTGACCCTGAACTGCGACGATTATGCCGCCGAACGCGCAGCCGGCCAGGCCGAGGTCCGGCAGGCAAAAGCGCAGTTGCAGGCGCAGGAGCGGCTGTTCGAGCTGCAATCGGCCGGCAATCTGGATGTGGAAATCGCCCGCGCCGCGCTGGACCGGGCCGAAGCCAACCTGAAACTGCAGGATGTACGGCTGGACCGCTGCACGGTAACGGCCCCCTATGACGGCGCCGTGGTGCGCTGGGCCGCACAGCCACACCAGACCGTGTCGGTTGGCAATGAACTGATCGAGATTGTCGGCACCGGCGGGCTTGAACTTGAACTCATTGTGCCCTCGTCCTGGCTGGCATGGCTCAGGAAAGGCAACCATGTCGTCGCCCGTATCGACGAAAATGGCAGCGAGGTTGTAGCCGAAGTGTCGCGACTGAGCGCCCGCATCGATCCTGTGAGCCAGACGATCAAGATTTATGCTAAGATCACCGCCGGCAGGGACAAGCTCCTGGCCGGCATGAGCGGCCGTGCAGTCATCAGCCCGGCGCAATAACAGGTTCGCAATACCATGCATGACCCGCGACAAGTGGACCGCAATACCAGGGAGGCCGCAACAGGCAGCATCCTTCTGGGCCTTGGCCGGGCCTTGCGCCATGCCCCGGACCTGACCACCTTCCGTTTCACCATTGTCTCCGAGCCGCGCCGCCTGATCGCCTACAGGCAGGCGATCCTGATCGAACGCACAGGCGGCACCCTCAAGCTGGCCGCTGTTTCCAATGTCGCGACCATCGACCGCAACGCGCCCTTTGTCGTGGTGCTGGAACGCCTGCTGGCGGGCCTCGACAAGACCGGCCATCTGGAAGCTGCCACCACACTCGACCAGAATGCCCTGTCCGCGCGCGACCGACAGGAATGGCTGGAGTTCCTGGACAGCAGCGTCTATTGGCAGCCGCTTGTGGCGCCTGGCGGCCCTGCCCTGGGCGGGCTTTTGCTTGTGCGGGCCGAAGCCTGGACGCCGACCGAAGCCGCGCTTATGGATGAAATTGCCGACGCCGGTGCCCATGCCTGGCAGGGCCTTCTGGAGCGCGGCCAGCGGCGCATCGTTTCCAAACCGAAACTTTCCCGGCGCACCATGCTGATTGCCGGCTGTTCGCTGGTGGTTTTGCTGGCGCTGCCGGTGCGGCTCAGCACCATTGCGCCCGCCGAAGTGGTCGCACGCGACCCCGCCGTGGTGGCCGCGCCCATGCAGGGCGTCATCCGCGAAGTCCATGTCAAACCCAACGCGCAGGTTCGTGCGGGCGACATTCTCTACAGTTTCGAGGATGCAGAGCTGAAAGCCAACGACGCCATGGCACGCCGCGCGGTCGAGGAAGCCGAGGCCGAACTGAGGCGCGCATCGCAGCAGGCGTTTGGCGACGCCAAGGGCCGGGCCGAAATTGCGCTCCGTCAGGCGCGGCTTGCGCTCAGGCAGGAGCAGGCCGCCTATGCCGCCTATCAGCTTGGCCAGGTGGAAGTGCGCGCGCCAAACGACGGCATTGCCATCTTCAGCGATGCCAACCAGTGGCGCGGCCGCCCCGTGACAACCGGGGAACGGGTGATGGCCATCGCAGCACCCGATGCCGCCGAGTTGCAGATCCTGATCCCGGTGTCCGATGCCATCAGCCTCGAACCCGGTGCCCAGGTGCGCCTGTTCCTGGATGTCGCACCGCTGTCGGCGGTTGACGCAACCCTGTTACGCTCGTCCTATGAGCCGGCCCGCACGCCGGACGGCACCATGGCCTATCGGGCCGTCGCAGCATTTCCGGAGACCGGAGAAGAGGCAGCCCAACCGCCCCGCATCGGCCTCAAGGGGTCAGCCAAGGTGCTGGGTGAACGTGTGCCGCTGGTTTTGTTCCTGTTCCGACGGCCTCTGGCGGCCCTTCGCCAGATGGTCGGGTTCTGAACCCATGGCGATGGCACCGTCCGCCGATCCGGCTGCAATGCCGTTGCCGCCCCTCAGGGAAGACCTGAAACTTCTGCCTGCGGAAGCCGACGAATATGGCACCCCGAACTGGACCATCCATGACCCGGTGCGCAACCGCTATTTCCGGATCGGCCTTGCCGCATTCGAGATGCTGAACCGCTGGTCTGCGGGCACCATTGCCGCCCTTGTCGGGCGCATCGAACGCGAAACCATCCTCTCAGTCACGGTCGAGCAGGTGCGGGACATGATCCGTTTCCTGCATGGCAATGGCCTTCTGATCCGGCTTGGCGCCGACAGTATCGCCGAATTCGGCCGCATCGCCGAGGCCGGCAAACCGCCCTTCTGGAAATGGCTGGTGCAGAATTACCTGTTTGTGCGTTTTCCGCTTGTCCGGCCCGATCGGTTCCTGCGCCGCACCCAGGGCATGGCCGATGCCATCGCCTCGCCCGCCATGTCCTATGCCATCCTCGCCCTCGGCCTTGTCGGGATTTTCCTGACCCTCAGGCAGTGGGACAGTTTCCTGGGCACCTTCCTGCAGTTTGCCAACTGGCAGGGTGCCCTGTGGATCGGCCTTACCCTGATGCTGACCAAGGTGGCGCACGAGCTTGGACACGCCTACACGGCCACGCGCTATGGCTGCCGGGTGCCAACCATGGGGGTGGCGCTGCTGGTCCTGTATCCGGTCCTCTATACCGACACATCGGACGCCTGGAAGCTGACAAGCCGCGACCAGCGGCTGCGCATCGGTTCCGCCGGCATTCGCGTCGAACTGGCGCTGGCGCTGCTGGCGACCTTTTTCTGGCATGTGCTGCCACCGGGGCCGTTCAGAAGCGGTGTGTTCCTCGTCGCCTCGACAACCTGGGTTTCCACGCTGCTTGTGAACCTGAGCCCCTTCATGCGCTTCGACGGCTATTATCTGTTGTCCGACCTCTTGCGGGTACCCAACCTGCAGGACCGCGCGTTCCGTTTCGCCCGCTGGCAATTACGCGAAATCCTGTTCAGCCTGGGTGACCCCGCCCCCGAACCCATGAACCGGCAACGGCGGCGGGTGCTGACCCTGTATGCTTACGGCGTGTGGATTTACCGTTTCTTCCTGTTCCTTGGCATCGCTCTCGTGGTCTATCACCTGTTTTTCAAGCTGCTTGGCATCCTGCTGTTCATCGTTGAAATCCTGTGGTTCATCGCCTTGCCGGTTGCGCGCGAACTGAAGGTATGGTGGCAACACAGGGACCGTATTCGCCTGAACCGCACCACCATGGGGCTGTTGGGCGGCTTCCTGCTGCTGCTGGCCATCCTGATCGTGCCCTGGCGCGGCACCGTCACCGCCGGCGCTGTCCTTGAGGCCGAGGCCGATACCGTGGTCCTGAGCCCGATGGCCGCACGTGTGGCCGACATGCGTGTGCAGGACGGCGCACAGGTCGAAACAGGCAACATCCTGGTCGTTCTGTCCTCGCCCGAGCTGGACCACCGCCGCCTTTCAATGGCCGGCGAACTGAAAGAAGCGGAAATCAGGCTGGCGCAGGCACGCATCGCCAGCGAGGGCCTGGCCGATGTCGCCAGCCTTGAGAAGGAAGTACTGCGCCTGGGTGCCGCGCTGGCAGGCCTGGACGCACGGCGCGAACAACTGACCGTGCGCGCCACCCTGTCCGGCACCGTGCGCGATATCCAGCCCGAAAGCCGCACCGGTACCTGGCTTGCTGCCCAGGTTCCGCTGCTGCGCCTGGTCGCGGACAAAGGTGCGCCACATATCGTCGCCTATGTATCGCAAAGCGACATCGCCCGCGTGCAGGCCGGCGCCAAGGCCCGTTTCATTGCTGACGACCCCGGGCTTGATGCCGTCGTCGTGCGGGTCGACAGTGTCGACCCCATGGGCGCCATGGTGCTGGAACCCGCGATGCTGGCCAGCGAACATGGTGGCGCCATCGCGGCGCGCGCGGGCGAAGACGGCACCATGCTGCCGGAAGGCGCGATCTACCGGCTCACAGGCACAGCGGCGCACACCGGCACGACAGAGGGTATCCTGCTCGCCCGCCGGGGTACACTTGAGATCGAGGCCCCGGCAGAAAGCCTGATTGTGCATGCCTGGCAGGCGCTGTTCGCAGCCTTTGTGCGCGAAACCGCCTTTTAGGCCGCGGCAGCGACCCGGGGCCGCAATCCCGGCCAGGGACGGCCAAGACAGTCCAATCTCCGCCAACCCTGTACTCTGCTTGCAGGCAGGCGCGGCACGCATGCATCCGCAGTCCCATGGCCGTGATAATTTTTTTCATCACATCGCTTGCAATTAAATCGTGAGCTATCTATATCATGTCTGTAAGCAACGGGATGATGACGATGACCGATACCCTGACACCTTCGCTGCGACTGGATGACCAGCTCTGTTTTGCGCTTTATTCGGCCATGCATGCGATGAAAAAACTGTACCGTCCGGTCCTGGACAAGCTTGGTATCACCTATCCCCAGTATCTGGTGATGATGGTATTGTGGCAGCAGGACAGCCAGACGGTATCTGAAATCGGCAACCGGCTTTATCTCGACAGCGCGACCCTGACACCGCTTCTGAAACGCATGGAAAGCGCCGGCCTGATCGCCCGCACCCGTGCCAAGGAAGACGAACGCCAGGTGATCGTGGGCCTGACCGACAAGGGCCGGGCGCTCGAAGATGCGGCCTGCATCGCGCCCAAGGTGGCGGCTGCCGCCATCGGCTGCACTGCCGAGGAGTTTTTTGCGCTCAAGGACGGCCTGAACCGCCTGCGCGACGACTTGATGAAAGCGGCCTGACCGGCCAAACGACCGCCCGCCCATGCGCGCACAAGCCTATGCACATTACATCGTACACGATTTAATAACTGACGATCAGCCCTGACCCTGAAAGGAAACCACCATGAACAAGCTCGACAAAATTCTCTATACCGCCCATGCCAAAGCCACCGGCGGCCGTACCGGCACCGCCAAATCGGACGATGGCAAACTGGATGTCGCCCTCTCGACCCCGAAAGAACTCGGCGGCGCCGGCGGCGACGGTACCAACCCGGAACAACTGTTTGCCGCGGGTTATGCCGCCTGTTTCATCGGCGCGATGAAAGCCGTGGCCGGCCGCGCCAAGATCGCCCTGCCGGACGATGTCTCCATTGAAAACTCGGTCGCCATCGGCCCGATCCCGCAAGGCTTCGGCATCTCGGTCGACATGAAGATCCATATCCCGGGTTTCGCGAAGGCCGACGCTGAAGCACTGGTGGAAAAAGCCCACCAGGTTTGCCCCTATTCGAACGCCACCCGTGGCAATATCGAAGTGAGCCTGACCGTCGTCTAACCGACCGGGCGCGCTGCATCTACCCAAGGCCGCTGCCACACCCTGGCGGCGGCCTTCTACTTTTCCCCTAAACCGAGGCGCAATTGACCGCTCCCCCGCCCCGTGCTTTGCTGATGGCAAACGAGCATAACAAGGGGGAGGACCAACCATGCTCAAAGCCCTGATGGCCGCCGGTATGTTGGCCGCCGGCCTCGCGGCACCGGCGCTGGCCGACGATGCGCCCGGCCACCCGGTGAAACTGCACCGCTATACGGCACCCCTTTATGCCTGGAATACCAACAGCTACTGGCTGGAAAGCGCGGACGGGGTCGCGCTCATCGACGCGCAGCTTCTGTCGTCCGACGCCCGTTATCTGGCCGCCGCCATCAAGGCCAGCGGCAAACCGCTCAAGGGTGTCATCATCACCCACGGGCATGTCGACCATGTCAGCGGCCTTGATGTGCTGCGCGCCGAATTTGGCGACTTCCCCATTTATGGCACCGAGGCCACCAAGGCGGCCATGCCCGACATCTGGGCGGGCGCGCACCGCTTTTTTGCCATGCCCAACATGTTTGACGAGGCGCTGAGCGAAACCATGGTCCTGCCGGACCATATGATCAGGGCGGGCGATAGGGTCGAGATCGCCGGCATCAGCTTCGAGGTGTTCGGCGGCGGCCCTGGTGAAGCGGCAGACAATATCGGTGTCTATGCCCCGGCGCTGAAGGCCGTCTTTGCGGGCGACATGAGCTATCCGTTCGCGCATTTCTACACGGGCGACGGCCACCCGTCGGGTGCGCTTGCGCAGGCCAGGGCCCTGCGCGCGGCCTACGACCCCGCCCTCATGGTCTATTCAGGCCACCGCGACCCGGCACCCGTTGCCCAGCTTGACGACCAGATCGCCTATCTCGAATTCATGATCGCGGAAACAAAAGCGGCGATGGCAGACCCCGCCAACCTGGGTGACAACGGCTTCCTGAAGCGCGAGGCCCGCCGCGCCGTCATGGCCAAAATCCTGGAACGCTACCCGCACTATGACAGCTTCGGCTTCACCGCCGGCGAAATCGTGCCCGGCAACATCTATGGCGCTGAACAGGAAATCAAAGCCGCAACGGGGAGCTGAACGTCCTCAAGCATATATCCAAGTGACAGCGACCCTTGAGAAAAGAACGTCTGAATTGTCTGAGGGGAGTACCGTGAAAACAAGAGTCGCGTCAGAGCTCACTCGGAAGCTGAATTGAACCCCACCACTAGATTCGCCGCGTACCGGTACACCTTCGAAATGTTCGGCATGATTTAGCGTGGTAAGGTCCGCTTGGGCGCGTATTGCTGTAAATGCTTGATCGCAATATAGTTCGGCGTCGATTAGCGCCGCACAAAAATCCTCCTTGGAGACACTCGCCATCCATGCCCGAAGTTTCGGCAGGAAACCAATAACCCCACCGGCATAGTCAAGTCCTGGCCCCAACTGAATCCAGTGTGTGACATCAGCACAGGCACCTTCCGTCGGCGGCAGCTCCGCCGCATACATGTCTACCCGGAAGTGATCAGGGCGGTTCTGCAACTCGCCGATATCAGTTTCACCATCCGGCTTGCTGAGGTGGATGGTGCGGCGAACACAAGTGCCCTTGTCCTGCAAAAATGGTGTCGTATTGATATCGACTTCAATCACGGGGCGACGGTCGCTGTATCGGACCTTGCGGACGTTCGACATGTCGAGGGCGAGCGGTCGCATTCCCAGAATATCTTCAACAACTTGCATGGCCTCCTGCTCGGAGACCGGCAATTCGATGACAACAGCCAATTGCGCGAAAGCAGGCTGGCTGGACCACACCAGCATCATAAGCCCCAGAATGACCTTTTTCATCACCACCCTCAAATTTTGTTATAACATTGCAATGATATACTTAGACATCCCTTTCGTCAATTGCCTCGCATAAACGAACAAGGAAGATTCCGTCAGACCAGATCGCGATTGCCCTATCTCGGCTTTTTCCGGTGCCGGGCGGCGGGCACGGCCGTGCGGATACGGGCGGCGCTGTCGCGCAGGCAGACTTCGCTTTTGGCCAGGGGGCCGGTGACGAAACTGCTGTCCCCCATGCCGTTCTGCACCCGGTTGATGATGGCCGTGTCCTCGGCATTGACCTCGCGGTTGATGCGCCAGTTCAGGTAGCGGGCGGCCTGCATCTCGCGCCGGTCGTCCGGCAGCACATAGGCAATTTCCCGGATCATGGTTTCGGTGGGCGAAATCGGGATGAACTGCATGAAATCCATCTGGTCGGGGTAGATGTCGAACGCCAGATTGGGCCACAGGCGGTAATAGACCCAGTGGCGCTGTTTGTCGGCCGGCAGGTGCGCGATGGGCGGCAGCAGCTTCTTGTAGGCGCGGGTCGACCAGCTATCCTTGCGGGTTTCCATCACGTCGCCCCACATCTTGTGGATGTCGCCGCTCACTTCCATGCCGTAGCTGTTGCCGACAAGGCCGGACAGGCCGGGGTGCGCGACCGGGATATGCAGGGCGTCGCAATAATTGTCGGCGATCTGTTTCCAGTTCACCACACGGGGACGAAGGGTCACACGGCCCAAAGGCTGCATGTCTTCGAACCGGTAGGGTTTGATCTCGTCGATATAGGGCGCGAACTGCTCGGCAACACTGGGGCCACCCGGCCTCAGGCGCGCCCAGATGAAACCGAGGAATTCTTCGGTTTCGACAGTCGCAAGGCCATGCTGGGCGCGGTCGAAATCCTCGAAATCGCGCTCGTAGGGCACGTTGATCAGGCTGCCTTCCAGGTCCCAGGTCCAGGCATGGTACGGGCAGCGGATGCGCCCCGGGCAGGAACCGGACGAACCTTCCAGAAGCCGCGAGCCCCGGTGGCGGCAGACATTATGGAACACCCGCACCGTGTCGTCCTTGGTGCGCAGCGCCACCAGCCGGTCATTGAGCAGGTCAAGCGTGACATAATCCCCCGGCTTGGGGATGTCGTTCCGATGGCAGACAAGCTGCCAGCTCGGACGTACCACCGCGTCCATTTCGGCGTCGAAAAAATCCTGGTCGCTGTAGGTCCAGGACGGCAGGCTTTCGCCGCAGTGCACCGGCATGGCGGTATCATCGAACATTACACTTCCCTCCATAGGGGGCGCGTCAGGCAGGTTGGCCCGCCTTCGCCCTTGCGGCTGATTTCGTCGCCCGCATAAGTCTGCACCCGGCATCCGGCCTTTTCAAGACCCGCCTTCGTGATCGGCAGCCGGTCCAGCATCAGCACATCCCGGGGGCCGAGCGCGAGCACATTGCAGCCCATGGGGATAAACTCCTCCTCCGGAACCTCGACAAAACCGACGCCGCGCGCGCCGAGCCATTCGACAAAGCTTTCCGGCATAAGCGGACGGTAGATGAGCGCAAGATCGCGGTCCAGCGGGCTGATCATCGACATCAGGTGGAACACATCCTCGGGGTGGCTGGGCGGTGGCAAGGGTACCACATGCACGTCGACATCGGGGCCGACAAGCGCCTGAAGCTGGCGAATGCCATCTTCATTGGTGCGCGGGCCAAGGCCGACCGCAAGCGCCGTGTCGTCGAGCCAGATCAGGTCGCCGCCTTCGATGGTGCCCGGTGCCTCGATCCGGCCAAGGACCGGATAGCCCATGGCGGAAAGTGCGCTGGCATTGAGCGCGGGTTCAAAATTGCGGCTGGCGCGGCCCATGTTGCACAGGATCAGGCCCTTGGGGCTGACCAGCAGCGCATCGCGGGCATAGATGGAATCGAGGGTGATATCCGCCGTTTTTGGCAGTTCGATCACCTCGGCGCCATAGGCCGCCAGAAGGTCGCAAAAAGCCTGGTGTTCGCGGGCCGCAGGCGCCAGCACAGGCGCGGAATGGAAGCGCAGTCGTTCCCACTCCGCGCCAATCTTGGTTTCCGACTGGTACGCGGCATCGGGGGTGCGCACGGCCACGGCTTTCAGCCGGCCATATTCATTGAAACCGGACAGGGTCATTCCGCCTTAACCTCCGTATTGTCTGCCTGCGCGGCATTGGCCTTGGCCCGCATGTCCGCATAGACCGGCACACCCACCATCAACAGGAGGAAGCCCCAATAGACCGCTTCGGTGCCCGAGCCCGCAATCGCCCACAGGGTATAAAGGAACCCCGCCGCCGCGATCAGCCCGTCCTTCAGCCGCTGGCCACGGCTCAGGGTCGCGTCACCGGCCGCAAACAGCCAGGCCGCGCCGGCAGAGAACGAGAGCGGCACCACGGTGGTGAGCGTGGACAGGAGGATCAGGAATTCGAACGCACCCACCAGCCCCTTCACATAGTTCATGGCCAAGGCCGCAGACGACAGGATGGCACCGATATAAAAACCGACCGCCGGGGTGCCCGATTTGGTTGTCTGGCCAAAAGCCTGCGGGAACAGGCCGTCAAGCGCCGCCGCCATCGGCATCTGGCCAACGGCGAGGATGTTGCAGTTGAGCGCACTTGCAGTCGCAATCAGCGCCACAATGGCCACAAAGGCCGCACCGACCGGCCCCATAAGCACCGTGGCCGCGTCCGCGAGCGGCGAGGTCGATTGCATCAACTGGTCGGACGGCACCAAGCCAAACACGGCGACGGTGACGAGGAAATACAGCACCACCGTAAGGCCGACGCCGGCGATCAGCGCCCGCGGGATGGTCTTTTCGGGTTCACGGATATCGCCCGCCGGGATGGTGCCGGCCTCGAAGCCAACAAAGGCCCACATGGCCAGGGCCCCCGCGGTCGCGAGCGCGGCCATGGGCGAACCTTCAGGCACCACCATCGTGTCGTAGGTTGTGCCGCTGACCCCCAGGAAACCGATGGTCGCCAGCAACACAAGCGGCACCACCTTGAGGATCGAGGCCACCAGACCGAAGGTGGTGCTGTCCTTGATGCTGCGGGCGTTCAAGACACTGAGGGCCCAGATGACGGCGACACCCACACAGATGGCCATGGCGGGGCTTTCGGTAATTGCGGGCACAAATACGCCGGCATATCCGACAAACGCGACCGCAATGGCCGCGCTGGCCACCCACACCGAAACCCAGTAACCCCAGGCCATCAGGAAGCCGGCAAAATCGCCGAACCCGGCGCGTGTGTAGGCATAGGGCCCACCGGTTTTGGGAATGCGTTTCGCCAGCGCACCCAGTGCAAACGCCAGCGCCAGGGTGCCGGTGCCGGTCACAAGCCAGCTTGCGACCCCGATCCAGCCATACGGTGCCAGAACGGTCGGCAACATGAAGACGCCGGAGCCGATCATCAGCCCGACCACAATGCCCCATACACGCCAGAAGCCCAGGACGGGCTGTGGTTTCGTATCCATAAATGTTCCTTCCCCCTTGAAGGTGAAGGAAGCCTAGAGAGGAAAAACCGAACCGCCAAGTGCAATTCTGCCCTGCCCGCTATCCGCACCGGATGGCCATTGCTCGCCCTTGCCGTGCCGCTGGAATTTGGCTATGCCTGAGCCTGGCGCATTGATGACGGGAAACCGCATGAAACCGGTTCTGCACGCAGTCATATTGGCGAAAACCGTGAACGACAGCCTGCATGCGATGACGCTGGCCGCCGCCGACAGCCTGCGCCGCAGTTTTGCCCACCGGCCGGGCACCCTGAGCATCACGATCGTTGAGAGCAACCGCGACTTTGCCGGCTCAGGTTATGCCTATCCCGACTATGTGCGCCTGCTGGTGCCGGACGAACCATTCAATTTCAACCGGTTCCTGAACCTTGGCCTTGAGAGTGTGACGGCGGACTATTACGCGCTTTGCAACAATGACATCGATTTTGCGCCCGACTGGTTTGATGCCATCGAGCGCATGGCCGGCCTGATGCCCGAGGTGGGCTCCTTCAGTCCCATGTGCCCGGACTGGCCGCGCCAGCAAAGCCTGTTGGCGGGTGGCAGCCGCCCGGTGATCATGGGATACCGGCCTTCGTTCGAGCTTTCAGGCTGGTGCATTGTGCTCAGGCAGGCGACATGGCGGGCCATCGGCCCCTTTGACGAGGCCTTCCGCTTCTATTTCGCCGACGATGATTATGCCATGACCCTGCGGGCCCACAATATCCGGCATGCGCTGGTGCCGGCATCCCATGTGCGCCATCTGGAGCATCAGAAAACCAGCCACCAGACAGACGTGCCCGGCCATGATGTGGCAAAACCGCCAAGCGGGCTGCCGCTGCTCCTCCGGTTCAGGCGCTATCGGTGGCTGACCAGCAATCCGGGCATGCTGGACGGCTATCTGGCCTTTTCGCGCAAATGGGGCAACATGCTGGTTTATGCGTTGAGGCGCACTTTGCATGATGCCACCTTCCTGCGCCTCGGCCTCAAGTGGCCGACCCGGCTGATCATCCCACGGCCCTGATATATCCGCACGGCGATCATGAAATTGCCATGCTGGCGATGTTTGATAGACTGATGTTTTGCTTCATTTGATCGGGTGCCGCCATGGGTACAGGTTGGGCGCCATGTTGACGATGCAATCGCAACCCTTTGACCGAAAGCAGGCTGCAGTATGAAATATATTTTTGCGACCCTGGCCCTGGCCACCGCCTTTATTGCAGGCACGGCAGGCGCAGACGACAGCACCCCGGAGCCTGTGACCGTTTTTGCAGCCTCAAGCCTCACCGATGTCCTGGGTGAACAGGCCAAAAACTGGTCGAGCGAAAACAAGCGCCCGATGCCCCGGCTTTCTTTTGGTGCCAGCGCCACCATGGCGCGGCAGATCATGTCCGGCGCACCGGCCGACCTGATGCTGAGCGCAAACCCTGCATGGGTTTTCACCCTGTCGGACGAAGGCCTGTTGAAAACCGAACCGGTGGCGCTCGTGAAAAACAGCCTGGTGCTGGTGATGCCGGGTGTCAGCCTGCCGGCCACACCCGAGCGGGCGGTATCGGCCCAGTTGGTGAAACAGGCCACACGCGGCGGTCGGCTCGCGATCGCCGATCCGGCGGTTGCCCCCGCGGGCGCCTATGCCAAAAACTTCCTTGAACAGGTCGGCCTGTGGACCGAACTTGAGCCGCGCGTTGCGATCAGCCCCAATGTGCGCCGCACGCTCTTGCTGGTGGAACGCGGCGGCCTGCCGGGCTTCGTCTATTCCAGCGACGCCAGGGCCAGCAAATATGTCACCATCGTCGGCACCGTGCCCGAGGATGCCGGCAACCCCATCCTTTATATGGCTGGCCTGACGAAAGATGCCGCACCGGACGCGGACCAGTTCCTGGCCTACCTGATTGGTGTGCAGGCCCGGGCGGTGTGGGAAAAGTACGGTTTTGTGCCACTTGACCTGAAATGATACAGTTTTTGATGTATCAAAGCGGGACAATATGCTTCATTTCGGGACACATATTTGAGCCAAAAATATCAAGTTATTGAAATATATAGACTTTAATTTCTGGCACAGCCCTTGAAATATAAATTGCGAACCTGGTGCTCCGGCTGCCACCGAAATCCGGGTTCCCGATTTAGGTTCTTCCCGCTGCCACGGGTTGTAACCCTGTAAAGTTGAAACCGGCTGTGCCATTTGCCCCACCTCAATCCGCCCGGCACAGTCGGTTTCAGTCTTTTTAGGCCTTCCCGATTTCCGCAAATGCAGCTACCCATAAGGCAAACGAAGGACGCCTTATGAGCATCGGATTCATTCAGGATTTCACGGCGAATTATGGAATTGCCGAGGCGCGCAGCAACCGCGTGACCCGCGTGCTGTGCAAAAACCCGAGCCCCTATACCTACACCGGTACCGCCACCTATCTTGTGGGTGCCGGCAGCAATCTGGCGGTCATCGACCCCGGCCCCTTGATGCCGGAGCATGGCGAAGCAATCCTGAACGCCGCAGGCGACCGCACCATCAGCCATATCCTCGTGACCCACAGCCATATCGACCACAGCCCGCTCTCGGCCTGGCTGGCTGAACGCACGGGGGCGCCGGTATACGGCTTCGGGCCGCACGGCACCGGCCGCAAGACCGGCCTTGAAGGCGAGGATGTCGAAGCCGGCGCCGACCGCAGCTTCATGCCCGACATCCGGCTTGCGGACGGCGACACGGTCACGGGTGACGGCTGGACCATCCGGGCCATCCATACACCCGGCCATACCGCCAACCACCTGTGTTTTTATCTGGAAGAAGAAAAGGCGCTGTTTGTCGGCGACCATATCATGGGCTGGGCCACCACGGTTATCGCGCCGCCCGACGGCGACATGCGCGACTATCTCGCGAGCCTCGACAGGGTGATCGCCCTCGCGCCCGACCGGCTGTACCCTACCCACGGCCCGGCGGTCGACGATCCCGTACCGTTTGTGCGCGGCATATATGACCACCGGCTGAAGCGGGAAGAACAGATCCTGGCGCACCTTGAAGAAGGCCCCTGCACCATCGATATAATGGTCAGCCGCATGTACAAGGGTGTCGATCCGCGCCTCTTTGGTGCTGCCGCGCGGTCGGTGTTCGGGCACCTGATTGCGCTTCGAGACGAAGGCCGGGTGCTGACCGATGGCCCCGCACGACTGGACAGCATATACAGGCTTGGCCAGGCGCCAATAAATCCTTGATTGCCAAGGCGGGCGCTGCCCGGTATCTATGCGGCAGATTTGTTACCAGTGAACGCGCGGGAAGGCGCGGGAGACGAGCTTATGAACCTGATGAACAACCCGGCTGTTGACCCGACCCTCGACCTTGTTGCCGAAATCAACCGGCTCAGGAAAGAGAAGAATGCCGTCATCCTGGCGCATTATTACCAGGCCGGTGAAATCCAGGACATCGCCGATTTTGTCGGCGACAGCCTCGATCTTTCCCGCAAGGCGGCGGAAACCGATGCCGATGTCATCGTCTTCTGCGGTGTGCGTTTCATGGCCGAGGTCGCCAAGATCCTGAGCCCCCAGAAAACCGTGGTGCTGCCCGACCTGAAGGCCGGCTGCAGCCTTGAGGACAGTTGCCCGCCGGACGAATTCGAGAAATTTGTCAAGGCGCACCCCGACCATATGGTGCTGAGCTATATCAACTGCTCGGCCAAGGTGAAGGCGCTGACCGACATCATCGTCACCAGCTCGAACGCTGAACATATTGTCGCAAGCCTGCCCGCGGACCAGAAGATCATTTTCGCGCCCGACCGGCACCTTGGCGGTTACCTGTCGCGCAAGCTGGGCCGCGACATGCTTCTGTGGCAGGGCACCTGCATGGTGCATGAACTGTTCAGCGAAAAGGAACTGATCAAGCTGAAGGCCCAGTATCCGGACGCGCCGGTTGCCGCACACCCCGAATGCCCGGACCAGATCGTGCAGCATGCCGACCATGTGGGCTCCACCAGCTCGATCCTCAAATTCGCCACCGAAAGTGACGCCGACACCATCATTGTCGCGACCGAGCCGGGCATCATCCACCAGATGCAGAAGGCGGCCCCGCACAAGACCTTCATCGGCGCCCCCGGTGCCGACGGCAATTGCAGTTGCAACACCTGCCCCTTCATGGCGCTCAATACCATGGAAAAGCTGTATCTGTGCCTGCGCGACCTGGGCCCCGAAATCGACCTGGATGAAGAAACCCGCGTCAAGGCGGAAAAGCCGCTCCGGCGCATGCTGGAACTGAGCCCCACCAAGGGCCCGGCCAAAGACGTTTCCGCCATCGGCGCCTGAGGGACCAGCCCGGCATGACCGACTTTCCGCTGAATGCTGCCGAAATCGAACGCTTCATCGACACGGCCTTCGCCGAGGATATCGCCGATGGCGATGTGACATGCGCGACCGTGATCCCGGCGGATGCGCGGCTGAAGGCGGTGATGAACGCGCGCGAAGCCATGGTGATTGCCGGCCTGCCGCTGATTGAACCGATCTTCCGCCGGCTGGACCCCGATTGCACGGTGCGTTTCCACCTGCGGGACGGTGACCGCGCTGCGGCGGGTGATACCATTGTCGAAATCGAAGGCGCCGCCCGTGCGCTATTGAGCGCGGAACGCACCGCGCTCAATATCCTGCAGCACCTGTCCGGCATCGCGACCCTGACCCTCAGTTATGTCGAGCGTATCGAAGGCACGGGTGCCCGGCTTCTGGATACGCGCAAGACCATCCCGGGGCTCAGGAAGCTGGCCAAGTATGCCACGGCCATGGGCGGGGCCAAAAACCACCGCATGGGCCTGTTTGATGCCGTCATGATCAAGGACAATCATATCGCGGTTGCGGGCTCGGTTTCCAAAGCCGTGGCCGGCGCCAAGGCTGCTGGCCGTACCGATATCCAGGTGGAATGCGATACCATCGCGCAGGTGCGCGAGGCACTGGATGCCGGTGCCAACAGCCTGCTTCTGGACAATATGCCGCCGCCGGTGCTCAGGGAAGCCGTGAAGCTTGTGGCGGGCCGCATCAGTTGCGAAGCCTCTGGCGGTGTGACGCTCGATACCATTCGGGCAATCGCGGAAACCGGTGTGACCTATATTTCGGTGGGACGGCTGACCCAGTCGGCCCCCGCAGTCGACATCGGCCTCGATTTTTCCGCGGCCTGACGACTGACGCTCAGGCGTGCCCGCCATAATGGTGCGCGCGGATATCATGGAGTTCGCTGTCAAGCTGGTGCCAGGTCGCTTCGTCGATGGCGTTTTTCCAGACACACGACAGCGCCACGCAGAAATTCTGGCTTTCACGCGCGGCTTCGAGGAGAAGACCGAGCATTTCAGGGCCATGATGGCGCACCAGTTCTTTCAGGGGACCAGTGCCCAGGCCCGCGAGCGCCTTGACATTGTCGCCCTCGGCGGTGTTGGCGATGACCCAGCATACCTTGAAGCCCAGCATGCCGTCGTCGCGGCACAGGCGTGCGAGCTTGCCAAGGGCAAACATTTCCGGCTGGTCGAGCCGCTGCCCGCCCAGATAAAATCCCAGATAGTCAGCCGCCAACTGGTGAATTTCGGCTTCCTGCATAAAACTGTCGTCCCGGTCCGGGCATGTTGTCTCTGCGTACAACCCGTGCCCCTCTCTTTTGCCGGAATGCAATAGCGCTTTCCGACCCCCGGGTTGCATAATGCTTATACGCGCGGGAACACGCAAACATTGCCCCGTATTTTACTAAAATTTTAATTATCTGTTAACCATACATGCCCATGTAACCACAGGCAGAATCCGGTTGGTCCTTCAGGATTACGGCCCCCGGAACTCTTTCATGTATTCGGGCATTTTTGCCTGCAGCCGCTTGATACGATTGTCGTCGGACGGGTGGGTGGACAGGAAGGTCGGCTGGCCGCCGGCGTCCTTCAGGGTCTTCATTTTCTGCCACAGTTTCACGGCAGCATGCGGATCGAACCCGGCACGCGCCATATAGACGGTGCCGACATCGTCGGCTTCCAGTTCCATGTCGCGGCTGTGCGGCAGCGCGACAAAACCCTGTGCCGCCAGGGCGCCAAGGCCCACGGCAAGCTGGGCGGTCTCGTTATCGGTACCGGCGGCCACGGCAGCACCGGCACCCGCCAGGATCATGTTCTGCACCTGGGCGCGGCTCATCTGCTCGGCACCGTGGCGCAGCACCGCATGGGCGATTTCGTGCCCCAGCACGGCGGCCAGTTCGGAATCGTCGAAACTCTCGACCATCTTGGCATAGACCGCGACCTTGCCGCCCGGCAGCGCCCAGGCGTTCAGGACAGGCTCGTCGATCACAACAAATTCCCACGGCAGCTCGGGCGCATCGGAAATGGCAGCGATGCGTTTGCCGATCCGGCTCACCCGTTCGGCCATCACGCCGGTCTCGAGCACCGGGGCGGTCTTCTTGACCTCCTGCATGGCCTCAAGGCCAAGGGCCGCGTCCTCGGACGCCGGGATGGTGATGAACTGCGACCGGCCGGTCACTTCATTGGTGGTTACACATGCCGTCACCGCAAGAAGCGACGCGGCGGCAAGAAGATGCCTGACTGCCATAGGGGTCCCCTGTCCTTTGACTGATCTTGTCCTTAGACTGTTCAACTGACAGCATAGCAGACCGGAAAGGGCAAAAAAGCGGCAGCGTGCAAAAAACAGCAAAAACGGCGGTCCCCCGTGGGAACCACCGTTTTCTGAAGTCGCCGAAGCGATCCGCAAGCCGGGGACTTAGTAGTCGCCCTTGGGCTCCAGGATCTGCTTGCCACGATACATGCCCGTTTTCAGGTCGATGTGGTGGCGCAGCTTGTACTCGCCGGTGTGCGAGTCTTCTTGGAAGTTAACGCGGGCCAGCGCGTCGTGCGAACGGCGCATACCACGGCGGGACGGCGTTGTTTTTCTCTTAGGAACTGCCATATCTCTAACCTTTTTTCATCACCGCGACTGGGTATGCCACCCGTCCGGCCATCTCCACCGGGCCCACACATGCGTGAACCCCTTGATTCGAGGCGCGCACCATAAGGCGGGCACCCTTAAAAAGCAAGCAAAAGACGCGCACGCCTCGCCGGCTCTCTGTTCGGGCGGACAGATAATTGATTCTTCAGCCCTTTTCAAGCGGACTTTTGACTTATAAGACCTATCTTTAGGGAAACACGCCGCCACGGGCGCGCTTCGGGAGGGACAAAATGAGCAGAATCCTTTTTTATCTCGATGGTTACAGCCACGATGTCTGGCGCGAGGCCTTCAGGGCGGTCGACCCTTCGGTCGAGTTCAGGGGCTTTCCCGACTGGGGCAGCCCTGACGACGGGCCGGCCTATGCTTTTGTCTGGGAAGCCGAACCCGGCCTGTTGAAGCGATTCCCCAACATCAAGGCGATCTTTTCGCTGGGCGCGGGCGTCGACCATCTGATGCGCGATCCCGACCTGCCGAAGGACGTGCCCATCATCCGCATGGGCGATGACGGGCTGAAAGAAGGCATGGCCGAATATGTGCTGATGTCGGTGCTGATGCACCACCGGCAGATGCCGCTTCTGGCCACCGCGCAGTCGAAAGCCCGCTGGCAGCGGGTCTTTTCCCGCCCTGCCCGGCATGTCCGGGTCGGTATCCTGGGTTATGGCGCGCTGGGCAAATGTGCCGCCGAAGCGCTCAAACCGCTTGGATACAATATCGCCGCCTGGTCAAGAAGCCCGAAACCCGCCGAGGATGGCGTGCAGCATTTCACCGGCGAAGATGCGCTCAATGACTTCCTGGCGCGCACCGATATTCTGGTGGGCCTGTTGCCCAGCACCAAGGAAACCGAGGGCCTGTTGAATTTCGACCGGCTGTCGCGCCTGCCGGAAGGGGCGTCGGTAATCAACGCCGGGCGCGGCACCCTGATCGTGCTCGAGGACCTGATCGCGCTTCTGAACAGCGGCTATCTGAAGGGCGCCACCCTGGATGTGTTCCCCGAGGAACCCCTGCCGGCCGACAGCCCGCTATGGCACCAGGAAGGGCTGTTGATCACGCCACACTGCGCTGCCATCACCCGGCCCGACACGGCGGCGGAATATGTGGTGCGCAATATTGGCCGCATCGAAGCCGGCGAGGTGCCGGAGAACATCCTGGACCTCGGACGCGGCTACTGATGCTGTGCGCCGGGGCAGCAGCTTTGTGCGCAATGCGGCATCTGCACCGGGGGGCCTTTCTTTTGGCGCAGGCAATCCCTATATAAGCCGGTAGCCCAAAAAAGACGCCCGCACGTGGCGCCAGGAATAAGGATTCGATCACCCCATGGCCTATGTTCAAGTTGTTGCCGGCCTTATACTTTTGGTATTCGCTGGCGACTTTTTGGTGCGCGGCGCTGTCTCCATCGCACAGCGCGCCGGTGTGCCAACTCTTGTGATCGGTCTGACCATCGTTGCATTTGGTACCTCGGCCCCCGAACTTGTGGTCGGGGTTGATGCTGTGCTGAGCCACGCACCAACCCTTGCGCTTGGCAACGTGGTCGGCTCCAACATTGCCAACGTGCTTCTGGTCGTGGGCCTGCCGGCCCTGATCGCCCCCCTGCACTGCGGCGCGCCCCGGCTTGGGCGCAATATCGCCATCATGCTTGCAGCCACCATCGTTTTCATCCTGATGTGTTTCCGCGGCGTGCTGGACTGGCCGACGGCACTGATCCTGCTGACCGGTCTTGTGGGCTTCCTCCTCTATTCTGCGCTGCGCGCTAAATGTAATGGCGATGCCGTCGACCCGCTTGAGGAACTGGACGGCCTTCAGGAGCGGCCTGACAGCTATAAATTCGCAGCGGTTCTGGTGGTTGCCGGCCTCGCGGGGCTGGCGGTCGGTGCCGATCTCCTTGTCACCGGCTCGGTCGAGATCGCCCGCGCGTTTGGCGTGTCCGAAGCCGTGATCGGCCTGACCCTGGTTGCCATCGGCACCAGCCTGCCGGAACTGGTGACCGGCCTTGTGGCGGCCGTGCGCGGCCACTGCGATGTGGCGGTGGGCAACGTGGTCGGCTCCAACATCTTCAATATCCTTTGCATCATGGGCGTGTCCTCAATGGTCGGCCCGATCCCGGTGCCCGAGAGCTTCCTGCGCGTCGATGTCTGGGTCATGCTGGCGTCGGCCCTGTTGCTGGTGCCTTTCTGCAGCATGCGCACCCATGTCGGCCGTTTCATGGGCGTGGTGTTCCTGGGCCTTTATGTCGCCTATCTCGTATACCTGACCCATTCGGCTGACAGTGCCGCCGCCATGGGCCTGCCGCTGTGAGCGCTGCGCGCCCTGCTGTCCTGATCACCGGTGCCGCGCGCCGCATCGGCCGTGCGCTGGCGCTGGACCTTGCCGGCCACGGCTGGGACGTGGCCATCCATTACCATGGCGCCGCCGACGAAGCCGAAGCCGTGGCGCGCGAGATCAAGGCACTGGGCGCCCGCGCCGTGCTCCTGGGTGCCGAACTGGCCGATGCCGACGCAGCGTCCGGTCTGGTGCCCGCCGCCGTGAAAGCGCTCGGTCGGCCACTGGACGCCGTCATCAACAATGCTTCGATGTTCGAGAAGGACGATGTGCGGAGCCTGACAGCCGACAGTTTCGACCGGCACCAGGCCGTGAACCTGCGTGCGCCGCTCCTGATCGCACAGGCCTTTGCCCGCACCCTGCCCGCGCATCATACGGGGGCGGTTATCAATATCATCGACCAGCGGGTCCTGAAACTGAACCCGCAATATATGTCCTATATGGTGTCCAAGTCCGGCCTGTGGACCCTGACCCGCACACTCGCGCAGGCGCTGGCGCCGCGTATCCGGGTAAACGGTATCGGCCCGGGCCCGACTCTGAAGAACACGCGCCAGAGTGACGCTGACTTTGCCGAAGAACAGGCGCGCACCTTGCTTCGCCGCGGACCCGACCTCGCCGAAATATGCGGTGCGGTGCGTTTTCTGCTTGAGACTCCGTCCGTCACAGGGCAAATGATTGCGCTGGACGGCGGCCAGCACCTCAACTGGCGCACCGACGATATCCTGGAGGACTAGGCCATGGCGCATGACGACGCGACGGTGAAAAGCAATATCCTGCATCTGCCCTTTGCCGATGCCACCCGTTCCGTGCGCCATGTGTTTGTGCGTGATTACGAGACCGAAGCCGAGATCGGTGTCTATACCCAGGAAAAGGGCAAGACCCAGAAGATCCGCCTGAATGTCGACCTGTCCGTGCTCGAAAGCGGCGATCATCATGACGACCAGCTATCGAACGTGGTCTGCTATCACGACATCATCAAGGGCATCCAGACCATCCTGGCCTCCGGCCATATCAACCTTGTTGAAACCCTGGCCGAAAAAATTGCCGCCTTGGCCCTTGACGACAATCGCGTGATCGGGGTCCGCGTCAAGGTAGAGAAGCTGGAAGCGATCAAGGAAGCCCTGAGCGTCGGGGTCGAGATCGAACGTCACAGACACGCCTGAGACCTTAACCAATTAGTAACATTTGGTATTTTCCCTGCCGTTCGACATGCGAACGGCGGAAGTTTTACACATCGAATCGGCTGCTGCCACAGGGCCAAAATCGAGGCAAGTTTACATTTCCCTCGGAGAAATAAATCTCTTATTGACCTTACACCAACCGTTATAAATCAATGACTTAGCTATTTTGCCCATTTTTTGTGCAATCAGGGGAAACCTCAGTGTTACAGCCATGTTGCACCACAAGCGCATAAGTTTCCCACAAGGTTATCCACAGGATTCGTGGAAATCTTTTGGACGAATCAAAATAGACAAGTTGAACCATTGAATCCGCCCTGCACTTCCGCCAAAAATGGGCCGCACACATTTCCGGAGACACACGCGGTGAGCGACACCAGCCTCGACATCGGTATCGACACGATCAAGACGCACGTGAAAACCGCGCCCACGGCACCGGGTGTCTATCGCATGCTGAACGAACATGGCGACGTGCTTTATGTCGGCAAGGCCAAAAGCATCAAGAAACGCATTGTCTCCTACACCCAGGTGGCCCGGCTGACCGTGCGGCTGAAGCGCATGGTTGCGGCCACGCGGTCAATGATCTTTGTCACCACCCGCACCGAGGCCGAGGCGCTTCTCCTCGAGGCCTCGCTGATCAAGCGTTTCAAACCGCCCTTCAACGTGCTTCTGAAGGACGACAAGTCCTTCCCCTATATCATGCTGCGGGAAGACCATGCCTGGGCCCAGATCGCCAAGCACCGTGGGGCCAGGCGCCACAGGGGCCAGTATTACGGCCCGTTCGCCAATGCGTCTGCGGTCACCCGCACGCTCAATATCCTGCAAAAGGTGTTCCAGTTGCGCTCCTGCACCGATGCGGTGCTTGAGAGCCGCACCCGCGCCTGCCTGTTGCACCAGATCAAGCGCTGCTCGGCGCCCTGTGTGAACAAGATCAGCCGTGAGGATTATGCCGACATGGTGTCCGAGACCCGCGCCTTCCTAGAGGGCCGCTCCAGCGACATCCAGAAGAAATTCGCGACCGCGATGCAGGAAGCATCCGATACGCTTGAATTCGAATTGGCCGCCGTCTACCGCGACCGGCTGAATGCCCTGACCCAGATCCAGAGCCACCAGAGCATGGTCAACGCCATGGTCGACGAGGCGGATGTGATTGCCGCCGAACTGGTGGGCGGCCAGGTCGGCGTGCAGGTATTCTTTTTCCGGGCCGGCCAGAACTGGGGCCACCGGGCCTATTTCCCCAAGCACCACAAATCGGACGATGTGGCCGACGTGCTGGCGGCCTTTGTGGTGCAATTCTATGACAATAAACCCGCGCCGCGCCTGATCCTGACCTCGCACCGGCTGCCGGAAGCCGAGCTGATTTCGGGCGCCCTGTCCGACCGCATGGGCCGGCGGGTCGAACTCAGCGTGCCATCGCGCGGCAAAAAAGCCGATGTGATGCGCGAAGCGATAAGGAACGCCAAGGAAGCGCTGGAACGCCGCATGGCCGAAAGCGCAAGCCAGGAACGGCTTCTGGAGGGCCTGGCAGAGCTGTTCGACCTGGACGGTCCGCCCGAACGCATCGAGGTGTATGACAACAGCCATATCCAGGGCACCAATGCCCTGGGCGGCATGGTGGTGGCGGGGCCCGAAGGCTTCATGAAAAACAGCTACCGCAAATTCAACATCAAGTCCGAGGAGCTGACCCCCGGCGACGATTTCGGCATGATGCGCGAGGTGATGCGCCGCCGTTTCAGCCGGCTGATGAAAGAAGACGCCACGCGCGAGCGCGGCCACTGGCCCGACCTGTTGCTGATCGACGGCGGCAAGGGGCAACTGTCGGCGGTCACCGAAACCCTGGACGACCTGGGGGTCACCGACGTGGCCATTGTCGCCATCTCCAAGGGGCCGGACCGCAACGCCGGGCGCGAGCAGTTCCATATGCCGGGCCGCGACACCTTCATGCTGCCGATGACCGACCCTGTACTTTATTACCTGCAGCGCCTGCGCGACGAAGCGCACCGGTTCGCAATCGGCAGCCACCGGGCAAGGCGCGCGGGCGATATCAAGAAATCACCACTGGACGGCGTGCCGGGCATTGGCCCGAAACGCAAAAAGGCGCTGTTGCATCACTTCGGCTCGGCCAAGGCCGTGGCCGACGCCGATGTGCGCGACCTTGAGGGCGTGGACGGCATTTCCCGCGCCACAGCACAGACGATCTACGACCATTTCCGGGGCTGACACGGTCCATTTCGCCCTGCCCGGCCACAGACGTTGACGCGGGCGGGCAATCGGCTATTGTTGGCGAGCCCACGCAAAAATCGCCGCGAGTATAAAGCCATGTGGACCCTGCCGAACATTCTGACCATGTCCCGGATTTTTGTAATCCCGCTTCTGGTCGCCTCCTTCTATATGGAACAGCCGCTGGGCAGCCATATTGCCTTTGTGCTGTTTGCCGTTGCCGGCATCACCGACTTTTTCGACGGCTACCTCGCGCGCGCGACCGGCAGTGTGTCGAAGATCGGCATGTTCCTGGACCCCATCGCCGACAAGCTGATGGTGGGCGCGATCATCGTGATGGTGGTGGCGGTCGGCTGGGTGAACAGCGTGCATGTGGTGGCCGCGGTCATCATCATGTGCCGGGAACTCCTGGTCTCGGGCCTGCGCGAATTCCTCGCCGGCATCCAGGTCAGTGTGCCGGTCAGCATGCTGGCCAAATGGAAAACCACGGTGCAGATGGTGGCCCTTGGCGCATTGTGCTGGGCCAAGGGTGCGGTGGTGTTCGGCCTGCCCGCGCTTGAAATCGGCATCGCGCTCCTGTGGGTTGCGGCGGTGCTGACCCTTTATACCGGCTACGACTATCTGCGCGCCGGCCTCAAACATATGGTATAGTCAGAGCATGCAACTGATTTATTTTGCCTGGGTCAAGGAACGCATCGGCAAGTCCGAGGAGGTCCTGCACCTGCCGGACCATGTCGGCACGGTGGCCGAACTGCTGGATTACCTGTCCGGCATCAACGAGATTTATGCCCACGCGCTTTCGAACCGCGCCATGCTGCGTGTTGCCGTGAACCAGACCCATGTCGGGCTTGACCATGCCGTGAAGGACACCGACGAGATTGCCATTTTCCCGCCGGTGACCGGGGGCTGATGATGGCCACGGTGTTGGTTCAGGAAGCCGACTTCGATATCGGCGCCGAAATTGCCGCCCTGCGCGCCGGCCGCACCGACATTGGCGCAATTGTTAGCTTCACCGGCACGGTGCGCGACCTGGACGGCGGCCTGAAGGCCATGACCCTTGAACATTATCCCGGCATGACAGAGGCTGAGCTTGCCCGCATCGCGACCGAGGCCGAAGCGCGCTGGCCGCTGCAGGGCTGCCGCATCATCCACCGCTTTGGCCGCTTGCTGCCGGGCGACCAGATCGTGCTGGTGATCACCTTGAGCGCGCACCGGCAGGCCGCCTTCGAAGCCGCCGATTTCCTGATGGACTTCCTCAAGTCCAAGGCGCCTTTCTGGAAGAAGGAAGAAACGGAGGGCGGGGCAGAGTGGGTTGCCGCCAAGGACAGCGATACGGACGCGCTCGACCGCTGGCCCTGACCAGCCCGGCCTTGCCGACATAAAAAAGGCGGCCATAGGCCGCCTTCAGTTTTTAGGCTTGGGAATGTTGTTCTTCTGTTATCCGGCTGTGGACACATTGTCGGCCCGGTAGACGTCGAAATTCATGGTTTCCGGCGTGATGCGCCTTAGGGTCATGCCCACGCCCATTACCATGCAGGCCTGCATGTAAAGGCTGGTGAGCACCGCCCCCAGTTCCCGCAGGTCGAACCGGTCCACGGCATCGACACCGATCAGGAACAGGCTGACACCGATGGAAGAAATCACCACGGACTTGACCACCACCTCGATGGCGCGGTGCTGATCTGCCGGGCTGGCGAGCGGGTCCAGGCGCCTGCCCGAAATGAAACCCCGCACCACAAACACATACATGATGTTCATGAAGGTAATCAGCGGCAGGGTCAGGGTCACTTCTTCGCCCCATTGGCTCATCGGTCCCTTGCCGGACAGGTAGAAGACTACCCAGGCAACATACAGGACCACCGCCAGCGCCACATAACCGGGCGCGATATAGTTGCCGAGCCGGCGCGGCGACAGGTTGGCCGAGCGCATGCGGCTGGCGCTATAGGCTTCGCGCATGGCCTTGTAGCGGCGCATTTCGACCACGGACAGATAGATGAAGGGCATGACCTGAATGATAAAATAGACGGCGGCCATGGCCTTGCTGCCGCCCACCGTCATGCCATGGAAGCCCAAAACCACGGCAACAAGGGCAACGCCCCCGAATGCAGCAATCGCATAATTGACTCCCAGATACATGCCGATGCGGGCTTTGGTGGCACCGACAAAATCAGGCCCTGCGCCCGGATACAGCTTTGGAAATTCCGACGGCGGGAAATGGTCAAGCATATAGTGCATGCGCGCGGCGATCTGGCGCGGGTAAAAGACCGAGACCAGGAAGACCTGACTGGCAAAGGCCAGGTAAAACAATATCAGGATGCTGGCTGTCGTTATCGTGGCGGACATCATTGGCCTCCGTTCATTTTGTTCTGCATCAGGTTCGCAAACGCGATCCTTATTTCACTGTCGGTAGCACCGCGCGCACGGCAGGCTTCCACCGTGTCGCTGATCTGGCCCGCGACCCAGGCATTCAGGTCGAAATCCACATGGGCTTTGGCGTCGGGATGCACAAAAGTGCCCCTGTAGCCCTTGGTCTGGATGATATTGTCGCGTTCCAGAAGCTGGTAGGCCTTGGCCACCGTCTTGTTGTTGAGATCCAGGTCGTTCGCCAGTTGCCGGATCGACGGCAAGGGTGCACCCGGCGCAAGGGTGCCTGCGCTGACGGCGGCCTTGATGCCACCCATCAGTTGGGCAAACAGCGGTTCTTCCGCATCGATGTCGATTGTTATCTGCATGGTCCTCTCGTCTGTCGTGACTCGGGTCTGTCCGTTGGTACTTTTTGTTGTTCCCTATGTACCATGTATATAAGGGGTACATCTGGTACAATAAAAAAGCAAGCCCTTTTTTGAGGCCCGCCTGTCCGGCCCGGCACAAACAAAAAGGCCGGGGAAAACCCCGGCCTTTGATACTACTCGATACTCAGATTCAGTTTTGCTGGCGCCTGAGGAAGCTCGGGATCTCGAGCTGCTCGGTCGACGCCGGCCTCAGGGCCGGGCGTTCGTCTGCGGTGACACCACCCAGCGACGGAGCCGCACTTTGGGCCGTGGCCGGTGCGACAGCCGGTGCCGTTGCGGCGCCTGCGTCATTCACCGGCTTCGGGCTTTGCGCCACTTCCGGGGTGTCGGAACGCAGGCCGGCTGTCATCAGTTGGAACAGGCTGCGCCGCTGGGGCGCTGTTTCCTGGACCGGCTCGGCCACCGGGGCCTTTTTCTCGGGTGCGCCACTGGTATAGGCGGCTTCTTGGAAGGCGTTCGGGCGAACCGCTGCGGCCACCGGCTGCTGGGCAGCTTTCGGCATCATCGGTGCTTCGGCCACGAAGGCATCCTCGCCCTGCGCCGCAACGGCACGGGCTTCGAGATCATCTTCGGCTTTTTCCGGCTCGACTTCATCCATCAGCTCGATGGTGTCTTCGTCATCGTCTTCCATCATGGCAGCCACTTCGCTCAGCGGCTCGCTGTCCGACAGCGCGGGGCCTTCCTCGATTTCAGCCTTGAACTCGACCTGTACTTTCGGGGCGGCTTCCACAGCGGCCGGCGCCGCGGCTTCCATCACCGGGGCCTTTTCGACGACCGGCTGCTGGATGGTTTTTTGCGGCTGCGGGATCGGCTGGATGGCCACACCACCTTCGATACCGGTCGCGACAACCGAAACCCGGAGGCGACCCTCGAGCTCGGGATTGAAGGCCGAACCGAAGACGATCAGCGCATCGGGGTCAACCTGGTCGCGCACCATGTTCACGGCTTCATCAACTTCATACAGCGTCATGTCCATGCCGCCGGTAACGTTGATGATGACGCCTTTGGCGCCCTTGAGCGATGCTTCCTCAAGAAGCGGGTTCGAGATGGCGGCAGCGGCGGCGTCCGACGCGCGGCTTTCGCCCTCGGCCTCGCCCGTGCCCATCATGGCCTTGCCCATTTCTGACATCACGGTACGCACGTCGGCAAAGTCGAGGTTGATAAGGCCCGGCATGACCATAAGGTCGGTGATGCCGCGCACACCCGAATGCAGCACTTCGTCGGCCATCTTGAAGGCGTCGGCGAAGGTGGTGCGTTCGTTGGCGACCCGGAACAGGTTCTGGTTCGGGATGATGATCAGGGTATCGACATGCTGCGCCAGTTCCGAGATACCGGATTCAGCGATCTTCATGCGGCGACCGCCCTCGAAATGGAACGGTTTGGTGACCACACCGACGGTCAGGATGCCCTTGTCGCGTGCCCGTTTCGCGATCACAGGGGCTGCGCCCGTACCGGTGCCACCGCCCATGCCGGCGGTGATGAAGGCCATATGGCAGCCCGCCAGCATCTCGTCGATGCTGTCGCCGGCTTCTTCCGCCGCGGCTTCACCGATTTTCGGCTGGGCGCCTGCGCCCAGGCCTTGCGTGATTTGAACACCAAGCTGGATGCGGTTGTCGGCGGCGGCATTCGCCAGCGCCTGCGCGTCCGTGTTGGCGACCACAAAATCCACCCCCTGCAGATCGGCGCGGATCATGTTGTTGACAGCGTTACAGCCCGCACCGCCAACACCGATCACCGCGATCTTCGGGGTGAGTTCGGTCAGTTCCATGTTTTCAAAGTCGATAGACATTGCCCAAATACCTCCGTTTGATCCTTTATATCCTGCCGAGTCGCGAGAATCCAGCGAATCGGTGATTTGCCCGTTAAAAATTATTCCTGAACCAGCGTGTCAGGCGCCCGAAACCACCACCAGCCGGGCCTTTTGCCCGTTCGGGCTTCTGTTTTTTGGCGGCATCCTGCACCGGGCGCCGCACGACATAGAACAAAAGGCCGAGCGCTGCCGAAAAACTGCTGGCCTGCGCCGCCTGCGGCAGGCCGTCGATCACCTCAGGGCGGCCGATGCGCACCTGGCGCCCCAGCATGCGCGTTGCAAGGTCGCGAATGCCTTCGGCCTGCGCCACACCGCCCGTGAGCACCACACGCCGCCCGGCAATGCCGGAAAAGCCCGATGCGTCCAGCCGGTCGCTGACCGTGGCCAGCAACAGTTCCAGTTCCTTCTGGATCACGCCAGTCAGCGCCGCACGCGGCATGCGCACAACACTGTCGCCACCACGTTCGCCGACCTGTGGCACCTCGATCTCCAGCCGTTCGTCGGCGGCATCCACCATGGCCGAGCCATTGAAGGTTTTCAGCCGTTCGGCATGATCAAACGGGGTGAGAAGCGCACGCGCCACCTGTTCGGTGATGACACCACCGCCCATGGGCAGCACTTCGGCATGCACCAGGGCGCCCTGGGCAAACACGGAAATACCGGTGCAGCCGGCGCCGATGTCGATACAGGCGGCGCCCATTTTGGCTTCGTCTTCCACCAGGGTCGCAAGACCGGCCGCAAAGGGCGACAGCACGACACCCGCCACATTCAGATGCGCGCGGCGCACACAGGCCTGCAGGTTCTGCAAGGGGCCATGGTCGGCGGTAATGACATGCAGCGCCACGGTCAGCTTCTTGCCATACATGCCGATGGGCGCCTTGGGGCTGAAATTGCCGTCGACCCCAAAGGCCGCCGGGAAAGCGTGCAAGACACCCGTGTCTTCCACATCCACCTGTTCACGCGCTTCATTGATCGCGCGGTCGATGTCGGCTTCGCTGACGGCATGGCCCGCGATATCCACCTGCACTTCGACAATGGTGCTTTTGGGTTCCCCGCCCGAGAAGGTCAGCCACACATCGCTGATGGTGACACCGGCCATTTTTTCGGCCTGGTCGACCGAGGCCCGGATGGCTTTTTCGGTCTGGTCCATATCGACGATGGCGCCCGCCGATACACCGCCGCCATTGGCCCGGTTGCCGACACCGCGCACATGGATGGCGCCGGCGTCGTCCACCTCGGCGATCAAGCAGGCGACCTTGGCCGAACCGACGTCCAGCGCGGCAATCAGACCTTCCTGTACTGTCTTAGATGGTTTCATGTTTCCCAACTCGATACGCGAGAAAAAAATCAGGTCAGCGATTCATCGGCTTCCATGCGTTTGTGGCCGTCCGGCGAAACCCTGAGCACCATGCGGTCCGGCAGGCGCATGTCGATGACCATGACCTCCCGTTCCAGAAGTCGGTGCTTGTTTTCATACTCGACAAACCGGCTCCAGGCGGCCTGGGCGCCATAAGGCACCTGGTCGTCCTCCGGCAGCTTGACCCGGATGCCATTGTCGAAAATCAGGTCCCAGCGGCGTTCACCCACGCGCACGGCGGTGCGCACCTTGGCGGCCAGCTCGGGCGTTTCGTCCAGCATGGTCTGCAGCGCATGCACACGGCCCTGGGCACCGTCGCCCACCACCAGCATCAAGTGCGCAAATTCCTTGACCCCGCGCGTGGTGATCACCGTGCCATCGGCATCAATCACATAAACCCGGCCCTTGTCCTGCCACAGTGCATAGGCATGGCGTTCGGTAAGGCGGATATGCAGTTCACCCGGCAGCACGCGGGTCACTTCCGCGCGCTTGACCCACGGCAGGGCCTCGAGCTGCTTCTGCATCTGGCCCAGATCAATGGCCAGAAGCGGCATGCCGTCGTCGACATCCAGCGCGGCCAGCACTTCAGACCGGCGGCTGCGTTCCATGCCTTCGATGCTGAGGGACGACAGCACAAAACCCGCGTCCCGCGTGCGTTCAACGAACCAGCCCTCGATCACCGGCGCCTGCCATGCGGCATAGCCCGCCGCCGGCACACACAGCATCAGCGGAACAAGCTTCAACCAGCGATGACGAAACGTCAGTGCCATGCCTTATGCCCCCTTGGCCGGATTGCCGATGATCCTGATTTCCCATTCGAGATCGACACCCGACGTTTCCTTGACCCGCTTGCGCACGGTTTCACCCAGTTCTTCAATCTGGGCCGCCGTGGCTTCGCCATGGTTCAGGAGGAAATTGCAGTGTTTTTCCGACACCTGGGCATCGCCGATGCGCATGCCCCGGCAACCGGCCTTGTCGACCAGTTCCCAGGCTTTCATGCCTTCGGGGTTCTTGAAGGTGCTGCCGCCGGTGCGCGTACCCAGCGGCTGACTTTCCTGCCGGTCGGCACTGATCTTGGCCATGGCGGCATTGATGGTTTCCACATCGCCGGTCTGGCACTGGAACGAACCACCCAAGAGGATCATGCCCTCGCCGATCCGGCTCGAACGGTAGGCATAGCCAAAATCCTCAGCCCTGAGCTCGTGCACATGGCCGTACCGGTCCACCGCATGGGCATGCAACAGCACATCCTTGATTTCCCGACCATAGGCGCCGGCGTTCATGCGCAGGGCGCCGCCCACGGTGCCGGGCACACCAACCATGAATTCAAGGCCGGACAGGCCAACCTTGGCGGCAGCTTTGGCGACATGCACATCCATGGCCGCAGCCCCAGCCTTCACCACATCACCCCGGATGACGATATTGGCGAACGCGCGGCCCAGCCGGATCACCACACCGTCCACACCGCCATCGCGCACCAGAAGGTTCGAACCGACGCCGATCACGGTCATCGGCACGTCACCCGGCATGTGGCGCAGAAAGGCGATCAGGTCGGCTTCGTCGGCGGGCTCGAACAGCACATCGGCCGTCCCGCCGGTGCGGAACCAGCTAAGCCGGGCGAGCGGCGCCTGTTCTACAAGCCGGCCACGCACATGCGGCAGGTTGTCGAGAAAAGGCAGGTGTTTCGCTTGAGCCATCATGATGTTTCCCCTGTTTCAGACACGGAAGACGCTAGAATATCCGGGAGCTCGTTTGCCCATTTGCTGATGGAACCGGCACCCAGGCAGACGACAACGTCGCCCCGGGCGGCATGTTTGCGCACGGCGGCAGCCAGGTCGGCTTCGCCCGCGATGGCTTCGGCATGGCGGTGGCCATGGGCCTTCAGCCCGTCGACCAGATGGTCGCGGTCGGCACCTTCGATCGGGCTTTCGCCGGCTTCATACACGGGCGCCACCAAGACTGTGTCGGCATCGTTGAAGCAGGTGCAGAATTCCTCGAACAGGCTTTTGAGGCGCGTATAGCGGTGCGGCTGCACGACGGCCACGACCTTGTGGTCAAAGCTTTCCCGTGCGGCCTTCAAAACGGCGGCAATTTCGACCGGATGGTGGCCATAGTCGTCGATGATGGTGATGCCGTCCACAACGCCGGTTTTGGTGAAACGCCGCTTCACACCGCCAAAGTTGCGGAACGCCTCACGCAGGGTGTCGTCGGACACCTGCATCTCAAGCCCGGCGGCAATGGCCGCGAGCGCGTTCTGCACATTGTGCTGGCCCGGCATCGGCAAGCTGATATCGGTGATGGTGCGGTCGTCGTCTTCACCACGCGCGCGCACCACCACATCAAACGTCACGGTGCCCTGCACCGAGCGGATGTTGGTCGCGCGCACATCGGCCTGGGCCGACAGGCCGTAGGTGACAAAACGCCGGTCGCGGATATGGGCGATCAGCGCCTGTACTTCCGGATGGTCGATACACAGGATCGCGGCGCCGTAGAAGGGCACGCGCTCGACGAACTTGCGGAAGGCTTCACGCTCGGCATCGAAGGTGCCGTAAAAATCCAGATGCTCGGCATCCATGTTGGTGACAATGGCAATGGTGGCCGGCAATTTCACAAACGTGCCGTCGCTTTCGTCGGCTTCGACAACCATCCATTCACCTTCCCCCAGGCGGGTGTTGGTGCCATAGCTGTTGATGATGCCGCCGTTGATGACCGTCGGGTCCACGCCCGCTGCTTCAAGCACCGTTGCCACCATTGAGGTGGTCGTGGTCTTGCCATGCGTGCCCGCGACCGACACACACCATTTGAGGCGCATCAGTTCGGCCAGCATTTCGGCGCGGCGCACCACCGGCAACTGGCGCCGACGCGCCTCCAGCACCTCGGGGTTGTCGGCCTTGATGGCGGAGGAGACAACAATCACACCGGCATCGGCCAGGTTTTCGGCCTTCTGGCCGATCTTCACCTCGATGCCAAGCTTCCTGAGCCGCTGCACATTCGCGCTTTCAGCGGCATCCGAGCCCTGCACGCTGTAGCCCAGATTGTGCATGACCTCGGCAATACCGGACATGCCGATACCGCCAATGCCGACAAAATGAACCATGCCTATGTCAAACGGGATGCCACGCATCAGGGTTGTCCCCTCTTTTCATTCACTCTGATTACAAGCGCCGCCAAGTCTTCGGCGGCACGAAGGTGCGCCATTGCGCGCATGTTTTCCGACGCATCGCGAAGCTCGCCCATGTCGGTGAACAGATATTCCAGTTTTTTGGCCAGCGCTTCGGTGGTGAAGTCGCGCTCTTCCAGCATCCAGCCACCACCCGCGCGCACCACACGCTGGGCATTGGCCTTCTGGTGGTCGTCCGCCGCGATGGCCAGGGGCACCAGGATCGCCGGGCGGCCCATGGCGGTCAGTTCCGAAAGGGTCGAGGCGCCGGCACGACAGATCACCAGTTGCGTGCGCAACAGAATGGCACCGACATCGTCGAAATAGGGTTGCACCCGGGCCCGCACACCTGCGGCCCTGTAGGCCTCGATCACCCGTTCCACATCCTCGCTTCTGGCCTGGTGGACGACCTCGACGCGGCTCCTAAGCTCTTCCGGCAAGGCGGTGATCGCCGCCGGCACCACGTCCGACAGGATGCGCGCGCCCTGGCTGCCGCCCAGGATGAAAACACGGATATCCCCGAAGCCCAGCGGCACGGCATAGGCGATGTTGGCCAGCTTGCCGATCAGCTTGCGCACCGGGTTTCCGGTCACTTCGGTATGAACCCATTCGGCCACCCGTTCGGTATCCCCGACACTCAAGGCCACCAGCGCCGCCTTCTCGGCCATCAGCCGGTTCACCCGGCCCAGCACCGCATTCTGTTCATGCAGCACATAGGGGATTTTCATGCTGCGCGCTGCCAGTACCGCCGGCAGCGACGGATAACCGCCAAAACCGACCACAACGCCCGGGCGCTGAAGCTTGAACTGCCTGCGCACCTGCAGGGTGCTGGCAATGATCGAAAGCACCGACCGCACTTTGCCCAGAAGACCACCGCCCATATGGCTTGCAGCCGTCAGTACATGCCGGTCGATATCGACAAGCGCGTTGCCGATGGCATCGCCTCTTTTGTCGGTGATCAGCGACACGTCATACCCTTCGCGCACCAGCACGTCGGCCACGGCTTCGGCCGGCATCATATGGCCGCCGGTGCCGCCTGCAGCCAGCACGATATGGGGCGTAACCGCCATCATTCCGCGGCCCTCCAGCCGACGGGGTCGGTACCGGGGCGGATGAAACGGTTGCGGCGCGTCAGCGCCAGCACCATGCCCATGCCGATTGCCAGCGCCAGCATTGACGAACCGCCATAGGATACAAACGGCAGGGTCATACCCTTGGACGGCAACAGCGCCAGATTCACGCCGACATTGATCAGGGTCTGCAGGCCGAACTGCATGATCAGACCCGCCGCCGCCATCATGCGGAACGGGTTTTCTTCTTCCAGGAGATGCGCAAGCCCGCGCACCACCAGCCCCGCGAACAGCATCAACAGCATTACACAGGCGATGGAGCCGAACTCCTCGCCAACCACCGCAAAGATATAGTCCGTGTGCGCATCCGGCAGGCGCAGCTTCACGATGCCCTCGCCCGGGCCGGTGCCCAGAAGGCCGCCATGTTCAAACGCCTGCATGGCCTTGTCGGCCTGATAGGTATCGCCGCTTGCCGGGTTGATGAAACGGTCGATGCGGCTGGCCACGTGCGGCAGCAGGGTATAGCCGAGACCAAGGCCGGCGATGCCGGTAAAGCCCGCGGCCACCAGCCACATGATCGGCAGGCCGGCAATGGCCATCTGGGCGAAGAACACCACGCTGATCAGCACCGTCTGGCCAAAATCGGGCTGCAAGACCAGAAGCCCGGCCACGACGGCATAAAGACCAAAGGCCACGCGCTTGGACGGCAGGCGTTCATCGGTGAACTGCGCCGACAAAATCCAGGCAGTGGTGACCACAAAAAAAGGTTTCAGGAATTCGCTTGGTTGCAGGGTGAAACTGCCGATCTGCAGCCAGCGGTGTGCGCCCTTGATCTCGGGCCCGATAACCAGTGTCGCCACCATCAGCAGCAGCATGGCCGGGAAACCCAGCACACACAGACGCCTGACCAGCGTGGTCGACATCATCGAAATGCCGAACACGGTCATGAGCGCGAGCGCGAGGAACGCGGCCTGGCGTTTGACAAAATGCAGGGCATCAAGGCCCAAACGTTCGGCCACCGCCGGGCTTGCGGTCAGGGTCAGCCAGATGCCGACCATGATGAGGGCAATGATCAGCGCCAGCATCCAGCGGTCGACGGTCCACCACCAGCGGGAGACGACGGAATTGTCTGTGCGCGAAAAGGCAATCATGCCGCGGCCCCCTGCCGTGCTTCCACAAGGGCGCGGAAAGTCGCACCCCGGTGTTCGAAGTCACGGAACTGGTCGAAGGCCGTGCAGGCCGGCGACAGCAGGATCGTATCGCCCGGTTCGGCGTCGGCGACCGCAAGGTCGATGGCATGGGCCAGGTCGTGGCAGTCGATATAATCCACATAACCCTTGATGCCCTCGGCGATGGCGTCCGCCGCTTCGCCGATCAGGTAGGCGCGGGCCACATTCACCATATAGGGCGCCAGCGCCATGAAGCTCTTGTCCTTTGGCCGGCCACCCGCGATCCAGCGGATGCGCGAAAAGCTGCCCAGCGCCCGTTCAGCCGCGTCCACATTGGTGGCCTTGCTGTCGTTCACGAAACGGATGCCATCGATGGTGGCGATAACTTCCTGCCGGTGTGCAAGACCCGGGAAGCTGCGGAAGGCGTCAAGGATCGCGCCCGGCGCAAAACCCAGAAGCCGCCCGGTCGCATAGGCCATGGCGGCATTTTGCCAGTTGTGGCGCCCCCGCAATGCTGGCAGGCCGGTCAGGCTGCCGACCGCATCCGCGGTGCCACTGCGGTCGTCGACCAGCAGGCCGTCGCCGGTGACATAGATGCCGCCTTCGGCGGGACCGGTCACCGAAACCGCAATGGCGCGCGCGCCCAAAGCTTCCCTGATGCCGGCGCCATACGCATCGTCGATGCCGACGATGGCGACACCGTCCGGTTTCTGCATATCGAACAGCTTGCGTTTGGCGGCCACATAACCCGCCATGTCGCCATGCCGGTCCAGATGGTCGGGCGTGATATTCAGCAGGATCGCGATATCGGCCACGAACTGGCGTGTGAGGTCGATCTGGAAAGACGACATCTCGAACACATAGACACCGTCTTCTTCGAGCGGATCGAGCGACAGGATGCCGGTGCCGATATTGCCGCCCACGGCAGCCGGGCGCCCGCAGGCCGCGATCATATGGCCGATCAGCGCCGTCGTGGTGGATTTGCCGTTGGTGCCGGTAATCGCCACCGTGCTGTGGCCCGGAAGCTCGCTACGGGCTTTTTCGAACACGTCAAAATCGCTGATCGTGGGTACGTGCGCTGCCTGCGCCTTTTTCACCAGCGCATGCGGGATCGGGTGCGTGAGCGGCACACCCGGTGCCAGCATCAGCGCATGCAGGGTGCCAAAATCCAGCGCATACAGGTCATCGACCATCGGTTCGGCTGCCTGCCGGCGATCGGCATTGTCGTCCCAGGCATGCACAACGGCGCCCGAGGCCGCAAGCGCCCTGACGGCGGCAAGCCCGGTGCGGGCAAGGCCAAAGACCCCGATCTGTTTATCCTTGTATGCGCGTGCGGTGATCAATTGATCTTACCTCAGCTTCAGGGTGGCAAGGCCGATAAGGGCCAGGATGACGGAAATGATCCAGAAGCGGATCACGATCGTGGGTTCGGCCCAGCCCTTCTGTTCATAATGGTGATGCAGGGGCGCCATCCTGAACACGCGCTTGCCGGTCAGTTTGAAGGACGCCACCTGCACGATGACCGAAATGGTCTCCAGCCAGAACAGGCCGCCGATGATGCCCAGCACGATTTCATGTTTGGTGACCACGGCCATGGACGCCAGCGCGCCGCCCAGGGCCAGGGAACCCGTGTCGCCCATGAACACCATCGCAGGTGGTGCATTGAACCACAGGAAACCGAGCCCGGCACCGATGATGGCGCCCGCCAGCACCGCCAGTTCACCCGAACCGGCGACATAAGTGACGCCAAGGTATGATGCATAGACCGTGCTGCCGACCATATAGGCGATGAAGCCGAACGCGGCAGCGGCGATGATTACCGGCACGATGGCAAGGCCGTCCAGCCCGTCGGTCAGGTTCACGGCGTTACCGCCCCAGACCATGACCAGCATGGCAAAGGGCACATACCAGAACCCCATATCGAGGACAAAATTCTTCACGAACGGCAGCGCCAGGGTGGGTCCGTTCAGGGACGCCATCCACCAGGCGACAGCGCCGGTGATGCCAAATTCCAGCAGCAGACGCACCTTGCCGGACACACCCGCAGAGGTGCGTTTGGTGACCTTCAGATAGTCGTCGACAAAACCGATGGCGCCAAACGACAGGGTGACGATCAGCACCGCCCACACGTAAGGGTTCGAAAGGTCCGCCCACAGGAAGGTGGAAACCCCCATGGCCAGGAGGATCATGAAGCCGCCCATCGTGGGGGTGCCGGCCTTGGTGATGATATGGCTTTGCGGGCCATCCTCGCGGATCGGTTGGCCTTTTTTCTGCTTGGCTTTCAGCCAGCGGATGATCATGGGACCGAAGATGAAGCAGATGATCAGCGCCGTCAGCACCGCGCCGCCGGTGCGGAACGTCAGGTAACGGAACAGGTTGAACATGCCACCATGTCCGGCATATTGGCTGAGCAGATTATACAGCATGTCCGTTACTCCCTACTATTCCGCAAGCATGAGCGCGCGTGTGGGCGCCCTGCCCGTCTGTTGTTCGTCCCGCATTGCGGCCCCGATTGCCGGCCGCACGGTATCGTCCATATCCCTGCCCGCACCCAGACCCGCCAGCGCCATGGCCGCCCGGCCCAGATCGCCGCCGGCTGCCTTGACGGCCGCCATCAACATCAGGCTTTTAAGCGCAAGATACCGGCCCGGCAGGCCGACCTTGTAGGTCACCGGCACACCGTCGATATCAGCGCTCAGGCAGGTGCATTGGGCATGTTCGGTCAGCTTCAGGACCCTTACGTCGCTGCGGCTTCCGAGGGAGACGGTCATGACCGCCACACCCCGCCGGCGCGCCCGACGCACGAGGGATGAAGCATCCGCCCTATCCCTGTCAATAACCAGCATTGAACCTTCTGCAAGGCCTTCAAATGCCTCGCCAATTTCGGTGCCTTCGGCGCAGCCGACCATCATCACATGGGGCTTCACCAGTGCAACATCGGCGACTGCGTCGCCGTAAGCCAGGTCGAACACGCCAAAACGCGCACTGCGCGGCAGGCGCGCAAGGGTCAGCGGCACGGTATGTTCACCCGCCGTCATGTCGCGGCGTTCGCGCGACAGCACATCCAGCATGCGGCGCAGAAGGTTCGCGTCCGCGCCGCCCGTCAGCACGATACGGCTGGCCGGCGCGCGGTCGCGTGCGTGGGCCGCCATCAGGCGCAGGGTGGCGCCGGTGTCGGCCACATGCACAAGGCGCTGGTTGTCGTCGCGGGTGTCGCCCACATCACCATGCACCAGCGCCGCGATGGCACCGCGCGCAATGGCATCGGCCGCCGCGTCATGGCCGCCGCCCGGCACACCGTCCAGCGCGATGAACAGGTCGCCCGGCAACAGGCCGCGGCTGGTGACCCGAAGGCCGTCCGCATACCAAGGGCGCGCCATCAGCGCGCCACACGTGGCCCCCAGTTCGACCGAAGTCCAGATGGGTTCGTCAATCTGCACGCCCTAGCCCTCGCTCCCCAGGATGCTGCGCACCGTTTCAATATCCGAAAAAGGCAGTATGTCGGCCCCGACGATCTGTCCTTCTTCATGTCCCTTGCCGGCAACGATCAGCATGTCCCCGTGCTGCATGGTTGCCATGGCGGTTTCGATGGCCCGCGCGCGGTCGCCCACTTCGATGGCGTCCGGGCACGCGGCCAGAATGGCTTCGCGGATTGCGCCGGCGTTTTCGCTGCGCGGGTTGTCGTCGGTTACAAACACGGTGTCCGCCAGTTCAGCGGCGATGGCGCCCATCTGCGGGCGTTTGCCGGTGTCGCGGTCGCCACCACAGCCGAACACCACCAGCAGCCGGTTCGGTTTGTGGGCGCGCGCGGCTTCGAGCACGGTTTTCAGGCCGTCCGGCGTGTGGGCATAATCCACAAACACGGCGCCGCCGGCCCCTGTGGTGCCGATCAGTTCCATGCGGCCCGGCACACCTTTGAGGGATGCAAGGGCCGCGAACGCCGCCCCCGCGTCCATGCCGGTCGCAATGGCAAGGCCTGCGGCCACCAGCGCATTCTTGGCCTGGAAATAGCCAACCAGCGGCAGATCGATATCATAGGACTGCCCACCATAGGACACGCTGATATGCTGGCCCGTGGGCGCCACTTCCTGCGACAGCAGGCGAATGACCGCCGCCTCGCGCGTACCGACGCTCAAACAGGTCAGCCCGCGCGCCCAGCAGATATCCTCCAGCACCCGGCCCCAGGGGTCGTCGGTGTTGATAACCGCGGTCTGGCCCGGCGCCAGAAGGTCGCCAAACAGACGGGCTTTCGCAAAAAAATAGCCCTGCTCGGTCTTGTGATAGTCCAGATGGTCGCGCGTCAGGTTGGTGAAGGCGGCAGCCTTCAGATGCACGCCGTCCAGCCGGTACTGGTCCAGCCCGTGGCTTGATGCTTCAATGGCGGCATGGCTGACACCGGCTTCCTTCAGGTCACGCAGCATGCCATGCAGCGCCATCGGGTCCGGCGTAGTCAGGCCACCCGGCAAGGTGATGACATCCGACCGCACACCGAGCGTGCCGATGCTGGCGGCATTCAGGCCGCCCGCGCGCCAGATCTGGCGGGTGAAATCGGCGACCGAGGTTTTGCCGTTGGTGCCGGTGACAGCAACCATATAATCGGGCTGCTGTTCAAAATAGCGGGACGCGAGATCGGCATAGCGCCGGCGCGGATTCTGGTCCTCGACCACCGGCACGCCGATATCGACGGGTGCGCCGCCCGGCGTGGTCAGGATCGCGCTGGCACCAGCTTCGACCGCCGCCTTGATGAAGGCGCGGCCGTCGGTTTTGGTGCCGGGCAAGGCCACGAACAGGTCACCCGGGCGCACGCGGCGGCTGTCGACAGTCATGCCCGAAATCCGGACATCGCCCGCCGCTTTTTTACCGCCCAACAATTCCGCCAGGGTGAGTGTCATTTCAGGCTTTGCCCAATCCTTCCTACTTCTCGATCAACAGGGCCGCCTGCTGGTAAAGGCCCTGGTCTTCTTTTTTGGGCGCCACACCCAGAAGGGGTGCGGTGCGCAAAATCACATTCTTCACCACAGGGGCCGCAACCCAGCCGCCCGAGGCATACCCAAAGGTTTCCTTGGTGCCACGGGGTTCATCCAGCAGCGCAAACACCGCATATTGCGGGTCGTCCATCGGATAAACGCCCATGAAGGACGAAATCAGCGCCTTGCGGTCGTAACCGCCAGCGCGCGGTTTTTCGGCGGTGCCGGTCTTGCCACCGACCCGGTAGCCCACCGCATCCGCCCGGCTGGCGGTGCCCTTCAGCACCACCATGCGCAGAAGCTGGCGCATCTCGCGGCTGGTTTTGGCACTGACAATCTGCCGGCTGGTCTGGCCCGCATGATCAGTGTGCATCAGGGTTGCCGGCATCAGGTGACCACCGTTCACCACCGCCGCAACACCGGTCGCAAGCTGGATCGGGCTCACAGCGATGCCATGGCCATAGGAGATGGTCATTGTGGAAATTTTGTGCCACGAAGCGGGATAAATCGGGGCACCCACCTCCGTCAGCTCAAGCGTGGTCGGCTGCAGCATGCCGATGTTCGACAGGAATGCCTGCTGGCGTTCGGTGCCCAGGTCCAGCGCCATCTGGGCCGTACCGATGTTGGACGAATAGGCGAAAATCTCCGGCACACTGAGGTAGCGGCGTTTCGGGTGGTCGTCCCGGATGGTGAAGCGTGCCACATGCAGGGGCTGGGTCGCGTCGTAACCATCTTTGAAGGTGACCACCTTTTCGTCAAGCGCGGCGGCGAACGTGAAGGTCTTGAAGGTCGAACCCAGTTCGTACACACCCTGGCTCACACGGTTGAAGCGCTCATCGTCGCCGACACCGGTGATATTGTTGGGGTCGTAATCCGGCAGCGACACCATGGCGACCACTTCGCCGGTGCGCACATCCATCACCAGACCGGCGGCACCGATGGCCCGGTGCGCGCTCATCGCGGCTTCCAGTTCATCCGCCAGCGCATACTGGACCCGGATATCAAGCGACAGCTTCAGGGGTTCGCCCGCACGGTCATGGTCGTTCAGCCGGTCGTTGAAATAATGCTCGACCCCGGCAAGGCCGTTGCCGTCCACATCCACATAGCCAAGCGCATGCGCGGCCAGCCGGCCATGCGGGTAAATGCGCTCTTCCTCGCGCTCGAACGCGAAGGCGGGGATACCAAGGGCGTTCACCTGCCACTTCTGGCGCGGGGTCAGCTTGCGCTTCAGCCACACGAACTTGCGACCGGACGACAGTTTTTCCTCAACGTCCGCCAGCGACAGGTCGGGCAACACCGACACCAGCTTGGCCGCGGCTTCCTTCGGGTTCCTGATCTCGCTCGGGTTCGCATACAGGGACGCGGTTTCAAGGTTGGTGGCCAGGATTTCACCATTACGGTCGACAATGTCGGCGCGCGCGACAGAGACCGGCGGCACCACGATCTGGCGGCTGGTGGTCTGTTTTTCCTCAGGCGTCGACAGCCCCAAATCCACCGTGCGCACCGCCATGACACCAAAGGCGCCCATGAACAGCACAGCCGCCACCATCAGGCGGCCACGTGCGACTTCCATCGCGCTTTTGCGTTCACCTTCCAGGATGGTTGCATGTCTGATCGGCACGGCGTTCACAGCGAATGGCCTTTCGTATTGCGGGTGGATTTGTCGGTTTTCTTGTCGTCTTTCTGGTTGCTCGCGGCCGGCAGCAGCACACCCGGGTCTTCAACCGGGTCGGCGTCCTTGGGCCGGAACGGAATGCGGTCGGGCTCGGCCATCACCTGCGTCGCCTTCGGCGGCATCAGCGCCAGGAATTTGACCGACTGGTCCTGCAGCGCCCGTGGCGTGGTCAGGTACGACCATTCGGCTTCAAGAACCCGGATCGCTTCGCGGTCGTCATGGATTTGGGCGGCAAGGGCGCGCACATCGTCGGCCTTTTCCTGCACCACAAGCTTCAGCTTCAGAACGGCAGCACCACAGGCAAGTGCGGCGACGGCGGCAAAGGCGGTCACGACCCTACGCATGGTCACCCCCTATTGCCGGCGCATCGGTGCGAATGGCTTGACGAAGCCGGGCAGAGCGGGAACGCGGGTTCACATCCTCCTCCGCTTTGCCCGGCTTCTGGGCTCCCTTAAGCCTGAGCTCGAATGTCGGTTTGGGCCCCTGGTCGAGGGACGGGGGCAAATGCCGGCTGCCGGCAGGCGTGCGCCCACCGCGTTCGGTGACAAAATGTTTGACCAGGCGGTCCTCGAGCGAATGGAAGCACACCACCACCAGCCGGCCGCCGGGGTTCAGGATCGCTTCAGCGCCTTCAAGGCCGCGGGCCAGTTCGCCCAGTTCGTCATTCACATGGATACGCAAAGCCTGGAAGGTGCGGGTGGCCGGATGCACGGCCTTCACACCCTTGCGGCGCGGCGGCATGCCCAGGGTCTTCTCGATAATGGACGCCAGCGCGCGGGTGCGCTCGATCGGCGCCTCGAGCCGCGCGCGCACAATGGCGGCGGCGATGCGGCGCGACTTATGTTCCTCGCCATAGCGGTAGATAATGTCCGCGAGGCGGGTTTCCTCGTAATTGTTCACCACATCGGCGGCGCTTTCACCCTTCATGGCCATGCGCATGTCCAGAGGGCCGTCTTCCATGAAGGAAAAACCGCGCTCGGCTTCATCCAACTGGAACGACGACACACCGATATCCAGCATCACACCGTCGACCTTGGGCATACCAGCTTCGGGCAGCAGGCGGCCCATGTCACCGAAGCAGCCTTCGATCATGTGGAAACGCTCGCCAAATTCGGCCTTCAGACCCTGGGCGCGCTTGATGGCGTCGGGGTCGCGGTCGATGGCATAGACGGTGCAATCGGCGGCCTTCAGGACCGCGCGGGTGTAACCGCCGGCACCAAACGTGCCGTCCACATACACTTCGCCGTCTTTGGGGGCGAGCGTGGACAAAACTTCAGCCAGCATCACGGGGATGTGCTGGCCGCCTTTGCCTTCCGCCATTTCGGGCTTGCGGGTCATGGCCGGCCTCCTCCGAAGGGGGGCAGCTTGGGCGCCTGTTCGGCGGCCCGGCCCAACTGGTCGGCTTTGTGGGCTTCGAACGCTTCCGGGTTCCATATCTGGAATTTGCGACCGATGCCCACAAAGGTGCAGGCATCGTCGATGCCGGCGCCGGCCTTCAGTTCGGCGGGCAGCATCACACGGCCTTCGGGGTCGAAGGAAAGCTGGCTGGCACCGGCAAGGATTGCGGTGGCGACGGACATCTGGTCGGGGTCGAAAGGTCCAAAATCGCCGTAAAGCCGGTCAGACAATTGTTCAAGGAATGCAAGGTCCGCGCCTTCGATGCACGGCAGATTGAGGGGGCGGTAGATCACGATGCCGGGGAAGGCACCTTCGGACGCACAAACGGCATTACGGAAGGGAGCCGGCACGGACACGCGCCCCTTCTTGTCAACCCGGTTTGTAAATGTGGACAGGAAAAATGCCATTGCCCTGCGTCCCCCGTTTCCCCCTTCCGGCCGCCGCATACGACAGGAAAGGCATCCGGATCGTCATCCGGACCCATTTGGGATATCATGGGCATTCATGGTTGGTCAATGGGACAATATGGGAAAACCCGAGTTTTTCTGGGACGCCGCACCCCGACCAAATGGCCTTTTTCTCCTTATATTTCCGTCAGTTGATCACCTTTGTTCTTTTAATGTTCCGCATCAATTGGCTGGTTCGGCCACCCCTGTTCTGGGCCCGCATGGGCGGCGGTGGGAAAACCGCGCATTTCCAAGAAAAAAGGGAGACCGAAGCCTCCCTTTTGACCAGAACACCCATGATTTCCCAACCGGTACCCACCCTGCCGCACCGCCGGGACACTCAGCCTGACGAAGCGCCCCTGGGTTTGGCACGTGCTGTCGCCTGTGCGCCGCCCGGGTCGTCCGGCCAGAAATGGCGGGGGTATCGCCCCCTCATGTCCTTGACCACATCAGCCCAGGAACCACGCCAGAAACCCGGCAAATCGCGGGTCATCTGGATCGGACGATGCGCGGGCGACAAGAGGATGAGCAGCAGGGGCGTTTTGCCACCCATAATCGCTGGATGTCTGGTCAGCCCAAAAAGCTCCTGCACACGCACCTCGATGGCGGGCGCCGTTTCATGCGTATAATCGATCGGGATACGCAACCCGGTCGGCGCCTGGAAATGGGAAGGCAGCAGGTCGTCGATCTGCGACCGCAGGTCCCAGGGCAACAGGGCCGACAAGGCGCCTTCAAGCAGCTCGGGCGTGATTTTCGAGACAGCCGTTACATCATAAAGGCAAGGCAACAACCAGTTTTCGACGTCGGCCTGCAGGGCCCGGTCGCTCAGGTCCGGCCAGGGCGCGCCAAGTATTTCTTGCAAATAGGTTGCACGCGCACGCAGCGCCAACTGCCCCTTGCTCCATGGCAGGATATCCAGACCCAAGTCTTCGATGCCGGCACACAGGAGCGCTGCAGCGGCTTCTGCATCCTCAACTTTGGCAGATGCATCCGCGAGGACAACCTGATCGATTGCGCGAACACGGCGCGCCCGGACGCTGCGGGAACCACGATCAAATTCGAGGCGGGTTTCGTCGACAATATGCGCCGAAAAACTCTCCTCTATCTCGTTGATGTCGATCCGGGCGGCGGCACGGATACGCCCGTTCGCGGCCTGCCCGCTGATATCTGTCACCACCAGGAACCTGTGCTGCGCCAAGGCATTCGCCTCGGGCAAGCTGGCGGCGCGCCCGTTTGCGAGGCGGTATCGGCCCCGCTGACCGGCAGCTTGTGCCAGGCGGTCCGGGTAAGCATTCGCCAGCATTTGGCCGATGCTCATGGTTCGCGTCTGTTGCCGGGACGTGGCTGCCAGTTTTGCCCAGCGGCCGGCAAGCGCCCTGGCGTCCCTGGCCCGGGGGCTTTGGTCGGCCCGGAAAAGGCGCAACCGGTCCTCAAGGTCAATCGCGTCGCCGCCCAGCCCGTGTTCGGACACAAGGGCTGCAATGTCCGCGGCCTCCCGGGCGTTGCCGCCTGCCGCGGCGCGCTGGATCATGTGCGCCAGGCGTGGATGGACCGGGAAGGCGGCCAGCGCGCGGCCCTCGTCGGTTATCTGCCCGCGGCTGTCGGTGGCATCCAGCCTCTCGAGGAGCGCGGTGGCCTCGGCCCAGGCGGACGCGGGCGGCTGGTCAACGAACTGCATCTGCGCGGGGTCGCTGACCCCCCATGCCGCGAGGCTGAGCGCCAGCGGGGCCAGGTCGGCGGCCAGAATTTCCGGCGTGTCGAAAGCTGCGAGCGCGGCGGTTTGCCCCTTGTTCCACAGGCGATAGCATATGCCGTCTTCGGTACGACCGGCACGGCCCTGCCTTTGTGTGGCAGCCGCCTGCGATATTTTTCTGGTTTCCAGCCGGGTCAGTGCCGTTGCGGGTTCAAAGACCGGCACCCGCGCGAGCCCGCTGTCGACAACAATACGGATTCCCTCGATGGTCAAAGACGTTTGCGCGATTGTGGTTGCCAGCACTACCTTGCGGCGCCCCTTGGCCGCGGGCGCAATGGCCCGGTCCTGCTCTCGGGGGGAAAGGCGGCCATAAAGCGGCCCAATATCCGTTGTGTCCGCAACCCGGGCCGACAGGCGCTCGGCCACGCGGCGTATTTCCGCTTCGCCGGGCAAAAACACCAGAATGGAACCCTGCTCGTCCTGAAGCGCCATCAGCACCGTGGCGACAACATGGTCCTCCATGCGAACGTCAGGTTTTGGCGGCACATAGCGTGTTTCCACCGGGAAGGCGCGCCCCTCGCATTCGATCAGCGGCGCATCGCACAACAGCCTGGACATGCGGCTGCTGTCCAGCGTTGCCGACATGACAAGGATGCGCAGGTCCGGCCGCAGGATGGCACTGTCAAGCGCCAGCGCCAGACCAAGGTCGCCATCCAGGCTGCGCTCGTGAAACTCATCAAAAATGACGGCGGCGACACCCTTCAGTTCAGGGTCGTCCAGGATCATGCGGGTGAAAACACCCTCGGTCACCACTTCGATCTGCGTCCGCGCGCTCACGCGCGTGTCAAGCCGCACCCGGTAGCCGACGGTATCACCGACCTCCTCGCCAAGGGACCCGGCCATCCAGTGCGCCGCCGCCCTGGCGGCAAGGCGCCGGGGTTCCAGCATGATGATGCGCCCCTTTGCCCGCCAATCGGCGTCAAGCAGATGCAGGGGGACGCGCGTGGTCTTGCCCGCGCCCGGCGCCGCCACCAGCACGGCAAACATGTTGTCGCGCAGCGCCAATGCGAGTTGCGGCAGCACGGCATCAATGGGAAGGGGGGAGCCTGTTTTGGTCATGGACCTTACATATTTGAAACGCCCGACCCTGAAAAGCGGTATCGCATGAAAAGGCTATGGCGATGACCGACCCGTCGCCCGATTGTGCTGAAACCAGCCTTCGTACCGAACAGGCTGGCCTTAACCCGCCGGAGCGCCGGTTCAAACCGGATCGCCCGCCGCCGCCTCGACCGCAGGCAGCAGCGCAGCCAGCGCCTGCCCAACATGGTTCGGCCGAGCCGGGGCCAGGTCGGCCAGCGTATACTGATCCAGTGTGCGGAAAAAACTTGCCAGGGCCTCGCTGAACACATGTTTCAGCCGGCAAGCCGGCGTGATCACACACTGGTTGTCGCCCCCGAAACATTCCACAAGCGGCGCCCCCTGCTCGAACTCGCGCACCAGTTTGCCAACCCGGATATTCTCCGGTTTGTCAGCGAGCTTGAGGCCACCGTTTTTGCCCCGGGTTGCTTTCAGATAGCCCCGGGCATTCAGTTCCTGCACGATTTTCATCAGATGGTTGCGCGAGATATCGTAGCTGTCGGCAATGTCCCGGATGGTCACGGTCTTGTCGCCGGCGACCGCCAGATACATCAGGACTCTGAGGGAATAGTCGGTATAGCGGGTAATATGCATCGATGATCGGTCCTGTCGTCGCCGCAACGTCTCAATAGTGATCGGCGGGCCCCGCGCCGGCTGCAAGGGGCTGCGTCATTTTGCCTCCCTAAAGATACATGTATTTTACACCTTATAAAGATGCATGTATTTTACTTCTTATGAATGATGACCATTCTGGGAGCCGATGCGCCCCGCACCGGCCCCGCAAGCTTAGATGTCGGAGACGATCATGACCTTACTGGAAACGCCCATAGGGACGCTGGCCGAGCAGATACCCGGCGCCACCGCCCTGTTTCACCGCCACGGACTGCAATTCTGCTGCGGCGGCAGCCATTCGCTTGAACAGGCTGTGAACAAGGCCGGCGTCGACCTGGCCGAAGTGCTGGTCGACCTGTCGCGCCTGACCTGCCGTGACAGCGAAGAACGTGACTGGAAGTCCGAACAGGTTTCGGGGTTGATCAGCCATATTCTGGAACGCTTCCACAAGGTGCACCGGGAACAGTTGCAGGAACTGGTGCGGCTGGCCAGCCGGGTGGAACAGGTGCATCACGACAAACCGGCATGCCCGCTTGGCCTTGCCGACCACCTGCGCCTCATGACGGTGGAGCTGGAAAGCCACATGCAGAAGGAAGAGCAGGTTCTGTTCCCGATGATCCTGCGTGGCCAGGGCATGCTGGCGGCCGGCCCGGTGCGCATCATGATGGCTGAACATGAAGGGCATGCTGAGGCGCTTTCGGTCATCGACGGGCTGACAAACGGGCTGACACCACCTGCAGACGCCTGCAATAGCTGGCGCGCGCTCTATCGCAGCCTCGGGGCGTTCCGGGCCGACCTCGAACGCCATATCGAACTTGAAAACAACATTCTCTTTTTGCGGGCCCTGAAGGGCGATGAGGTGAATCATGGCTAGATACCACCGGCTTTGGTGGCTGCTGATCGGCATTTTGGCCGTCACATTTGCGCTTCTTGGTTATTTCGGCAGGGAAGTGTACCGGCAGGCACCACCGATCCCCAATGAGGTTGTCGCCGAGGACGGCACCCTTCTGATGACAAAAGAAACAATTCTCGATGGCCAGAATGCCTGGCAATCCGTCGGCGGCATGCAACTCGGGTCCATCTGGGGCCATGGCGCTTACCAGGCACCTGACTGGACTGCCGACTGGCTGCACCGGGAACTGACCGCCTGGCTGGAACTCGCAGCCACAGATCGCTACGGCAAGGCCTATGACCAGTTGTCGGGCGAGCAGCAAAATGGCCTTAGATACGCGCTGACCCAAGCATACCGCACCAACGGCTACGATGCTGAAACCGGCCAACTGGTTCTGGGCGCGCGCCGTATTGCGGCCATCCGCCAGACCGCCGACTATTATGACCGCCTGTTCGGCGGCGCACCGGCCCTGCACACCACGCGCGAACATTATGCCATGAAGGATGTTACCCTGCCGGACCCCGGCCACCGGGCCCGCCTGAGTGAATTCTTCTTCTGGACCGCCTGGGCCGCCGCCACCGAACGCGCGCCCGGCGAAGCGACCTATACCAACAACTGGCCGCACGAACCCTTGATCGGCAACGTGCCGACGGCGGAAAACATCGTCTGGTCGGTAGTCAGCGTTGTGCTTCTGGTCGCCGGCATCGGCGGCCTTGTCTGGGCATGGTCGTTCCTCCGCAAGGAAGACGACGAAGAGCCCAAGACCCCGGCACGCGACCCGCTCAGCCTCGTGACACTGACACCATCGCAAAAAGCCCTGGGCAAATACCTGTTCCTGGTGGTGGCGCTTTTTGTCTTCCAGGTTTTCCTGGGCGGTTTCACCGCACACTATACGGTCGAGGGCCAGAGCTTCTACGGCATCAATATCTCCGAATGGTTCCCCTACAGCCTCGTGCGCACCTGGCATATCCAGTCGGCCCTGTTCTGGATCGCAACCGGTTTTCTGGCCGCCGGCCTGTTTCTTGCTCCGATCATCAATGGCGGCAAGGACCCGAAATACCAGAAGCTGGGCGTCGATATCCTGTTCTGGGCCCTGGTTGCCGTGGTTCTCGGTTCCTTCACCGGCAACTATCTGGCGATTGCCCAGATCATGCCGCCCGAACTGAATTTCTGGCTCGGCCACCAGGGGTATGAATATGTCGATCTGGGCCGGCTGTGGCAGATTGGCAAGTTTGTCGGCATCGTCTTGTGGCTGGTGCTGATGATGCGCGGTATCGTGCCGGCGCTCAGGCAGCCTGGCGACAGGCACCTGTTGGCACTTCTGACAGCGTCGGTTGTCGCCATCGGGCTGTTTTACGGTGCCGGTTTCTTCTATGGCGGGCGTACCCACCTGTCCGTGATGGAATATTGGCGCTGGTGGATCGTACATTTGTGGGTCGAAGGTTTCTTCGAGGTGTTTGCAACCACGGCCCTGGCCTTCATCTTCTGTTCGATGGGGCTGATTTCCCGGCGCATGGCGACAGTGGGGTCGCTGGCGTCCGCATCCCTGTTCATGCTTGGCGGGGTGCCCGGCACGTTCCACCATCTCTATTTCGCCGGCACCACCACGCCGGTGATGGCGGTGGGTGCCACCTTCAGCGCGCTTGAAGTGGTGCCGCTGATCGTGCTCGGTTACGAAGCCTGGGAACATTGGCGCCTGCAGCACCGGGCACCATGGATGGCCCATGTCAAATGGCCGCTGCTGTTCTTCGTCTCTGTTGCCTTCTGGAACATGCTGGGGGCCGGCGTGCTGGGCTTCACCATCAACCCGCCGATTTCGCTCTATTATGTGCAGGGGCTGAATACCACGGCAACCCATGCCCATGGTGCGCTCTTCGGGGTTTATGGTTTCCTGGCGCTGGGCTTCACCTTGCTGGTGCTCCGGTATATCCGGCCGGGGATGGCCTTCGAGGACCGGCTGATGCGGCCCGCTTTCTGGTGCCTGAACGGCGGCCTTGCCCTGATGCTGTTCACCAGCCTGCTGCCGATCGGCATCATCCAGTTTGTCGCCAGCACGTCCCATGGCCTTTGGTACGCCCGCAGCGAAACCTTCCTGCAAAGCGACCTCCTGGTGACCCTCAGATGGGTGCGCACCTTCGGGGATATCGTCTTCATCGCAGGGGCGCTTCTGACCGCCTGGCAGGTGGTCAAGGGTCTGTTCGGTGTCCAGACCGGTGCCCCGCATCCCGCCCGCCCTGTGCGCGGCGAAGGTTACTGACCCGGCTGGGCCGATACGAATACCCCAAGAACAAGACAGCCTCCCGATTTTCGGGAGGCTGTTTTTTTACCGGGGCAATCGCCGACGGGATCAACTGGCAAGGGAATGCGGTTCTGCCGTTTCGCCCAGGAACCGCACCAGTTCCTCCGTCAGCGTCTCGCGCACCTTTTGGTCGGCCCAGAAGGGGTTCATGAACACCATGCGGATCAGCACCAGCCGGTCGTCGTCCAGTCGCCCGCGATAGCTGCCGACATGCCGCTGGATCACCTTGTCGTGGCTCTTGAGGCCCAAAGTGGTTTTTGAAACCGAAAAGTCCGGACAGGCGACAAAACGCTCGAACAGCGCTTCGGTGGCAGCGTTGGCCGCCTTCAGGCCGTCCCCTGCCCGCGCCAGCGAAAAACACAGGATATTGGTGTCGGCGGGACTGAAAAACCGCACATCCGGCAGCGCTTCCGCAAGGTGTGTGCGCACGTCGCGGCACGCCTTGATGGTTTCGGCGATCACGGCACCCAGGCCATCGGCATGGAACCCCAGCGTCTTGCCGGTCAGCCATGTCGCCGCAGCACCCGCGGCCGAACGTGACCCCTCAAGCGTGGTCGACCATTTGTCCGGCACGTCGAGCCGACGTTCGAGATATGGCGCCTTGAAGCCCGATACGGCATAGGTTTCCGCATCGCGCGTCAGGAGCGCACCACACGAATAGGGGACGTACCCCAGCTTGTGCGGATCGATGGTGATGGAATGCACGTCGGTCAATGTACTGAGCGCCGCCATGCTGGACACACTCAGCACATTGCTGGGGCTGCGACCGCGCAACAGGCTGCACAGGAAACCGCCATAGGCCGCGTCGACATGGTGCCAGATGTCCCAGCCGTGCCGGTTATGGGCGGCATTCAGAATGCCCTGTACCTGATCGATGGGGTCGATCTCGCCCGTCTCTGTCGTGCCGGCAACGCTGACCACCATGGTAACGGGCCGGTTGCAGGCCCGGGCCTCGTTCAGCCGGTCCTGCAGCGAAGCCACATCCAGTTTCCCCATGGCATCAAGCGCCACCGGCCAGAAACTTTCCTCGCCGAAGCCGAAGATATTGGTCGCCTTGGTCCAGGAGAAATGTTTGTTTTCGGGCACCAGCATCACCGGGCCGCGATAGGCGATACCGAAGGCCGCATTCATGCGTTCGCCGAAGCCATAAGGGTTGCTGGCGACCGCACTGAAGCCACGCAGGTTGTCGACCGGCACGTTATAGTCCTTCACCAGTTGCCGGAACCGGGCCCAGCCCATATGGGCCGCATCGAACAGATCGAGCCGTACCTTGTGGATTTCGGCGATATAAAGCGCCAGGCTGAGCCAGTGATCCTGCCGGAACCGGGCGCGCCAGACCGCCTCGAAGTTCGCCACCGTGCCACCGCCGGTGATATGGCCATGGGCGCGATCCGGGTCATAGCCCAGCATCTCGGCCAGCATGGCGATCACTTCGGTTTCGATGCGCGACCCTACCCGGGCGGCATCGCGGCTTGTATTGTTCGGGTTGTGCAGCAGGATGGCAAAATGGCCCAGAAGCGCCGGCAGGCTGAGTTCCGATACCATATGGCCGATATAACGCGGTGTATATTTCGGCACCTCGTCGGTCAGCATTTCCTTGAGCTCGTCCAGGCCCTGCGTCATGGCCTCGCGGGCCATCAGATAGGCCGGCGCCCGTCGTTCGGCGAGGGTGGACACCGGCTGATCGTCAGGAAACAGGTGCTTGCGCCACTGGAACCAGTGCTCGAGCACGGCCTGAAATTCGGCGCGCACCCAGGCTTCGTTCTCTGCCTTGGGGCCAAGGAAGAAGGCTTTGTAGGCATCGGTTTTTTTGGCGCCTGCCATGACCTGTCCCTCCTCTGTCATACCAGGCCCGGTCGAAGCGGCAACCAGTCGACCAGACTGCCGACCGGCAGGTCTCCGGTGCCCTCAGGCAGCACAATCCATGCGTTGCTGGCCGCAAACGGCCGGGTCTGGAAGGATTGCTGGCTGGCCTGGGGGATAATCTCGAGCATACCGGTTTCGCCGACAACCAAAGACGCCATCAGAAAACTGGTCTTTTGCGCCTGGCCGGCACAGGCAGCACCCAGGCGCGCCCGGTAGACGGGCTCGGTGTCCTCGCCGGTCAACGCCCGCACAAACGGATAAACAAAGGCCCTGAGCGCCAGTGCCGTCGAGATGGGGTTGCCAGGCAGGCCGAAGAAATAACGCCCGTCCGGCAGGATCGCGAACAGCACCGGTTTCGCCGGCTTGATCCGCACCTTGTGGAAAACGATATGGGCGCCAAAATCCTCAAGCACCGGGCGGACAAAATCATACTGTCCCGCCGAAACACCACCTGTTGACAGGATAATATCGGGGCCGGCCTCAAGCGCGGCCTCAAGCGCGGCCGAGAAATCCTGCGGTGTGTCCCTGACCGTCATCTCCCCTGCCAAGTCAACACCGAGCTCCGGCAGGTGCCGTTCGCCGAACAGGCGGGTCGCATTGTAGATATGGCCCGACGGCAAGGCGCTGCCGAAGTCGTCGCAGATTTCCTGGCCGGTTGATATCCAGCAGGCCCTGGGGTTTGGATAGACCGGCACCCGGCCAAGGCCAACCGCACTCAGAAGCGGCACATGTGCCGCCGAGAGGCGGGTGCCGGTGGGCATGAGCCTGTCCCCGGCGCCAACATCCTGGCCGGTGCGCCGCACATGCTGGTGCGCCGGCCAGGGCGCCTGGAAGGTCAGCGCGCTCTCGTCCCAACTCGCCATTTCAACAGGCAGCACGGTATCGGCGCCTTCTGGCAGCGGGGCACCGGTCATGATTTTCACTGCGGTTCCGGGATAAAGATGGGGCAGATCGGCGGCGTCCCCCGCGATACTGGCACCTGATACCGGCAAGTGGACGGGATGGTCGGCTGTTGCGGCTGCAACACTTGCCGCGCTGAAGGCAAATCCGTCCATTGCCGAATTGTCGAAGCTGGGCACCGAAATCGGCGCTCTCATGGTCCAGGCCAGAACATGGCCGACCGCCGCGCCAAGCGGCATCTGCACCGGCGACCGGGGCCGCGCTTCAGCAAGCAACAGGGACAGCGCCCTGTCGTAGCTCACCATCGTCCCTTTTGCGGCGCAACAGTCAGGCATGGCGCACCTCCCGCCCGACGGGGCGTTCCCGCCTGAGATCGATCTGAAAGGCGATGACAAGATGTCCTGTATGAGCCGTCAGGCCTGCCCGGCTCGGCCGGTCGGCCAGTTCCGCCGCCAGCAGATGCCGCGGCACGGTCAGGTTCAGGCCCTCGAGTTTCATGTCGCGGGCAAAACCGGCGCACACCGACCAGACAAGCGGCGCCTGGCCTGGCAGATCAAGCTGCGCGGACAAGCTTTGCCCTGCCAGCAACTGTTCGGCTTCCGCCCGATCGAGTTTGAAGCCGATATGATTGGGTTCCAGTTTCAGTTTCATGCTTGGCTCCTTACCCGCCGATGGCTGAAAGATTGGACGTCATGCCGGTCAGGCCGTGTGCAAGCCGGTGGCCGTCAGTCTTGCGCGTGACCGCAGCGACAAGCCGATCCCGGAACTCTTCCATCTGGTCGTCCGATTGCAGCCAGGACCTGAGCGGCACGCCGAATTCGCCGAACAGGCACAGGTGCAGTTTGCCCTGGCTCGAAAACCTGAGCCGGTTGCAGCTTTTGCAGAAATCCTTCGAATAGGGTGCGATCAGCCCGATGCTGCCCCGATAGTCCGGATGGACAAAATCGTTGGCCGGTCCGGCGTCCGCCGCCTTGAGGCGCGGGGTCCAGCCTTCCGCCAGCAATTTGCGCGCGATAATGTCGGTCGACAGATGGTGCCGGCGGAAGAAAGCGGCATGATCGCCGGTTTCCATAAGCTCGATGAACCGGACCCCCACAGGCCGATCCTTGGCGAGCGCGACAAAAGCGTCCAGCTCGTGGTCGTTGATGCCCTTCATATAGACGGCATTGACCTTGATGGCATCGAAGCCGGCTGCGAAGGCCGCATCAATGCCATCCAGCACCTCGTCGCGCCTGTCATGGCCGGTGATCCGGCGGAATGTTTCGCGATCGAGGCTGTCCAGGCTGACATTGAGCGCCCGGATACCGGCGCGGTGCCAGGTTTCGGCCCTTTGCGGCAAGCGATATCCGTTGGTGGTGAGCGCCAGTTTTTCGACCCCCGGCTGGGCCGCCACCATGGCGGCAACATCGTCGAAATCGCGCCGCACGGTCGGTTCGCCGCCGGTCAGCCTGATTTTCCTGAGACCAAGGGATGCGAAGACGGTGGCGGCACGGCGCAGTTCGTCAAGTGTCAGCGGCCCGGGGCCGCCGCATCTCCGATAGCCGTCCGGCAGGCAATAGCTGCAGCGGAAATTGCAGGCGTCCGTGACCGACAGGCGCAGATATTTGAAAGTGCGGCCGAAGCCGTCGCCGAGGTGCACAGGCAGTCTCCTTTCCAAGCGCGAGAGGCAGGACCGTTTCCGGCGCCTACCCGGTGACCCGCCTTGGGTCACGGCCGTGGCGCCCTATTCCCCGGGGGAAATGGAGGGAACGTAGGCGCCACGGCTTCAGAGCTGAGCACAACGGGAGAATCAGTAACCCGGATCGGGAGAGAGCCGTTTGATCGAGATCAAGCGTTCAGGTGCCGGTGCGATATTCGATGTCGCTATATTCCGGATGCGGGCAATCGTCCTTGCCCGCGCGCACGCACTGATGGGCGAGGTCGGTATCGCAAAAGCCGCACAAAGCCTGCTTGTCGGGCATCTGAACCTGGTCGCTGGCGATTTCGAAACCGTCCTGCCTGAATTTTTGCAGGGTGCGCGAAAATGTCTCGGGGCGCATATCGAGATAGGCGGCGATGATCGATTTTTCGTAGGGCAGATGAATGACAAGGTCACCCGGCTTCTGGTTGAGCACGAGCCGGAGCAGGAACCAACCCACCCGTTCCTGCACGGTCTTGAGACGCGACAGTTCAATCTGGCGCACCAGGCGCTGGGACCGAAGGGAGACGGTATTGAGCATGCTGACCGCCAGTTTCGGGTTTGAATGAATGCGCTGCCGGATCACCGGTGCCGGGATCGACAGCAGGAGCGCGCGTTCGACCACCTGGGCGCTGACCGGGGTCGGCACATTCAGGAAAACCGCCGATTCAAGCAGGGTTTCGCCGGCCCCAAGCATCTGGAGGATCGCCTCCTCCCCGCTTTCAAGGCCGTTATAGACCTTCACCCAGCCTTCCAGGATGACATACATGCGGGTGGTCGGCTCATCCTTCAGGAACAGAAGCTTGTCCTTGTCATATTCCCTGACCTGCGCAAAGGCGAGCAGCTCGTCCATTTCCATGGAACTGAGCCCCGAGAAAGTTGGCAAAGCCTGCAGGAACGGCTTGAAGCTGGCCACCAGGGCATTGGTCCGGGCCGGCGCCAGATTTTCCACCACGGCCTCGCGCGTGCTGCCCGACAGCGTGTCCGTCAACCTGCCTTCCACTTTGTGCAGGGCTTCAATCATGCGGGTCAGGAGATCGAACCAGGTTTCGCCGGAATAGCGTTCGATCTCGCTTGGCGGCGCGCCTTCTTCCAGCAGGGTGTTGATTTCCTTCAGCGCATGCATGTCGGCTTCGGTCACCAATTCCTGCAGCAGGGCAATCTGGGACGGCGACGCCAGCGCCTTGAATGTATCGAAATAGGTTTTCTGTTCGGCGATCAGGGCGACAAACCGGTCGGAAAATTCCTGGTTCCGGAAGGAAAAGGTATAGAAGCCGCGCGCGCCCAGCGCCCGCTCCATACCCACCCGCTCTTTCCATTGCAGGAAATTGGCATAAGCCGACACCAGCGCCGAATTGTGGCCGGGTTCGCGCTGCGCCAATTCGATCATCGCATCGATGGTCGGCACGGTAAAACTGAACGTATAGGTATTGAGCGCCTGGGTGTATCGGATCGACAGGAGGCCGATCTTTCCCCTGAGGGCCTTCAGTTCCTCATATTTTGCGAACAAGAGCCGCAGGCGACTTTCAAAGCCCGCGGGCAGGCCGGTTGCAACATCTGTCCGGCGGCAGAATTGATGCAGATCATCAATCCGTTTGTTGACCGTGTCCTGTTCCTGGTCAAACCGCGTCGCGAACACTTTGCCGAGGCTGTCCAGAAACAGGCCGGCGCAGCCGCGTTCGCGCTGGATCGCGTGAACGACATCGCCGAGTTTGTGCAAAAGCCCCTGCGCCAAAGCGGTATTTTCCGCCAGTGCCTGCATGCGATGCGCGTACCTTTCCTTGTCTGGTTCGCCGCCTTCAGCCTGAAGCTGCCGGACAAAAGCATAAATAGCATAAATGACCAGATGGGCACCATACCCCGGTGCCGCAGAAATTTTTCTTACAGGTCCATGAATTCATATCCCTTGATATGGATCAAACACGCCTCCCGCTTCTGCGGCCATGATTCGTCCAACATCGAATCAACGGTTTTGTCAGGAGGCATGAAATGCTCGGTAAACCGGCAACTTCAGGAGAGAAACGCCAGGCGCTGACCGCCAGCACACTGGCCTTCACGGTGTGTTTTGCGGTCTGGACCATCTTTTCGATCATCGGGATCAAGATCAAGGCGCAGCTCGGGCTGACCGACACCCAGTTCGGCCTTCTGGTCGCCACCCCCGTGCTGACCGGCTCCCTCAGCCGTTTGTTCCTTGGCATCTGGACCGACCAGTATGGCGGTCGCATTGTCTATGCCCTGCAGATGCTGCTGACCGCGGTGGCGGCCTTTTTGCTCACGAAGGTCACCACCTATGAAATGTTCCTGGTCGCGGCGCTTGGGGTTGGCCTTGCGGGCGGCAGCTTCGCTGTCGGGGTTGCTTATGTATCGCGCTGGTATCCGAAGGAACAGCAGGGTACGGCGCTCGGCATCTTCGGCATGGGCAACGTGGGGGCGGCCGTTACCAACTTCGGCGCCCCGTTCCTTCTGGCGGCCATGGGCGGCCAGTGGCAGGGCGTGGCACAGGTCTATTCGGTCGTGCTGGCCATCACCGCCGTGCTGTTTTTTGTCCTGACCAAAGATGACCCCGTCCATGCCGCACACAAGGCGCAGGGCCACAAGCATCCCGGCTTCTTCGAGCAGCTTGAGCCCCTGAAGAACCTTCAGGTATGGCGCTTCTCGCTCTATTATTTCTTCGTGTTCGGCGCTTATGTCGCGCTCGCCCTGTGGCTGCCGCGCTATTATGTCGGTGCTTACGGCCTTGAGCTCAAGACCGCCGGCATGCTGGCCGCCGCCTATGCCCTGCCCGGCAGCGTCTTTCGCGCCCTTGGCGGTTACCTGTCGGACAAATACGGCGCCCGTACCGTCATGTACTGGACGTTCATCGCCTGCGTCGCCTGCACCTTTGTCATGTCCTACCCCGCCACGGACTATACGGTTGCCGGCATCAAGGGCCCGATCGCCTTCAATATCACCATTCCCCTCGAAGTGTTCGTCGGCCTGACCATCGTGCTCGGCTTCTTCATGTCGCTCGGCAAGGCGGCTGTCTACAAACACATCCCGGTCTATTACCCCGACCATGTTGGTTCGGTCGGGGGCACGGTCGGCCTGATCGGCGGGCTTGGCGGCTTCTTCCTGCCGGTAGCCTTCGGCATCATGAACGATGTCATCGGCGTCTGGACCAGTTGCTTCATGCTGCTGACCATCCTCGTCGCCATTGCGCTCACCTGGATGCATTTCGCGATCCGGCGGCTCGAGAAGAAGCGCATCCCCGAACTGCGCGGCCCGCGCAACCTGCCCGAACTCGAAGGGCTCAAAGGATAACTGTTGTGCGGTGGAAGGGTTCGGCCCTTCCACCCATCCGACATCAAGGGGCCTGGCCCCGGACAGGAGAAAACCAATGTCCAAACCGATGACAAAACTGGAACAGAAGGGCCGTGACCTTTACGGCTGGAACCCGGACGACACGACCCAATGGGAAAGCGTGGGCAAAAGCATCGCCACCCGCAACCTGTGGATTTCGATACCGGCCCTGTTGTGCGGCTTCGCCGTCTGGCTTTACTGGGGCATCATCACGGTCCAGATGCTGAACCTCGGTTTTGCCTTCACCCAGGCCCAGCTTTTTACCCTGTCGGCCATTGCCGGGCTGTCGGGTGCCACACTTCGTATCCCCAGCAGCTTCTTCATCCGCATCGCGGGCGGGCGCTACACGCTTTTTTACACCACCGCGCTTCTGATGTTGCCGGCCGCGGGCACGGGTTTCCTGCTGCAGGACCCGAACACACCCCTGTGGCAGTTCCAGTTGATGGCGCTTCTCAGCGGCCTGGGCGGCGGCAACTTCGCGTCCTCCATGTCCAACATCAGCTTCTTCTATCCGCGTAAAGTCCAGGGGTATGCCCTTGGCATGAACGCGGGGCTTGGCAATTTCGGGGTGACCACGATGCAGATCCTGGTGCCGCTGGTCATGACCTTTGCCCTGTTCGGCGGCACCAGCATGACGCTCAAAAGCGCGTCGGGCACCCTGATCGGCAAAATTCCGGCCGGCACCGAAACCTATATTTTCAACGCCGGCTGGGTGTGGCTCCTGTTCCTGGTGCCGCTTGCCTTCGCCACCTGGTTCGGCATGAACACGATCCGGGACGATCATGTATCGCCCGATGCCGGCAGCGCGGTTGGCGCCATCGGCAAGTTGACCGGCATGCTCCTGATCGGGTTCGCCACCGCCGCCTTCGGCCTTTGGCTGATGCTGCCGGCCGATTTCGGCGGTTCGGGTTTCGAGGTGTCGAAATTCATCGTGCTGCCGCTTGTGATCGCGCTCACGGTCGGCGCCATGAAGCTGATCCCCGGCAAGATCCAGACAAACCTGCAGCGCCAGTTCAAGATTTTCGGCAACAAGCACACCTGGGCCATGACCATCATCTATACGATGACCTTCGGCTCCTTCATCGGCTTCTCTGCCGCCCTGCCCCTCGCGATCAAGGTCGTGTTCGGGTACCAGCATCTGGTGGTGGACGGTGTCATGACCCATACCACGGCCAACCCGAACGGCCCTTCGGCCCTGATGTATGCCTGGATGGGCCCGTTCATCGGCGCGCTGATCCGCCCCGTGGGCGGCATGCTGGCCGACCGGATGGGCGGCGCCAAGGTGACCCAGATCATCAGCCTCATCATGGTCGCGGCCACCCTGGGTGTCGCCTACTATATGAAGGCGGCCTACGGCTCGGCCACGCCCGAGGCCTATTTCTGGCCGTTCCTCATCCTCTTCATCATCCTGTTCGCCGCCACCGGCCTTGGTAACGGTTCGACCTTCCGCACCATCGCCATGGTGTTCGACAAGGAACAGACCGGCCCCGTGCTCGGCTGGACCTCGGCGGTTGCCGCCTACGGCGCCTTCTTCATCCCGCAGGTGTTCGGCGAACAGATCAAAGCCACCACCCCTGAATTTGCACTCTATGGGTTCGCGCTCTTCTACGCGGTCTGCATCCTCATCAACTGGTGGTTCTACCTCAGGAAGAACGCCTACGTGCAGAACCCGTAAGGCAACCAGAAAGGCATCCGGAGAATATCATGAGCAACTTTATCGACAGGCTGAGCTACCTGAGTAAAAGCCCGGAAACCTTTTCGGACGGGCATGGCATCACCACCGACGAAAAGCGCGACTGGGAAAAGGCCTATCGTGGCCGCTGGGCGCATGACAAGGTCGTGCGGTCGACCCACGGCGTAAACTGCACGGGCTCGTGCAGTTGGAAAATCTACGTCAAGAACGGCCTGGTGACCTGGGAAACCCAGCAGACCGACTATCCCAAAACCCGGCCCGACCTGCCAAACCACGAACCGCGCGGCTGTGCGCGCGGTGCCAGCTACAGTTGGTATCTCTATAGCGCCGCCCGGCTGAAATACCCGATGGTCAGAAGCCGGCTTCTGGAACTGTGGCGCAAGGCCAAGGCCGAACATGGCGATCCCGTGAAGGCCTGGGCCAGCATCACCAACGATCCCAAAAAGGCGCGCGAATACAAGAAGGTCCGCGGCCTTGGCGGTTTTGTGCGCGCGGACTGGGACGAAGTGAATGAAATCGTCGCCGCCGCCAATATCCAGACGATCAAACAATATGGCCCCGACCGTATCATCGGCTTTTCGCCGATCCCGGCTATGTCGATGGTCTCCTACGCCGCCGGCAGCCGCTATCTGTCGCTGATCGGCGGTGTCTGCATGTCCTTCTACGACTGGTATTGCGACCTGCCGCCCTCGTCGCCGCAGACCTGGGGCGAACAAACCGACGTGCCGGAAAGCGCCGACTGGTACAATTCGGGATATATCATCGCCTGGGGCTCGAACGTGCCGCAAACCCGCACGCCCGACGCCCACTTCTTTACCGAAGTCCGCTACAAGGGCACCAAGACCGTGTCGGTGACCCCCGATTATTCCGAAGTCGCGAAACTGACCGATATCTGGCTCAACCCGCGCCAGGGCACCGACAGCGCGATGGCCATGGCGATGGGTCATGTCATCCTCAAGGAATTCCATGTCGCCGGCAAATCGGAATATTTCGACGATTATTGCCGCATGTATACCGACATGCCGTTCCTGGTGCGGCTGGATGAACGCGATGGTCGGCTGATCCCGTCTCGCCTCCTTCGGGCATCTGACTTCGAGGACGCCCTTGGCGAAACCGAGAATGCCGACTGGAAGGCCACGATCCTCGACGGCAACAGCGGCACGATCTGTGTGCCAAACGGCACCATCGGCTCGCGCTGGGACAAATCGAAAAAATGGAACCTGGAACTCAAGAATGTGAAAGACGGCAGCGATGTCTGGCCGAAAGTCTCGCTTGAAGGCCGGGAAGACGGTATCGAAGCCGTTGCCTTCCCCTATTTCGGCAATATCGAAAACGAGCAGCCGATCTTCCAGCATACGAACCATGAAAGTGTGCTGGAGCGCAACATCCCGATCAAGACGGTCGATACCAAAGACGGTCCTGTGAAGGTCGCCACCGTCTATGACCTGATGGTCGCCAACTATGGCGTGGATCGCGGTTTCGGCGGCGGGAATGTCGCCAAATCCTATGATGAGGACATCCCCTACACCCCCGCCTGGCAGGAAAAGATCACCGGCGTGCCGCGCGACCGCGTGATCCAGGTCGCGCGCGAGTTCGCCACCAACGCCGACCAGACCCGTGGCCGGTCGATGGTCATCCTCGGCGCCGCCGTGAACCACTGGTACCATATGGACATGATCTACCGGGGCATCATCAACCTTCTGGTGATGTGCGGCTGCATCGGCAAGTCCGGCGGCGGCTGGGCCCATTATGTCGGGCAGGAAAAGCTCAGGCCGCAGACCGGCTGGCAGCCGCTGGCGTTCGGGCTCGATTGGTCGCGTCCGCCCCGGCACATGAATTCGACCAGCTTCTTCTATAACCATTCGAACCAGTGGCGGTACGAGAAGCTGGCGGTCGATGAAATCCTGTCGCCGCTCGCGGACAAGGAAAAATGGAAGGACCTCACGCTCATCGACTGCAACGTGCGCTCCGAGCGCATGGGCTGGCTGCCGTCGGCACCCCAGTTGGGCGAAAACCCGCTGGATGTGGTCAGGGCCGCCGACAAGGCCGGCCAGAAAGTTGCCGACTATGTGGTTGGCCAGTTGAAGACCGGCGCGCTTTCCTTCGCCTGCGAAGACCCGGACAATCCCAAAAACTTCCCGCGCAACATGTTCATCTGGCGTTCGAACATCCTTGGTTCGTCCGGCAAGGGCCACGAATATATGCTGAAGCATCTTCTGGGTACCCAGCATGGCCTTCTGGGCAAGGACCTTGGTGAAACCGGTGGCCAGAAACCGAGCGAGGTGGTCTGGCACGACGACGCCCCCGAAGGCAAACTCGACCTTGTGGTGACCCTCGATTTCCGCATGTCCACCACCTGCGTCTATTCGGACATCGTGCTGCCGTCAGCCACCTGGTACGAGAAGAACGACCTCAACACCTCGGACATGCACCCCTTCATCCATCCGCTGACCCGGGCGGTCGATCCGGCCTGGGAAAGCCGCAGCGACTGGGACATCTATCGCGGTTTCGCCGAAAAATTCTCGGCGCTGTGCGAAGGCCATCTGGGGGTCGAACGCGACCTTGTCACCCTGCCGATCCTGCACGACACACCGGCCGAGCTTGGCCAGGCACTGGATGTGAAGGACTGGAAAAAAGGCGAATGCGATCCGGTCCCCGGCAAGACCATGCCGGCACTGGTTGAAGTGGTGCGGGACTATCCGAACACCTTCAAACGCTTTACCGCACTCGGCCCGCTTCTCGGCAAGCTGGGCAATGGTGGCAAGGGCATCAACTGGAACACCGACGACGAAGTCGACCTTCTGGGGCGCCTGAACGGTACCCATATGGAACCGGGCGCCAACGAGGGCATGCCGAAGATCGTGTCGGATATCGACGCGGCCGAGGTGGTGCTTTCGCTTGCGCCCGAAACCAACGGCCATGTGGCCGTCAAATCCTGGGCCGCGCTCGGGGCGATTACGGGGCGGGAGCACACCCACCTGGCGCGGCCCAAGGAAGAGGAAAAAATCCGCTTTCATGACATCAAGGCCCAGCCGCGGAAGATCATCTCGTCGCCGACCTGGTCCGGCCTTGAGGACGAGCATGTCAGCTATAATGCCGGCTATACCAACGTGCATGAGCTGATCCCGTGGCGCACGCTGACCGGACGCCAGCAGTTCTACCAGGACCATGAATGGATGCGCGATTTCGGCGAAGGCCTGTGTGTCTACAAACCACCGGTCAATACCAAGACCATCGCCCCGGTGATCGACAAACATGGCAAGGGCCGCAAGCAGGTGGTCCTGAACTGGATCACGCCGCACCAGAAATGGGGCATCCACTCCACCTATTCCGACAACCTCTTGATGCTCACGCTCAACAGGGGCGGTCCGGTGGTCTGGGTCTCGGAAATCGACGCCCGCAAGATGGACGTCAAGGATAACGACTGGCTCGAACTTTATAACACCAACGGCGCGATCATGGCCCGGGCGGTGGTATCCCAGCGGGTGCCGGAAGGCATGACCCTGATGTACCACGCCCAGGAAAAAATCATCAACACGCCGATGGCGGAAACCACGGGCGGTCGGGGTGGCATCCACAATTCGGTCACGCGGGCGGTGGTCAAGCCGACCCATATGATCGGCGGCTACGCCCAGCTTTCCTATGGTTTCAATTATTATGGCACGGTCGGGTCGAACCGGGACGAATTCGTGATCGTGCGCAAGGCCAACGATGTCGAGTGGGGCGAGGAACTCAGCCCCCGCGCGGCGGAATAGGAGACAGAGCCATGAAAATACGCGCTCAAATCGGCATGGTCCTCAATCTGGACAAATGCATCGGCTGCCACACCTGTTCCGTGACCTGCAAGAATGTCTGGACCAGCCGCGAAGGGGTGGAATATGCCTGGTTCAACAACGTCGAATCGAAACCGGGCGTCGGTTACCCGCGCGACTGGGAAAACCAGTCACGCTGGAACGGCGGCTGGGAACGCAAATCGAACGGCAAGATCCAGCCCAAGATGGGCGGCAAGTTCCGCTTGCTCGCCAAAATCTTCGCGAACCCAGACCTGCCGGAAATCGACGATTATTATGAACCCTTCACCTTCGACTATGCCCATCTGCAGAACAGCCCCGAGGTAAAAACCCCGCCGACCGCGCGGGCGCATTCCGTGATCACCGGCCAGAAAATGGAAAAACCGGAATGGGGCCCGAACTGGGAGGAAATCCTGGGCGGCGAATTCGAAAAACGCAGTCAGGACTATAACTTCCAGGGTGTCGAGAAGGAAATTTACGGCCAGTTCGAAAACACCTTCATGATGTATCTGCCCCGGCTGTGCGAACACTGCCTGAACCCGACCTGCGTGGCCTCCTGCCCGTCGGGCGCCATCTACAAGCGCGAGGAAGACGGCATTGTGCTGATCGACCAGGACAAGTGCCGCGGCTGGCGCATGTGCGTGTCGAGTTGCCCCTACAAGAAGATCTATTTCAACTGGCAGTCCGGCAAGTCCGAAAAATGCACCTTCTGTTTCCCGCGCATCGAAAACGGCGAACCGACCGTGTGTTCGGAAACCTGCGTGGGTCGCATCCGGTATCTGGGCGTGCTTCTCTATGACGCCGACCGCATCGAACAGGCGGCATCGACCGAAAACCCGGAAGACCTGTATGACGCCCAGTGCGGCGTGTTCCTGAACCCGCACGACCCTGCGGTCATCAAACAGGCGAAAGCCGATGGTGTGCCGGACAGTTGGATCGCCGCTGCCCAGAAATCGCCGGTCTACAAGATGGCGATGGAATGGAAGGTGGCGTTCCCGCTGCACCCGGAATATCGCACCCTGCCGATGGTCTGGTACATCCCGCCGCTGTCGCCGATCCAGAGCGCCTACACCGCCGGCAAGGTGGCAGGCGACGACATCATGCCGGACGTCTCGAGCCTGCGTATCCCGGTCAAATATCTGGCCAACATGCTGACAGGCGGCAAGGAAGGCCCGGTCGTGCATGCGCTGGAACGCATGCTGGCGATGCGCAGTTTCATGCGTGGCCGCACTATCGCGGGCGGCGGCAACCGCGAGGTTCTGGATCGGGTCGGTCTCGACGAAGCCACGGTTCTCGACATGTACAAGATCATGGCGCTCGCGGACTATGACGACCGGTTCGTCATCCCGACCAACCATCGCGAATATGCCGGCAAAACGCCGTTCGACAATGAAATCGCCTTCGAAAGCCGCTCGGCGTGCGGTTTCAGCTTCGGCAACGGCTGTTCCGGTTCGGCGCGTTCGGGGGGCCTGTTCGGCGGCCCGACCCACAAGAACACCATGTCCGGCAAGGCCGGCGATATGAGGAGGACATGATGAAGACCTTCAAGCTTCTGGGCCTTCTGCTCAGCTATCCGTCGGCCGAGTTGCAGGCCCATATGGATGAAATCAAGGTTGCCCTGGACCAGGAGGGCCTGGTGCCCGCGCGGGTCCGGCGACCGCTGTTCGCGTTTCTTGACAGCCTGTCGCGCCGTGCACTTGTGAAGGTGCAGGAAGACTATGTCGGGCTGTTTGACCGCAGTCGCGCCCATTCCCTGTATCTGTTCGAACATGTGCATGGCGAAAGCCGGGACCGGGGCCAGGCGATGGTCGACCTGATGGACCTGTACAGGCGCCACGGCTTCACCCTGTCGGCCCGGGAACTGCCGGACTATCTGCCGCTGTTCCTTGAGTTCCTGAGCCAGGTGCCGGTCGCCGAAGCCCAGGAACTCCTGGGCGAAACCGTGCATATCCTTGCCGCCGTCGGCGCCAAACTGAAAGCGAAGGACAGCGGCTATGCCCATGTGTTCGCGGCCCTTGAAGGGCTGACGGACGCCAAGGTCGATCCGCGTTATGTCGAACAGGCGGCGGAGGAAGTGGAAGACACCAGTTTCGAGGCGCTCGACAAGGCCTGGGAAGAAACCCCGGCTTTCGACGGCACCGGCACAGCCGCCGCGTGCGGGGTCTGCCCGCAGGCGACACGTCACGCACCGGCCCCCGGCGCCACCGGCCAGGCATAGGAGGGTTCCATGGCAAGCTATCTCAACGATTTTTTCTTCGGCATCTATCCCTACCTCGCCATTGTGGTGATGGTGATGGGGTCGATCCTGCGCTACGATCAGAACCCCTATAGCTGGAAAGCCGGCTCAAGCCAGCTTCTCAGGAACAAGGGCATGCGTTTGGGCAGCAACCTGTTCCATGTCGGCATCATCCTTCTGTTCTTCGGGCATCTGGTCGGGCTCCTGACGCCGGAGCCGGTCTATCACCTGGTGATGACCGCAGCCGCCAAACAGAAGCTGGCCATGATCGCCGGCGGCATCTTCGGCAGCTTCTGCTTCATCGGCATGACCGTGCTGATCCTGCGCCGGCTTTTCGATCCGCGCATCCGGGCGACCAGCCGGCCCGCCGATATCATGATCCTGCTGGTGCTTTATGTGCAACTGATCCTGGGCCTTGCCACGATCCCGTTTTCTGCCCAGCATTCGGACGGCAGCTCGATGATCGCGCTTGCCAACTGGGCCCAGCATATCGTGACTTTCCGCACGGGCGCCGCCGATTTTGTGCTCCATGAACCTATCGTGTTCAAGCTGCATATCGTGCTCGGGCTCACCATCTTCCTGCTGTTCCCGTTCACCCGTCTCGTGCACATCCTGTCGGCCCCGGTCAAATATCTGTTCCGGTCCGGCTACCAGATCGTGCGTCGGAGGGCCTGATCATGCCAATTTTTGTCAACAAGGTTGAAATCACCGACGACGCCGTGTTCCGCGAGATGCAGTATCATCCTGCGGCAACACGGGAACAGGCCCGCGACGACGCCGCCCGGGCGCTGCTGATCCGCGAGCTCCTGCGGCAGGAAGCCGTGGACAAGGGCCTGCTGGCAGAAGGCGATACGGGCGAAAAGCTCGATACCGCGATCCAGAAGCTTCTGGAACAGGAAGTCACGGCGCCGGAAGCCGGCACCGATGTCTGCCGCCGCTATTATGAGCAGAATATCGAACGTTTTCCCGCCGCCAGGGGCAGCAAACTGCCGCAGCCGTTCGAAGCGGTCGAAAACCGCATCAGGGATTATCTGCAGACAAGGAGCATCCGCCATGGAATTCAGTCTTACCTGCTGGATCTCGCTCATAAGGCACGAGTGGCGGGCTTTGATCTGGCCGCATCCCTGTAAGGGTGTCCGGCACTGAAGGAGGCAGGCATGTCCGATGCCTATGAAGACCTGATCGAAGGCTACCGGACCTTCCGGCGTGAATATCTGGACAAAAGGTTCGAGGCCTACCGCGCGTGGGCCTCGAAAGGCCAGAACCCCCGCACCCTGATCATCGGCTGCAGCGACAGCCGGGTGAACCCGGCGATCCTGACCCACGCCGGTCTTGGCGAAATCTTTGTCGTCAACAATGTTGCCAATATCGTGCCGCCCTACGAGAAGGGCAAATCCCACCACAAGTCCCTGGGTGCCGCGATCCAGTTCGCGGTGAACCATCTGAAGGTCGAACATATCATCGTGCTCGGCCATTCCGGCTGCGGCGGCATCCGGGCCCTGATGACCGACGATGCCGGCCAGCGCTTCGACGCCGGCGAAGACGACTATATCGCCGACTGGGTTTCCATCCTGCAGCCGGCGAAGGATATCGTGTGTGCCTGTTGTGATGCCTCCACCTCACAGGATGACAAGCTGCGCCTGGCCGAAATGGAAGGCGTTCTGGTGTCGATCCGCTACCTGGCGGGTTACCCCTGGGTGCGGCAGGCGATCGAGGCCGGCACGCTCAGCCTGCATGCCTGGTATTTCCATGTCGACAGCGGCGAACTCCGGTCCTACCGGCCTGAGGAAGGCCGGTTCAAACCGCTGTGACATGCCTGCAACAGGCTGCTGTATTTTTCTGATTTTCCTTAAATGAATCATTGGCTTGATCTGGATCAGGTGCTGTTCCGCCCGGGGCGGCTAAAACCGGTGCATAGACGGCTTTTAAGGAGCAGAATCATGACAAAAAGCCCCCTCATCTGTGCCGCCAGTGTATTGGCGCTTATGGTTTCGATGCCGGCCCTTGCCGAAACGGTGGACAACGCTGCCGATTTTTTCACGAAAGGCGCTGCGGGGCTTGATTTCCGCTACCGGCTTGAACTGGTGGACCAGGACGGCCTTGCGGAAAATGCGACGGCTTCGACCTTGCTCACCAAACTTCATTATGAGACGGCGACCTACAAGGGTTTCTCGGGCTTCATCGAGGCCGAGCATATCGCGGTTGTCGGCAAGACGACCTATAACAACAGCCTCAATGGCAA
>SBGU01000014.1 GCA_006226495.1 Alphaproteobacteria bacterium
GTCGAAGAAGCTGAGCAAATTCCTGACCGCCGAAGTCAAGGCCGCCTTCTATAACGCCGACAGCTTCGCAACCGACACAAGCAAACTCTGGCTCACCCTGAACGCAAAATTCTAGGCTTCAGCCTGACGGCCCCGATGGGGAAGAAAGCTGCCGGACCTGCAGGCCAAGCCGCCCTGTGTTGCGGCTGTTGCATCGCACTACCGACACTTCTTCCCCAAAGGCGCCCCCTGAAGCATGGTGCGGCGGGCACCATGGTTTCGCGCAATGGAAGACAGGGATGTACCCCTGATCCAGGGTCCGGCGGCGCGGGGTCCGGCGGCCAAACCTGTGTTCTGCTCCGGGGTTATCGCGCCTTTAGGGGCACAGAATTTGCCAACTTGATCGATATCAAGCCGACAGCATTCATTACCCGTTACGGTCCATCCATCTGCCAAGGAGGATCGTATGACAGGAAATTCTGGAGCGGCGCTCACACCCGCCGCGGCCGTCGGCATGCTGGCGCGGCTATTGCCGCTCGGGCCCCTCAATCATGCCCTCGGTTTTGCCATGCGCCGGCTCGGGCATCGGCATCCGGCTGTCATCGACCGCCTGGCGCCGATTGCGGGACGCCGCTTCCTTGTTGTGCCGGATGGCCTGGGTGTTACCTTCCTGATCGGGATCGAGGCCCGCGCGGTAACCGCCGCCGCCAGCCGTGATACCGGACACAGCGCCGATATTCGTATCCGGGGCCCGCTGCCGCTTCTCATCCAGATGCTGGAAGGCAAGCTGGATGGTGACGCCCTGTTTTTTGCCCGCAATTTACATATTGAAGGCGACACAGAAGCGCTCCTGACACTCAGGAATGCCATCGACAGCGAAGATATCGACCTGAGGCAGGAAGTGCTTTCGCTTTTGGGGCCGCTGTCCCCGGTCGCCGACCGGATGGCCGATGGTGGCCTGCGGCTCTGGCGCCGCCTCACGCAGCCGCAGGCGCGTGCGAGCCGGAGGCCAACCTTATGAAAGCACTGGAACTCGTTTGTCCGGCCGGCACACCGGCGGCTCTCAGGGTCGCGGTCGATGCCGGCGCCGATGCGGTTTACATGGGGTTTCGGGACGAGACCAACGCCCGCAATTTCCCCGGACTCAACTTTTCCCGCGATGAACTGGCCGAAGCGCTCGACTATGCCCATGCGCGGGGCGCGATGGTGTTTCTGGCCGTCAATACCTATGCCAGGGCGGGCGACGATGCGCCCTGGCGCGCGGCGATACGGTCGGCCAGCGACCTGGGTGTCGATGCGCTGATCCTGGCCGACATCGGCCTTCTGGCGCATGCGCGCGACACCTATCCCGACCTCAGGCTGCATCTGTCTGTGCAGGCGTCGGCGTCGAATGCCGAGGCGATCAATCTTTACAGCCACCGCTTCGGCGTGAAGCGTGTCGTGCTGCCACGGGTGCTGACCGTGCCGGAGATTGCCAAACTGAACCGCGAGATCGAGGTCGAAACCGAGGTTTTTGCCTTCGGCGGCATGTGTCCGATGGCAGAAGGCCGCTGTACCCTGTCGTCTTATGTCACCGGTAAATCACCCAACCGGAATGGTGTCTGTTCGCCCGCCAGCCATGTCAGTTATGTCGATGACGGTGACGGGCTCACGAGCCGGCTGGCCGGGTTCACCATCAACCGGTTCGGACAAACGGAACAGGCAGGATATCCAACCCTCTGCAAGGGACGCTTCAAGGCCGGCAGCGACACCGGATACCTGTTCGAGGAACCCACGAGTCTCGATATTTCCACCATTCTGCCCGATCTTGCCAGGGCGGGCGTGACCGCCCTGAAGATCGAAGGCCGGCAGCGCGGCAAAGCCTATGTGAAAAAGGTGGTCGAGGAATTTCGGCGTGCGGTCGACACGGCAGCCGCCGGCGGGCGCGCGCGCCTTGACCTGGCCGGGCTTTCCGAAGGCCAGCAAAACACGACAGGAGCCTACGCAAAAAAATGGATGTGATGAAACCCGACCTCTCCCTCGGTCCCTTATTGTTCAACTGGCCGGCCGATCAGGTGCGCGATTTCTATTTCCGGATCGCGGACGAGGCCGACATCGATGTGGTCTATTTCGGCGAAGCAGTGTGCGCCAAGCGCCGGCCGTTCCTGACCCCTTTTTATGAAGCCATTCTCGACCGTCTGAAGGCGGCCGGCAAACAGGTGATCCTGACCAGCCTGCAACTGGCCATGGACGGCAAGGATATGGCGGCGATCGACGATATGGTCGCGATGGCAGAGGACTATCTGATTGAAGCGGGTGACATGGCGGCGTGCGGCAAGCTGATGGGCCGGGCGTTCGCGGTTGCACCGTCCGTGAATGTCTATAATGAAGGCACGCTCCGCTTCTTCGAGGCCGAGGGCGCGGTGCGGGTCAGCCTGAACGCCGAATTGCCGGCCACAAGCCTGAAGGCGCTGGCGGGTGTCGCCACCTCCCGGCTGGAAGTGCAGGTGTTCGGTCGTGTGCCGCTGGCGATTTCGGCCCGCTGTTTCCATGCCAGGGCCCACAAACTGGCCAAAAACAGTTGCCAGTATGTCTGCGAACAGGACCGGGACGGCCTGGAGGTCGACACACTGGACGGACAGGCCTTTCTGGCCATCAACGGGCTGCAGACCCTGTCGCACCATTATCTGGCGCTTGTGCAGGAAATGCCCGAGCTTGTCGGCATCGGCATTCGCGGGTTCCGCCTGTCCCCCCACAGTTGCAACATGGTCAAGGTCGCCGATCTTTACCGGGCGCGGCTTGCCGGCTGGATCGACGGTGCCGAAGCCCTGCATCGGCTGGCCGGGCTGGTACCGGGCGCCCGGTTCGCCAATGGTTTTTACCATGGCAAAGCCGGGCTGGAAGCCGCGGTGCCGGCGGCCTGAGCGTTCAGGCGCCGGCGCGCGGCAGCAGCATCATGCGGCCGAAACGGGCAATGAATATCAGGAACGCGACGCACCATAACAGGCCGGATGCCATCAGAAGCGGCTGGTAATGGTCGGTCAGCGGTGCCGCAACCCGGCAGGCTGCCGCCACAAACAGGCTGGCATAAAGGAGGCTGCCCGACAGGCCGGCTGCCAGGTCGCGCCCGGTATGGCCCAGTGTCGCGCGGGTCATGACCGCAAGGGTCATCATGCCCATCAATCCGGCGGTCAGCGCATGCAGCCCGGCGCTTTGACCGGGCACAAGACCTGGCACAAAATTGGCGGTTGCCAGCAGGGCCAGCCCGACCGGCAGCCACAGATAGGCAACATGCAGCACAAGGACCAGCATGTTGTCCCGGGCGGCCAGCCCGCCCCAGCGCCCAAGCCGGATCAGGTGCAGGACCGCAGCGGCCATCAGAAGCCACGCCGTGGGCACGGTGTCGGGCCAGCCCGACCAGACAACCAGCGCGACGGCGGTGACGGCCAGTACCAGTTTGTCATAGGCCCCGAAGGGCGTGGGGCGCACCGCCGAACCGTTTTTGATCAGCCAGTTGGTGGTGAAGCTGGGCACAATGCGCCCGCCGACAAAGGCAATCAGCATGGTCAGGACAGCAAGTGAAAGGCGCACCGCCGTGTCTGTCCCATGGCCGGTCAGCAGGCCGGCATGAAAAGCGATATTGCCGACGGCAAACAGGCCTGCCATCAGGCAAACCGGCAGGTTGCGCCAGTTGCGCCCGCTGATGACCTCGCGGGCGGCGACGGCGGCAACAAGCACGGGGAACAGGCTGTCGATGCCCGCCGCCCACAGGAGCGGCACAGGGGCAAAGAGGACCAGCCGCCCCGCCAGCCACAAAAGAAACAGGCAAAGCAGCGGGCGGCCCGAAATCGGCAGCCGTCCGGTCCAGTTCGGAATGGCGGTCAGAAGGAAGCCGGTGACCACGGCGCCCAGATAGCCGAATATCATCTCGTGACGATGCCAGTCGAGCGTGCTCAGGTGGCCGGGAAGGTCGGCCCCGGTGACAAAAAGATGCAGCCAGGCGGGCACCAGAAACAACCCGGCCAGGCCCGCGCCCAGGAAAAACGGGCGGAAACCGTGGCTCAGGAACGCCGGCCCCTGATATCGTGTGCGTGCCATGGCGGTTATCCTTTCATTTGGTCCGGCACCAGTATGGCAAAAGCGGTGCCAGGGTGCGATGGGTAGGATCGTCGTACCCTGGCCGTCCAGGCCCTGTGAGGGGAGGCCTAGAATTTTGCGCTCAGGCTGAGCCAGAGTTTGCTTGTGTCGGTTGCGAAGCTGTCGGCGTTATAGAAGGCGGCCTTGACTTCGGCGGTCAGGAATTTGCTCAGCTTCTTCGAC